>JBBQNK010000101.1:0-2907 GCA_038329865.1 Tepidisphaerales bacterium | reverse complement strand
CGCTACTGCTTGCATCGGAAATACGCCGCTATGCGACAAAAACGCGGTCTAAAAATCTTCGCACTAACTGGAATGTACTTGACAGCAAAACGAACTAACTAGTTTGTGCGCGATCGACTCTTACGGGCGCGCTCGCGGGCGGCAATGGCTTGTGCCTCACTATATTTCATCTTCTGCCCAGGGAACTTCACAGATTGCTGTGTCGCAGAAAATTCCTTAAGCGTAAGATTTGACGCGAGCTGGGTGTCGCAGAACTTCTTGTCAGCAGTAGGATTGATTGCCGGCCGTCCACCTGCGGTGCTCTTCCTCGTTTCTTTGCCCGCAGCGGCCGGCGATTCCCTGTGCAGGCTTAGTGCCGACGCCGACGAAGGGAAAAACGGCCCCACATCCGCCGGACCGGGACCAGAAACTATTTCTTGGCTCCCAGGCCGTTCGGGATTCTGAGCGAATCCGGCGAGCGCAGCGGGATCGAGTGCGGCCGCGGGATTCACTCTCGTCAGTTGGCGCTTGGAAGCTTCCAGACGAATTCGATTGACCGATGGCGGAACGTCAAAGCTCACCGTGTGCCAGCTCCACGCCTCGCGTTCGATTACGTTGGTGATGAGCTTCGCATCATTCCTCAGGTCCCATGCAACGGCCGCCGACACCAGCAGCTTAGCGTTGATGCCAAGATCGGTTTTCCATTCCGCCTCATTTTTCGACAGCTTCATCGTGTGAAGAATTTGGGCAGGTGAAACCGGCGGATCATTTGATTTAACGCGATTGCGTCGCGCGTCTAAGTCGGACAGACTGCGCAAAAGCCGATCGAATTCGATCGAAGCTTCGTACACCTCTGTGGGATCAATCTGGATATGGATTTTGCGCGTCGCGCGTTTTCCTGACATGGATACCTCGTTTTCGGGTGAGGTCCGGCGGCTGGAGCGCGAGGTACTACGCGCCAACCGCCGTCCCGTAAGCTGGTGATCAAGCCAGCCGTCCCGGGGTGAAATTGTATCACAGTCCCCAGCATCGAGCGCGTCGATTTTGTCGGCGAGCCCGGCGAGGATTCGGCCGGCGCGGCGCAGCTCGTCCTGCAGATCGGCGATCGCGTCGTTGTCGTGAGGATGGCGCGGGCGCGGGATCATCGCTCAGTCCCGCCCTTCCACTCTTCGCCCTCGTTATCTTCTTCGATCATTCGGCCCGCCCGGACGCCGGCGAGGAACGCAGACTCCAGAATGAACGACTCATTGGCCGTGTCGATTACGGCATAGACCACCTTGTCGGAATGGTTGACGTAGAAATCATAAAGCTGATTTTTTCCGGGAAGTCGGATGCGCTTTTTGAACGTCACGAGGCGATACCCGGCCATGTCGCAGGGAATGTCATCATCGATTTTGTCCTCCGGCAAAAGGCGAGGGGCGATCGATACGTGCTCCTCATTGAACACGTCCGGCGCAGGCTGAAGCCGTGAGGACGACGGAACAGAATTGGACGATTTGCGATTGCGTTTGCTCATTTGTAATTCTCCGGTGAGAGGGAAATTAAATTTCAGATTTGCTTCATCAATTCGAGGTAGAGACCCACGGCCATGCACGTGTCGATGAGGGGGAACCAGACGCGCTTGCCGCGCCCCTCGAGCAGCACGCTCTTGCCGAGGTGGTTCGGGAGCGTCATATCGAAGCGCCCAACGTTCGCCTGGCGGCCGTCGCCGTCGATGGCCTCGATCAGCCAGCCCTTGCGAGTCGCGCCGATCAGCACGGCCTTGAAAATCACGAGGTCGCCGGGTGCGCCGGGGCGCAGCTTGGGGAGCTTGGATTCAATGGCGACGGTGTTGGGGGTGATGATGCTCAAGCGACACCCCTTTCACCGCCAAAGGCCGATAGTTTTTCAGCCCACGCCGCGTTCTGCCGGCGGTCCTCTTCCAGCCGGGCGACGAGTCGCGCATCGGCTTCGAGGAACCGCACGTGCAGCTCGTCGAGCAGGCAGCGGTCCATCTCTTCGGGATGGTTGGCCAGGTAGATTTCGTATTCGTCGATCGACTCATCGGTCCAGCCGGCCGGGCCGAACGCCTGATTCATTCCGGCTTCGATTAGGGCTTGGCCGGCGGGTGAGAGTTCATCGGGCAGGCCGATGGACAGGGGAGAGGGAGACTCGGTAAAATCGTAGATGCTCATGGCGGGTCAACTCCGCTAAGGGTCGCGTTCCCGGGTGTTACAAGCACCGCGGGAACACTTTATTTGAGTCGGCACGCTGCCAACTCGATAGACCGATTGTACAGTCTAAACTTTACGTGTCAAGTTATAACTTGCTATTTAATTTTGCGCGGGTAGACTCAGCGTCATGGGATTGCTGGATACCGAGAAGATGAAGGCGCTGCGCGAGAAGCTCGGGTTGTCTCAGGATGACGCCGCGAAACGTGCCGAGCTGGGGAGCCGGCAGGCGTGGTACAACATCGAAAGCGGCACTCAGCCGAACGTTACACTCGCGACGCTGGAAAAGATCGCCGCGGCACTCAAAACCACTCCGAAGAATCTCCTGAAGCACTCGCGCGATCGGCCTTCAAGCCCCCTACGCGTCTCACGCAGCTCGCCGCGTGGCCGCTGGGCTGATCCCGAGCAACGCCCCGGCACGCCGAAATTGCAAAACTTCCAGACAGATACCGAATAGGCATTTGGCTGTAGATCCATGATGATTAAAGGTCGGTTTCTGGTGGAAACGGCGCGGTCATCGCCTTGGCCATCGCTTGCGAAATCACCGGCCGATTCATGCGGAACCGCTCTGGGTTGCTGCTGTACTTGGCGATTCGCTCGTAGGGAATGAGCCGCGATGTACCTTCAACGAACGAGTCGACGTACTCGGGCAAGTGGTGCGTCTCATTGCACAGTGGAATAGTGGCCTTGTGTCCGTGGTTCTTCCAGACATTTTCCA
>JBBQNK010000100.1:0-2917 GCA_038329865.1 Tepidisphaerales bacterium | reverse complement strand
GCCGGCCAAGGCCTGTTCGCGCCGCCGCCGTGGGTGCGTCGCCCGCACCGAGTCGCGACCTGGGCCGCCGGCAAACTGATCCAAACCATGATCCGACAACGCGAAATCGAAGGGATTAAAACTTAGATGAATAAAGTTGGGGCCGCCCGTGCAACGAGGAAGCGCGTCCGAACGAAAGAAGGCGGAATTGCTATCTCGCCCTAAATCATAAAAAACTGAAATCGCCGAGTATCGATCGAACGTCGAGCGCGCCTCCGTGCTTCCGTGCCTCCGTGGTTCAACCTCTTCCCGCCGCCGTCAAAGATTCAAAGCCTTACGCCGATGATGCTCGTCCGGCCGGGATTCGATACGCGAGACCTGTCCCTCCGGCAGAAACACCGGCCCGCCGAGCGCCGCGGCGCCGACGAAGATTTCCGCCGCCTTCACCGCCATCAGCGTCGCCGCCATCACGCCTGCGGCGTTGGCGGCCGGGGCGAACAGGCCGTGGTTCTGGAGCAGCACGATGCGCGGGAGCTGCCCGAACTCGCTCATGTGGCGGTTCCAGCCGTCGCGAATCGTCCGCGCAAGCGTGAGGCCGGGGTCGACGTACGGCACGAGCACCGATCGCACGCCGCAGCACACGATCTCGTCCGGGAACGTGCGCTTGGTGGCGAAGTCGGCAGCACGCGGCGAGCACAGAATCTGGTTCACCGCGATCGGATGCGTATGGCCGACGACATTCACGCCTTCCTGCGCGAGCAGAAACGCGTGCGCCATCGCCTCCACGCTCGGCCGCTTGCTGGTCTGATCGACGCGCGACGCGAGCAGCGCCTTGCCGACCGATTCATCATTGGCGGATTGGTCGTCGAGCAAATCGAGCAACGGCTCGAATCGGCACTCGACGAGGTCCTGCTCCTTCAACGTGCCGAGCGAACTGCCGCTGGCCTTGACGAGAAACGTTTCGATCGAAAGGCGCGCGGAGGTGTTCCCTTCGCCCAAAATCGCCAGCCGCCGATCCTCGCGGCCGAGGTCGTGGGAAAGCTGCATGAGCATTTCGCAGGTGTTGTTGTCGGCGGCGGACATGGTTCTCCTTGTTGCAGTGGCATGGGCGGCTCGCCCATGGTCGCGTATGCCGCGACGATCGGATGTAGCTCAGCCGATGAGGCACGAGCGCAGCGATCTTTCTCCTCAAATGCTGGTCGCTTCGCTCTTGTTTCATGAGCCGGGTACGACTCGTCGTGCATGATTACATGCACCATGGGCAAGCTGCCCATGCCACTTAAGAGGCGATCACGTTCCCTCGTAGCATGGGCGTCTCGCCCATGTCAAAGTGCTTTGCCACGGGCGAGACGCTCGTGGTACAGGGAACCGTCCTACACCTCTTCCAGCACGCCGTCACTCTCGTACATCGTCCCGCGGCGGCCGCGGTAGTCGGCGGTCGCGATCTCCGCCCGCCACGCCAGGAATCGCGCGATGATCTGCTCGAACTCCGCCGCGTCTTTCATCAGGCGCATCTCTTCGCGCATCTGCTTGCACGGGTGGAGTTTTTTCGCGTACCAGCTAATGCGTTTGCGGAACTCCACGACGGCCGACCACTCGCCGCGGTATTTTGCGTGGGCGTGGAAATGGTCGCGCATCATCTGCACGATCTGCTCGATCGTGGGCGGCGGCGGAATCTGGCCGGTGGTGAGGTAGCTCCACGTGTCGCGGAAAATCCACGGCGTGCTGAGCGCTCCGCGGCCGATCATGATCCCCGCGCACCCCGTCTGCTCGATCATCCGCTGAGCATCTTCAGGCGTGCAGACGTCGCCGTTGCCGATCACCGGGATGTGCTTCACCGCCGCCACGACTTCCGCGATCCCGTCGAGCCGGGCCTTCCCGCTGAAGCGCATCTCCGTCGTGCGGCCGTGGATGGTGACCGCCGCCACGCCCGCGTCTTCCAGTCGCCGCGCCATCGCCGGGGCGACGATGCACGAGTCGTCCCACCCCAGCCGCAGCTTGCAGGTGAGCGGCACGTGCCGCAAGCTCGCTTTGATTTTCTCGACCATCTTCAGCGTCGCGTCCGGGTCGCACAGCAGCTTGCTGCCGCCGTTCTTTTTCGTGACTTTGTCGACCGGGCAGCCCATGTTGATATCGACCAGGTGCGCCCCGCGGTCCTCCGCCCACTTGGCCGCCTCGCAGAGCAACTCCACGTCGGCCCCGTAAAGCTGCATCGCCAGCGGCGAATCTTCCTCGCACGTCTGCGCCAGCTGCAGCGAGCGATTATTCTCCCGCAACACGCCCTGCGGACAGAGCAGATCGGTACACGCCAGGCCAACGCCGCCGCAGGATCGCGCGACGAGACGGAACGACAGATCGCAGTACCCGGCGATCGGCGCGAGGAGCAGATTGGTCGCCAACTGCAGCGAGCCGATTTTCAGAGGTTGGACTTGGCGGCCGGGATTCATCGCAGCGGCCGATTATAGCGAAAATCGCCGCCGGCGTGAGTTACCGCCAAGGAGGGCGGCTGTCCCCAGCCGCCGAGCCGGGCGCAGGACCCGGCGGGTGAGGACGCCCGCCCTCCAGAAGAGGAAGTCTGCGGTGGCACAGACATTCCTGTCTGTGACGGGCGGAGGTATTCATCCGTCCGTGCTCTGCGATCTACAACGAAGAGCACGAATCGAGGAATACCTCGTTTCGTCACAGACAGGAATGTCTGTGCCACCAAAGACAAGAGGAAAGAATAGCGGCTGTCATTTCTCGCGCATCTTTACGGCACTAGCGCTGTCTGGAGGCGGGGCGGAAAGAAGGGTCACTACTGAACGCCATTAGCTTAGTGCGTAACTCCGCGCTGCGATTGCATTTAAGATATTCGCGCAAGACGTGACCTCCTGTCAGAATGGTGGTGCTGAAGTCACCAACCAACAGGAGGCCACGGATGGCTATTATCGCCGCGACG
>JBBQNK010000099.1:0-5053 GCA_038329865.1 Tepidisphaerales bacterium | reverse complement strand
CTCGAATTCCACGGCTCGAAAGTTACCAGTGATGCAGGGTTGCTGGTCTACCGCGAACTGGATGACTCGCTGGGCTTGACGACGATGGCTGGAACTCAGGTACAGGATTCGCGTACCGGGAAGAATACTCAACACACTTTGGTTGGACTACTTCGTCAGTCGATCTACAGCCGACTGGCTGGTTACGAAGATACCAATGATGCCGAGCGATTGGCCGTCGATCCGACGATGCGGCACGTGGTGGGCGGCAGAGCCAAGGAACACACCGCCGCCTCCACCAGCCAGATGGGCCGGTTTGAGACCGAGGTACTCACGCAATCAGGCAATCTGAAGACGCTGGCGGACCTACCAGGCCAATGGATCGACATGTTGCGGAAGCGAAAGCCCAGCGACCGAATCATTCTGGACATGGATAGCTCGGTGAGCGAGACCCACGGACATCAGGAAGGCTCTGCTTACAATGGTTACTTTGAATGCACCTGCTACCATCCGGCGTTTTGTTTCAACCAGCACGGAGATTTGGAACGGGCCCTGCTTCGCAACGGCAATGTCCACAGCGCCGATGACTGGCGGTCGGTTCTGGAACCGGTGATCGCCCGTTACCGATCGATGGCGATCAAGAAGTTCTTCCGGGGCGACTCGGCCTTTGCCATTCCCGAGTTGTATGCGTTTCTCGAAGCCGAGCACTACAGTTATGCGATCCGCCTGAAGTCAAACGGTCTGTTGGAGCGGCAAATCGAGCATCTGCTGAAACGTCCGATGGGACGACCGCCGCAGAAGCCCATCGTCTTGTATCACGATTTCATGTACCAAGCGGCCAGTTGGGACAAAGCCCGCCGTGTGGTAGCCAAGGTCGAGTGGCATCAGGGCGAATTATTCCCCCGCGTCGGCTTCATCGTCACCAACCTTGGCGGCGGTGCTGCCGGAGTAACTTGGTTCTACAACGGGAGGGGTACAGCTGAGCAATGGATTAAAGAGGGCAAGAACGCATTGAAGTGGACCCGACTATCCTGCCACGACTTCGCTGACAATCAGGTTCGGCTGCAACTGTTCGCCCTGGCGTACAACATGGGGAACTTCCTGCGGCGGCTGGCGTTGCCCATTGGCGTGAAGCACTGGTCGCTGACGACGCTGCGGGAGAAGCTCATCAAGATCGGGGCGAAAGTGGTGCATCACGCAAGGTCGGTGGTGTTCCAGATGGCGGAGGTGGCCGTTCCTCGAATAGTGTTCCGTCTGATTCTGGAACGAATCTGGAGACTGCGACTGACTTCGGTGAGCGCAGTCGAACCGGCGACGGCGGCGTCGGGATGATGACAAAGAGCGAGAACGACATGCAAGAAGACCGGGGTTATGGCAGCCGTCTGTTTATGTGTCGTCGGGATAGGGCCGGAAGCGTTAATAGGGGAAACATGGCCGCCCAAATCGTCCCGATTCAAGTGGCTGCCAGCCAGGAAAAGTCTTTGGGCGAACGCCACTACTCGGTATCATTCACGAAGTGGCCGACGACGTTCGTCGGTGGAAGTCCATATGGGAAATCCCGGCCAAAGCAATGATCGTGCCATCTGACATTAATTTTTTGTTCGGAAAACGCGTAGGTCATTTTTTGACACGCGCGCACTTTGGGCGCAATTCGGGGAATCCCGCATACCCTCTAGGCAAATTCAAAAGTTGTAGACAAGTTTACGAGTGGATGCTTCCAAGGGATTTGAGAATCTGAGAGATGATCTCATCCACACCAACGCCGTTGCGGACCTGCGCGAAAATGACCGGCCCGTCGCCGCGCATGCGGGCGGCATCGGTTGCCATCACGTTCAAATCCGCGCCGACGGCGGACGCGAGATCGGTCTTGTTGATCACCAGCAGATCAGATTGCGTAATGCCCGGCCCGCCCTTGCGTGGGACTTTATCGCCGCCGGCCACGTCGATCACGTAGACCGTAAAATCCGCTAATTCCCGGCTGAAATGGGCCGCGAGATTGTCGCCCCCGGATTCGATCAGCAGCAATTCCGGGCTGAATCGTTCATGAAGTTCTTCTAATGCAAGCAGATTGGCCAGGATGTCTTCGCGGATGGCCGCGTGCGGGCACCCGCCGGTCTGCACGGCGCGGATTCGCTCGGCCGGGAGCGCGTGATTCCGCACCAGAAATTCTCCATCTTCACGCGTGAAAATATCGTTCGTGACCGCGGCGATTCCCATGCGGTCGCGCAGCCGCAGGCAAAGCTGCAGCATGAGCGCCGTCTTCCCGCTGCCGACCGGCCCGCCGACGCCCACGGTGAAGGCGCGCTGCGAAAAATCCCGATTCTGCATCGCGCGCGGGCGATCAGAAAAAACGCCCGCGTGGTCCCACTGTTCGTGGCTATGGCCCGAAAGACTGCTCATTGACTCAGCTCCTCAACTCACGAAAAGCCTTGAATACAAGCGATTTTGCAACGCCTGGTAGTAATCCATCATCGGTGACGATTGGCAAATCTCCTCGACGTTGCAAATCGCCATGCAAGCCGCGATCCACTTCGGCGACTGCCGCGAAAGCTCGAACTGAATCGCCTGCCCTTCGAGCGGCCCGACGATCCCCAGCCGAACCGCGGCCGAGATCAGCCCGCGCAGGGTGACGAACAGAAAACTGTGAATCGCCTTCTCCGGTTCGATCGCCAGCGCGGCATGAACCGCCCCGAAGGCCACCGCAAAATGGCAAGGCCCGTGATCTTTCCGGAACTGCCGCTCGTACTCGGCCAGCGCTTCGATCTTGAACACCCGCGCCGTGGCCGCGAGCAGCGCCTGACCCTGCGATCGGCTGGCTTCATTCGCGACGACATTAGTAATAGACGCGTCGCAGAAGAGATCGAGTTCCTTCAATCGCCCGGGATTCGTGCAAACTGCAATCATGATCGGCGCGGAGTACGTCGCCACCTGCCGCAGGGCGCTGCCTAAAAATTGCGCCAACTCGCGAGGCCCGGGAATATCGCCGAGCTGCCACGCCGCCTCCAACCCGCTGGAGTGCGCGAAAGCGCCGGCGGGGAAACTGGAGTCGGTGAGTTGCAGGAGCAGCCAGGTTTGATCGAGATCGGGCATGGTATTTTTCGTTGGCATGGTAAGCCACACCGTGCTAACTTCAAAAAGTTTTCCCGGGAGTGCAGATTGCACGAATTGAGTGTCGCGCAAAGTCTGGTCGAGCTTGTGAGCGAGCAACTCGCGCAATTATCGGTCGAACCGGACGAACGCGTCGGGACGATTTTCGTGTCAGTCGGCAAACTTTCGGGAATCGTGCCGGCCGCCCTTTCCAGCGCGTTCGCCGTCGCGGCGAAAGAGTCGGCCGTGAGCGGCGCGGTGCTGGAGATCGAAGAAATTCACCCGCGCCTCTGGTGCACGCAATGCCTCGCCGAGCGCGACGTGCGCTCGGTGCAGTCGATCTGCTGCGACGAATGCGGCCAGCCGGGCAACGATCTGCGGGCCGGCCGGGAATTGCTCGTCACGAGCATCGAATTCGTCCGCGAGCCGCAAAACGCCGCCGGCGATTCCTGAACCGCGTCGGTCGATCGATCGGGAGATGAATCATCATGCTGTGTGACCGTGTGCTGCGCCATATCGACGAATCGCCGACCGACCCGGCGCAGCAGCGGATCGGCGTGTCGCTCACATGGCTCGAGTGCAGAAGCCGGGCGATGAAAAAAACGCTCCCCGACGGAACGATCCTACGAATCATCCTCCCGCCCGCGGTACGGCTGGCCCATCGCGACGTAATTTACGAGGACGCGTCGCGACTGATCTACGTCGATCTTCAGCCGGTGGCGCTCCTCACCGCGACCACGCCCGACCCGGCCAAGCTCGCGACGGTCGCGTACGAACTGGGGAATCTACACCTGCCGATCGAACTGTCGCCCGCCGGCGTGACAACACTCGCCGACGGCCCGGCGATCGCCGTCTTCCGCCAGCACGGCCTGGAACCACAAGAGCAGACCCGAAGATTCAACCCCCTGCTGCTGCCCAACGGCGTATCGTTCGCCCTGGCGACCGATTTCACCATCCGCCGCCCCGCCGCGTGGTAGGCTCAATTTCAGTACTCAACAGGGGACATTTAGACACACGTGTGCACAAGGGCGGCTGTGTCGTTCAAGTCCGCAATAGCACTGTTGGCAGGCTGATGCTGCCAGACATGATGTCCATTGGCCACTGCCCAGCTCTTGCAGCGGCGAAATCGGAAAGCCGATCAGTCGAATTGTTCGAATAGCTCGCAAAAGCGCAGCCGAGTAAGTCCTTGCAGTTCATTCCTTTCTCTATGGTGTGATGTCCACTTCAACGCACGTTATTTGGGATTCTGAATGGTCTGCGCGTTGCTCAATTCCAAAGTTTCTCAAGACGTAATGCCGCGGACAAATGAAGCTGGTATAAATAGGTTGCTGCGTGTGATGCAGCCCAAAATGACTGGAGAGTTGCCATGATTCGCATCGGGATTGTCGGAGCCGGGCCGAACGCCAAGGCGCATACGGAATATTTTGCCGCCTCGCCGCGGGCCAAGGTGGTGGCGATTGCGGATCCTGCGACGGAGCGTGCCGTTTCTCTCGCGAGCGCGACTGACGCCCGTGTTTGCAAGTCGATGGTGGAGTTTCTGGACGACGTCGATGCGGTCGTCATAAGTTCTCCGAATTTTCTTCACACCGAGCACGCGATCGCCGCTGCCGAGCGACGTCTTCACGTCTACTGAGAAAAGCCGATGGGCCTTAACCTGCCCGACGCGGAGAAGATCACCCGGGCGGTTGCCAACGCTGGCGTGAAGTCAGTCGTCGGATTCTCGCCGCGGTTCTCGCGGCCGCTGCAGACGCTTCAACGAATTGTCGCCGGCGGCGACCTGGGCGAACTGGTTTCCATCTGGTCGCGGCGGTTGACGTATCTCGATCCGGCAAAAAACCCCGCCTGGCGGACGGACCATTCGCTGAGCGGCGGATTACTGATGGAAATCAGCATTCACGAACTCGACTGGATCATGCGCCTCGGCGGTGAGGTCCGCAGCGTCTTTGCTCGCACCGCAGCGCAGCGGCCGATCTCTTCGCGAAGCAAC
>JBBQNK010000098.1:0-5212 GCA_038329865.1 Tepidisphaerales bacterium | reverse complement strand
TGGGTTTCACACTGGAGTTGCACGAACCATTGCGAGGATGCCGGCCTTAATGACCGGCGGCAGTGACGGCCATGCACTAATTAGAGCTTGGAGTTCATGGTCGGTGGTGCGATGCCCAAGAACCGCTGCGCCGGCGCTGCGCGCGATGTGAGTTGAAGTCGTAACTCGTTTAATATACGCTTCTTGGGCGTGCGAGTCATTTTCGTTGCCAACGTGAATGTCGAGGGTTCGACCCCCTTCGCCCGCTTCTTTAAGAACCCGACGTCAAATGACGCCGGGTTCTTTATTTCGTAACCAAGTAGCGACAGATCAACGAGTTCTCGCAAGGCGTCAAGCGAGTCGGGCCAGCCCTCCACGAAGAACGATTTGCCAGGAGTGGGCACCAGTGGACCGTTAGAGTCGGGATTGCGCTCATCCTGGCGCTCATTGCTCAACGTGGGATGGATTATCAGTTCAAGGCCAACGGAGAAATTCCGGATAGTTGTGGCCGTGGCACGTTGTGCTGAGGTGCGGTGGGGCAAAACAGTGCGAGGAGGTTTGGCATGCGATGGTATTGGGTGTTGTTGGCAGTGTGCGGCGTTGGGATGTCTCTGGCCGGCACGGCTCGGGCGGAAGAAGTGGTGTTGGCGAAGGAGGGCAAGACCGATTACGCGATCGTGGTGGGCAAGGATGCGGGGCCCGCGACAAAGTATGCTGCGGAAGAGTTGCGCAGATTTGTCGAGGAAATGACCGGGGCGAAGCTCGAAATCACGGGCGATGATAGGGCGGCGCGGGAGCAGGAGATCCTGCTGGGAGATAGCGCGCGGCTGCGGACGGTGGCGAAGGATTTGGATTTGAAGGGGCTGGGCGAAGAAGGATATTTGATCCGGACGGTGGGGGGTCGGCTGGTGATCGCGGGGAATACCGGAAGGGGGAATTTGTACGGCGCGTATGGGCTGCTGGAGGATCATTTCGGCTGTCAGTGGTTCACGCCGAAGATCAGCCGGATTCCGCACGTGGAAAAGCTGGCAGTGGGGGCATTGGATGAGAAGAAGATTCCGGCGCTGGAGTATCGGGAGGTGATGGCGTTTGATTTGTGGGAACCCGACTGGATGGCGCGGAATCATGTGAACACGACGAAGCTTTTGGATGCCAGGCACGGCGGGGCGGTGAAGTATGTGCCCGAGTTTTATGTGCATACGTTCGGAAAACTGCTGCCGGCGGAGAAGTATTTCAAAACGCATCCGGAGTATTTCAGCGAGGTGGCCGGCAAGCGCGTGGCCGACCAGCTTTGCCCGACGAATGAAGAGGTGATCAAGCTGGTGACGGAACGGGTGCGGGAAGCGTTTCGCGCCAATCCCGATGCGAAGGTGCTTTCGATCAGCCAGAACGACACCGAGAGTTATTGCCAGTGCGCCACGTGCGCGGCGCTGGACGCCAAAGAGGGCACGCACGCGGCGCAGGTGCTTTTCCTGGTTAACCGCGTGGCGGAGAACGTGGCGAAGGAGTTTCCGGATCGCGCGGTCGAAACGCTGGCGTATGAGTGGTCGCGTCAGCCGCCGAAGACGATGAAGCCGGCGAAGAACGTGATCATTCGCCTCTCAACGATCAAGTGTTCTTTCGGCGAGCCGATCGACGGATGGAAGCAATCGGGGAACCGCGCGTTTTCGCGGGACCTGGAGAAGTGGGCCTCGGTTTGCGACCGCCTGTGGGTGTGGGATTACACCACGAATTTCAGCTATTACGTGTTGCCGTTCCCGAATCAGCGGGTGATCGATGCGAACCTGCGGTACTTTGTGAAGAACCACGTGACGGGCGTGGTGGAGCAGGGCAACTGGCAATCGAAGGGCGCCGGGATGTGCGGCCTGACGGGCTACCTGGCCGCGACCTTCATGTGGAAGCCCAACGCCGATCTGGCAAAGGTGACGACCGAATACCTCGAAGGCGTGTACGGCGCGGCCGCGCCGGCGATCCAGAAGTACCTCGACCTGCTGGCGGGCGAAGTGGAGAAGGAGCACATTGCCATGCCGATCTACGGCTCGCGGACGCCTAAGTACCTGACGGAGGAAGTGCTGCGCGCCGGCGACAAATTATGGGACGAGGCCGAGACCGCCGTCGCCGGAAATCCGGAATTACTCAAGCGGGTCGAGGAAGCGCGGCTAGGCCACGACTATGCGTACATCGAGCATTGGCGGTTCAAGCCCGAGGGGATGGTGACCTACGACGGAAATCCGAAAAACGGCAAAGTGACCGCAATCGATGACGGCTATGCCGCCCACATCCGCCGGTTCCTGAAAGTGGCGAAAGCCGCGGGGATCGAGAACATCCGCGAAGGCAAGCCCGACTTCGCCGAGGAAGAAACCTGGCTTAACAGCCTGCTGAAAGGCGCCCCGGAGAAATAACATTGGCGTTGCCAGGTGATTGCACATCGCGGCCCGGCGATCGACTCTGGCGTTTCACGGCCGGCTGGAGTTGCTAAAATGCGTGCAGCGCTGGAGATAGTTCGCGCAACTCGGGAGCGGGCAGATGGGGCCATCTATCATGAATTCATCTGTTGTCTGGTCGATCGTTCCTTCGACTTAGTAGCTGATTGATCATCGGCAGCACAACCCCTTAACGCTCGCTCATCATACCGCTACGTTCAGGCCGGATTTGGAGTTATTATGCAACGCAAGATGGTCGGTGACGGTCGTCGGCCCAACCCAGCCTGGAAATCCCGGTCCAGTAGTAGCGTATGAAATACATCGCCAATGTCGCAAGTGTAGTGGTGCTCGAAGTTGCGGGCGCGTTTGGGGTTGGCCTGCTCAACCCGCCTGCTGCCAATGCACCGGGAATCCAGCCGGACAAAGTCCGCGGCAAGTGGAAGTGAGAGCCTTTGCCATTGCCGCCGTTGGATGAAATTCTCAAACTCCCTGCCTTTCCGCAGCCAATTAACGGCCTCCATCTCTGGGGCGGCGACTACGTCAAATATCACGAAGACATCAAGACTGTCGGCTGGCCCTGCTTCCGCGTCGGGGGCGACATGGACGATGGGGCCTTCACGCAAAGCGTGAAAAAACTCAACTCCGGCGCCAAACCTAAAATCGCCTTCTTGGGAAGGAGCGTCAGCGATGGCGCCGAGGCCCCGGCCTGGTGGGTTGATCGCTGGACCCCCGAAGAATCTGAGTTTCCCTCGTCGCGTGGTCGGCGCGATACGCAATCGTTCGACTGACCGCTCGCCTGCTCCAAAGCACCATCCTTCCCGGACGGAGTTTTTCGTTACTTCGACGAATTGATCACGTAGCTCTGGGCGATGTTTGTAAAATCCGCAACCTGACTTTTTTCCCAGTTTTCGTCTCGTCCCAGTTCCGCGGCCATCAGGTGGCCTACTTCCGGCGCGATGGCGATGGCGGCTTTGGCGTTGAGCAACAACGCACGCGTTCGGCGGGCGAGGACGTCGTCTACCGTGCGGGCCATTTCGAATCGGACGGCCCACGTGACCATGGACGCATACACCGGCAAATCTGGGTGCAGACGGCGATCGAGCGACGGGTTGGCCGTCGTCAGTTCCTGGAGTTTCAGGGCATCCGAGCCGTAGTGCGAGAAATCTCCGAACCGCTGCGCGTCTTCATCGTAGCCGTGGATGCGCAAATCCTTCGTGACGCAGGGGCGTTTTTCCAAATCGCATGACATCGCAGCATGATCGACGCAGTCCTCCGCCATTTTGCGATACGTCGTCCATTTTCCGCCGGCGATCGTGATCAGGCCGGACTCGGAGGAGATGATCGTGTGGTCGCGCGATAGTGATGAACTCTTAACGTCCGCCGAGCTTTTCACCAGTGGCCGAATGCCGGCGAATACGCTCAGCACGTCGTCGCGCGTCGGGTGCTTGGCCAGGTATTGCGAAGCGGTGTTGAGCAGGAACTCGATCTCGCTTTCCATGGCCATGGGCTCGAGCGTCGAGTTGGTGATCGGCGTGTCGGTCGTGCCGATAAGCACCCGGCCGTACCAGGGGATGGCGAACATCACTCGGCCGTCGTCGGTTCGCGGCACCATGATCGCCGCGTCGCCGGGAAGGAACGATCGGTTCAGCACCAGGTGCACGCCCTGGCTCGGCGAGATCATCGGAGTCGTTGCGGGATCGTCGATCTTGCGGATGGCGTCTGTAAAAGCGCCGGTGGCGTTGATGACGCATCGAGCGCGAATCGTATGACGCTGGCCGGACTGAAGATCATCGACGCAAACACCATCGATCTTGCCGTCCGCGGCCTTGGTCAGATTGACTACGCGCGCATAGTTCAGCAATTTCGCGCCGAGTTGGTCCGCCGTCTGTGCAAGGTGAATCAAAAGTCTGGCGTCGTCGAACTGGCCGTCGTAATAAATGACTCCGCCGCGGAGTTTCTCCGGGTCGAGCGTGGGAATGTGTTCGAGCACCTCGGCTTTGGTGAGGAGGCGCGAGTGGCCGAACCCGGAACCGAAGGCGAGCAGGTCGTAGACCTTCATCCCAAAGCCGTAAAACGGCGCTTCCCACCTTGCATAGTTGGGGACGATGAACGGCAGTTCATGGACGAGGTGCGGCGCGTTCTGCCGCAGGATTCCCCGTTCCTTGAGGGCTTCCATCACGAGAGAGATGTTGCCTTGCCGCAGGTATCGCACGCCGCCGTGCACGAGCTTTGTTGATCGGCTGGAAGTGCCTTTGCCGAAGTCGCTCTGCTCGAGCAGGCAGACCGAGTAGCCGCGCGACGCGGCATCGACCGCGATGCCGATCCCGGTCGCACCGCCGCCGATGACAACGATGTCCCATTGAACAGTGTCGCTGAAGATTGAATCGGCCGATTGCGCGCGGTTCATTCGGTGATTATATGCGGCTCAACCGACGTCCAACCCTTCGAGCGATTTCTCGAACTCCGCCTGCTGGGCGGCGCGCTTCTTCTGCAAGTCCTGGACTTCGGTTTGCAGGGTTTCGATCTCCGTCTCCTGCTTGTCCAATTTCGTCTGCAGCCGGCGGCGGGATTCGCTGTTGGGGTCGAAAATCTTGATGTTCTCGCGAATCCGCTGCTGCTCGCCGGGGTATTGGCTCAGGCGGGCGTTCTTCAGGTTGATCTGGTTTTCCGTGTCGACCATCGCCTGCTTCTTGGCGATCACGTCGGCGAGTGCATCACGTACGGCCTTGGGAATCTCCGCCTTTTGCGAGTAGTAAACCAGCTGGTCGATGTTGTTGTTCAGAATGCCGACGACCTGGTCGTTCACGAAT
>JBBQNK010000097.1:0-5365 GCA_038329865.1 Tepidisphaerales bacterium | reverse complement strand
AACTTCAACCGTAGCGGGCGTCGGATGTTTTGTCTCCGTCATCCCGAGGTACGCCGAGGGATCTCGGGAGCACGAGAACCGTTTGAAATCCGAGATCCCTCGGCGTACCTCGGGATGACGCTACACCTGAAGTTGACTCGCTCTAGATTCCGGCTTTGCTTTGCTCGACTAAGGACTGGAGCTGGGCGATGGAGTCGAACATTGAGTCAGACCCTTTGAGCCAGAAGGTGTGCGCGCCGGCTTCGGCGGCGAGTTCGCGGGTGTTTTCATCGGCGCTGAACAGCACGCAGTGCACGTCTTTGTATTTGGGATCGGCGCGGATGATCTGAAGCAGCTGCACGCCGCTCATCGCCGACAGTCGATGATCGGTGACGACCACCTCCGGGAGGTGGACGGCCATCTTCTCCAGCGCCTCTTCCCCGCTGGCGATGAAATGGACCGTGTGCCCGTGCATCTTCAAGAGCTGACCCACAACTTCGCGAACGTCGGGGTGATCATCAACTAGAAATACATCGGCCATAGAGGCAGAGCCTGTTAGAATAGCGAAATAAGCCAAAGGCTCAGCCCGAGGTGGAACCGCAACGTGTTCCATCGCCTGTAGGCTAAAGCATTTATTCGCTCACGAGCGCGGCCCATTCACCGCGTAGTATAACAGGGTGCCAAAGTGGATGTCTAAGATTTATGCGCGCAAAAGCCCCTTGCGGGGCTTCAGATCGATGTTGCCGAATATAAATTCTCAGCTAAACATTAGAATGCGATGAGCCCGGCGGATCGCTGGCGGGGAAAGACTCCATCGAGGCTTCCTCCACCGGATCGTGCGAGCCCGCAGGCCGGGCAAACGAATTGCCTCTCGCTGACGAGCCTTCCTCACAATTATCGCTGGATTTCCGCGAAACCGGGAGCAGGCTCCGCCCTGTCCAACCGGTGTACGCGATTGCGGTGCCGGCGGCGCAGGCGATCGCGCCGACGATTCCTCGCCGCATCAGACCGTATCCGACGATCCCGAGCCCCAGGCCCGCGAGTCCGGCGCGATGGATCACACCTTCTGGATCTATACGGACCATGATGTACTCATCCCCGACACGCTTAGCGACATAGGTTGGCGTCCACATCATTCACCTCGATAGTTTTCGATGGTTCAGAGTTTCAAGACTGTATTCGAATTATTTGCCGAGCATTTTCGCAACAACGAAAATCACCACGGCACCGAAAAGACCTCCGCCGAACAGTAGATACAACAGCGAGTAACCGGCGGCGGCGACAGGGTATTGCATCGACATTGCTAAAAGCGGTTCCATAAATTCTCCAATAGACTGGCGTTGACGACCCGTTCATTTCGACGCGCCAAAGAATAGGGAAAGGGCAACGCCCCCGCCCATCGGGGATTCGCTGACTTTCCCGCGGCAAACGTTTTCGCCCTTCGTTTATAGGGGTTTTTCCGAGAGCACCCGTCGCTGTCACCTGACTCCAATCCGAGCCGATGGCCCGATGCAAAAAATTCGGGCGCGCTTCTACCCTTGAGTGATCGACCTCATTTGGTCCGCTCAATCTTCCTTCGACAATCGAAGGAAAACGGACCCGGAGGCAAGTAGCCCTTTGAAAGGAGCAACCCCATGAAACGTCGAATCGCAAGCCTGCTGGTCGCCATCCCGCTCGTCGCCGGCGGCATCTGCCTGGCCGAGGACAACATGATGGACAAGCACGACTCGAAGATGATGACCGACAAGCACGAACAGAAGATGATCATCAAGCGCGCCAGCCAGATCATCGGCAAGGACGTGTACAACCAGGAAGGCAAGGAAATCGGCTCGATCAAGGACATCGTCCTCGACGGCGGAACCAACCGCATTTCATACGCGGTCGTTTCCTACGGCGGCGTGCTCGGCATGGGCGACAAGCTGTTTGCCGTACCGTGGCGCGCACTGGAGATGCGCAGCATCGAGCCCGACAAACTCTTCCTCATGCTCGACTCCGCGATGTTGAAAGACTCGCCGGGCTTCGATGAAAAGAACTGGCCGGACATGGCGAACTCAACCCTTCGCGATCAGATCAATCGCTTCTACGCCGATCATGACGCCCACCGCGACCAGATCGAAAAGAAGCAAATGACCCAGAAGCCGGCTGACATGAAGATGGCCGAGAAGCCAGGCCCGGAAGAAAAGGGTCTGCTCTGGTGCCGTCGCGTTTCGGCGGTGCTGGGGGCAGACGTTCGCAACCCGGCCAATGAAAACCTGGGCGCCATCGATGACCTGGTCATCGATGCCCACACCGGCAGCGTGCAGTACGCCGTTCTTTCGTTCGGCGGGGTGCTCGGCGTTGGCGATAAGCTGTTCGCGATCCCATACGCGTCCCTGCAGACCAAGGCCGACGACGAGAAATTCGTGCTGAACGTCGACAAGGATCGCCTGAAAGCCGCCCCTGGCTTCGACAAGAAGAATTGGCCGGACTTTGCGGATCCGCAGTTCCGCAACTCGGTCGATGACTATTACTCTGGCCGTGCCGATGCGCGGACGAAGTAGGTTGTAAATCCATCCGCGGGGCGAACTTAGGTTCGCCCCACGGAAGTTTTTTTGCCCGACCGATCAGGTTTTGCTGCGTGGCGGGCCGAATAATCAACATCAGCCAATCCCCTATATCCACGCGAGCTCAGCAGGACTATCGTTAGTTTTGAAATGGGCTTGCAGGTGCAGTTTTTTGATAAGGAGTCACTCAATGCTTTATTGGACACTCGTATTCCTGGTCGTTTCGATCATCGCCGGCGTGATGGGCTTTGCGGGCGTGTCAGCCGACGCGGCTGGGATCGCTCGGATCCTTTTCTTTATTTTCATCGTGCTGTTCGTGGTTTCGCTGCTGTTCTCGCTGCTGACGGGCAAGAAGCCCCCGGTCGTGTAGCAATCAACAGTGCAACAAGCTCAGCATTTACATAGGAGATTGATATGTCAGCAGTTAAAGACGACCTTCGAAACCTCAAGGATGACGCCCGGGACAAACTCTCCGGCGACATCGAAGATCTCAAATCCAGCTTCGGCAAGCTCCGCTCCGACGTAATGACGCTCTTGAGCGACACCGTCGGCGTAGGTAAATCGGGAGGCAAGGCCATGAAAAACCAGGTCAAATCTCACGCCACCGACGCCGTCGATGACATCAAGACCCACCTGCACGATTGGCAGGATCGAGGCGGCGAATCGCTCGAAGCGCTCGGGCAGAAGATCAGCGAGAACCCGGTTACCAGCGCCGCGATTGCCATCGGCGTGGGTTTCCTGCTTGCCAAGGTCTTCAGCCACAAGAAGTGATTAGATGGAATCGCTCGTCCGACTGATCGTCGCCGCGTTCGAACTGGTGGAAGCCGAAGGGCGAATGCTGCGCGATCAGTTGGTTCGGATCGCGATCGCGATGGCGCTGGGTGTCATCATCGTGATCCTGGCCATGACCGGGATCGGCTTCCTGCTGTTCAGCCTGTTCCAGTTCTTGGCCAGACCGCTGACGCCCGCCGGCGCGGCAGCGGTGTTCGGCGTGGTCGCGTTACTGCTGGCCGCGATCGGCGGCGCGACGATCCGGCAACTGCTTGCCAGCCGAGGGCACCATGAGCCTCACGATCACTGAAGACGCCGACCAATCTCTCGATGACGCCAAGGCGCGCCTTCATGAAGCCGCCCGGGCGATCGATCCCCTCGCGCCCCTGCGCAAGCACCCATTCACCACCGTGGGCGTGGCGGCCATGTCCGGCTTCCTGGTCGGCTCGAAAGATCACCCGGCCCTGATGAAGACACTCCGCCTTTCCATGGCGGCCGGTAACCTGCTCAAACCCGTTCTTCTCGCCGCCGGGAAAATCGCCGCGACGCATTTTGCCAGCAAGAGCATGCAGCCGCCTGACGAACCGGTAGTTGAAGTGAAGACGAGCTGATCATGGTCAAAGCGTCGATGGAATCCATTCAGCGTTGCGCGGTGTTCGCCGCCTCGGTGCTGACGGTGTTTGTGCTCTATATCGGCCGCGATCTGCTGATTCCGCTGGCGGTGGCGATCCTCATCAGCTTCCTGCTCAAGCCTTTCGTCAATTATCTCTCCAAATGGCGCGTTCCCAAGGCCGTCGCAGCGTTGCTGGCCACCGGGTTTGTGGCGGCGTGCATCGTGGGAATGATCCTCCTGCTTTCATCGCAAGTAGCCAAGCTGAACGAAAAACTGCCCGACTACCAGCACAACCTGGTCGAAAAGTCCAAGGACTTCCGACAGTACTTCTCCGGCTTTTTCGGCCGGGTGAGCGGCACGGTGGAAAGCGTCAAGAAACAATTCGCGACGACCCAAAGTGTCACGCCCATCGTCGCAGCTCCCGAAGCAAAGCCCGCCGCCGCTGACAACGGCATGGATTTCAAAACCATCGCCGCGGCGATCCTGGCGCCGTTCCTCTCCTCGCTGACGCAGACCGGCGTGGTCTTCGTCATGGTTTACTTCCTGCTCATCGATTCCGAAATCGTCAACCGCAGGCTTCACTGGATCGGCGAGCACTGGCGGCTTGGCATTCCGCTCGACACCATCGACGAAGCCCTGAAAAAAGTCGGCAGCTACCTGCGAACGCAGCTCATCATCAATCTCGGATATGGAATCATCATCTCCGTCGCGCTGACGCTCATCGGCGTGCCTAACGCCATCCTGTGGGGCGTTCTTTCAGGTCTGATGCGATACGTCCCGTACATCGGCGCGTGGATCGCCGCGTCTCTCCCGATCGCGCTATCGATCGCAATTTTCCCCGGCTGGTCTCGGGCGGGAATGGTCATCGGCGCCTACTGCATTGCCGAAGCGATCACCTACGCCTTAATCGAGCCGCTGCTGTTCGGCCACAGTACCGGCGTTTCGTCCATCGGCGTGGTGCTGGCGACGTTCTTCTGGGGCTGGCTGTGGGGCGCGGCCGGTCTGATCCTCGCCATGCCGCTGACCGCCTGCCTCGTCGTGATCGGCCGGCACATTCCCGTGCTGCGGACGCTGTCGGTCCTGCTCAGCAGCGACTCGCTCGATTCCACAGAAACCACCGACCCGACCGATCCGACCAAGCCGGTGGACGTCACGTCGTTCATTCTCAAGATGCGATGAGATCGCGCTGGAACCTTTTTGAGCGTATCACTTTCACTTGTATTGCGTGAGTTTTCGTCAATGTCATCCTGAGCTACTCTGAAGGATCTAGCCGACTACGCGGAGTGGCTAGACCCTTCCGAGTACCTCATGATGACGATATAGCTTTAGGTGAAATGCTCTAGCAGGCTGCTGCAAAACACGTTGTTTTTGACAGCCGTTATTTGATTCCTGTCGCAGGCAGTCGATGTACGCCGGCGGGCTCGTAGTCGGCGGGCGATCAGCAGGGTGGGGTCACGCC
>JBBQNK010000096.1:0-5625 GCA_038329865.1 Tepidisphaerales bacterium | reverse complement strand
TGGGTGCGGTAGGATTCGAACCTACGAAGGCGTAAGCCAACAGATTTACAGTCTGTCCCGTTTGTCCACTTCGGTACACACCCGAGATGCGAAAGGGATCGCCTTGCGGGCAATCCCTGGTCGCGAGTCGCGAAAGTATAGGCAGCCGGTCGGGAGTTGCAAGACGGAGGTGTCTGCCGACGGACGCCCCGGATCGCATCCTTCCTAACCAGCGGTTTTCCGACGGTGCGGAAGAATCCGCCTCTTCGCGGGTACGCTCAGAAGCGGCGTGGAATGTAGAACGCGTTCTTCGGTCACTCCGCGCGGCGCAGGTCGATTTGGAACTGCTTGGCGCCGGGGCTCAGGCTGTTGCCAGTGAGGTATTCGGTCGTCAGCGGGTTGAGCATGTGGTGGGCCCAGCCGGTGTTCGACATCGGCGCGCCGGCGGCGTCGAAGAAGGTGATTCGCCAGTCGATGTAGAAGGCCGTGTTCACCGTCGAGCGGATCGGGACCGTCACGCTAAGAATATCCGCAGTGCTGCGCGAGAGCTTGATGTCGCCGACGGCTGTGGAGTTGCGGGTCAGTTCGTCCGTGTACGAAATCTGCAGCGGACGGAACGGATCGTTGCGCGCTTCGATCGGTGGCCGGACTTCGTTGCAGCCGGCGAATAGCGCCAGGGCGGTCAGCAGGATCAGCTTTTTCATTTCGATTCTCACTTTCGTTTTCGATAACTAAATTTCAAATCGCGTTCGACCGATTACCGCTCCGGCATACCGGGCTGCGTCGCTGGCGGATTGTTGCCCGGCATCGTCGGCTTCTCGATCGGCTTCTCGATCGGTTTCTCCATCGGCGAAGCCGGCAGCATGCTCGCCGGCGCGGGCGGCGGAGCGCTCCACGTCAGCGTCATGTCGTGCATCAGCTTCCGCGCACAGAAACGCGTGAATTTATTGATCTGCGTTTTCTCCAGCGGCGGCTTGATGTCCACCACGGCTCGGCCGAGCGACTGGCCGCCCTTGATGTTCATCGCCTCGCACACCAGCCGCACCTGCAGTCCGTCGCGCGATTGCTGCGTGGGGTGCGCCTGCACCTGCACGAGAATATCCGCGCCGAGTTGCTGAACGATCTGGCTGGCGACTTGCGGCTGGCCGCTCTCAAGATCTTTGATCTGCTCGGCCGTCAGCTTCTGTCGCACGAGCGTGGGGGACATGATCGTCACCTGACCGTCGCCGCCGAGAAAATCGGTGAGGATGTTTTCGATCGCTTCGTAGTCGAGCGATTTGGCGGCCACTTCATCGTACTGGCCGGGCTTGAGATAGACGGCCGACGTTTCCTTGTATTGGCCGGGGCCGGTGGATTGGAAACGGTCGGTCTGCGTGTTCTGGTCGTGCTGGTAATAGCCGTCGCGCGATTGGGTGTTGGTGCGGTCGACGGTCACGCCGGTGGTGCTGGTTTTGGTGTGCTCGACGCTCACCAGCGGATCGTTCGGGTTCACGGGAACGACTTCGCCCTGCAGCGTGCGATTGACGAAGACGCAAATCCGCGGTCGGCCGACGGCGGCGTAGGCCTTGAGAAACTCCGGCGTCTCCGGCGCTTCCTGCGAGACGATGGCGACGTCATCAAACGGCGGCGGCGGGAGATCGTCGCGCGTGGGCGGCGGGAGCGGCTTGTCGGCCATGCGCGTCGGCGAGTCCATCGTGGCTTGCTCCGGCACGGCCACGCGCGGCGCGCGGGCGGCGGTATCACAACCGGCTGCCGCGACGATGATTCCGAGTCCTACCGAATAAATTCTATTTCGCACGAGAGAGTCCTCCACAAATCAAATCATACCGCGGTTCGGTTCAGTCGCCAGACTGCTTGCGCGATCCGCGCAAATCGTGCCGGCTCGCAATGCCGCAAGCGGCGCGATGACCCGATTTTAGACACCGCTGATTTCAAAAGGATGGGGAAACCGCCATTCTGGTCGAAATTTCTCGAAACTCTTCACGATTTTGACGATGCTGTGTCTATACAATGAGGCGACATTGCGGAATCCGCGGTTCGGATTATCGTTGTCGGTCCATCAAAGGAGCGATCTCATGAACGGTTCGATCAAATGGGCGTTATCAGCGGCGATGTTATTGGGCGGTGTCGGTTGCAAGACGTATGAAACCGAACGGCCGCCCGTCGACTCGCTCGACAATCGCGATACCGGCCTGCAGAGCAAAGATCTGATCAACGCCACCGACAAGATGGCGGCGTCGATCCTCGGTGATCCGGATATCAACGCCCGGCAGACGCGGATGATCATCGTCGTCGATCACATCACCGACGGCACGGTCAACACCGGTCACCGATTCAACCTGGATATCTTCCTGGCGCGGCTGAAGGTAACACTGCAGCAGAAGGGCCGCGGGCGCATCACGCTGGTCGCCAATCGCGACGAGTTGCACGCGTTGCAATCGCGCGAGCTGGAAGGCACCGGCGGCGACGAGATGGGCCAGGGCGGCGGGAACAAGGGGGCAGGACCGGCGGGACTTCAGCCGGATTACGCACTGAACGGCAAGATCAGTGAATTGAATGGCGGTGGGACGAGCTACTTTTTCTGCGAGTTCAATCTCACCGGATTGAAAGGCACCGATGCCCGCCAGATCGTCTGGTCCGATGCGTATGAAGTGAAGACCGACAAGTAACAGTTTTGATCGCAGAGAGCGCGGAAGAGAGACCTTTTTCTTCCGCGCTCTTTTGCCATTTAACGGCCCGCCATGAAAACAACCCTGCTGTCGATGCTACTTCTGCTCCTAAGCCTCACCGGCTGCGGCGATGCCGTGCATGGCCATACAACGGCGCTCGACGGCGTTGACCTGGTGACAATGACCGATGACATGGCCGCCCAGATCTCGGCCGATCCTGATGTGCAGATCGCGATCGCCCAGAAAGGCGCGCTCAAGATCGTCGTGGAACCGGTGATCAATCTCATGACCGGGCAAGTGCTCCCGCGCGGCCAGGCGGAGACGTTCACCGGCCGCGTGCGCGTACTGCTGGCGCGGCACAACGCCGGTCGATTCGTCTGGATCATGAACCGCGAATATTTTCGCTACATCACGGAAAAGGAACTGGAGACCGACGCCGGTCCGAACCCCGATACGACCAACCCCGAATACGCATTGACGGCCACCTTCAGCACGCTCACCCACGTGACCCAGGATCGGCAGAGCGACTACTACCTCTGCACGTACGAGCTGACGAGCCTGGCGGATCGATCGGTACTGTGGACCGGCAAGTACGAAGTGAAGAAGAGCGTGACGAAGGGATACCTGGATTAGGAAAAGTATCGTCATGCTAAGGTACTCCGAAGGATCTGGCGTCTACGGCGAGTCCGCCAGATCCTTCGGAGTACCTCAGGATTACGGCGGTTCCTCTTTCATCATTCAGTTTTCGGATTTAGATATCTGATGTTCAAGCAACTCGTCATCCTCTCCGTCACCGCCCTGCTGCTTCTCACCGGTTGTGAGTCGGCGGCGGAGAAGGCGGCGCGGGCGGGGGTGATGCAGTACATGGTCGGCGATTTCAACGCCGCCCGGGCTACTCTCCAGCCGATCGCCATCAAGCCGGATGAAAACTTCGTGCTCAACAACTGCCGGCTCGGGTCGGCGGATTTGGCGGTGAATGATCTCGACGGGGCCGAGAAAGCATTCCTCAACGCGTACGACGTGATGAACAGCGTGGGCACGAACGACGGCGGGCGGTCGCTGGGGGCCACGCTCGTCGATGAAAAAATCAAGATCTGGAAAGGCGAGCCGTTCGAGCGCGCGATGGCGAATTTTTATCTCGGTCTGACGTATTACATGCGACAGGACTACAACAACGCGCGCGGCGCGTTCGAGAACGCGCTGTTCAAGCTTCGCGATTACGGGGCCGACACCAAGCATGCGGACAAGTACGCCGAGGTCGAATCCAACTTCACACTCGGACTGATCATGCTGGGCAAATGCTGGCAGCACCTGGGGCGGGAGGATTTGGCGAAGGCTAATTTCGACCAGGCGATCAAGGCGCGCCCGCAGTTGGCGGCACTGGCGGATTACGATTGGAATTCAAAGTCGAATCTGCTCCTGGTGATCGATTTCGGTTACGGGCCGCGCAAAGTCACCGACGATGACGGCTCGATCGTCGGCTTCGGCCCGACGCCCGGGCAGGCGGGACGAATGGACCAGCCGGTGATCGCGCTCAACGGCCAGCAACTGGCGCTCGGCGGGCTGCCGCAGCCGCCGGTGGATCTGCTGCAACTCGCGCAGCAGCGGCAGTGGCAGAGCATCGATACCATCCGCGTGGTGAAGTCCACTCTCGGTACGGGATTGATCGTCGGCGGCGCCATCGGCGGCGCGCAAGCCCGCCGGCCGGAGGGTGCGGCGATCGGGCTGGGCGTGATGGCGGCGGGATTGCTCCTGAAGGCATCGAGCCAGGCGGACGTTCGACAGTGGGAGATGCTGCCGCGAACGGTCTACATCCTGCCGCTGCAGGTTCAGCCGGGAACGTACGATTTGAATATCATCTTCCCTCGCGTGCCCGGATTGAGGCAGAATTGGCGGAACATCACCGTCCCCGCCACCGGCGAGGCGACGTACTATTTCCATCCGCAACCCGACACCGTCGGCCCGTTCACGTGGCCGCCGGACCAAACGCTGCCAGTGCAGCCTGTTTCCAAATAAAGATAGGTCCGCAGTTCTGCGGATCAGGCGAACTCGGGGTGAAAATAGGCTCGTTTGACAGGCCTGCTCTGCCGCCGATCACTCAGATTGCACGCCCTGCTTCAACAGCAGATTGATCTTCCAGCTGAAAATCCCATTCATCGAGCATGGCCCGAATGTGTCCACTATTGTCCGGGGATTCAAACTCGACGTCGTATGCAATCGCCGGGGCGAACCAGAGGCTGCAGACGACGCCCACCTGCCCGCGCTGAAGCGACAAATCCGGCACGTCATGGGTCAACCGAACGTGGTCGTCTACGGTGGGTCTACGCATCAGAAATCCTCCATGTTTGGAAAACTAAGATGAACCCATTCCTTATAAATATTATTTATCGGACGTCGATTATAAAATCGGAAAATTTTAACCAGTTTAACGGCCGAGGCCGGTTTTTGGTCGAAATTGAGGGGTGGGCGGGCTCGGCTAACTCGCGAATCCGGAAGTCACGATCACTTCTTTTCGGCGACGACCGGTTCCGATTTCTTCGCTTCGGGAACGCGGAACATCGTCTGGCAGTGCTGGCATTTCACCAGTTTGCCGCGGACTTCGTCCGGAACAGACAGGATCTTGCGGCATTTCAGATTCGGGCACATGAGTGGCACTGCCATGGGACTTTCTCCTCTTCAGATATCGTCCAAAGCCATTCGCGGCATTAGGCAATCGCGAATTAATCGGACGTTGGGGATTGGTGATCGGACTAAAATCCTCTTCCACGCCGGGTCTGAGGTACCCCAAAGGCCTGGATCTCTTCTCGGATCGATCCGCGCCTTCGGCGTACCTCAGTCCTTACGATTACCCACATCTCCGGCGGTCGGGGCGGCGGAGGGGCCGGTGTTCGGCGGGAGCGGCTTCGCCGGCGGCACCGTCGGCGAGGTCATGGACGGCGGACCTTGGTCTAGCGGTCCGATCGTCCGTAGCCTTGTA
>JBBQNK010000095.1:0-6340 GCA_038329865.1 Tepidisphaerales bacterium | reverse complement strand
AGTTAGTTCGTTTTGCTGTCAAGTACATTCCAGTTAGTGCGAAGATTTTTAGACCGCGTTTTTGTCGCATAGCGGCGTATTTCCGATGCAAGCAGTAGCGCACTAACCTCCCCGGAGTTAATTCGTTCGTTTCTTGTGGATGATTCTTATCCATGAGCACGACGATATCAGCACCGCCCGCCGCCGATGATCAAAGGCTGTGTCTCACGCGCCGTGAGCTGGCCCGAGCGATCGGCCTGAGCGAGCGCACGATCTCCACCCTCACCGGGGACGGAGAAATTCCGTACGTCAGGATCGGCCATTCGATCCGATACCCCCGCGAAATCATTACGCAGTGGCTGCGCGAAAAAGCTGGAAAGGCACTCACCCATGCCGGCTGAAACCTCCACGCCCGAGCTGATCACCGTCCGTCCGCTGATGACCGAGGCCCAGGCGGCCGAGATGTTGGCGGTACGCCGCAACACGCTCGCCCGCTGGCGAATGGTCGGCGACGGGCCGAAGTGGATCGTGCTGAACGGCCGAGCAATTCGCTATCGCTTTGACGATCTGGACGCCTATCTGAAAGCGTCGACGAAATCGCCCGAGGCAATCAACTAGCGCAATAAAAAAACCGTCGTGAGGCCCGGCAAGGTTCACGGCGGCTTGAAAGATCGAACGATGGAACAATACGACAGAAAATCAGACGCGGCAAGTTTCTCTTTCGCTCCAGAGAACGTGTCCTACGAAATCGACGACCGAGGGCGGGTAATCGTCCACCCGAGACAGCACGCGCGGCACATCGACGACCTGCAGGATGAACTGGTCCCCGCCTCTCTCGAATTCCTAAAAGGAATGTCGCGGGAACTAGGCGACGGATTGATTCTGGTGAATCCGGATCCCGAGCGATGGGCGATGGTCATGCGGCTGGTGGCTTTGAAAGTGGTTCGCATACACGCCCTGAAGGATGGCCGAATCGTAGTGTCCCGCCGGCGACAGAAGTACAGGTGGCCAAAATGAGCGACTCAATTTCGCTCGGCCCCAGGACCGTTGCGCATCGCCGGCTGCTGGAGCGGCTGAGCGAGTTTTCGAAACTGAACGAACTGAAGGTGGCGCTGGTGCTGATCAATTGGATTCAAAAGGATGACGGGCTCGCTGCTCCAACGATGGAGACCATCGCAAAAGGTGCCGGCATCGACATGCGGGACGCAAGGCGGGCGGTGGCGGGGCTCGAAGAGCAGGGCTTCATTCGCGTAAAATTTGCTGGCGGCGGTCGTCCCAAAAAAGGCGATCTTAAAGCCAACAAGATCGAGCTGTTCCCGACGACCCAATCCAGACTCGAAACCCGGGGGGATTCCCCCCGGTTATCCGACGCCCGAAACCCGGGGGACTTTCCCCCTGTTAATGGCGCAGGAAACCCGGGGGACTTCGCGCAGGAAACCCGGGGGACTTTCCCCCCCCAACTAATCTAAGTACTAATTTAATTACTAATTCATCATCATCATTCAGCGCCGGTGCTGGCGCAACCGAGCCGGCTGCCGCCGGTGATGATGATGGAGTGAGGGATAAACTCGGAGAGAGAAGAGCGGACGCACTGGACACCACCCAGGCGGTTCTCTGTGAGCTTCACGCTGCAGGCGTTCGTGGACCCCGAGCCGAACAACTGGCGACTCTTCCGGACCTCACCGCGGGGATCGTGCGTGTCCTGTCCATTCGCTCGATCGATCCGAAATTCAGCAAGTTCGACAATCACGTCGTCTATCTGCTGGGCGAGCTCGACGCCGGCATATACCCCGACCGTCTCTCGCCGGATGAAGTCGTGAGATGGTGCGACGAAATCGAATCTATCGCTGGCGTGCTTGTCACGCGTCTGACCTACAACAGCAGCGGCCTTCACATGAACTGTGACCCCGCCACGGGGCGCGCGGAACGAATCATTCCCGCCCACCAACTGCGCGTGGGCCTGATCAAATTTCGGCCGCCTCTTCCTCGACACCTGAAGCGCGGTGCACAACCAGCCGCGCGGGGCTACGGCGACGAAAAGAAGAGCATGGCCGAAAAACGCGCGGCGGTGATTGCCGCCCAGGGGGTTCACTGATGCCGCGCGCGTCCTACACCCTCAACCTGATCGACGCCGGCCGCCCAGGCGAGCCGCCCGTCGAAATCCGGCTCCGGCAGATGCTCAAGGTCGCTCTCCGGGCCTTCAGCCTGAGGTGCGACGGCATCGAGCGACGGCTGGTGACGAAAAAAGCACCAACGGCGGACGGTGGCCAGGCGAGCGATGCAGGAGGGCGCCAGTGAGCAAGCACAAGGCCCTCAAAGTTCGACGAGCTGCCACGGATGGCACCGCCGGCGACGCCGCGGTCATGGCGCGATTCGTGGCGTCTCTGGAGAAACTCAACCGGCGGCGGTCGACCAAGCGAACCAGCGCGCGGACGGGGAAGAACGGATCGAAACCATGAGTGAGCCGACGCAAAAACCTCCTGAAATCGTCGTCGCTAGCCGTCAACTCACGGCGGCCCGCTCGGCCAATGGTCGTTTTGGTCCGGGAAATCGACTTGGGCGAGGAAATCCCATCGCCGGCCGGGCCGCGAAGATTCGCGCCGTGCTGCTGAAGAAAGTCACGCCGAAGGTGGCCAGCCAGATCGCCGACGAGTTGATCGAGCAGGCCGTTGCAGGCGACCTGGCCGCGATTAAAGAACTGCTCGATCGAACGATCGGCAAGCCGGTGCAGCAGGAGCTGCTCGAGCGCATCGAGGCGATCGAACACGCGATTGGAGTAAAGACATGAGCTTGAGCCGGTTGAGAAAACTCGAAGAGGCGCTAGCCAAGCGGACGCCGATCGTCGTTTCGGACTCGACCGACCTCTCCCGCCCCACCGTGGGCGAGCGGCGCTTCCTCAAAAGCCTCGGGGATGATGTCTCGAAATTCAGCAAGGCCGAATTGGAAGAGGCCGCGCGACTGCTCGCCATCGCGACAGTGCCCGTCGAATCCAGTGGGCACGGTGCGAGCGGCGGCCGGGGATTCGCAATCGAGTGCGGCTGCTGCTCCTGCAAACAAGCGAGGTTTTACGAAGAACGATCGAACCAACTTCTCAAACAACCAACGCCGGCCAGCGTGCCGGAAGGAAAATAAGATGCCTGAAAGCAAAAACAGATTAATCCCTTACCAAGAAATGTTGTCTATGTTGCGAAGGAACAACAACCCCAAAGCCGCGCGGCTGGACTCGCTCATGAACGCCCTGCATCAATCGACGGGTGATGATGAACATCAGGTTATGGAAACGATCCTCAAAGAGTTTCCTGAAATAGTTCCTCCGGAGACAAAGCGAATGGTGAAGAGTCAGAATCGCGACGACAAATTCGCTCAGTCTTACTCCACCGAATCGCCGGCAACCCAGAAGGTCGCGGCGATCCTGAAAACGATCACCAGCAACATCGGCAAGCACCGCGGCGATGAAGCGGACATGCTGCGGAACATGATCGGCCACTACAGCCGCGAGCTCGCCGAGGGCACTGAGGTTGTAGACGTGGTGTCCGGCGTGCAACGGGCCCTGCCCCAGATCCTGCAGGCGAATTACTCCGCTGAAGAAATCGCCACTTATGCCGGCCCGGCGGACTTCACGGACATCTTCAACACGAAGGAACCTGATGACGTGCCGAAAGACACTGCCAAACTCATGGCGGCCTACAACGCGGCGATCAATCGCGGCGACTGGGAACCGCGAGGGGCCACGGCGCGACTGATCAAGAAGCTCGATCCGCTCTTCCATGTGCTGACGGTTCCCGTTCAAGATCGCACGCCGGAGATGATCGCGCAATTCGCGGCCGACGATTGGCTCGACGACGTGCCGCCGTCGCCTGACCTGATGGCGATCGGCATCGGCGACACGCTGGAATTCTCGGCCGACGAACTGGGGACTCGGCACACGGTCGACGAAGGTCGCGCGATTCAAAACTTGCACGGCACCGAGCTGCAAAACCGGCTGGGGATGAACGTGCGGGAGATGAAGGTCGTACAGGACGTGCTCGAAGCGCTCGACGCGGCCACCTCCTGATGATTTGGTTTCATTGGCGCCGGGCGGTGGTGGTGAAAGCTGCCGCCCGGTTTTTTTAACTTCAACCCGGCACTGCCGGAAGGACATGTGATGAGTTTGCTAGACGGATTTCGAACCGAGAAGAAGAAGGCGGCCAACGCCGACGCCAACGCGCGCAATCAGTACGTGGAGATCATCGGCCGTGCCGACAACCCCTCGCGGGGCGACGATGAACGCCTGGTGGGGCTGGCGGAGCGGTTGGGATACGCGACGGCCGACGTCGAGCGGGACGTGGCCGCGGCCATCCGGATCAACGAGGCGAACGCGAAGCTCGATACCGCGAAGAACTCGCTGGCATCGGTTGACGCCTCACTCACCGCCGGCAGGAAGCTGCTCGCGGACCTGCAGCGCGACGTGAAGAAGGCTACGGCCGACGTGGCGTCGCTCGACGACAAGCTGCTCGGCGAAGTCGGCCGGCGATACGCGCGGGCTGCCGCGGCAGGCGTGGCGCTCGTGAAACACATGAAGGGCGATCCGTACGGCACCAACTTTCTGAAAGCGCACGGATGGAGCTACTTCGGCCACAACCCGCTGGCGCCGAGCGAAGGACTGTACGGAATGGTTCAGGGTTCACGCCTCGATCCGAACTATCGCCCGATGCTGGAGAAAGAGGCGATTAAATTCCTGGCGGCAACGGAAGTCGGCCCGGTGGAAAGCCAAGTGATGGCCGTCCTGCAGCGTGCGAGCACCGTCGGCGAGTGGGAACGGGTCGTCGACGAACTGATTTAATCGGAAGGGATGTCCGGGCCGCGCGTCGGTGATTTTGATTGGGTTGCCGGCGCGCGGCTTTTTCCCTCTCGCGCCCTCCGAGGCGCTACTCAGTGTGAGGAAATGGTTCAGAAAACGCCCGAAAATTAACAAAAGGCTGAGGGTTATAGACCCTTAGCTCACTTATTGAGGATCCGTCCGGCCAAAGCTTTCAAGGATAAACATTCATGACCTACCGCCAGCAAGTCAGTTACAACGGTTTCGTTTTCCCCTTCGCTAAAGTCGCGATCACGGAGCAGACGCGCATGTCCGACGACGGCACTTCGCCGATCGGCACCCTCTACCAGTTCTCGATCAGCGGCGTCTTGGTCGATGATGGGGGTGGACTCCTCAATCAATTGCTCGCGATGCGTGGAAATCTCAGCCAGCCAAGACGGGATTTCATCGTTCAGTGGAATGACGGCTCGTCATGGATTTCATTGTGGAGCTTCATCGGCGGCGACGATGCTTTCGGCCCTGTGCCCGGTCAGTTGAACATCCGGCAAATCTCCGGCGGCCGGTGCGCGATGTTCTCATGGTCGGTCGAAGTATTCAAAAAGCAGTGTTTCGGAGCCGACTGCAGTTTGCAGAATGCGAATAGCGATGTGCTTTCCCTATCGCGCCAGTGGGATCACGCGATCGATGATAGCGGATATACAACGCGCACGGTCAGCGGCGTCATCCGATTCAAGCGCAGCCTGGCCGGCACCGTTGCCGACTCATACCGCTATTTGGCAACGCCTGATGTTCCCGCGTGGTATCGTCGGATTTCTCAAAACTGGACTCAATCGGCTGATGGCTTTGAGTTGATTTACTCGATCATTGACCAAGAACAGTACTGGACGCTCCCAAAGCCCGTCATTAAGGGCCACGCGAATTACTCGATCCAATACAACCCGATCGGCGCGATGGTAACTCATAATTTGTCTGGCGAGTTTCAAGGGGCTTCGTCCGCGACTAAATTCGATCTTTACTCAGCGATGAATGATCTATTGATCGCCAAGTTTCCAAAGTTCGATGATCCAGATGCGTTTCCCCAGCTCATTCTCACAACCGTCAACATCAGCGAATCGGTCTACGAAAACTCAATCACCTTTTATTTCAGTGGCGACGTTGCCGCCGGCGGCCGCCCAGAATTTGATTCGGCTGTCCTTCGATTTTATACGGCGCCGCCAGGCTCTGACGGATCGTCTCAAGCTCCCAACGCCTTCGGCTCCAGTAGCCCTGGTTTCAGCAGCGGAGTAATGGCGCCGCGGCCCAGCTCATTCGATTCCTGTGGGACAAACGCCGGGCCGGGCAGTCCAACAGTGCCGGCCGTTCCGCTTGGCACCGGGCCCGTGCCGGCCGCGCCGAGCAATTCCGGCGTACCCAATGCTCCTACCGGCACTGCTCGTCCCACCGGCGGGCCGACTCCGCCTGTCAGCAGCGTGAGCGAGGATCACGAGAAGCGGCCCTACATCGAATTCAGGGAAACGCTCTCGTACGAGGTGGACAACCGGATTGCGACGTTTCTCCCGAAAG
>JBBQNK010000094.1:0-6731 GCA_038329865.1 Tepidisphaerales bacterium | reverse complement strand
AGAGCCGACACTTGACGGGCGGCGTCGTGTCGGCCGGGTGTAATGTTTCAGGAGTGAAAATGTAGACGTGCTCGAGACGGCCGTTCACGGTCGATTCGACGCGGACGAATTGATCGTCAACCCTCGGCGCACTGCAGACGGTGGCGAGCTGCTCGCGGTAGGCTGAATCGTATTGTGCCGGCGACAGCCCGAACTGTGCGACCGGCTTTTTGCTTTTCTTCCTCTTCATTTTTCAAACGCTCCATCGTTAGGCGCGGGAAAGGACGATCCGCGCGCCGGGCTGGTCTCCGTACCGCTTGCTCACCACCTGCAGGACGATCTGCGCATCGTCGACCCAGAGAATGCCCGTCAGAGCGTCTTCTGTTGATCTGAAAAGTTTGGTGGCATCCGGCCGAGCCGTTGGGAAGTCCGGCGCCGAGTCTTTCAGCATGGCGGCGTTTCGGCCGGTGCCGTAGTGGAACTTCGGTCGCATCAGGTGAAACTCGCATTGAATCTTAAGCGGCCCGGTGAGCGGTGCACCTTGATACGCCTGTCGAGCGTAGACGGCGCACGATCGCTTCCACGATTTATTGTCGGCCATGTCGACGATATTGATCAGCGGCGAGCCGTTCGGCCGCGTCATAATCTTCCCGCCTCGCATGATCGCTAACGCCTTTTTTGAGCCACCGGGCTTCGGAGTACCGTGGACAAAGAACTCGATTCGAACCGCCGGCAGCGCCGGTACGGGCGGCGGTGCGAATCCGGGAAGAGATGGTTGGCTGAATACTGACATCCGCACCCCCTAAAACATGTCTTCGGCCGCGGGCGCCATGTAGTTTTCGAACCGCATAAACTGCAGCGTGTCGGTCAGGCGGACCATTCCGCACGGCCCGTTGCGCTGCTTGGCGATGATGGCTTCGCAAATGCGGTCCGGCGTGTAATTCGGATCGCCCAGGTTCGCCCGGTCGTCCCGGTGGAGCAGCACGACGACGTCGGCGTCCTGCTCTATCGACCCGGATTCCCGCAGTTCACTCAGTCGAGGGCGATGGCCCTCGCGGCCCTCGCTCGCCCGGTTGAGCTGGGAGATCACGATGACGGGGATGTTTAGCTCGCGCGCGACGGATTTGATCGTTCGGCTGATGGTGCTCACCTGCTGCTGGCGGTTTTCCCCTGCTGGATCGTCCATGAGCTGCATGTAATCGATCACCAGCAGCTTGATGTCGTGATCGCGTTTCATCTTCCGGGCTCGAACGCGGAGATCGATCGCGGTCAGCGTCGAGCTGTCATCGATCGTGATGGGAGCGGCCGAGAGTTCGCCCCAGGCCGTCGTGAGCCTGTCGCGCTGATCGTCAGTAAATTTTCCCTTTCGCATGACGTCCCAAAGAACCTTCGCGCGCGAGCAGAGCATCCGCTTCATCAGCTCGTCCTTGCTCATTTCGAGAGAGAAGATCCCGCAGGCTTTTTTGGTGACGCATGCAATGTGCTCAGCGATGTTCATGCTCAATGCGGTTTTTCCCACCGACGGCCGCGCGGCCACGACGATCATCTCGCCATCGTGAAGACCGTTGAGCATGTCATCAATTTCGACGTAGCCGGTGTGCAGACCGTGCATCTCCTCGCCGGCGGTGTGAACCCGATCGAACTCATCGAAAATGCTCTGAAGGATTTCTTCGGACGAGAAGGATCGGGAGGCGTTCTTATCCGAGACGATTTCAAAAACACGACGTTGAGCACGATCGAGTACTTGGTCAGCCTGCTCATGCGGGGCGTACGCGTCGCGCAGAATATCGTTGGAAGCGGAAATGAGTTGCCGCAGGACTGACTTCTCGCGAACGATCTTGGCGTAGTGAGCGCCGTGGGCGGCCGACGGCACACTGCCGAGGATGGCCGCGAGCATCCCATTCCCTCCGACTTCTTCGAAAAGTTGGCGCTTGATCAGCTCCTCGCGCACAATTACGGCGTCGATCGGGGCGTTTTCACGAAACAAACCGACGACCAGATCGAAAATGATTTGGTGATCGGCTTGGTAAAAATCGTCGCTCGCCACCAGCGCGAGCACTTCGCCCAGCACGTCGCGATCGAGCATCATCGACGCGAGCAGGCACAGCTCGGAATCGATCGAGTGGGGGGGAAGGCGATCAAACTGGCCGGAAATGGATTCGATTAGCTGGCTCACGGTGTCCACCTTCCTGTTTTTGGTTTGGGAGGAGTCGGCTTTCCGGAATTAGCGGTGTTCGCAACGCCGGATTCGGCCCAGTGCGCAAGTTCTTTTTTCACGCAGCCGCAGACGAATTCTGGAGATTTGAATTTCACGTTGCCGGACTTGCGGAGGGCGTCGACCGCTTGGGTCACAAGCAGCTCCGGCCGAACTTGCGTTCCCTGCCAGAGCACCGACTTCGCAAGTTCGGGATTTTGGAGAAAATCGATCAGATTCCGGACTGGGCGAGCCTCGTCATTTTCGACCATCAGCGGGTAACCGCGGCCGTTGGCGGAAGGTGCCGCCTTCGACCAGCCATCGATGGCTGCGAGTGCATCCTTGAATCCTGGGGTTTCCGCATGCGCCGCCTCGTCAGCCTTCCGTGATTTCGAGTTCGCCGCCGCGATGCGGGCGGCCAATTCGGCTTGGATCTTGCCGGCGTCATCGCGAAAATCGGCGGAGGCCCCTTCCCGTGATTTTGGGTCTTCATTTTTTTCGGCGCGCGCGCTATGTTCTTGATTCTGTTCCTGATCCTGTTCCTGTTCTTGGCTTCGAAGGGGCTTCGAAGGGGCTTTCCTTGCGAGCTGAATCTTGAGTTCGCTTCCGATGTGAAAAGCGTCTTGATATCTCCCGCAGAATTCTTTGAAAAACCTTGATTTGCAATACTTTACAGCTTCTTTGGCGACGCTCTTGACGCGATTGTCTTTGGGTTTCAACTCGTCGGCGATTTGGTATCTCGCCATTTCCGGCACCCAGATCACCTCTTCGGCCTCGTCGTAGAAGGCAAAAGAGGCATCTTCTACCCTTCGAAGGGCCTTCAAAGCCCCTTCCATTGTGAGGCCGGTTTCGTGGCAAAGCGTAGGGAGCGGCAGATAGTAAAGCCCGATCATGTTCGAGAGGGGAGAGCTGACCAAATACAGCGCCAGCACTTGGCATTCCATGCCGCCGGCGCGAAGCTTTTTGCCTGTCGCGCCAGTCCAGAATTGAGGCAACAGCATCGCGTAGTCGCGCATCGACGGCGTTCCTTCCCTGATCGGCAAATGCGAACGACAGCACCCCCGCGCGTATTGCCGAACGCGCGGGGGCGAAACTCACGAGAAGCGGTCGCCTAGGCCGGCCGCGTCCAATCCCTGATTGACTGCAGGAACTTCTTGCGCCAGTGGACCGGCGTCTGATCACCCTTGCCGACCTTGCCGGCAGCGACGAGGGCCTCCTTGCGGAACTTTTCGAGCTCGGGCTCGCTCATCCCGACTTCGATCGCGGCGCTGTTGCATGTCTCGCAGAACTCGCCCCAGTCGGCGTAATTCGGCTCCTTGGACGTGGCCTTGCTGTCCTTTGCCATGCCGCCCTGAGAGGTGTCACCGCCGCCATTGCCAGCGGAGTTGGCCGAGTGGCCGTCGCCCGACTGATCAACATTTTCGCCACCGGAATCACTGTCAGCATCGCCAGGCCAAGCACCCTCGAGCTGCCGCTGCTGGTCGCCGGTGTCAGCGTCGACGATTCGGCCGGCGAGGGCATCACCGGCCAGCCTCGGACGCTGAGGTGCTTCAGCCGCAACCCCCTCGATGATCGAGCCCGCCAACTGCGCGCCGTACTCGTTGTGATCACCTATGTCGATCGCCTTGGCCAATCGCTCCGAACTGATGGGAAGGTATTTGATGAGACGGCGAATCACCGTCTTCCGGCACATCTCGGAAAAGTCCGTCACCCACGGACCCTTGTCCTTCGCCTTAGAGCGGGCGCGAATCTTTTCGATCTGCCGGCGGGTCATTACTTCGAACTGGTATTCGTTTTCACCCAGCCAGGCGATCGAATAGCCGTGCGTGATGTCCTTGTCCTCTTCATTTTCATCGCGACGGACGTGGCGAAGTTTGCGGCTGGTGCCCATCTCGTATTCGAATTCGTCACCTTGAAAGACCACGTGCGATTCGATCATCCGTACTTCACCGCCACGGCGGGCGAGATCACAGAGACCGCGATAGCCGGGGATGAACGTCGCTTGCGATACCCAAGTCTCGCGACCGTCCGCGCCCTTCACTTTGTTATTGAACGGCACCAGGTAGCCCTGTCCGAGCGTGCCGCCGCTGGGATCAAGCCCGAGTTCGCTGGCCTCCATGATCGCCTTCATGATGCTCGACTGTGTGCATTCGAGCAGCTTGGGTTGACGATTCACCGCCACCAGCGCCGACTTGATGATCCGCTCCGCGCGAACGTGCTTCGGCAGGATTTCAGCGATCTGCGCCTGCATGCTGGCGAGCATATGCTTCATCCTGGCGGCGTTGCCCACCGGCGCCAGCGGATCAAATACCCGTTCGGGTTTGGCGGGAAGTGCCGCCCCATTTGTTCCAGTAGATTCCGTCGTGTTGCTCATAACCAGCTTCCTTTCGGCCGCTTCGAGATCCGCATCACGCGGAAACGGGTCTCGCCGGCGAACTTGTTGTAGATTTCCGGGTGAGAAGACTTGATGCCGTCCGCATCAAGGGTCGCCCGGCCTTGCTCGTAATCGGTGATGATTTTTTGTGGATCGCCGCAGTCGAAGGCTTCGGCGTCGGGATCCATCATTCGGATCGCCGCCTGCGCCACTTTGTATTCCTGCTCCGCGACGCGTTTCGCTTCCGCGGCCCGCTCGAGCTCCTCTTTCAGCAACGCGGGAATAATGGCGATCTTTCCGGGCTCGCGGCGAGTCAGCTTGATGACGTCAGGAGTCGGCGTGCTATTGGCCGGCGGCGTGTCGGCGAGAACGTTGTCCCGCCAGAAGGATTCAATCTTCCGAAGGATGATGCCGACGAGCGCCTCGGACCGCTTCACCTTGAATACGGTGAAGCCGACGCCGGTCAGGAGTGCGGGAATGTGGCAAACCTGCGCATCGAGCGCGATCATGTGCGCGTGAGCCTGGACGATGTATTGCACCGGCACGCCCTCGCTACCGGCCTCGCCCCATTCCTTCGAGAGCGGGCCGAACAGCCCGGCGGTCTTCGCCTCGACCGGTTCATTGGTGGAGATGAGCACCGCGTCGACGTTGACCGCGAGATTCAACTCCGGCCGTTCCACTAGCTTGGATCGTTCCAGCGGGCCGTATTCCATTTCGAACTTGCTCAGCACCGCCGGCTCGAGCCAGTTGCCGGCGTCGGTCCATGCGGTGTCGGCTTCGGCCGAGTCGGGAATTCGGCCGGTCTTATCGAGCCAGAGGTCGTACGCGGTTTTCCACGGGCTGAAGCCCAGGAGTGCGGAGACGTCTGACGAGCCGATTGCGAGGCGGCGATGGGTTTTCTGGTCTACTGTCAGCATAATAAATCGCTACCTACGCAGCCTTTACCGCGCACATTCGCATTATTAATTCGACGGCTGAAAGTTGCAGCCTTTCGGTGGTTGGACGAAGCGCATCCCCCGCCGCAGCCGCCGCAGCATCCGCCACCGCAGCCCACGCCGCATCCCACGCCGCATCCCGCGCCGCATCCCACGCCGCAGCCCACGCCGCAGCCCACGTCGCAGCCCACGTCGCAGCCCACGCCGCATCCCCCGCCGAAGCCCCCGCCGAAGCCCCCGCCGCAGCCCACGTCGCAGCCCACGCCGCAGCCCGCGCCGCAGCCCGCGCCGAAGCCCCCGCCGCAGCCGCTTCTTTCTTGGCGACGATAATGACTTGCATCGCGCCGGCCACTCGTTCTGCCGAATTAACTTCAGGTGCGTTCGCCAGCGCGTCTGCGCTTGGATTGAGTTTTGCCAACCGAAGCCACGGCGGAGTGAAGTCGCGGATCAGCCAATCGATGATCATCCATGCGCGACGAGCTTCGACGGCTTCATTGATGGATGTGCCGATCAGGATGGGGATGAGCGGCTTGAGCAGTCGGTTTCGGTCGTCGGCGTTCAGCGCGTCATTCCACGATCTCAAAAACGACGCGATGATGGGTGAGCAGCATTTCGGGTGATCCGAATGCGGCTCGCGGGCGACGTAGGCCACCGCCTCCATCACACACATTCCCGCTTCCGGGTTCCGATGCCCACCGACGGCAAGTTCGATTTTTTCGATATCGACGATGCTCATGGCGTTCCTTTCCTTTCAAAGTGAAAATTAAAACCCAGTGACACCAGAATCATTATGCAGCCTTTACCGCGCACATTCGCGTGATTAATTCGACGGCTGAAAGTTGCAGCCTTTCGGTGGTTGGCCGAAGCGCATCCCACGCCGCATCCTCCGCCGCAGCCCACGCCGCAGCCCACGCTGCAGCCCGCGCTGCATCCCCCACCGCAGCCCACGCTGCAGCCCACGCTACATCCCACGCCGCAGCCCGCGCCGCATCCCCCGCCGAAGCCCCCGCCGCATCCCGCGCTGCAGCCCACGCCACATCCCGCGGCTCATCCCCCACCGCAGCCACCGCCGCAGCCCACGCCGTAGCCGCTTCTTTCTTGGCGACGATAATGACTTGCATCGCGCCGGCCACTCGTTCTGCCGAATTAACTTCAGGTGCGTTCGCCAGCGCGTCGGCAATTGGATGGAGTTTCGCCAACCGAAGCCACGACGGAGTGAAGTCGCGGACCAACCAGTCGATGATCATCC
>JBBQNK010000093.1:0-7266 GCA_038329865.1 Tepidisphaerales bacterium | reverse complement strand
CTCCGGCACCCAATCAAAACTCGCGGTGGTATGACCGTCGCGCCAGTGGATGCCGGCGGGTGCGTTCAGGACGCCGGCGGCGTCTCTGTTGGCTTTCAGGTCGATCGCGATGATGCCGGCCTGATCGAGCGGGACGACTTCCCCGGCGTCGCTCACGGCGTTGCCGTTCTTATCCTGCCAGAGCGCGATCGACTGCAATTCATCGCCGGTCAGTTGGCCGTCGTGATTGCGGTCGAGCATGGAGAGCGCCTCGTACCCGTCGCGGAAGAGCATCTGCCAGGTCATTGGGCCAAACAGCTGCCGGCCGGTGGTGATGCGGCCTGCACCAGTCGGGTCCCAAACCAGTAACCCGGCGGCGGGTTTGATCCACGGCCACTGGTGACCGGTATTGAACCCGCTGAAGTCGAAGTTCACCGCAGCGGCGGGGTTGACCAGATCCGCGATCACGGCGTGGTCGTTCATCGCCACGATGATCGGCGTGATCGACATCGGCTTGGCCATCACCGATCCTGCGTGAGGCCGCCCGCCCAAACTTCTGAGCCCGGCGCGGCGGCGTGTGGCGGTCGATCGCGCTCAGGCGGAAGTGGGCGTGAGCGAGCGTCGAGCGTGCCGGGTGCTGGGCCACCCTACGTCATTTCACTAGCGTTACTGCGTTGTTGCCGTACAGCTTCGTGGTGAAGTTGCCGACGTTATCGTTCCATTGCCAGGCATCCATCATGCCCAGGTAGAGTTTGGTCGCGCCGGTGGGAACGGTGATCGTTTGGAGTTCGCCGTTGTCGCGTTTGCCGTCGCCGATAAAGAAGACCTGCTTGAGCTGCGGGCTGACCGAGGTGTAGTCGCGATCGCTGGTGGTGCCGAAATCAAGACTGGATGGAGCGCCCGATCCGTCGGGCGCGCTGTTGCTTTGGAACACGGCCATCACCGCTCCGATCGGAGCGCGGGTGTTGCTCAAGCCGTTGTCGGACGTGGTGGGGACCGAGCCGGGGTAGACGACGCCGTGCCCGACGATGAAGCCGGCATCGCCGTCGGCGGTGTTGTTCGAGCCGGAGGAGCCGCTCTGCCAGCTGGCCGTGCCGGTGATGCCTTCGAGGTTGATCGTCGCTCCGCCTTGGATTCCCATCGCCGCCAGGTCGATCACGAGTGGCCGCTGCGCGGCGGCGGTGCCGGTGGCAGCGGTGCCGCTGTTGTCCCAGACCGTGCTGTTGTCCGGGCGAAGGTTTTGCGTGGTGGTGTTGCTCGGCATGCCACTGAGCCACAGGTTGCCCGAGGCGGGCGGGGAGATCGTCGTCGTTATCGAGGTGCACTTTGCGATGGCGGTGGCCGTGACCTGCGCGCCGCCTGCGCCGAAGATCGACATCATTAGCGGGGCCGAGCCGGTGCGGTTGAGCGCCTGGCGGACGGTGACTTTCACGCAATTGCCGGCGCTGTTGGTCGTGAAGACTTTGGTGGTGCTGTTGTAATCGCCGACGATGATGTCCGCGGCGCTGATGGCCACGCCGCTGCCGTCAATGTTGGATGCCACGCCGACGGATTGCGCGTTGGCAACTGCAGTGGTGGTGGGGATGGAACTGTTGGCCGCCCCGAGCGCCGCGTATCGCGCCGCCGCATCCGCCACTTGCTGCGCCTGCGACTTGGCCATCTGCAATCGACCGACATCGACCGCGAGGCCGCCAAACCCGATGAAAATCGGCATGGCGATGACGATGTAAATCATCGCTGAGCCGCGCCGGAATCGATCACGCCTGTACATGCTTAGAGGAAACCGCATACTGGTTTTATCGGGAGTTTGCGGGACCGTATTAACGTAGGACCATATAAAAAAATGCCGGATATCCGCAAGGAAGAGCTCGGTTTGCGAAGTCGAATGCAAGTGGCCGACCGCGGTTGAAAACGAAGTTGATGCGCCTTCGTGTGCAGACGACCGCGCCACAGGTCGTTCAGGTCGGAGCACGCGTCGATCGGCCTGGCGTGTTCACGCAGCTGCGCGACGCCGGCGATCGTCCACTGCTTGTCGCCAAGGTGAATGCCGTAGCGCCGCAGACTAATTTGGTGATCAACACTGAACGCTTGTACGACGGCGTGGGAAATGTCTTCTCCAAGCAACAACTTGAGGTGACCACCGTTCAACTTCAAACCGAGGACGGCCTGTACGACCTGCTCGGGCCAGTGGCGGAGTAGTCTTGCAAGGCATTACATGGGATGCCGAACTGGATCGCGCCGGATTAGTTGTGTGGGGTGAGCAATGCCCACCCCACATGGCTGCACCCCATAACCCCGCCGCCACCACCGACGCCGGCTTCGGGATCCTGGCCTTTCTCGCCGTCTTTCCGCTGGCGGCGGTGCAGTCGGTCCTAACTTCATACTTTTATATTTTTTTAGGACCAGTAATTGCTACTCGCATTCCAGCGCAAGAACAGAAATATCATCCTTTGTATCAATGCCGCCGTGCCATTCTTTAAGTTGTATTTGAAGTGCGACCAGACTATCGGCAAGACGGCTTTTCTGGCCGCTTTGCAGAACGTCCATCAGACGCTTGCTGTCAAAAAAAACCTGGACAGGATTTCGCGCTTCTGTAACGCCATCGGAATAGATGTAGATGCGATCACCGCTTTCAAGGCGGACGGACTGCTGCTCGTATTCTCCTCCAAAACCGATCGGGAGGCCCGTGCCGTCGAGTGTGCGGGGCTCTTTGTCTCGCGCGATTTGTATTGCGCCGGGGTGGCCGGCAGAAACGTAGGTCAGCAATCGTGTTTTGGCGTTGAACACGGCGTAGAAGAGTGTCATATACTGGCCCGCTCCCTGTTCCGAGTCGAAGCGCTTGTTCAGGATCGAGGCGACCTCCGATGGTTCCGCCGGCAGGGTCAGCCCGTCACGCCGCTGCATAATGATCGAAGCTCCTTCGCCCACCTCTGAAAGGAGCCGTGTCGCAGCAACAGCAAGTAACGACGCGGCCACGCCGTGACCGCTTACGTCGAGAACGTAAAACGCCACATGCTCGGCATCGAGTTGCAAAATATTCAGCGAGTCGCCGGCCAATTCCTGACAAGGCTCAAAGATCCAGGCGAACGTACATCCCGTCGTTTTCAGCAATGGCGCTGGCAGGAACGTCATCTGCACCTTGGCGGCTGCCTGCAGTTCCAATGCCGTGCGTTTGGCGTGTTTTTCAAGCTTTTCGTTGAGGACTTCCAGATCGGCATTGCGCGCGATCAGGCGGGTCTCCAGTTCTTCGGCCCGATTGACGGCCCTTTTCAAAAGCAACTGTGTTCGGACGCGCGCGAGCACTACGGCAAATTCTAGCGGCTTGGTCACATAGTCGTTCGCGCCGTTATCGAGCGCGATAACGATGTCTTTGCTCTCGTCCTGCGCGGTGGCCATGATGATCGGCAGGTCGGTATGCGTGCGATGAAGGCGGACCCGTTCAAGCACTTCCAGGCCGCTAATGCCCGGCATCATGACGTCGAGAAGAACGAGATCGAAAGAGTGTTGCTCGATGAGTTCCAGTGCGATCATGCCGTCGGCGGCGGCGATCACTTCGTATCCGTGCCGGGCGAGACGGCGGCGGAGCGATTCGCGGTTCGATTCATCGTCATCCACGACGAGGATTAGCGCCGGCCTTTCCATAGGGGCAGCATCGTCTGCTGGCATGCCTTGATTGGTGATACCTGGCGTTTGCATGCGGCCTTAATCGATCGCGTCAGATCGCCTTCTTGGAAAGAATTGCTTCAATCTGTGCAAGCAGTTTCGCAAATTCAATTGGCTTAGTGTGATAGTCGATGCAGCCGGCCTCGAGGGCGCGCTGGCGATCGCCTGACATGGCGTGGGCCGTCAGGGCGATGACGGGAACGCCGGCGATTTGGGGAGTTGCCTTGATCTGCCGCGTCGCCTCCCATCCATCCACTTCCGGCAGGTTCATGTCCATGAGTATCAAGTCGGGCATTTCAGACTTGGCCATCTCCACGCCTACGCGCCCATCGGGAGCGGTGACGACTGTGAAGCCGCGGCGCTCGAGTCGCCGGGTCAGCGAATCGCGGTTCTCTTCGTTGTCTTCAACCATGAGTATCTTCGCCATGGCTTACCTCTCCTGGCCCGGCGGTGTTGTTTCACCTGCATGAAGGACATCGGCGGTGATTTTAAGATCGATCAGGGCGGGGACTGCGTCCGGATTCGCCTTCTTCTTCGCACACAGCGCGACGATGCTTTTTACCTCGCTCAGCAATGCCTCACGACTATAGGCACCTTTTTGCATGATGCGTTCCACGTTACCAGTGAGTTGCGAGCGCTCGTCGGGCGTGAGGTCTTTGGACGTGAGAACCACGACCGGCGTAGATGCCGAATCCGGATCCTTTCGCAACGCGGCGAGGAATGCGAATCCATCCATCTCCGGCATAATCATGTCGAGCATGATGAGGCTCGGTTTTTGCGTAGCGACCCGCTCCAGTGCGACCCGGCCGTTCTCGGCTTCAACGACCGACCACCCTTGCCTGATCAGAGTGCGGCGAAGCACCTGGCGCGTCGCGACGTCATCATCCACTACGAGCACCACGCGGCCGGGATCCTTGGGACGGTATTTGTCGATCACATCGGCCAGGCGGTCTCGGTCGATCGGTTTGGTCAGGTACTCCGAGGCGCCCAGCACGTAGCCCATTTCTTTGTTAGTCACGATGGTGAGCATGACAACAGGAATCCGCAGGAGTACCGGGTCCGACTTTAGGGCTGTCAGCACGGCCCACCCGTCCATCTTGGGCATCATCACGTCGAGGAAAATCAGATCGGGTTGCTGCTCGTGAGCCTTCCGAAGCCCCTCTTCACCGTCGGCGGCTGTAAGGATGCGAATGCCTTCCGAGCCAAGGGAACGCGACATGAGATCGCGTACCGCCGGCTCATCATCTATGACCAGCACGGTGGTGACGCTAAGGGCCGTTTGCCCGGTCGTCGCAGGCGGGCTTGCTGGATCAACGACGGCGGGATTGTACAGATCGCCCGGAAGTCGGACGGTGAAGGTGGAGCCTTCGCCTGGACGGCTTTCGACCACGACGTCGCCGCCCATCATGTGGCAGAAGTTCTTACTGATGACCAGCCCGAGACCCGTCCCGCCGAATTTGCGGGTGGTCGAGGCGTCGGCCTGTGTGAACGGTTGGAAGAGCTTTTGCAACTGATCCGGCGACATGCCGATGCCCGTGTCGGAAACTCGGAAAGTGATCCATCCTCCCTTGCCGGCGTCTCGGCTGATCTGCATCGTGATCGTCCCTTTTTCAGCAAACTTGGCGGCGTTGGAGAGAAGGTTGAAAAGAATCTGACGGACTTTCGTGAGATCGGCATGCATGCTGCCGATATCGGCGGGGCATTGGACGTCGAGCTTATTCAACTTCTTATGGATGAGTGGTTCGACAGTGGTAGCGACCTCATTGACCATTGAGGCGATGTCGAAAGTCTCCAGATACAGGTCCATCTTGCCCGCCTCGATCTTGGAAAGATCGAGCACGCCGTTTACCAGCGCCAATAGGTGTTTCCCGCCGGCGCGAATTCGTTCAAGGTCCGGGACGAAGCTTTCAACCCCGCGATCGACGGCCTCTTCCTGAAGCAGTTCACTGTACATAATGACAGCGTTGAGCGGCGTACGAAGTTCGTGGCTCATGTTGGCGAGGAATTCACTCTTGGCGACGTTGGCCGCTTCCGACTCGGCCTTGGCGGTCTCCGCTTCATCCTTGGCACGGAGCAGCTCTGCCTCGGCTCGTTTTCTGCCGGTGATATCGGAAAACGCGACCACCACGCCCTCGACCTTGCCGTCATGGCGAATGGGATTAGCGGTGTATTCCACCGGGAATGCCGTGTGATCAGGCCGCCAGAAGACTTCGTTATCGACTCGAGCGCCAATGCCAGACTGGATCGCTTTGGAGATCGGGGAATCAGCGATGGGATAAGGCGTTCGATCGGCATGGGAATGGTGTGAGAGCGTTTGGATCGGCTGGCCGACAATCGTATCGCGTGCCAGGCCGAGCATGCGTGCGCCTGCGGCGTTAAGAAAGGTGCAGTTGCCATTCATGTCAACGCCATAGATGCCATCGCCGGTGGACTCGATGAGCAACTGGTTGTAGTTGGCAAGGCGATTCTGCTCCTTGGTGGCCACTAGGCGCATCGCCTCGTCCCGACGAATCAAAAGGTAGGACAGAACCACCAGCGCGATGGCCGCCACTGTAGCTACGCCGAGCGTGGTCAACGCTTTATGATAGTTCGATTTGGCATCGGCGTCGCGAGCTGTCAGAAGCCGCGCCTCTTCGGCATCCATCTCTTTGGTATTTTTGCGGATCGCATCCATGGCGACTTTGGCTTGGGTGAGCAGTTCCGGACGACGAGAGAAATCTGCGGCTGCAGTTTTTCGCGAAGCAATCGCTTGGTCGAGAACCAGAAATTCCTGTGTGATCGCATCACGCAGCAAAACGAGACGTTGTTGCTGCGACGAGTTGTCGATTGTCAGATCCGCAAGCTGTTGCAGATGCCCCGCAATATTGGTGCGTGAAAACTCATACGGCTCAAGAAAACGGGGATCCCCAATCAGCAAGTAGCCGCGTTGGGCAGCGACGGCATCGGAGGCACTCGCCTGCACTTCGCCGATCGTGGCTCTCACGACCTGTGTATGTTCCACTCGCCCAGAACTGTCGACGAGTTGTTTAGTGTTGCGATACGAGATCCACGCATTAGCGAGCAACACCATCATCGCAACGATGACGCCACACGCCGCAAGAGGGCCGACTGATTTTTTCATTTAGCGCCGATTCTTTGAAGTGCCCGAATGCATTATACGGCCTTAACTGAACAATGTGCGGCTATAATGGAATGTTCTTACTACATGCTTTTCCTTGGACTCGGCGTAAAATCACTCGACGTTGTCCCACTAAGAGTTGAAGGTTGAAAAGCGGCGGTTCCCGTCGGTTGGATCGTTCCGTACGATCCGCTGACGTCAATCAACTTTTGCCAAAAGGAACCGCCACAATGTCATCTTATCAAACCGTTACGCCTGCCGACACGCAGGCACTTTCGAGTTTTCTGTCCCACCATGGCCAACTGCTGCTGCCGATGGTTCAGCTCATCGAGCAGTCCCAGGCCGCGTTGGACGAAGTCGTCGACGTGACGTTCTCCCCAAGAACTGATCCACGGATAATGAGAAAAGTTTGTTAGATTTGGCCTCCATCGCCGGAGTGAATCCGGCAAAGGAGTTGGCCATCAAGAAGTCGAGATTCAGTGAAGAGCAGATCGCCTTTGCGTTGA
>JBBQNK010000092.1:0-7373 GCA_038329865.1 Tepidisphaerales bacterium | reverse complement strand
TTTTCGTTCATGGCGTCGGCTTCATTGGGAGAGTGCCCGCAGAAGATTCTGCAAGCCGGTGAGTGGGAGTGTTATAGCGCGAGGTTCGAAGGAAGGCAATCAGAAGTTTGGTAACTTCACTCGGTTTAGCAAAACGAGTGGATCGTCTGGAAGTAAAACTCTCCATGAATCGCCGATCCGAATCCGAACCTTGCGCGGGCGGAGCCGTCTCGCGGCCCTTCTCTCTGCGAGGCGCACAAGTCGATCTTCTGCCGATGCATATCGCTCCTTGCGCGGCTTGCGGATTCTGATTCCTTCTACTGCCGCCATCCTCGGATGCAGCTTCTCGTTTTTGGTGAATGACTTTTTCATCGTGAACCCCATTCGCTTGAGGCAGAAGAGTTACTCAGGAAAAGACCCTCCCCTTACCCCATTTTTTTGAAATGGTGTGAGATGAGAGTGCAACCAAGAACGTCGGGTCGTAGCCCATCACGTCCGAGTCGACTTGAAATCTTCGCCGTCGGCGTCGAGTTCCCAGTCTAAATCTCCACCATTTAAAACGAGGCCCGATGCAGCGGATGGTGGAGTTCGGCCCACCGCTGCGGCCTTGATTCAGTTCTCGCCCGCCATCACGTCCCGCGCCTGCTGCAGTAGCCGAGCGGCGCGCGTGAGGCGGCTGTGAAAATCCTTTAATCGATCAACCCACTCTTCGAACGTGGGGTTCGCGTGATATTTTTGAGCGAAGGCAGAGGCGTCCGGGTGATCGGCGAACCGGGCGAGCGAAGTGTTCGTCCACGATCCACACTCCCACGCGATCGCGTACGGCGGCCGGCGTTCGATGTACTTGAACTGGCTGGCGAGCCAGGACAGGAACAACCGCGCGGACTGCAGGCGATCGCCCATCGTGTCGACACAGCAGAAGATGATCCGGTATTCTTCAAGCTCGAAATGCAGCGGGCTGACTCCCTTCCGCTTGGCCAGCGCCAGCAACTCCGGCCGGCTGAGAACCAGTGACGCAACTTCACGCTCGGCATTCATCTTGTGAATCCAAAACTCTTCACTCAGTTTGTAGAGATATTCGCTGCTAGACACCAGAGTCAAGCTCCTCGATCGCGCAGCCGACTGTGAAAATCTCTGCCATGTCGCCCTGCACGCACAGCTTCCGATACGCCATCTCGTTCTTGATGTGCCCCACCGCCGGCCAGCCCTTGCGCTTTCCGAGCCAGAGAAGCAACTCACCCGGATCCACCGGGTTCAGCACCCGTCCGTCTTCCACCAATGGCAATTCAAACGGCCATGCGACAAGGGACGCGATCAACTCCGCTCGACGTTCCTTCATCTCCGCCAGCAATTCAGGCGAGGGAGACCGTCCACCGGCCGTGATGCCAACGCCGTCAGACTTCAGGATGACACCGTTGGCCTGCAGGCGGAGTCGGAATTGGTCGATCGCGCTCATCAATTCGGCATTTCCTGTGCAGCACGCCTCTTTTCAGCCGTCCTAAGTTCATCGAGTGCAAGCGCCTCATCGAACGCGTCCATCTCCGGTGTCGGTCCGCAGAAGTCGTACAAGATCGCGTTCAGCACGTCGGAGGCGTCGCTAGCGATGCGGTCGATGTCTGCGTTGGGTCGCTCCAGATCGCGCAGAACCTTCCGCGCCATGGCGTCGAGCGCCTTTCGATTGAGGTCGCTCATTTGCCCCGCTTCTGGTTCGCCCATTCCGGGTAACACTTCCGCGCGCGGAGCCAGTCAGGGTGAAGCCCGTCCTTCTCCATCTTCTTCGCCATGCCGAACGTCATTCCGCGCAGTTGGTTCCGCGGCATCCGGTCGGCCATGCTCTTCGCGCGGGCGACGTCGTACTGGACCGCCATCGCGACGAACCGCGCCTTCTCACCGAGGGTTGCTGAATGTTTGGCAGCTGGGAAACTGGGCGCGGAGACGGCGTCGCCGGAGTAGGACACGCTCACATCGACATCCAGATCGCCGGCCATGCCGCGGCGGCGGGCCATCTCGTTCAACTGCTCGTTCTGCCGGCGAACGACCGAAACCTTCGCGGCCTCGCGCGCGGCCTCATCGGGAATCGGTTGGTGATCTTTGTCGCGAGACTTGGATCGGCGGTGCATCTCCTCGCCGATTTCCTGTTTGACGGCTTCTGATTCGCCGGCGAAGAGGACTTCCACGGCAGACGACTGGATGATTCGATCATCGATCCCCACCAGGTCCGCGATGAGGCAGGAAGGCTTTTCGCTGCGCGCGATGGCATTTCGGCGGGCCGCCGCATTTTCCGGCCCGTCCAATCGTCCCAACTCTTCGACTACGGAATCAGGCGGGCGCAGGCCCCGCCCGACCATCTGCTGAATCAGCCGCCAGTTTTTGAGCATTCGGCAAATGAACACGGCCGATACGTTCGGCGCGTTGTAACCTTCGCAAAGCAAGTTCGGGTTTATGAGCGCCTGCGGCCGGCCCCGGCGGAATCGGGAGAGCACGTCGTTTTTGTCCGGGCGAGCACCCCAGACGGCATCGCAGGTCAGTTTGCTGGCAAGCCACGACGCCAACAACTTCGTCGCCACAACTTTCGGCGGGGTAAAGATGATCGCCTGTCGATCCCCGATGACTTCCGCCACGCCGCTTGCAAATTCGGCCGCGGCCCGCTCGTTCTTGTCGCTCAGCAGATCCACCAGCAGCCCGGAGAGCGCATCGTCGGAATCATCGTCCGCCTCGACCGAAAGCCGCTCGGTGACATCCGAGAGGTTGAGTTGCACGTTCACATAAGCCTGGCGCATCGGGACGAGGAATCCATTCTCGATGCACCAGGGTGTCGTCCGCATGCACGGCCCGGGCTCGCCGGCGGTCCACGTGGCGAAGGCGTCCCAGTCCGCACCGTCTGCGGTTTTGGGCGTGGCGGTGAACATCGGGATGACCGCGCCGTTGTTCTCGATGAAGTAGGTCAGCACTTCCTTGAAGCAAGGCGCCCCGAATTTATGACATTCATCTGCTATGACTGCCTTCACCCTATCGAACTGCGGATATTCGAAGAGCGGTTTACCCGACGCATCCGGCGTGTACATCGCTTGAACGGTAGAGACGACGATGGAGTTGCCGAGGCCGATACTCTCACCATCGGCGACGCGGCCGACTTCGAATCCCAGGTGCCTTTCAATTTCGTCTGCGAGCTGCAGCACCAGGTGCGCGCGGTCGACCAGCACCAGCACCTTGCCGTTGACGATCAATCGGCCGGCGAGTTCGGCGATCAGGAACCCTTTGCCGTATCCGGTCGCGCAGACACATGACGGGCGCTGGTAGCCCTTTTCGATGACGGCCATGAACAGGTCGACATCCTCGCGCTGACAGTACCGCGGCGTGAGACCGCTGCCGACCATCCGCTGCTGCTGGAATCGCACCGGTGCCGGCGGAAGATTGAACAGATCGATACTCATCTCCTTTTGCCGCCCTTCTTGCCCGCGTCGAAGGCGAAGAGGAACGGACGATCTTCGTTCAGCTTCGCCCGCTCGGATTTGGTGGCCGCTCCGATGATGCGATGCGAATCCAGCGTGGCGATCGCGTTGTCCATGGACTTTCGCCAGTCCTTCTCAACGCACCAGGCGACGAACGCCGCTTCAATCCCCTTCAGCCGGGCCAGCTCTACCAATTCCGCCTTCGCCTGCGCGAGCATCCCAGTGATCGTGTCGATGCGCGCGTTGTAGGATTTCCACGGTTCAGGATCGGAACTGGCGGGTGGCTCGGGCGGCGGAACGGTGTCGGCCGATGCGTGAGCCTTCACACGCTGGACGACCGCTTTTACATCTTCGGCGGTGGCAGATCGGCCGTCGGCGATCGCCTGCTCTACCGCCTCTTTCATCACCGCTTTTCGGGTGCCGATCGGTGCTTTGGAGAGTTCACGGGCCTGGCGCTCATTGACCGGAAAAACCTCGTTTTCGGTATCGTCCGGGCCACTTTGCGCACCATGGTGCGCGGTGGAATCGTCCTCTACTTCCAGTGCGGCTTTGGATGCGGAGACGACCAATAAGGCGTACCGCTTTTTGAACTGCCACCGGGCGACGCAGTATTCCTCGAACGATTCAAACGTGCTGCGGTAGAGCCGCTGGTCGCGGATTTCCAGCAACGCCTGGCCGACTTCGATAAATGTTTCCTTTCCGGCGCGGATGATGGCCTCGAGCTCGCCCAGCCGCTTCACTTCGATCTTCGTCAACGATGATGCAATCTCGCTCATTCGATTCCTTCTCTCTATTGGTTCGGATCAGGGGTGACGATCAGGAACATCTCGGCCAGCCAGTTCCGCGCGTCCTCGACGTATTTGGTGAACTCGGCCGACGACATTTCCTTGGTGCTGAGAACGTAGTCGCCAATGACTTCGCCGGTTTTTTGGTTGAACGCCGTTCGGCGGAGGAGTGTGGCCTTCAGCAGCTCGTGGCACTCCTCCGCCGTCAACATCTCGCCCTGTGCGTGCAAGAACTCCATGAAGTACCTAATGACACACCCGAAATAATATCTGTTGGCACGGCCGCTTCGCTTGTGCTTCCACGGCACCGCCTTCACTTCCCACACGCCGGCCGTGCCGCGGAAAAACCGAGACAAGTCCTGCCGCCCTTCCGGATCGGAAAGGTTGAATACGCCGAGGCGTTCAGATGATTTTTCGGGCACGACGGCCATCGGCTACTCCGTGATGCTGGCAGTTTCCCAACTGAACTGACCGGCGATGACGGCGTCGACGATGTCCAGCCGCTTCTTGGTGCCGGCGGTCTTTCCGCTGCCTGCGTCACCTAGCTTCAGCGTCTTCATCGCGTGTTCGAAGATCGCGGGATCGATCTTGCCGGCGGCCTGCTCCGTCATGAAGACAAAGAACTTCGTCCAAGTGGAAACGTCGATGACGGGCTGCTCGGACTCGACGGGATTCTGCGCGGCCTCGGGCACCGCGTCGCGCGGGTCTTCGGTGATGGCGTTCGTCGGCGCGGGGCGCTGCGGCATTTCGGGTTCATGCTCGATGAACTCCTCCTGCTGCGATTCTTCAACCTTCGGCGCCGGGAGTTCGCGGGATTTGAGTTTTTTGACGATCGTCGTCGTGCTGGATTCGACGGGTTGGCTCGGAGAAGTGGCGGTTCCCTCAACGATGTCACGCGCCTCGTCTTCATCGAACAGCCCCGAGATCGAGAACGCGATGCGGCCTGCCTGCATCAGCGCCTTGTGACGAAGCATCCGCCACGGCATTCCGTTCCACGGCTTGGTGTCGCGGAAGCACTCCTTGAACCGCTCCTTGATGCTGATCGGGTGAGAGCGGCCCTTCACGTGCATGACGCACGTGATGGAGATCGGATTGCCGTCCTTCCCTTCTTCGTCGATGAAGTCGCAGCCGTCGAACTGCTCGTGGCTGTTGATTATCCGCGACCAGCCGTCGATACCGATGATCGGCACCACGCCGCGCTGCGGATCCGTGAACGCATGAATCTCTCGGGTGAACGGGTTGAGCTTGTACCGATTCGCGACGATGGTGAACGCAGCCACTTCTTCGTTGGTCGCGTGTCGGCCGCTCCGATCCGGCTTGATGACTGTTCCGCGCAGTACATCGACCAGCTTGTTCGCTTCGATGTCGTACTGCTGCGACATGACCAGGAGCGGGGAACGCATCGGCGGTGAAGTCCGATGCCCATTTTCAGACGGTGCGAGATTGCTCACGACTAACTTCCTTTCGCGGCTTTCAGCCGCAGTGTTCGATAGGTGGACTCTTTAACGACGTAAGATTTTCGAGTGGTTTCGAGATAAGTGATCGCCCCGCCGGGGAACGTCGCGCCCTCTGCATCTCCCATCTCGGCGAGAAGATCGGCGGTGGCTTTCTCTTCCGACTCCTGGGCGGCCAGCCGCTCTTCACGCGCGAACTGCCATTCGAGCGCGATCTTCGGACTGATCTCGATAACCTTGTTCGGCTGGCGGCGCACGCGCTTCAGGACATCGATCGACGGGCGGTAGTCGTGCGGGCGCACGTTCGGAAGGACAAAGTTCTGCATGAAGTCGACGCCCGACTTTTCGACCATCGCCGCCAGCTCGTCATTTCGATCGATCCGATACATCCGGAAATCGAACGACTTGAACCCCGGCAGCAACACCGGCACCCACGCGACGCGGTACTCCGGGCCGGCGACGACGAACTGGTGATGCGTCTGGACGATGACGCGCTGCGGAATCTGATCGGTGCCGGGCTCGCCCCACTCTTCGGCGTTCACGCTGGACTTGGCTTCAACCAACCAGCCCCGTGCGGAGAATCGGGAATCCAGATTCGCCGCCAGCAGGTTGTTCGGGTGAACGAGTTCGACGTTCCGCTCCAGCACGACTTCCAGTTGCTGCTCCGCCCAGGAGAGGATGACCGGCTCGAGAAGCGTCCCGCGATCGGTGGCGTCATTGCCTTCGAAGTCGGCCGCCTGGCCGGTCTTGTCGAGAAATACGTCGGCGGCCGACTTGAACGGGTCGAGCCCTAGGATTGCCGCGGCGTCGCTGCTGCCGATGAACTGCTTTCGGGTTAGGCGCTGGAGTTCAGTGATCATTCGATCCTCTTGCGGTATTCCGCCGTCAGGTTGTCGTAGAGGCGTTTGAGCATCTTCCCTTTCAAGCCAGCCCGAGTTGTTTCCGCCCCGGACTGGGCTGGCGTTCTCACCGGCTTGCAGCCGACGCCGTATTGATTAGATTAATCCTATTCTACCGCGCACATTCGCTGGATTAATTCGACGGCTGAAAGTTGAAGTTGCTCGGTGGTTGGCCGAAGCGCAGCCCCCGCCTCATCCCGCGCCGCATCCCGCGCCGCATCCCACGCCGCAGCCCGCGCCGCATCCCGCGCCGCAGCCCCCGCCGCAGCCCCCGCCGCAGCCCCCGCCGCAGCCCGCGCCGCAGCCCCCGCCGCAGCCCACGCCGCAGCCCCCGCCGCATCCCGCGTCGCATCCCACGCCGCATCCCACGCCGCATCCCGCGCCGCATCCCACGCCGAATCCCACGCCGCAGCCGCTTCTTTCTTGGCGACGATTATGACCCGCATCGCGCCGGCCACTCGTTCTGCCGAATTAACTTCAGGTGCGTTCGCCAGCGCGTCGGCAATTGGATGGAGTTTCGCCAACCGAAGCCACGACGGAGTGAAGTCGCGGACCAACCAGTCGATGATCATCCATGCGCGACGAGCTTCAACGGCTTCATTGATTGCCGTCCCGATTAAAATGGGGATGAGCGGCTTGAGCAGTCGGTTTCGGTCGTCGGCGTTCAGCGCGTCATTCCACGATCTCAAAAACGACGCGATGATGGGTGAGCAGCATTTTGGGCGATCCGAATGCGGCTCGCAGGCGACGTAGGCCACCGCCTCCATCACACACATTCCCACTTCCGGGTTCCGATGCCCACCG
>JBBQNK010000091.1:0-7757 GCA_038329865.1 Tepidisphaerales bacterium | reverse complement strand
GGCCTCCTTGTCAAGCGATGAGTCGTTCGCGTTGTTTCATGTCGCGCGGGTGAGGGTCAGACCACTATTCGAGGTCACGGACGCGGTTGTCTGACTTCTTCGTCCGGCCTCATTCAACTTTACAAGGACCGGTTGGCTCATTCCAAATGACGGAGTGACGAGCACGTTGAACGGGGTCGGCTCCCGCGGGTTATTCGAGCTTGGCCGGGGTTCTCACTCATCCTGCTTCGAGGTTCGCCGCTGCGGTTCTATTCAATCGCTCGATAATTCATCCTTTCGTCGCACTGTTCTTTTCGCTCACTCGCTGGTCCGGTCGATCAGGTCACCGCGACCGGCACGCCACGCGACTCGTCCCAGGTGCCGCCGTCGCGGAGGATCGCCCAGCACCAGATCAGGATCTTGGGCGCCAGGCGCATGATCCGTTTGATCGAAGTCTGGATCTTCTTCTCAAACGCCTGCTGAAGACGGTTGCCTTCCTGCGCGTGCATCTGCACGACTTGGCGTCGACGGGCGACCATTTCGTCCAGAAGCAGCTGATTTGCCGAAGGAAGCGAGCTGGGACGCGGGCCGATCACCTTGGCAAAGGAGGCGAGGATAAAGGCGTCGATCGTGTCGGTCTTGGCCAGCAGGTTCTGGCACTTGGCGTAGTCCCGTGGCTGACGCGGGTTGACGATCGCCACTTCAAAGCCGTCGCTCATCAGTTCAACACCACAGCGGCGTTCGTATCGGCCGGTGGCTTCGAGAACGATCAATCGGACCGAATGCGCCCGCAATCGATCGACGAGCGAGGCCACTCCGCCGACGGTGTTGTCGAAAGAAAGAAGCTGCTTCGACTTGCCGGCGAGCAGACAGACATCGAGCTTCTTCTTCGAGACATCGATGCCGACGAAGACGGGAGTATCGGAAATAGGAGCGTCGTTCATGGAATGATTCCTTGTTTGTCGATGCGATCTGGCGGAAGAACCACCGATCGGGCGGCTGTTCGGACTGGTTCCACGAACCTCTCGTGGCCGACGACGATCCGGCTGCAGTGGGAACTGAGCCGAAGCTCGTTCCAACGGACATCGATCTGTCGCCGACGACGAGTTTACCAGCATGGCACGCGGCGAAACATCGCCCTCGACCGCAACTGATTCCGGAGGTAAATTCAACATACAAACGGACCGGCCGGGCGGAGCGGTCCTTGTGATTCCAACGCGGCTCGGTGCCCGGCCGGCCGTTAAATGCAGTTACGTTATGCAGCTACGTCACTTTGGAAGGAGATCGTCATGAAGGCGGCAATCACACTCGTCACCATCGTCTGCGGCACACTTATGCTGCTCTCTCCGATGTTCGGTCCTCGGGACATTCATCCCGATTATTATATGTGGGCACAGATCGCGGGCATCGGCATGAGCATCGCGGGCGTCGTTATGGCCTTCATTGTCATCGGACAAACCGGCGGCGCCGTGGCGCGGGCGAATCCGGCCGCCCCATAACCAGCCGACTATGAATCCCGTTTGTCGTCAAGGGTGAAGTCGGCGCGCACCGAAGCCGCCTCACTTCCGCTGCTTACAGCAGCGGAAGGCACCCACTTGGGTCCGGGCAGAAATCCCCGGTCGGCCGATCCTGTACGGAACGACCAAGCCGTTTCTGGAGTCGTTCGGGCTTAACTCGCTGAAGGATCTTCCGCAGTCAGAAGATAAACTTCAGCCGAAGTTATAGCGGGCGATTTTCGTGCAGCGGCCGGGGTCATCTGCTACAAAAGATGGCGTGAACGAAGGTCAGACGTTTTTTACTCCTGCCGGCCAGAACCTTCGGGTGCTGGCGGATGCGTGGATCGGACGGGCGATCCGGGAACACGCGAGTGATCTCCACATCGAACCGACGGCAGACGGGGCGGAACTCCGATTACGAATAGACGGCCTTCTGCAGACGGCGGAGAAGCTGGACGCGGCGACCGGTCGCGGGTTGGTGAATCGACTCATGGTGATGGCGCAGCTGCTCACCTATCGACTGGACGTGCCGCAGGAAGGCACGGCGAGCGTGCCGCTCACTGGCACCGAATCACAAGTCGGCAAGACGATCGATCTCCGCGTCGCGATCATGCCCACCACGCACGGCCTGCGATGTGCCGTGCGATTTCCGGCGGAGCTGCTTCAACCTAAGTCGCTTGCAGAACTCGGACTGCCTGAAATCGTGCTCGCAGGATTGCGACGGTTCATCGCATCGCCCTCCGGCATGCTCCTGATGACCGGCCCCGCCGGTGCGGGGAAGACGACCACGCTCTACGCAATCCTCCGAGAGATCCAAGCAACTTTCCCCGGCCAGAGCCTCGTGACGCTGGAAGATCCGGTCGAGCGTGATCTGCCGGGCATCACGCAGATTCAGGTACAGCCGTTCGGGCAACTCACGTACGAGCGGGCGCTACGAAGCATCCTGCGGCAGGATCCGGAAGTGCTAATGCTCGGCGAAATCCGTGATGCGGCCACGGCATCGCTCGCGGTGCAGGCCTCGCTCACCGGCCACAAGCTGGTGTGCACGCTGCACGCACCGACGTGTGCCCAGGCGATCGCCCGGCTGCTGGAGATGGGAATCGAGCCATACCAGATCAGCAGCAGCCTATTCGGAATCGTCTCGCAACGCCTGCTGCGGCGGATCGATCCGTCGGCCGGCAAGCAGTATCGCGGCCGAGTGCCGGCGGCGGAGTGGGTGGCAGTCGACGACGAATTGCGACGGCTCATCGTGAGTAAGGCCGATGTCGTCACGATGGCCACCGCCTACCGCAATCGGCCAGGCTATCAGAGTCTAGAATCGTGCAGCGAAGAGCTCGTCCGCCTCGGTCTAACCGACCACGCAGAGCGCCGCCGCGTGCTCGGAACGTAGTCGCTTTTGGGGAGTAAATGTCGACCACCGTGCCCAATCTCACGTTCGCATACGAAGCGCAGAACCTTACTGGCGAGCCGATCCGCGGCACGATTGAGGCACCCGCGCTCGGGCAGGCGGAGCAGCAGCTCAAGTCGATGGGCTTGCACATCATGCAGGTGCGGCTGATTGAAGACGCAAGACCAAAACGACCTCTCGGCGCTGCCGACTTCCTCGCGTTCAATCAGCAACTCACGCATCTCACCAGCGCCGGCCTGCCGCTGGAACGCGGGCTGCGGCTGATCGCGAGCGACCTCCGCTCCGGCCGACTCAAGCGCACGATCGATTCGATCGCCAGCGGCATCGAGCAAGGCCAGCCGCTCGAAGTCGTCTTCGCCCAGCACCGAGGGCAATTCTCCGAGACGTACGCGAAGGTCGTCGAGACCGGCATCCGAAGTTCCACTCTCCCTGCCGTGCTGCTCAACCTCGGCAAGCAGATGGACACCGAGCGGCGGCTTCGTAGCGAACTGATTCGCGCCGTGGCGTATCCGATCATGGTGCTGCTCGCAGTCGGTCTGCTTATCAGCTTCCTCGGCCGATACGTCTTCCCGCAGATTATCACGATCTACAACTCGCTGGGCCTGCATGTCCTGCCGACGTTCAACTTTTCCACGATGAGATCCGGCACCGTCGATGTCGAGCTGCCGATGATCACGCGAATCATCTACGTCACCAGCAGCGTGCTAGGCCCGAGCCTGGTGGGCATTTCTGCGGTGGTTCTGATCGTCCCGCTGCTGTGGCAGTTTTGGCCGCAGTCCGCACTGGTGGGCGCGATCGATTCGCTGCTCCTTCACCTGCCGCTCGTCGGTCCGGTGTTGCGGCGGAACTTCATTGCCCGCTGGCTCGATGGCCTGCACGTCGCAGTTGCCGCGGGGATGGATCTACCGAACGCAATCGAGTTAGCCAACGGCGCCACGCGTTCCAGCAAACTGCAATCCGACGGCCGCGCACTAATCGAGGCGCTCCAATCCGGCCGGCGGCTCGATCAAGTCGATTCCCTGCGAATGCTCCCCGCCTCCGTCCCGCCGACGCTCGAAATGGCTTCGAAGAGCGGCAATCTTCCCGACACCTTGGCCGCGCTGGCGGAGTCGTACCAGCAGCAGGCTGATCTTCGCATCGCGATGATCCCGGCGATACTCACCCCCATTCTAATGACCATTGTCGCGCTGCTGATCGGCAGTCTGATCCTCGCGCTGCTCGCGCCCATCTCGCGAATCCTTACCTGGATGGGACATTTCTGATGGCCCTCGAGCTCTCCTACGCCCGACCGGAACACCAGGCCACCCTGCTCGGCCGAGCGTGGGGATTGGCTGGCCGGTTCGTCGCCTGGGGCGGGTGGCTCCTCCTCGCGATGGTTTTCATCGGCGGCGTGAGCGGACTGTTCGGCGCGCTCGGCGGGAATGTGGCTACAGGCTTTGCGCTGGTCGCGTCGATCCTCCTCATCATCGTCTGGGGCCGATTTCGCAGCTTCGCGCGCGGGCAGCGAGTCGGCATCCTCCTGGCGCATCTTCGGCTGGCCGTGAAGCTCGATCTCCCGTTGCCGGCCATGCTCTCCGCCGCCGAGCAGGGAGAGTTCGGCCGCGTCCGGCAGCAACTCGCGCAGCTCCGATCGATCCTTTCCTCCGGCTCCGACATCGGCAGCGCATTACGTCACGTCGCGCCCGAACTCCCCGCCAGAACGATCGACACGATCATCGCCGCGGAGCACAACGGCACGCTCAAGTCCGCGCTCGCCCGATTGCTTTCGGAACAAAAGCGCCGGGCCGATTCCGATGTCGCCAACCGCTCCATCCAGATGACGTACTCGCTGCTGGCGGTCGTCTCGGTGATTTGCCTCCTCGCCATCATGGGCATCTTCGTCTTTCCGCGGTTCCAGCAGCTGTTCCGCGACTTCAAGCTGCCCGTCCCGTGGGAAATGAGCCTCGTTAAATCCATTGTGGAGTCGCCATGGCTCATCGTCGCGGCCGTCGTATCGGGTCTTTTCGTGATCGGCGTTGTGGGGGGTGCGGCCAGGTCCGTCTTCGTTCGATCGAGCGACCGTTCGATTTTCCGCACCATCTCCGACCGCGTACTGTGGTACCTGCCGATCACCCACGCCATCCAGCGCGACGCCGGCTTGGCTGACGTGTGCGAAACGCTCGCCGACGGAATCGAGAACGGCCGAGCCGCCGGCGACTCTCTGCAACTGGCGATTCAGCCGCACCTCAATCGCGTGCTGCTCGGCAAGCTCCAGCGGTGGCACTTGGCCGTTGAAAACGGCCAGACCCTTCAGGAAGGCGCGCGGTCGGTCGGGCTCCCGGCGCTGATGGTCGCATTCCTCGCGAATACTCACGCGACCAACGGCACCGCGCCCGCCCTTCGCTTCCTCTCCCGCTACTACCGCAGCCGCCACGAGCAAACCATCGAGTTGATCTCCGCCGCCGTCGCTCCGCTCACGAGCATTCTCCTCGGCGGAATCGTTCTGCTGATCGCCCTGTCGATCTTTCGATCGCTGACCGCCCTGGACTCGATCCTCTTCACGGGAGTCAAGCCATGAAGCACACAAAGAAGGGCACAAAGTCTCGCCGGGCATTCATGACCATCGACGCGGTGGCCGCGTTGATCATCCTTTCGATCCTTGCGATCGTGCTCTCAGTCACCTTCGTGCGACGCTCTCGCGCCGCGGCCCATCTCTCGGACATCCGCGACGCCGCCCGGCTCGCCGACCGCACGCTTCTCACACTGCGGCAAGACCCGTCCGCCAAATCGGATCCGCACGACGCGGTCATCACCCCGCTCGGCAAAGTCGAACGATCCGACCAGCTGCAATGGACCAGCGTTCGCGCCACCGTGAACGGCCGATCCGTTTCGATCCTCGGCGCAACCCGGAGGCAGCCATGAAGCACTCGCCTCCTCCCAAATCCTCCTTGCCCCGCTCGCACGGTATGTTGCTGATCGAAATGCTCGTCGCGCTCCTCCTCACCTCCGCCGTCCTGCTGATCGCGATGCGGCTGTGCGCCGAAATGCTCAATCAGATGGACGAAGCACCGCGCACGGAGATGAAAATCCAATCGACGCAGTTGGTGCTGGCCGCTCTGCAGCGCGACGCGTGGCAGGCGATGAGCGTGCAGAGTTCCTCACCCCAATCCGTGCGATTCAACGTGCGCGGCGGCCGGGCGATCGAATGGTCGGTCTCAGAGACCGGCGCGATGAAACGGACGGATTCGGCCGGCCCGCTCGTCGAACAGTCTGACGACCTGCTGCCCGGCCTTACTTTCACTGCCGACCCGACTGGGCTGACCGTGCAGTGGCCCGCGGGTGGATCGGTCAGCGAGATTCGCTGCGTCAGCCAGGTGCTGATCACTCAAGTCGAAGTAGGAGGATCGAAGTGAGAACTCGCCCTGCCCGTCGCGGCGTAGCTTTGATTCTCGCGCTGATTATGCTTGGAATCAGCGGCGCGGTCATGACCGTCACGCTCGCTCTCCTGCGCACCGACGCAGCGCGATTGGCCGATGAAGTCTCGCAACTTCAGCTTCGGCAACTCCTCCTGGCCGGTCAAGACGTCGCCGCCGCCGATTTGGCGTCGGCTGGCAAGATCATGGACCGCTCGCTCCCGCTGCCACCGGAGTTTTCCGACGACGCCGTGAAGATTCATTCGCTTGCCGCCGAGGGCGACACGCTGCGCGTACTCATTGAAGCCCAGGCAGGATCGCGGCGGGCGGCACAGACCGTCACCTATCAGGGGCACGATCGCCAGTGGAAATTGATCGACGCCGCGATGGAGTAAGTCGCGTTCGGCGACCGAGCGGCCGGAATCCAAGTCAGCCGCCCGTTCCTCCTTCCCAAACGCCACGATTAGCGTTCGTTGCAGGGCACAACAGGTCGCGCGAAGGAGTCGCGGCAGTAGAGAGCGAATTCGCGAAGCACTTTGATGATGATCCTCGGTTTGAAGACCTTCAATACGAGTTGGGAATGTACGGTGCCGACGACTCTCCAGGTAACGCCGCTCTTGTGAAGGAATGCGAGTCGGCATAGAAGCTGCTGGAGGCTGACCGGCGAAAGGCATACCCCAATGCAATGGACCGAGCCGGCGGGTAAGCTTCGTGTGGTTCGAGAGTCGGCGCGGTGCCGGCTCGGCCACTGATTGGCCTTACGTTATACGGCGGAGGCCACCTCGCGATGAGACGGCGTCTGTTCAAGATCGTCACAGTGGCGTCGATGGCGCTATGTGTGTTGACCGTGGGCCTATGGACTGCAAGTCAGTGGTATTTTTGCGAAGTGATCTACCGTCGAACGGTAAATCCCAGCCCGGACCTGCGTTGTAGTAGGACATTCGCCTTGTGTGCGTGGCCCGATGTAATTCTGTTCGACACCGGCCGAGAGAGCTACCGGCCCCCTGCGTGGATCCGGTACATCGAACAGACTGACCACAGCGCCAGAGTCAGTCGCGGCATGTCGTTCCTTGGTGTGGCCGTTGATGGCGGATTCAAAGGAACTCAAGAGGACATTTTCGAACTAAACGTCACGTTGCCTTATTGGCTGCTTGTAGCCCTTACTGCCGTACTCCCCGCACTTTGGACTTTTTCTGCGCTTCGCGCCCGCAGAACGTCGGTCTATCCGTCATGTAGGTTCTGCGGGTACGATCTCCGCGCCACGCCAGATCGTTGCCCGGAATGCGGTGCGGCGACTGAGAGCGGTACGCAATCCGCCGCCGTATAACCCGCCACTATGAAGGCCTCCTTGTCAAGCGATGAGTCGTTCGCGTTGTTTCATGTCGCGCGGGTGAGGGTCAGACCACTATTCGAGGTCACGGACGCGGTTGTCTGACTTCTTCGTCCGGCCTCATTCAACTTTACAAGGACCGGTTGGCTCAT
>JBBQNK010000090.1:0-7776 GCA_038329865.1 Tepidisphaerales bacterium | reverse complement strand
CACCCGAAGAGCCTCCTTGCTGCCTTCACCCATTGGATTCTCCAGACTTCACGTCCCGAACGTCGAAAAACACCTGCATTTATGCGGTCAAACGACAATTCATTATACGTGGAGTCCACTGCCATCTGGGAAATCCGGGATAATACTGGTTATTCCTCCGAAGCCGCTCGGCAACATGGCAACCCCTCCTCCCGAACGATGCGTTCACGACGACTGTACCAAACCGCGCAGGGGGCGGCTGTTTTGTGAGCAGCACCAGAACGAGGTACAGGCCCGCGGTGCCTCGAGCCTCGGCGCGATTCGTAGCCGCCCGCACACCTCATGCATTCAGGCAATTCGCGGCTGTTCTTGCGTCCTTCGCGACTTCGACCGCGTGGCCGTTACTGAAGCCGAACTCGACTGCATGCTCTTGGATCATCTGTTGTGCACCGAGATTCAAGACATTGCAGATTGCTGGGGCCATTGCTTTCAGATAATCCCGGTTCCAGTATTATTTCGTCTCCTGGCGGCATCCCCGAGTGCGCGGATGTTCTCGCCTCCACGCTACTCCGAATGTGATTTCGGCGTGTTGAAGCAAGCGTTCGCGGAGACGCTGGAGGAATGGTTGTCGCAGCATGCGGCACGTTCCGCTCACCGGTCGGAGGAATAACCAGCCAATGCTGTGGACGGGTCCGCGTCGCGTCGTGAGCTTGTCCTCAGTATAATGTTCCCTGGCACGTCGCGTGACCCGCCACAGATTGTCATCCGTTATACTGATTTCAAGCACCGATCAATCCGCGCCAGCGTCGAATCCTTCCCCAAAAACTCCAAACTCTCAAAGATCGGCGGGCTCACGGCGGTGCCGCTGATGGCGACTCGGATCGGTTGGGCTACTTTGCCCAGGCCGAGCTGTTTGGCGTCGCAGAAGGTTTTTACCGCGGCTTCAATCTCGGTGTGCGTCCAACTTGTGACGGCGGCGAGGGCGTCGCGGACATCTTTCAGCGCCGTAAAACCTTGGCGGTCGTTCTTCTTCAGGACTTTTTCGACCGCGTCGGGCTCGTAGGCGATCGATTCGTCGGGCTTCAGCAGGAACGCGGACTTTTCGTCCACGTCGCTGAAAATATGAAAGCCGGCGTTCATCGCCAGGATTTTCAGCAGCTGCGCATCCGTCGCGGCGACGAGCGACGATTGCGGATTCACCGAGAGATAATCCCGCAGGCCGGCGAGGAGTCGCTCGGGCGTGGCCTTGGCGATCGCGTCGGTGCTGAAGGCCTTCAGCTTCTCGCGGTTGAACTTGGGGTTGTTGGCGTTGATGCGATCGAGGCTGAACAGCTCGACCATTTTTTCCACGCTCATCTGCTCGAGATCGCCGCCGGCGCTCCAGCCTTGCAGCGCGAGGAAGTTGTTCAGCACCTCCGGCAGGTAGCCGTTCTTGCGGAAGTCGTGGATCATGATTTCCGGCAGGTCGGATTCCTTCAGCCCGACGACTTTCATCACCAGCGGCTGCTCGGTGAGATCGAGCTGCTTGGTATCCGTCGCGAGCCAGTCCGTGAGGCGCGCTTCCGCCACGCCGCTCGCGGCAGAGAGGTCGGCCACGGTCTTCTTCGTGCTGCGCATGAAATCCTGGCAGCGCTTGCGAATGCGCCGATCGCGATCGCGCTTGCTCAGCTTCTCGCCCGTTTCCGGATTGAGCATGACCGACAGGTGCGCATAGATCGGCCGCGGGTAGCCGAGCGCCTCCTGCAGCGCGATGTGATTCACCGTGTTGAGCAGATGTTCCAGCCCGCGAAGGACGTGCGTCACCCCCATCTCCGCGTCGTCGACCACCACGCCGAAGTGGTACGTCGGCATGCCGTCTCCCTTGCGGATGACGAAATCCTGCACCTCGTACGGCGTCTGCACGATCTCCTTGTCGAGCGTGAGATCGTGGAACCGATACTCCTTCACCGGCATGGCGAATCGCACGACCGGCCGGCGGCCCTCATCCTTAAACCGCTTGAGATCGTCCTCGCTGTAATTCCGCCGGCGATACAAAAACGGCCGTTTGGATTTCGCCGCCGCCGCACGCAGCGCGTCGAGCTCTTCGCCGCTCTCCCACGCCTCGTACGCCTTGCCGTCGGCTACAAGTGAGTCGATCAGCTTGTTGTAAATGTCCAGCCGCTTCGACTGGTACACCAGCTCCGGATTATCCCACTGCAGCCCGAGCCATTTCAGGTCTTCGAGCAGTTGCGTGACCGCGTCTTCGGTGCTGCGCGCCAGATCCGTGTCTTCGATGCGCAAAAGAAACGTCCCGCCGGTGTGGCGAGCGAGCAGCCAGTTAAACAGCGCCGTTCTCGCGCCGCCGACATGAAGATATCCGGTGGGCGAAGGAGCGAAGCGGGTGACGATTGGGCTAGGCATAGAGCCCAGCGATTATGTTGACGTGGGCGGCGTTGGCAAGTCGCTCGGTGCCGCTGCCCTCTGGTTCTTCGGCACGAACGTCGCATTCCGCGTCCGCGGGTACAGCCACAGCCCCAGCCCCCAGCACATGTACGCCAGCGAGCCAAGCCCCATCACGTACCGGTGCTTCCACACCGCCAGCAGCACTACGATCAGCACCGGCACCAGGCTGCCCAGCGGCTTGCGGCCGCGCATGTATCGGTTCACGATGTGTGGGTACCGAATGTTGCTCACCATCAGCAGCCCCGAACCGAGCACGATCAGCGGCAGCATGAAAATGCAGAACCGCCCGAGGATCGGAATGTCGCTCTGCAGATCGCTCACCATGAGGATGAACGCCGCCACCACCGCGCCCGCGCCGGGGCTGGGCAGTCCTAAAAAGCTGAAGTGGTGCTGCTCGCCGTGCTCGTTGCTGACGTTGAACCGCGCCAGGCGGATGGCCGCGCAGCTCATGTAGAGCGCGCCGATCGCCCAGATCAGCCGTGAGACGCTGAAGGGCACGGTGTACTCGAACTGCGCCTTGAAGAACTGCAGCGCCAAAAACGCCGGCGCCGCACCGAAGCTGATCACGTCGGCCATGCTGTCGAGCTGCCCGCCGAAGTCGGTCGTATGCCGCGCGAATCGTGCCAGCCGGCCGTCGAGTGCGTCGAAGATCATCGCCAGGAAAATCAGATACGCCGCCGCGACGAAATGGTGCTCGAAGAGTTTCCGCGCGATCGGATCATTGCCGACGGAGAGCTGATCGAACGCCGACACGTAGATCGCCGCGAACCCGCACACCGCGTTGCCGAGCGTGGCCATGCTCGGCAGGAAGTAGACCGACCGAATGTACGCCCGCCGCCCGTGCCGCCGCATGCGCCGCCGGCGATGCCGGCGCTGCTCGTCGCTGTCTTCGGGATCTTCGTTGAGAATTCTCATGCCGTCGCCCCGGTCGGTGCAGTCCCAGTCGGCGCCGATGGCTCCGTCCCGCTCGAAGTCGTCCCGCTCTGCGTCGTCCCGCCCGCCGCCGTCCCCGACGGTGCAGTCCCGCCCGTCGCTACCGCGTCCGTCGCCACACCGCCCAACGCCTTCCCGCCTAACGCCTCACCACCCAACGCCTCTCCACCCAATGAGCCCACCACCACCACCGCGTCGCTCGACTGCTCCGCCAGCCGCGCAATCACATCCATCCCGCCACGCACCTTCTGCCCGACTTTTACGCTCGATGTCGGCCCCAGCGACATCGGGATGTACAGCTCCGTGCGGCTGCCGAACTTGATCATGCCGAACCGCTGCCCGCGGGCGTACAGGTCGCCGACTTTCGCGTCGCAGATGATCCGCCGGGCGATCAGCCCGACGATCTGCTTCACCACCGCGACCGGCTTCCCGCTCGCCGGGTCGGCCAGCAGGATCGTGTTGCTCTCGTTATCGCTCGAAGCGGCGTTGTGGCTCATCGCGTTGATGAACTTGCCTTTTTTGTAAACGATTTTCGCGACGATCCCCTCGCACGGCGAGCGGTTCACGTGCACGTTGAAGACGGAAAGAAAAATCCCGATCCGCAGGCAAGGCTCCCCGAGCATCTCGTGCCCGGCGATCTCTTCGACGTCGGAAACCACGCCGTCCGCCGGCGAAACCATCAGGTGCGGCTCGACCGAGATAGGCCGCTCCGGATCACGAAAGAACGCAAACAACCAGATAATCACCGGCCAAACCACCAGCGCCAGCGGCCACCACAACAACCCCAGGCCGATGCTGACGCAGAGGAGCAGAACCGTCCCGATGATCATTTCGCGCGTGCCGTGACGGGTGAGGGGGAGCATGTGTGAAAAGCTATGGGGCGGGGGGGGAAGTGTCAACGAGGGGCTCGTGGTTAGAATTGCCTGCACATCGGGGAATGACTATCCTTTCCTTAAGGCGAAAAAGGGGACGTCCATAGTGACCGTTTTTCTGTTTCGCAAAGAGTTACGATAAGTCCCTTCTCAAACCTGAGGGGCGCCTGATGCGGTTGATTCATGTACTGGCGGGAATGATACTGCTTTGCTCGGTTGCCATGGCCGATCAGGGCGCCGACCGTAGCGTCTTCTGGACGGCGGAGCAGAACGTGACCGATACACTCGCCGGCCGTCCGATCGGCGAGTGGGCCGACGAGGTCGCCGCCAAGCCCCCCGCCACACCGGGCGAGGCGATGGTGAAAATCCTGGTACTCAATCGGGCCGGCCGGATCGACGAGGCGCGCGACGCGATCGATCAGGCCGCCATTCTCAACCCGCCCATCCCCACCGCGGCCGCGAATGAGCTGGCGAACTGGCTCATCCGCCACGAGCGTCACTGGGAACGCGCCTTGGCCCGGCGGGTGTTCGAAAAGTTCCCGCAGACCTTCACTGGCGTCGCGTACGCCTCCTTCAATCATTGGAAAGATGACGGCGGCACCGACGAGCAGATCGAAGCGTGGATTGCTGACCGGGCCAAGGCGAACCCGCTGTGGGCAGACACGTACTACGACTATCTCGCCAACCATCAACGGCTGAAGGTCGCTTTAGATCCGGCGATGTCGGTGTTCACGCGCGAGCGGAGCGTCGACCATGCGATCGACTATTTAACGATCGCCCACCACGGCCAGGTCGATTGCTCTGCGGTGTTGTCGGCGGTCAAACCGCGATTGCACGAGGAGATGCTGGACTTGGCGTATTTCACAGATTCGCCGCTTTGGAAGGCGAAACTGCTGGAGCAGGCGATCGCCACGCCAGCCACGGCGGAGGACGCCAAGCGCACCTCGCGCCGGCCGGAGAGCATCTCCCAGCAGGAATACTTATTGCCCGATCCGCAGCGCGAGGAACGGTTGCTGCGGTTGACCATCGTGCGGGACTACACCGAAGCTGAGCGGCCTGATCTTGCCAAGCCGCACCTCGACGCCCTGGCGAAGATGCCGGGCAACGTGTCGGCGATGATCGGCCCCGCCGCCGCCGGCAACGAGGCGATGTCCACCCGGCTGCTGTCGGATGAGAAATCCCGCGCGGCTGACCCCCACTATTGGTTGCAGCGCGCCGCGCTCGAACTTGCCCGCAAGGACGCCAAAGCGGCCGAGGCGGCGTTCGACAAGGCGTTCGAAGTCGCTCCAATCGACGAGGCCCGCGGTGGAAAGGACGGCCGGACCTTCCGTTCGCAGGTGCTGATGGCGTGGATCCGCGCCATGGATATGTCCGCAGACGGCTACGACTTCGCCTGGACCAAGCTGGAGGGACAACCCAAAAACGGCCTGATGGTCCGCAACACGATGATGGCTTTCACGGATTTCAGGGACGAATCAAATTCCCGTAAACGCCACATCAATGCCGGCGACGAGCGCCTGTGGTCGATCCTAGCGGAAACGAAAGTGTGGGCCCACAGCGAAGAGCAAATCTTGCGGGCAATGATGGAGAATGCCGACTTTGCCGAGCAGGAGAAGCTAAGCGATCGCGCCCTGAAGCTGTCTGACGACGCTGATCTGAGCCGCTTGAAGATCGCTACGTTCTGCGTCATCGCCTTTGGTAAGCCTTCCGGCGATGGGCGCTCAATGGGTCGATTCGATCCGCCCGACGCTGCCGAGAAAGCCGGCTACGACCGCCTGCTCCCCCGGCTGAACCGACTTTATCGCGACGCGCCGGACCGCTCCGACCGCGCCTCCGCCGCCGGCAGACTCCTGAGCATTCACCTCCGCCTCGGCCAATGGAAAGAAGCCGAGGCGTTGCTCCCAGTCGTAACCGATCAGTCCGACTTCCGCTCGACCCAGTCGACGACCTCCGACGTCGCAGAGTGCGCCGCCCGTGCAGGAGCCAAAATCGACGCGATGCGGATATGGAAGCAAGTCGTCAACCAAGACCGGCTTGAACTCGGCTCCCTCCGCGCCTTGTCCCGTGCAGGTCTGGACGTCGAAGTCCGCAAGTTCTACGGCGATTTGTCTCGATCCGAACCCAAATCCATCGCGCCCCAGATCGCGTTGGAATCGTTGGGGCAAAAAAGCTACTAAGGGGCGGAAACGGGGTCACTCCTGAACGCCATTAGCTTAGTGTTTTTCTCCTTGGTTTTCCGAGCGTTTCCACGTCGATCTGGGTTGGGTCATCAGTTTGTATTTCTTAGGTCGCCGACGGACCACTCGCGGGCTCGAACGGCCGGGACGGTGGGGATTGAGCAGCAGATTCGCGACACCGCTCTGTCCCAGTGCCATAGCTGCGGTCAGACGGACGGCGTCGATGAAGCTCACTCGCCGCACGTCCACGCCGCCGGCCCGGGCGAACCGCAGCATCAGCCACCGCACCAGATTGTACACCAGCAGGTAGACGCTCAGTTCTTTCATCACGCCCTGGACGCTCTGGCACCGAAGCACGTTCAATTTCATCGTCGTCTTCAGGTGGTTGAAGCAGGTCTCGATGTCCCACCGCCGGGCGTACAACTGGCCGATACGCTGGTCGCTCCATTCCTGTTCGTCCATCAGGTTGCTGGCGATAAGCACCTCTCGGGTGCGGAAGCCCGTCTGCTCGATGCGGTGCATCACCACACGCACCTTCATGAACGGCGGAAGTTGCTCGAACTGCCGCACGTCCATCCACGCCGGACACGCCGGCGGCTTGTCCCACCTCACCGTGCCCGGGCGATCGGTCCTGCGTCGCTGGTGCAGACGAAAGCACCCGAACACGCCGGCCCGCGACAGCAGGTGAAGGTGCGCGAACGAACAGAACGCCCGATCGCCGAGCAGGATATCGCCTCGTCGCAGCGACTCGTGCAATCCGATCACGCCACGCAGGTCATGGACGAACGGCGTGAACATCAGCAGTTTCACGAACAGCCCGGTGGCGGCGTCGAGCAGCCCCATCACCTTGCCGACCGGATACCCCACGCCCGGCGTCTGCGTCCGCTGCAGCCCGAAGTGATCGCGCAGCGGCCGGGCGTCGGGCATCGAGAAGCTCGAACCGTCGACGATCAGAACCCGAACGTCAACGCCCACAGGCCCGCCTCGGGCAGAGGGGCCGGCCGAATCGACCGTGCTCCGGAACAACGCATCCAGCGCCGCCAGCGGCAACCGCCTCCGGGCCCGACAATAACTCGCCGCGGCGAACCCGACCCCACTCAGTTGACGAAGGTGATTGATCGCGGTGTTCCCGTGCAGCACCTGAAGAATAAACAGCCCCAGCGTGGCGGCCGGGTCCAGCACCCGATCCCGCCACACGTGGCCGGAACGTGCGAACTGTTCGTTGACGCGAACCTTCCCGCCCAGAGCGAACAGCGGATCGGATTTGATCCGCCCCAGCGTCGCGGCGATAATAGCCATCCGTGGCCTCCTGTTGGTTGGTGACTTCAGCACCACCATTCTGACAGGAGGTCACGTCTTGCGCGAATATCTTA
>JBBQNK010000089.1:0-8851 GCA_038329865.1 Tepidisphaerales bacterium | reverse complement strand
TGCTCGCCCATGCCGCCGGCGCCAAGGTCTATCCGAATGTGAAGATGGGTCCCCCGGGCGGGCCTGGGCAACCGCCCAAGCCGGTCGAGCCCATCGAACCCTTGCCGGAGATCGGCTGGGGGCCGGTGACGTTTCCCTTCCCCGGCGGGACCGAGCCGATCGTCTACGGCGCGATCGACGGGCTGAACGTCTTCCACTGGCACTACGACACGTTCGATCTGCCTAAGCTTCCGCCGCCCCCCAACGCCCCGCCGCCACCCGCGCCCCCGCCGGCCACCGGCAACGCGCTGCTCAGCAGCACCCGCGCCTGCCGCAACCAGGCCTTCCGATTCAAGACCCGGCTGTTCGGCTTTCAATACCACTTGGAGATGACCCCCGAAGGCATCGACGCCATCTTGCAGAACGGCATGGCCGACGTGAAGAAAGTCTTAGGCGACGCCGGCGCGGAAAAGATCCGCTCCGACACCGCGAAGTTCTACCCGCGCTACGAACGCATCGGCAACAAGATCCTGAGGAACTTCGTGCAGTTTTTGAAAGTGTACTGAGGAAGAAATGCAGAATTCAGAATGCAGAATGATGAATTGAATTCATTCCGCATTCCGCATTCCGCATTTCCGAATGTCCTCCCTCACCCTCAACATCTTCGGCTTCAAGTGGAAGCCCAAGAAGCGCATCCGCCCTTGGGCGCTGGCGGGGCCGATTATTATCCTGCTCTTTTGCCTGCCGCTGCTCCGGCCGCTGCGTCACCCCGATCCGCGCGACATCTCCGATAGCGAAACCGCGCGCCTCGCCACCGTGCAGGCGATCGTGGAGCGGCACGCGCTGGTGATCGACGACTCGCAGTTCCACGTGCCGCGCACCAGCCAGATCGTCATCGGCAACGACCGCTACGTCGCCCAGCCGGCCACCATGGCGCTGCTGCTCAGCCTCGCTTACTGGGTGATGGCGAAGCTCGGCATCACGTTCGCCGACCACGGGCCGACCGCGATGTACCTGCTCACGCTGCTCGGCGTGACAATTCCCGTGGCCGCGTGCGCGGGCATGATTTACCGCATGGCCCGCGTGTTTGAACTCGAGCGCGTATGGCGCTTCGCGCTGGGGCTCGGCTGCGTGTTCGGCACGGGGCTGATCAGCTACGCGACCGTGCTCAACGCCCACGCGCCGGCGGCCGTGCTGGTGATGTGCGCCGTCGCCTGCCTGATCCACGTCACCCGATCGCTCTTTCCCAGGCAGACATCGCCGTGGTTGATGGTCGCCGGCTTCTGCGCCGCCCTCGCCGCCGCGATCGATCCGCCGGCCATCGTCTTTCTCGTGCTGTTCGTCCCGGTGATCTTCACGCTCCGCTGGCCGGTGCGGCTTCGCGTCGCGGGGTTCGCGCTCTACGTGATCGGCATGGCCGCCCCGTTGGCGCTGCACTCGACGTTGACCGTCCCTGTCACCGGCGATCTGCTTCCGCCGTCGCTGCACACCGAGCTGAGCGCAGCCGATCGCCCCGCGAAGATCCTCCCGCCGCCGCTGATTTTGGACGACGACATCGACGATTACCAGGTCAGCGTCTGGAGCCGCGTCGGCGACGGCATCGGCCGCTGCCTGATGGCCCTCATCGGCGAGCACGGCCTGATCAGCCACTTCCCGATTTTGCTCCTCGGCGTGATAGGCGTAGGCAAAATCATGCACCGCCATTGGCCCAGCCCCACCAAAGTCCTCGCCGCCGCCAGCCTGATCGGCGCCGCCGCGATCATCCTCTTTTTCGCCTTGGCCAAGACCGACTGGCACGAAGCGATGTTCGCGACAAGATGGTTCATCGTCTTCAGCCCGCTGGTGATGTTCTGGACCGGCGCGTGGCTGCGAAAATCCCACCGCCCCAGCAGCTGGGTGATGATGTGCATCGGCCTGTCCTTCAGCGTGCTGGTCAGCCTGATCGGCGCAACCGGCGCGTGGCCGAAGGAAGGGTTTGACCGATGGACGGTGGTCGGGGCGGTGAAGAATCTGGTGAGCCAAGACGTGACGGCGAGAGACGCGATCGCGGGGCGGCAGTAACTGCAATGCCATGATTTATCTTCTCGAAGACGACGGCGAAGTCGGACCCTACCTAGTTCAACATGCCAACCCTGCCCTTCACCATCGAACCCTCAATCTGGCCGCTCACGGCGGCGGCGGGACTTTTGTTGTTTTGGGTTTACCGCAGCTCGCCCGACAATTTGATCAAGCAGCTCTGGTGGTCGATCATCATTTCAAAGTTTGAAACGGCGCACCGATGGCGGCGGCGTCCCGGGCCAATTGATATGCAGCGGCTGACTCGTTCCATGCGGGTGATGTTCTGGATTTTCGAGATCTTTCTTATCGCGGCGACGGCGGCGAGTGTTCTGGTATTCGTCGGCGTGTTACGTAATCCGCCGCAGCCGGCACCGCGCGTCATGACGCAGGAGGAGCTGGACAAAACCGAGATCGTCGTAAATGGGCAGACGATCTACGCCCGCCCAAAAGGGCCGGCCACCCAACCCGGCGATCAGACTCTTCACGTCCCAACAACGGCCGGCGCGCCCAAACCGTAATATGGCCGGTATTGCTTCGGCGAGACGATTAGTCGCGTCGGCCTTCCCATCACTCCGCCTCGGCCCACACGCGAGGCGGTTCATCGCCGCCGAAGAATTCCAGGTGGATCACATTCGGGTTGCAGCAGACGGGGCAATCTTCCACGTATTCCTGCTCGGAGCCGCCGGTCAGGTCGAGCGGGATGACGATCTGCTCGCCGCAGCTGGGGCAGACGTAGGCGCCTTCGTCGTTCGATCGGCGGCGTTTTTTCCTGCGTTTTTTCATATCGGCCAATCGGAGGCGCTTAGGCGGCTTGAATTGATTTCGATAGAAGCGCGCGAAATTCCTCAAGGCGATGATCTCCCTGGAACAGCCGTTTGGGGAAATACATGCCGCGGCGATTTGCGCCTGGCAACTTTCTTAAACCAAGCACGATTAAATTCTCACTTTCCGACCACGAATCGAACGCATGCCAGGCAGTTCGCGTAGTCGAATCCGCCTGCCGCTGCTCCATACCAAAACTCGAAAAAATGACTTGTCCGCTGGCGCTGGTAATGGAACGGCGAATGACAATGAGTGCAAAGATCCAAAACAGCAACACCATCGCGAAGAACGTGACGATTGCGGCCGCGATGGCTGGGTGTTGCTTTGCGGTGTCTTGCCATTCCCACAGTCCACTCACGCCCTCTAGCCACGCAAACATGAACAACAGGGCTACGAAAAGCACCCAACCCCATATTCCCCTGCCTGCCTTGGTGCGCGAAGGTTGGTCCGGCCATTTTATAGAAGCCAAGGTCCGTTGCGCCTCCCGATAATCTCCCATCGTGACGCGGAATTCGATCGCAATTGCGTTCGCCGGCAGATCGGTCGCTGGAATCGACAGTTGCGACGTTGCAGGTTCCGGATTGGATGTGTCGCGTTGTGCCGCCCAAGACGACCAGAGAAAAATGATAGTGGTCGGGATTACCACACAGACCACCGAAACAGTTCCGGGCTTTGCGCCCAGTTTGATGCAAAAGAATAGGCCGACACTCATCATTGCGATGAACGCGATTGTTTGATGCCATGTTAACTTGTAAGACAATTTCCAACCCCATAACTAGGAAGCAAATCGCAACATTTCCACGGCGAAGACCACGCAAGTTGATCGTCGGTGGAATTTTCGAATAATTTACCACAGTGAAATGGTGGCAGCCAATTAGAGTATTGAAACTTCCATGAACTTAGAAAACCATCCCATCGGCGTCTGTAGCTGGTCGCTCAAAACGAGCGGGCCGGCGGAATTGATCTCAGCCGTGCAATCGCTCGGGTTGCAGCACGTGCAGTTGGCGCTGGGGCCGTTGATTGATTCGGCGGAGCGGGAACGGGCGGCGGCGATGGAGTTGATTCGCTCGTCGGGGATTCAGCTCACGGCCGGGATGATCGGGTTCGTCGGCGAAAATTATTCGTCGCTCGAAACAATCCGCCGGACCGGCGGAATCGTGCCGGATGCGTTGTGGGACGATCGAAGGGCGCGGGCCATTGCGGCGGGCGAGTTGGCGGCGCGGATGGGGATCGTGGCGGTGTCGTTTCATCTGGGATTCATCCCGGCCAGGTCATCGCCCGCGTATGCGACGCTCAAATTCCGCGCGGCGGACATCTCGGCGGCGTATCAATCGCTGGGCGTGTCGCTGCTGATGGAAACCGGGCAGGAAAGCGCGGCGGCGCTACTCGATTTCCTCCACGACGTTGCGGCGGCGAACCTCGCCGTCAACTTCGACCCGGCCAACGTGATTCTCTACGGCGCCGGCGATCCGATCGCCGCGTTGCGCACGCTCGGCAAACACGTGCGGCACGTGCACTTTAAAGACGCGATCGCCAGTGATCAGCCCGGCGTCACCTGGGGTCGCGAGACGCGCTTCGGCGACGGCGAAGTGAACGCTTCTGCGTTTCTGCAAACGCTCGACGAGATCGGCTACGCCGGGCCGCTGGTGATCGAGTGCGAGTTTGAAAAGACGCATGCCGCCGCCCTCGCGAGCGTGCGGGCGGGAATCGAGACGATCCGGCGTATTTGCGGCAACCAGTAAGATTGCCAAAACAACGTTGAGTTCGAGCGGTGTCGGGCTGCGCGTTTTTGCGAGAGCGGACGCAATTCTTAATTCGCTCTCACCTAACCTCTCCCGAAGGGAGATGGACCGTGAGGCGCTCGTCACGTCCCTACTTCGAACGAAAGCGAAATTGCCTCGAAACTGGTAAAACAATCACACCATGAACGCGCTTTCACCCGCCGATCTCGAATCCTTCGTCGCGAAAACCGTCGCCGAGCAGTCGATCGTGGACATGCATACGCATCTCTACCCGCCGGCGTTCGGCACGCCGGTGGCGAATGGGGCGCAGGCGCTCGACCCGGCTGGCATGATGCTGTGGGGTATGGATGAACTGCTCACGTATCACTACCTGGTGGCCGAGGTGTACCGCGTCGTGCCGGCGACCGTGCTGCCTTACGAAAAGTTCTGGAAGATGAGCAAGCGGCAGCAGGCGGATCACATCTGGAAAAATCTGTTCATCGAAAACTCGCCGGTTAGCGAGGCCTGCCGCGGCGTGATCACGACGCTTTCGAAACTGGGAATGGATTGCTCCGATCGATCGCTCAACAACTGGCGCGCGGAAGAGGCGAAGCAGAACCCGAGCCGCTACGTCGATCGCGTGATGGAGCTCGCGAAGGTTGAATCGATCACGATGACCAATCCGGTCTTCGACGATAACGAGCGAGCGCGCTGGCTAAACAATCCCGACGCTCTGCGCGACCCGCGCTTCAAGGCCGTCCTGCGGATCGACCTGCTGTTGCGCGACGCGCCGACGGCGATGACGAAGCTCGCGGCGTGGGACTACTCCGTCGCCGGCGATTTGAGCGAGACGACGATCAGCGAGGCCAGGCGATTCCTGCGCGAGTGGATCGATCGCCAGCAGGCGATTTACCTCGCCGTCAGCCTGCCGCCGGAGTGGCGGTACCCTGCCGTGCCGGGCGACACGATCGGGGCGGCCGGGCAGACGATGCTCGATGACGTCATCCTGCCCGTCTGCGCCGAGTACGGCCTGGCGTTTGCGATGATGATCGGCGCGCGAACCCGCGTGAACCGCGATCTCCGCGACGCCGGCGACATGGGCGGACAGGCCGACGTGATGTCGGTCGTCAACCTCTGCCGCGCGTTCCCCCAGAATCGGTTTTTCGTCACCATGCTCGCCCTCGAAAACCAGCACGAGCTGGCGGTGGCGGCGAGAAAGTTCGGCAACCTCATGCCGTTCGGCTGCTGGTGGTTCATGAACATCCCTTCGCTGATCGAAGAGATCACCACGCTCCGCCTCGAGCTGCTCGGCACGAGTTTCATCCCGCAGCACTCCGACGCACGCGTGCTCGATCAGCTGGTTTACAAGTGGAGCCACAGCCGGGCGATCATCACCACCGTGCTGCAGAAAAAATACCGCGAGCTGGCGGCGGCGGGATGGAAGATCGAACGCAGCGAGATTCAGCGCGACGTGCGATTGCTGCTGCGGGATAATTTTTTGAATTTTCTGCAGCCGGCGTAAGCAATTGCGCCAATAAGTCGCTATTCGCCGCTCCGGCGACGGACGAACATTGATCTTCTCGTCGGCAGTGGTACAGTTTTGTGCAGTTGCCGCCGGCCCCGTGATGGTCGACGGAATCATTTCTCGTTCACCGCACAAGGAGAAGGTCATGAAACGATTCCATATTCTCGCGTCTCTCGCGCTCGGTCTCTGTCTCAGCGCGCCCGCAATGGCGTGCAATCAGCTCGACGATGCCACGCTGAGCAAAGTCGATACGGCCAAGAAGCAACTCGTCGTCACTAAAGGCGACACCAAGCAGACCTTCACCGCCGCCGACAAGACCGTCGTGACGGTCAATGGCAAAGCTGCCACGCTGGCCGACCTGAAAGAAGGCGACAAAGTCACCGTGGATTTCGAAACCGACACCGATGTGGTCGCCATCAAGGCCACCCGCGCCTCGGCCTGATCCCTGGACTATTTGTAGAAACTGAAACGGGTCCGGTTCATTGCGACACAATGAACCGGACCCGTTGCTTTTGCGCGGCGGATATTTTTAAATCGGCGACCAGGTGACGGTGAGAATGGAATCGTCCGTGCTGTCGGCCGCAGGTGCGATGATTGTCGAGCTCGAAGCGAACGGCGAAGCCACCAGCTTCTTGCCCGAATTGCCGGGGAGCTTAACCACGTCCTGCTTCTTCCAGTTGCGCGACCCGCCTTCGTCGCCGAATTTATCGACGGCCAGGCCTTTTTCAACGACGGTCGTCGTGATCGTGTACTTGGCCGACTTGGCGTACTTGTGCGTGCCGGTCACGTAGTACGTCGTGCCGGTCTTGGTGATCGTACCGGTGGAGGTGGTCTTATCGCCCCAATTGATAGTGGCGATGAATTCGCTGGTCGGCTCAATGCCGCTGGCGTGGGTGAAGGTGGCCACCTGCGAGTTCGTCAGCGAACTGGTCCTCTTGTGCTGCGGGCTGGATACGACGATCGGCGGCTCGGCAAAGTAAGTGGTGGTGCTGCCGGCGTTGTTGCTCGAAGTCGGATCGGCACTGGTCGAGCTGACCGTGGCGCTGCTGCTGGTGCTGCCGTCTTCGATCGCCTGTGCGACGATCGTGACGGTGGCGGTAGCGCCGGCGGAAATCGTGCCGAGATTGAACGTGACCACACCATTCGCCTGGGTGAAGGTGCCTTGGGTTTTGGTGGCCGACTGGTAATTCAGGAGCGAGCCCAGCGTATCGACGAGGCTGACGCCCGTCGCCGTCGCGGGGCCGTTGTTGGTTACGACGATCTTGTAGGTGACCTTATCGCCCTCATTGCCTGTCGCCGGCCCGGTGGCGGCGATGGATGGATCCGCATTGGCGCTGACGTTCACGATCGAGCCGGTCGTCGTGGCAGTGTTGTCAGCGGAGTTCGGATCGGGATTGCTGGCGCTGACGGCCGCCACATTGTTAAACGTCGCGCCGTTGGCCAGGCTGGTGGGCGCGTTGACGACGATCGTAAACGAATCGCTGCTGCCCGCGGCAATGCTCCCGTTAGCCGTGGCCGTCACTGTGCCGCTTCCCTGCCCGAACGTGAATGCGTCGGTGCCGGTATTTTGCGTGATCGAAACATAGCTGGAACCGGCTGGGAGCGTGTCGGTCAAGACCAGCCCGAGTGCCGCATTCGCGCCGTTGTTGGTGACGGTCACCGTGTAAGTCGCGTTCGTACCGGCGGTGATCGAGGATGGGCCGGTTGAAGTCACCGCCAGATCCGCCGCCAGTAGACCAGCGACTTTGAAGTTGACGATCGCCGTTCCCCAGTTGGCGGTGGTTTCGGTGTTGGCGTATTCGTTGGCGGCCCAGAAGGAGCCGTCGATCGGGTCCACGTTAATGCCGCTCAAGTCGCCGGCGCGATGGCCGGAGGCGAAATCCGTGTAGGTCGCCTGGCCCGTACCGGCCGAGGACCGCACGGGCGTTTGCATCGTGCCCGCCGGATCGCCCGCCGCTCGGGCCGTCACCCAGGTGGACATGTAGTCGACCGACGCGACCGTCCCCGACCGCATGAAGCTCATTCCGATATCGCCGGCGGGGTTGATGTCGATGCCCGGGTAGTAAAGGTACGTGTTGGCGCCGGCGGAGACCCGGCCCTGGTCCTTGAGCGTCGGCGTTGCGCCGCTGACGTCGACCGCATACCACTGCACGACGTCCTGCGTCGAAGATACGCCGACGGAGTGCGTGGCCACGATCGTGTTGTTCGCTTCGGCCGACTTAAGAATGCGCGAATCGATGTTGCTGGTGATCGTCGTGCCGTTGGGATTCTTCGGCGTGACCACAGATGAATACGGCGTTACCGCGAGCGCGGTGTAGATAAACGTCGCGGAATTACTGAGCGGATTGCCCATCTTGATCACATCGATGGATGTGTTGTTACCGTGCTCGGTCACCATCCACATCGGATCGCCGGCGACGGAATCGTGCATGGTCGTGGGGCGCAGGCTGAAGTCGTTGACGTCGTTTTTATAGACGCCTGTCAGCGCTCCGCCGGCCGCGAGTTGGGCGGAATCGATCGATACCACCTGGGTATGTCCGCCGCTGCTCACGCCGAACATGTTCAGCGTGAAGACGAAGGCGTCGTGGTTGTAGCCGAAGTTGCCGGGGTAATCGGCGTCGTAACCGGTTTCCGTCGTGTTGATCCGGTAGAAGTTCCAGTCCCCGGCGCCCAGCGTGGTCGGGCTGCTCGTCCTGGAGACGGCGAGGTCGAAGGTGCTAACGTGCGTGTTAAAGTTGACGTCCTG
>JBBQNK010000088.1:0-9182 GCA_038329865.1 Tepidisphaerales bacterium | reverse complement strand
CGTTAATTCCCGGCAAGCCGCCGGTATTTTGTTTAATTAGGTTCTTTGCCGCGTTAATGTCCCTGTCATGGATGACACCACAACTCGGACACACCCACTCACGAACGGACAGCGGCAAGGCGTCAACCTTGTGCCCGCAATCAGAACACGTTTTGGATGAGGCAAAGAACCGATCCCGAATGGTCAACATTGATCCGTACATCGGGCATTTATAAGCAAGCTGGCCCTTGAGCCGTGGGTGTTCACCGCCGAAGGCGAACGGGTGCACATAATCGAACACGGAAAATACCGGCTCGGTAAAATGATACTGACCGCCAACGGCAGCGCCTTCCCCTGGCCTACTGCGCCAGCGTCTCGACCGGCACCACCGGCGTAATCTCCGCCAGCCCCGCAGCGATGGCCGCCGCATCGTCCGCGTCGGGCGCGCTCGCCTGGGCGGCAACGAGCTGCGCCTGCAAGTCGGCCTTGTCGGCCTTCAGTTGTTTCGTCTCGGCCAACAGGCCGTTGATGACGGTTGCGATCTGTGACATTTCGATCTCCTGTAAAAGAATCCACTCCGCCAACCTGCGCAAGCACTCGACGATCTTCCCGATGTTGGCGTGCTGCTGTTCGGGCAGGAACAGCCTCGCGTGATGCGTCCAATCGGCAATCTTGCGCAGGTTGGCGGAGTGGTTTTGATGCGACATTACTTCACGGCCTTGGCGGGCTTGGCCTTCTCGGCCAATTCATCGACTTTGGCCTTCGCCTCGCGATCACGAACGATCGTGTCTGGGCCGAGCGGTGGCGGCCCCGTGCGGGCTTCTTCGACTTCTTTGATCGCGCCAATGTCGATCAATCGCTTCACGTCGGCCGACTCGTGAAGATCGGACTCGGACAGCACCGAATCCTTCGGCCAACTGTCCACCTGCGTATGCAGCACTTTGAAATTCCTGGCCATGATGCGACCTTTCGGTAAAGGGTTAGACGTTCATCACGACGACGCTGGAGGGCAGGTAGAAAACTGGCCCGCCGCTGTGCCCGCGATGCACTTCGATGTTCGCCGGCGTGCGTTTCTCGCCGTTGACCGCGTTCGCCCGATCGATGATGTAGCTGTACGAGCCCGGAGCGATTCCCGGATTGTTCGCGTTGCGCGTCTTCAGGTACTCGCCGACTTTCGCACCACTGGTACGCTTGCCGACAACGACCACTTTGCCGTCCGGGATGAACTTGCTGAACGCGCCGACGGTAGCGCCGACGGTGATTGCGGTCTGGTAGCCGCCATCGTAGACCTGAATCTGCGGAAGGTTCTGAGCCGCCAGGTAGCGGTTCATGTCCGACACGCTGTTCAGCGTGCTGCCGGCATTGAACCGGCGGCCGCTGTAGTCCGCAGCGTTGGAGTTGTTCAGCATCCGATTGCTCGTGACGCTGTTCATGTACGCCGTGGCGCCGGCACCCAAGTCCACCGAGTAACCGGCCGCCATGCCGAGCTGTTGCACGGCTTGGAAGTTGGTAATCGGGGTCGCCGTGGCCGACGTGGCCCACGGAATCGACGGGGTGTACGTCTGGATGCTGAACGTGTCAGTGAATCCGACTTGCGTACCGTTGGCTCCGTCCAGCTTGATGCTGAACGTGCCGGTGGTGAGCAGTGCCCAGATCGTTGATTCGATTCGATCGAACTCGCGACCGATCAACTGCGTCTGGCATTGAAGCACCATGTCCGACACGTCCATCGGCGTACCGGCCGGGGAGTAACCCGATCGGCGGGTGAGCTCGGTTTCAGTGATGTCCTGAAAGTCGCCGAACACGCCCGGCTCGTAGGTGTAAATCTTGTTCCCGACCCGCTGAACGCGAGTGGGCGCGCCGTCGAGGCCGCGGAGGTTTTGCAAGCCGAAGTAGTTGTCCTGCTGAATCCACCGGATTTCCGCAGCGTTCACTTCGCGGATCGGCATGATTTGAAGACCGAGCCGGCCGTCAGCGCCTTTGGCGACGAGGTTGGGTTCGATCTCCTGAAACTCAAAATTAGTAGGGTAGTTGTAAGTCGCCATGTGTGGCTCTCCTGAAAATTGTTAAAAGTTGAAAGGGAAGACTTGGTTAAATCTTCCAGAAGCCGTTGTGAAGAAGACGCGAGCCCGGAGCACCGACCAGTACGTCAGCCAGAGCCCGGCCCGACGCCGCCGTGGTGGCGACACGCGTAAACGTGCCGACTGCCGCGCCTGTGCTGGCCGTGCCCGCCGGGTTGACCGTGACAAATGCCGTACCGGCTGTCGTGCCGGTAAGAATCGTCGTCGCCGTGCCGGTCGCCGTGGCAACCGCCGCCAGCGTGGCGTTGGCGTTCCACAGTGCGATCAGGCCCGCGGCGACCGTCGTGGCGGTTGGACCTGCCAGGGCGGTGTAAGCCACCGAAGTGATCGTGCCATCCGGAGCGGTGTACTGGATGGTGTAGATGTCACCCACCGTCACCGTGCCGGCGGCGGTATAGGTATCCACCTGAGCTACCGGGGTAGCCTTGGTTTTCAAGTCCGCCGGATCGAAGATTCCGCTGATCCAGATGGGAGCGGTCTGCTGGCCGGTGTTTCTCCAGCTCGCCGTGGCCGAGTCGCCGAAGTACACGTTCTGGCTGGCGTCGGTCATCACGTCATACATCGAGAATCCGACGAAGTTTTGAGCGCCGCCGGAGCCACCGGGAACGAGCACGCCGCCGAGGCCGGTCGCGGTCGTTACGCTGAGGGCTTGGCCTTTCAGGATGGTGAGCGAAGCCGCAAGGCGGATCGCGTCCTGCATGGCGAATTCAGGCCGCTGAGCGGGCTGGAGCATGTTCAGGGCATTGATTTCAATGGTCGTAGGCATTGGATTAACTCCTAATGAGGGTTGAGATTGGAAGGATTACAGGCCGACGTGTGCGAGCAGTTCTTTCTTACGCTCGTCTGTGACGGTCTGAACCGGGTTGTTCGGATCGGGCAACTGCTGCACGCGCGAGAGCGACAGGCCGGTGAGCGGCGTGTTCATTTCGAGCACTTCAAGCATCAGATCGATCGGCGTGCCGTACGCTCCGGACTTGCTGAGGATCATCGCGGCCGGCTTGTCGCCGTCCTTCAACGCTTCCTTCAGCCGGTTCGCCTGGGCGGCGCTGCACTTGCCTTTCGACAGGCACAAGTCGATTCGCTCGACCTTGTTGGCCGCGCGATCGGCGAGGATTTCCGGGTCGGGCGTCTTGCTGAGCTGCAGCACCTTCGCCTCGGCCGTGTCGGCACGGGTGACGGCGGCTTGCAGGTCGTTCGCGGACTTATCGCCCGCCGTCTTGCTGAGCGTGAGGGCGGTCGCCCGGCTCGTCAGTTCCGTCACCGCGGTGGCGATGACTTGTTCGTCGGTAATTTCCTTTGCCGCGCCGATAACTTCGCGGAGTTTGGTGATGTCCATTTCTGGACTCCTTTCGGTATCGGCCGCTGGTGTCAAAACGATCGCGCTTTCCGATGCGGCACGACTGGCGGCAAGCGCGGGAACGAAGTCTTTTAAGTTGCTGAGTTGTGGATCAGGCACGAGGGCTTGATGATCGATGAACTGCGAATAGTGTTCGCCCGTTTCATCTTCTACGTCGGGCAATACGCAAATGCTCGTCTTGTTGCGGGCGGCGTCTCGAATCGCGTCAGCGCCGATGAATTGGTGGAGCAATTCCAGATTGCCGTCGCTGTTCTTCTGAGCGCCCACGATGAACCCGCGTGATTTCGTCGGGTCTTTTGCTTCTCCGGCGGACGGATGGCCGAGCATGATCGGCGGGCGATACCCCTTGGCAAAGGCGCGCCGGAAGTCGGCGATAACCGTATCGATGCGGTCCTTCGTCACTTCATGCGCCACACCGCGCGCGTCATTGAACTTGCCGACGTGTAGCGACTCTTTCCAGCGATAGGACACTGGCTGTTTGTCGATCTCGAGCGGCAAGCCTTGGCCGAGTACGACGGCATCGCGGTATTCGGTGGGACGGCCGCCGAATAGGAGAGCGGCACCGTTATGGGTTGGTGTTTGCATGGTTCGTTGTTTGTTGAAAACTACAGGTAGTAAATTCCCGCAGGTGCGATACCGAATCCCGGATCAGGCAGAATGCCCGGCAATGATTCGCTCGGAGTGAACTCGCCGAAAATCGGCACGAGCACTGAGCGGCAACCAAAGTGCAGCGGCGGGCAGTTCGTCAGCCAGAACGCATCGTATGAATCGAGCGTCAGTCCATCGCGCTCGCGGCAGATGTCGGTTGTGCCATCGTCTAAAACGCTCGCATGCCGAAACGCCTCGACGATCTTCACGCCATCGCCGCGCCCCGCCGCCAGCATCCCGGCGTTGCTCGCCGTCACGATCGAACGCTCGACGCCGGCTTCCAATGCGAACGGGTTGTCCTTCGAGTAGCCCGCCGTTTCAAACGCCCGCTGAATCAATTCTTCGTCGGACAGATCCGGCGAGTTCGTCTGTAAGTCAAGGATCGTCCGCGCCAACGTGTTCGCCATCGCTCGGCCCGCCAACACCGCAGAATCCTTATAGGCCGCAGCGATAGCGTCGATCGTGCCGGGCGAGATATCCACGCCTGAGAGCTTGGCCGCGAGTTCTACGGCGTCGGTATGAGCCTCGGCCATCGCCTGGGAGATGAGCGGGATCGCGCCGCCCTGTCCGTTCGGGCCGGTGAAGACGTTATTCAGCACCGGCTGGTAGGGCTGGCCGTGCCGGATGAACGTGGTCACGTCCGATTCGGCGTCTTCAGAGAGCAAGAGCAGGAGGAGAAGCAATTCCCGCTCGCGTTTCTTTCGGTCCTTGTCGATCTTTTGGGCGATTTCGTCGGGAGTCATTTACGCCGCCACGGTTTTTTTCTTGGCGTTCTTCAATCGATCGGCCAGCACCTTCATCCGATCCGGCGGAATGTCAGACTGAGGAGCCGGTGCCGGTGCGGTAGGCACCACTTCGAACGTCCCGCCTTCAATCACCGGAATATCGAGCCCTTCAAGCAACTTTTCGATGTCCGCGAACTTGGCGAGCGCCAGTGCAACGTCAGGATTGCCCGCCACAGCCTTGATAAAGTCGTCAAACCGCTGCGACTTCGAATCGAGCAACGGCGGCGGATCGATGAACACAGAGCCCGCGGCGTCCGGCCCGAAGTTCAGCACCAGGGCGGCGTCAACCATCGGCTGCATCTGTGCGGCAATGTCGTCGTCGTCCAGTTCCGTCGTCATCATGCCTGTGTCTGAGTGCACAACCGCTTCGGCTTTCGTTCCGTGCTTCCCTTCCATGCCCGAGCGTGACGGCCGCAACCCGCCGGCGAAGATCAGCTCTTCGTCGTGCTGCAGTCGAGCGAGTAATCCCGCAATGGCGGGCGTGCGCGTTCCGAAGTCGAGCAGCTCAAAATCGATGATCGAGGCTTTGGCCAAGTCGACGAGCTGCTGATAGTTGATCGAATCGCCCGGCTTGATATTCACGAGCATCGACGGAATCCAGCCGCCGACGGCCCCGTTAGCCAACGCCTTGATGAGCGCGATGCAAACGTCCTTGGCTGAGTCGGGCGATTTGATAATCACCTGCGTTCCCGCGATCGAGCCGGACAGCTTTTGCAACTGTTGGCTGGTGTCGAGCCAATCCTTCCAGGCCGTTTCGCGGATATTTTCAAGCCATGAACGGCCGTACAGATTTCCGCACTCGCGATCGTATGTATAGACCCACGCTTTGTACGGAGCGGGCAACCCCATCAAGACTTGCCCGCTCTCCGTCGTCACCTTCATGCCTTCAACTCCCGTGCGAAGGTTCGCCTGCAGGCCGACGAATCGCCCGGCATCGTCCGTCAAGATCGTCGTGTAATCCGGTGTGAGCGGTTTCAACTCTTTCAGCCACGTCTCGCCGCCGCGGTTTTCCCAAAGTGGTTCGAATGCCGACCAGCCGTAATCACGGCCGCGGAGAATGTCAGAGATCGCCCGCTGGCGTACCCGATCGAACATCTTCTGGATCAGATCCACGCGTTCTTGCGGGACTGAATCATCGGCCGCCTTGTACTGCCAGTAACTTGAAACGATCGGCGCGGTGGAGATCGCCCGCACGAGTCGCACGATCGGATTCTGCAGCATCCAGCGATAGGTGAGGTACGTCCGGCCGTAGCCGAGCCCGTAGCCTGCGAAGCCCATCGGGTTGGATGAGCACCCGCCGGAGGCGTAGAGCACGCCCTGCCCGAGCAATTGCGGGTTGTACCGACTGCTTTGTGGTCCGGTTTGCTCTTTCGTCAGTTCCTCTTTTGGAATCTGCAGGGTTGTTTCGGGCGATGCGATCATTTTTTAGTACACGATGACGGGCCTTGAGTCGTTGAGGATGACGCGATCTACCTTGTTCATTTGCAATTGCCGAACGGCCAGAGCCAGAGCACAAACTCCATCGTCGTGCAGCCCGGCCGGTGCGGAGTAACGAACGCCGCTGGCGGTGTAAATGTACTCAAACGCTTCGAGCTCATTCATCAGCCATCCGACCGGAATCTGTACCCGTCGTTGCTGAATGGCTGAGGCCAAGCCTTCCATCAATTGCTGCTTGCTGCTGCTGGAAAACTTGAACCCGCTGGCGTTCGGCATCGTTCGGCACAAGTCTTCGACGATCGGGTCGCCGACGCCGGTGGAGTCGATCAACGCCGGCACCCGATCGACAACTTGCACGATTCGGCCGCGGGTTTGCTGCCAGTCGCTTTGCCAGCGTTCGAGCCCGCAAACCGCGCCACAATCGTCCAGCCCGCACGCCACGCACCAGTCGAACGACTTGGCCAGATCAACGCCGAAGGCGATCGGGTCGCGCAGCGAGAGGCCGTCCACTTCGCACGCCTTCAACGCCTGCAGACCGAATGGATTGCCGCCATCATCGGCCGGTTCGCCCAGGTACAGCTCGCGAAAAACGTGATCCGGGAGCATTCGCTTGGCGTCTTCCACTTCCGCCAGGCTGAGAATCCCGCCGTCTACCGCGTCGTAAGCCGTCAGGCGAAAGTAGGCCATGTTCGGCTCGCCTGCTTCAGCCTTCCGCGCGAGGTTGTAAGCCCAGTTCTTCCGACCCCGGACATTGCCGATGATCCGCAGCGATCCACCAGTGGAGGTGAGCGTCGAGCGGATGGCGTAGAACGTCGAATCTTTACACCGACTCGCCTCGTCCACGACACAGCCGTAAACGTCTTCGCCATAGAGGCTGTCGGGGTTGTCGGCTGATTTGAACCAAATTCGCCCGCGGCCGGTGATTTCGATCCACAATTCCGTCTCGTTGCTCGACCACACCCGGCGATGGTTGTCTGAGCCGGTGAGCATCCGCTTCATGCGGTTGTAGGCCATCTTCGCCTGCGGAAAGATCGGTGCGACCCACCAGTAGTTCCGACCGGGCTTTCCGTCATTCCACGCCGCCACCAAAAGCCAGATCAGGCAGCCGGCCGTCTTCCCGCACTTGGTAGAGGCTTCGATGATGCTGTACCGCTCGGGTGCGAAGATCGCCGCCCGCTGCTTGGCATACAGGGCTGGCATCTTGGGCGGTAAAACGTTCATGCGGATTCTTTATCGCCGTCCAAGATGATCGGGAGAAGCGAGATCGACTTGCCGTTGCTGGTCAGGTCGATGTTGTCTCGGTACTTGCCAGGACGGCGGGCTTTTAGCAGAAAGATCATCAGCGTGTCGCTCGGCTTGCGAACGGTAAGTACGCGAGGCTTGCCGTTGGCGTCGAGTAGCATCACCGGTTCTACCCGTCGGGCTGTTTCGCCGGTTTCATCGGTGTACTTCACTGTTTTTGTCTTGATCGTCCCGTCGGCGTTTCGCTCGTAGAGGTACGTCGGTTGGCCCTGATAAATCACCGGCTCTTCGACACCATTCGTCGCTCGGTTCGTTGCTTCGGATTCCAGTACTTCCGTGCCCTGCTCAACCGCGTCGTCAAAGGCAGTTTGAAAGTCGTCGTCTTTGCTGAGGTGTGCATAGATCGTTCCACGCACCACGTTGGCCGCCTTGGCCGCCTCGGAAACCGTGCAACCCTTGGCTAATGCTTCGATCGCCCGTTGCTTCCAGCTTTTTTTTAGCACCTTTTTTGTCTTGGGTCGTGCCATGTCATTACCACGGGTAAATCCCGCACGGATTGCCGAGCAAACCCTGCTGCGTGATCGTGTTGTCGTTCAGATTCCGCGTGATGGCCGTCGCGTTGCCGCTGGATGCGTTCCAGCCGGCGAGGTTCGCCGATTCGAGGAACGATATCACGTTCTCCCCCGGCCACGGCGGCATTGTCAGCTCGTCTAGTTGGGCGCGGGCGTCGTCGCGGCCTTTACGGAACGGGTTCTCTGTTTCACGGTCGCCGCGGTTCTCATGCAGCCAGTATTCGGTGATCGGGCCAGTGAGCCTGCGGAGCGACACCTTATCGGCATCGGTCAGGGCGATCGGCAAGGCGTAGCGAGTGCTGAGGTAGTTCGTTAGCACTTCATCTTCGCTGTCGTCGATAGCTTGTTGGAGCGTGGCCGTGATCGCCGTGTTGTCGCCGCCGTTTTCCATGTCGGCGAGGATCGACTGATTCGCCGCGCCGTAGCGGGCAGTGAGGTAGTCTTCAGTCATCCAGAGTCCGGCGGCGGGCATGGCGATTCCTCCTTAGTAGCTTAGTGTGAACGTTGCCGTGACCGCGGCAGTCACGCCCATGGCGTCTACTTCAACGTATTGAGCGCCTGGCGGGACAGGGATCTGATAGGACGCCGACTGTCCGGCGCTGAGCGGTGCGGATGATCCACCGATGCTGAATCCTGCCAGACTTCCACCGGCGATGGTGTAAAAGTTCGTGCCATCGACACTGACCCGGACGCGGAGATCGACTTTTGAATTATTCGAGGCGTCGGCGGTGCAGGAGAAAACGACGCTGGTAACGCGGTTAGTGAGGGTGGCTGCAATGCCAGTGGCCCATGCGGCGTTGGCGGTATTGCTGAGTGTCGCCGGCGTTACATTTACGATTGCCATGTCATCTCCTGAAGTTGCCGAATACCACGTCGCCCCGTCGTCGTAACTGATCCGCTGAGCGCCTTGAATGTGGTTTAGCCCGTTGCAATTTGTCACGATCTTAATGTCGCTGGCAAAGGTGCAGTCGGTGGAAAGGGTGGTCGAGTCCATCGTTACGACGCCGCCGAAGGTCACGTTATCTAACAGAATATCATCGAAGGCTCCACCCGTGATGAAGGTCGTGCCGTTGAATACCGC
>JBBQNK010000087.1:0-9766 GCA_038329865.1 Tepidisphaerales bacterium | reverse complement strand
GGTGTAGCGTCATCCCGAGGTACGCCGAGGGATCTCGGATTTCAAACGGTTCTCGTGCTCCCGAGATCCCTCGGCGTACCTCGGGATGACGGAGACAAAACATCCGACGCCCGCTACGGTTGAAGTTGATATGCTCTAGCCCGTGTCCAACCAGTGTTGAGCGGACGCGCGGCCTTAAAAATTTGAAAAACCACGCCTCGAGCGGCCGGTCTTTGTTTTGCCGTCGCCGTTTGAAAGAAAATGACGAGCCGCTCGGTGCGTGGTTTTGCAAAATTTGGACGCGGGCTTTCCGCTCGAACCTGGTTGGACATGGGCTGGTAGCCCATGCTACGAGGAAGCGGATTTTCAAGGAATGAGTTTCTCTCGGCTCGTTCTCCGCGTTTCCACGTCTCGGCGTTCATCTGTTCATTTCAGCGCGTCAAACAACCGGGTCAGATCGATCGGCTTTTGCAGCACGAGGGACGGCTGCAGGCTCTTGACGGCTTTGAGGCGGTCCGGGTCGTTCACGCCGGTGAGTACGCCGACCCAGATGGGGAGTTTCTGGTCGCGGATGTGAGTCAGAAGCGAAGCGCCGTCGCCGTCGGGGAGCATCAGGTCAATCAGCGCGTGGGTGATGTTTTTGCCGAGCAATGCCCGGGCGCCGCCGAGCGTGGAGGCGGTGACGACGTCGTAGCCGTGGTGGGTGAGGATGAGTTTCAGCGATTTGCAGCTGATTTCGTCATCTTCGACCACGAGTATCCGCGGGCGTTGCGGGGAGGACGTGGCCGTTGGATCGGGATGGAGCCGGTGCCACGCAACCGGGAATGACGACGGTGAACCGGCTGCCGTGCCCCAGCTTGCTCTCGACCAGAATTTGCGCACCGAGTTGATCGGCGAGCCGTTGTGCGATGGCAAGCCCGAGTCCGAATCCTTTGGCGTGGTTCCGTTCGTCATTCTTCACCTGGTAAAATTCATCGAAAAGATGCGACACATGGTCCGGCGAGATTCCCGCGCCGGTATCACTCACATGCAGGCGAAGCTCTTCGCCTTTCACTTCTGTGCCGACCGCTACGTGGCCGGTCTCGGTGAACTTCACCGCGTTGCTCAGCAGGTTATCGACGATCCGCGAGAGCTTCATCCGATCGGTGCTGATATGCAGCTGGCCATTCGAACTTTTCCGCAGCTCGATCTTCTTACGATCTGCCTCCAGCTGCGCCCGGCTGCAGGAATCGTCGAGCAATTCCTTCAGGTCGAACTCGGCGACATTCTTCCGGTCCGCCGCCCAGTCGATTCGGCCGAGCTCTAAAAAGCTGTTGAGCAGATCCGCCGCCACACGGGCGGTGACTTTCATCTGCACGAGTGTTTCGCGGAGCAGGGCCGCGTCGTTGCTCGCCAGGCTCATTTCCGCGACGGCCGTTTGCAGCACCAGGCCGTTGAGGGGCGTTCGCAGATCGTGGCTCACGGCGTTGAGGAAGAAGCTCTTCCGCTTGCTCTCCGCTCGGACTTCCTCGAGATCGATTTCCAGCTGTTTGCTTTTACTCAGTTCAGTATAGACCACTTTCAGGTTCCGGGCGCGGAGTGCGAATCGCCAGGTAAAGTAAACCAGCGCCATCATGAAAAAGTCATAAAGTCGCCACGCCGGCCAGATCATCTTGATCGGGATGAATACATACCCGCACAGCCCGCAGAAGAGGAAAATGTTCCGCAGTTCGCCGAGCGCGCCGTGCGCCGGGTTGTTTGAGTCGATCCGCTTCTGGTTCTTCCACCAGTGCGACGCGATCAACACGTATCCGCACGCCACGGCCAGGTCGAGCGTCACCGTCAGGGCGATCCAAAACGTATCGCCATTCATGCAATGGCGAAGCGTCATGTACTGCTGCGACCCGCCTGCGAACCAATCCAGCAGTGCGTTATTTGTCATACGATGTCCTTATCGTTGGCGGAGATTATCCAGAGATCGGCAAATTTTCCTAGATAGTATTGCAGGCCCGATGAGAAATTTCTGCCAGTCAGTCCCATTGCCGAAAAAACCGAAGCACTTTCATTTATCGTGTCGTCGCAAGTTGTGATAAAGTGAGGACGTGCCGGTTATCCAAACCATCTTCCAAACCTTGCGACGGATTCACGTCGTGATTTGGCGGACGGCCTATCGTTTCTATTGCAACGCACACGCCGGAACGCGCGTTCCTTCAAACACCCGCATCGCACCCACGGCCAAGTTGGAACTGGAAACCGGCGGCTCGGTCCGATTCGGGAGCGGCTGCCAGCTCACGAATTATTCCGTCATCTCCCCGTACGGCGGAAAGGTTGAGCTCGCCGACCGCGTTTACCTCGGCCACTACAGCATCATCTACGGCCACGGCGGCGTGACGATCGGCGAGGACACCATGATCGCCGCCCACGTGGTGATCGTCGCCATGAGCCACGGCATCGACGACCCCAACACGCCCATCGCCAAGCAACCGATCACCAAAAAGGGAATCAAGATCGGCCGAGACTGCTGGATCGGCTCCGGCGTTAAAATTTTAGACGGCGTAGAAATCGGCGACGGCTGCGTGATCGGCGCGGGAGCAGTCGTGATCGAAAACCTCCCGCCGCGGTCCATCGCGGTGGGGATGCCTGCCAAGATGATCCGCCAGCGCGGGCTGAGCAAAGGCGCGAGCCTCGTGCAGCGGTGAATCATCCCCGCCCGAATTAACCGCCAGATACGGAGTTCACGGCGAAGAGTTCTTTCACCGTCGGGCGGAGCAGCACGATAATCGTGAACACGCCCAGCACCGTGCCGTACGGCATGAACAGGCATTCGATCGACGCCACCACCAGGCAGAACGTCCAGCTGCGTCGCCTTGCCAGCTTTCGCCCCGCCAGCAACATGAGAATCGCGATCGACCAGAAAAACGCGATCAGCGCGACGGCAATTCCAACGAACAGCCAGCCGACGAAGTTTCCCTGGTCCTAGCCCTGGCCGTGCTGAGCGTGAATCACGCCCCTGACCAGCAGGATGCCGATCGTCAGATGAATCAGCGGAAAACACCCGAACAACGCGGTGATTCCGCCGGCTACAAAGTGGAAGATCGAAAGCAGCTGAAGATGGCGAAGATCATCGTTGATGGCAGAGCTCATTTTCGACGTTGAGTCGGCGGATGTCGACTGAAATTCGCGTTCCGTCACGCGAGATACCGCGGGACGGCGAAATCTATGCGTCCACGTTCGGGCCGGGCTCCGCAGGCTTAATCACCACTTCAAACCCGCGCTCTGTCTCGTGGTCGATCGGCTTGGCGTCGTGCAGGCTGCCGAAGTTTCTCAGCTTCGGCCAGGTGATGGCGGCGGCGGCGACTACGGCGATCGTGCCGATGCCGCCGGCGACGACGCTGATCACCGCGCCGAACAGCCGCGCCGTCAGGCCGCTCTCGAAGCCGCCGAGCTCGTTGCTCGCGCCGATGAAGACGTTATTCACGGCGCTCACTCGGCCGCGCATCGAATCCGGCGCCAGCACCTGCACCAGCGTATGGCGGACGACGACCGAGACGTTATCGAACGCGCCGGTGAGCAGGAGCATCGCGAACGACAGCGGAAACGAGCGGCTGAGCCCGAACACGATCGTCGCCGCGCCGAACCCCGCCACTGACAGCAGCATCGCCCGGCCGGCGTGTTTCATGGGGGGCATGTGTGTGATCAGCAATCCCATCATCACCGCCCCGATGGCCGGTGCGGCACGAAGCCAGCCGAAGACTACTGACTTGGAAAGCACGATCGACCCGAGATGAAACTCGCCCAGCCGGTCGGCGAAGATCGGCAGCAAAAACACCGCGCCGCCGAGCAGTACCGCGAATAAATCGAGCGTGATGGTGGCCAGGATGATCTGGTTCTTCCAGACGAAGCGAATGCCTTCAGTGAGCGTGCGCAGGCTCGCCGGCTCGCGCGAGCGCTCGGCGGGGCGGACTTTCAGGCTGAACATCGCCAAAGCGAAGACGATCGCAAGGAATCCATCCAGCACGTAAACGCCGGGAATCGTGTAGACCAGCAGCAGCCCGCCCAGGGCCGGCCCGATGACCGAGGCCATCTGGAAAAAGCTGCTGTTCCACGCAACGGCGTTGGAGAAGATAGCCGTCGGTACGATCTGCGGCAGAATCGCCGATCGTGCCGGCCCGCCGATGGCGGCGGCGATCGCGCTGCTGCAGATGATCGCGTACATCAGCCCCAACTCAACCTGCATGAAGGTCGGCTTCAAGCCGACGTAGGCGGCGCCGCGAATCACCGCGTCAATCAGCCCGGCCGTGCCGTGGCGGGCCGAGACAATCGCCAGCGCGAACGACGTGACCGCGATCAGCAATTGCGTGAGGATGACGATCTTGCGCCGGTCAAACCGGTCCGCCAGCATGCCGGCCGGTAACGCGAGCGCGATGACCGGAATCGCCTGCACCAGCCCGACCCAGCCGAGCGACATCGCCGAGCCGGTGCGGTGGTAGATGTCCCACCCGAGTGCGACGCTCGCCATCTGCTGCCCGAGGACGGCCGCCACCCAACCGAACGCGTACGCGAAGAACCCGCCCGACCGCAGGGCGGCGTAAGGGTCGTGCTTGGCGGGAGTTGCGGGCGAGGGGAGCATAGAACGTCGCAGAAAGCATAGGCGCGGCAAGGCGGGATGCAAGCCGGCGCGAATTGGCGTGCTCGCAGCATCGGCGTCTCGTCTATACCAAGGTGCGCGAACAGGAGAAGACACAAATCGTCGATTGATCCGGATCGCCGCTTGCAGTTTCGCAGCGCGGATAGGCGAGTCACGCTCTGAAACCGCAAGCGGTCATCCACAGGTTTTGGGAAGTGAAGCGAGACGCGTGCTACCGGGATTGTTGAGGTCTGTCTGCTCGTTAATCCTTGCACATGCGACTTGTCGCACGATAGTGAGTGAAGGGAATTCTTACTGGAGCACTTGCGTGAGTGATCGAGCGAAGCTTCCAACTGCCGCCGGCCGAGTGTTAACGGTCAACGGCGGATCGTCCACGATTAAATTCGCGATGTACGACTTGGCCCAACCGCCGCGGTTGCGGTGGCGCGCTTCGATCGATCGGATCGGAACTGATGCGGCCACGCTTCGCGCGACGGGGGCGGAAGGCGCATCGCTGGCGGAGGTGCCGCTGCACTCCGTCGATCATGCCGCGGCGGCGGGGCGGTTTATCGACTGGCTCGACGAGCGCGGCGAGCGATCGAGCATCGCCGCCGTCGGCCATCGCGTGGTGCACGGCGGGCTGTCGCTGCTCGATCCGCAGCCGATCACGCCGGCGGTGCTGGCGGAGTTGCGGAAGTCGCAGCCGCTCGATCTGTCGCACCTGCCGCGCGAAATCGCGCTGATCGAGGCGTTTGCGAAGCGGCTTGCCGGCGTGCCGCAGGTGGCGTGTTTCGATACGGCGTTTCATCGCGATTTACCGGCCGTCGCCAAGCGATTGCCGATCCCGCGCCGTATGAGCGAGGCCGGCGTGCGGCGGCTGGGGTTTCACGGGTTGTCTTATACGTTTCTGCTCGGCGAGCTGCAGCGCATTGCGCCAAACGAAGCGGCGGGGCGAATCGTCTTCGCACACCTCGGCTCCGGCGCCAGCCTCGCGGCGGTGCACGGCGGGCGGGCGATCGATACGACGATGGCGTTCACGCCGCTGGCCGGGCTGGTGATGGCGACCCGGCCGGGCGATCTCGATCCCGGGCTTGTCTGCCACATCATGCGGACTGAAAAATTCTCGCCCGACCAGATGGACGAGTTCCTCAGCAAAGAGTGCGGCCTGCTCGGCGTCTCGCAAACCAGCGGCGACATGCGCGACCTGCAATCCCGCCGCACCGCCGACCCGCGCGCCGCCGAGGCGATCGACCTCTTTTGCTACCAGGCGAAGAAATTCGTCGCCGCGATGGCCGCCGCGATGGGCGGGCTCGACGGGTTGGTCTTTGCCGGCGGGATCGGCGAGCATTCGCCGGCGGTGCGCGCCCAAATCTGCGACGGGCTGAGCTTACTTGGCGTGACGATCGATGCCGCGAAGAACCAGGCGTCCGCCCCGATCATTTCCGGCACTGGCTCCGACCCGGGCGGCCGCGTGGTGGTTCGCGTGATGCAAACCGACGAAGAAATCGTCATCGCCGAAACCACCTGCCGCGTGCTGAAGTTGCATTCTTGAAGAAGAGTCGACTGGCCGCGACGGATCACGTATTTCTCCCTCGCCCGGAATACCGGGAGAGGAACAACTCGCATCGACCCACTATCCAGTGGAAAATGATTTGGGCATCGATGCTGCCCTTGGTAAGCTCCAAAAAGTTCCCAACGATTTCATAAGGATCGCCTATGCGGATCGCAACACTAGCCATGATGATCGTCGCCGCGGGTACGCCTTGTTTCGGTGCGCCGCCGGTCAACCCGCCGGCGGAGAACGCGGCGGTTCCTAAAGAGCAGCGGCTGGTGATTTCCGCCAAGCCCGTCGGTCACGTGGTGGAACTCGCCACCTACATCGGCGGCGGCGGTTCGGATACGGCCGAGGGCGTGGCGACGGACAAGGAGGGCAATCTCTACGTCTGTGGCTCGACCACGTCCAAGGATTTCCCGAGCATCCTGGAGAATCCGCCCAAGCCCGTGGGCAAGAAAGACGCGTACCTCCTCAAGCTCGACCCGGAAGGGAAAAAAGTCCTGTTCTGCCAGCGGTTCGGCGGGAGCGGGAACAACGTCGCCAAATCCATCGCCGTCAGCGCCGACGGAACCATTTACGTCGCCGGCGATACCATCGGCGGCGAATTCCCGGCCAATACCAAGTACCCGGCCGACCTTAAAACCGAATCGCAATGCATGTTCGTCGCGAGCTTTTCCCCGGAAGGCAAACTGCTGCAATCGGTGGTGATGGGCGGAACCGGCGGCGGGGTCGTCGTCAGCCGGCTAGTGATTGATTCCAAAGGCCAGGTCGCCGTCGGCGCATGGGCCGCGTGCAGCGTCTGGCCGATCACGCCCAACGCGTGCGAGCCTAAACCCAACGGCCTGGGGAAGGCGGCGCTGGCGGTCTTCAACAAAGACCTGAAAAAGCTCGTCTACTCCACCACGCTCAGCGCCTGGGGCAACTGGGCGCCCGACGCCGCGATTCGCGACATGGCCGCGATGCCCGACGGCTCGATCGTCGTCGCCGGCGATGGAATGGATAAGATGCCCGTCACCCGCGGCGCGCTGGCGGATTGCAAAGACCGCACGACCGGCTTCGTCGCGCGCATCAACCCCGCCGGCAACGCGAAAAATTCCCTCGAGTGGCTGACGTACGTTCCCGTCAGCGGCAGCCGCGTGTGGTCGATCGCCGTCGATCGCAAGGGGCAACTGCTCCTGGGCGGGCAGGCGTTCATGGCCAATGCCGCCGACTTCCCCGTAAAGCCCGGCAACGCCGAGGCCGGCGGGGCGATCCAGCCGGCCCGCGAATCCAACAACGGCGCTTACGTGATGAAGATCAACGACCGCGGCACGATGATGCCCACCGCCGGCCTGTTTGGGGGATCTCAGGGCGAAAAAGTCACCCGCACGATCGCCGTGCCCGACGGCGACTCCTACTCCATAGGCGAAACCTATTCCGAAGACTTCCCACTCTTCCTGCCCCTCCAAAAAACCTACGGCGGGAGAAACCAAAACCCCGGCGGCGACATCTTCATCCTCCGAACCAGTGCCGACGGCAAGGTGCAGTTCTGCACCTTCTTCGGCGGTCCAGGCTCGGAAACCGCGGCCGACGCGCTCTTCTCCCAACGCGGCGAACTGGTGATCGTCGGCACCAGCTACGGCAAGGGCTTTCCTGTTTCGAAGGACGCGCCCACTCCCGACTTCAAAGGCAAATCCAAGGCGTACCTCATCCGCCTGAAACCGGCAGGGGGCACGGAAGTGGGCTGATCACCGTTCGCGAAGGCGCAAGCGAGCGGCCCGCCGAAATGGGGCGGGCCGCTCGCTTGCGCCTTCGCGGTAATTCATAGGAAAATGCGGCTTTCTGATTCTGCATTCTGCCGTCTTCATTCTGCATTTCCCCCAGACTTGCCCCCTTGTGAAGGATTTGTACAATCTCATCCCCTGTTGCGGGAGTCGGCGCTCTGGTTGCGCCTTGAGTCAACATCGATTGCGAGAGGAATTTCATGTCCACCGGCAAAGTTACGCAGGTCATTGGGTCCACCTTCGACGTGGAGTTCCCCGAAGGCTATCTCCCGAAAATTTATTCCGCTGTCAAAATCAATGCGGAACAGAACGGTATTACCCTCAAACTCACCGGCGAAGTGCAGCAGCACCTCGGCGGGAGCAAGGTTCGCGCCGTCGCGCTCGGCTCGACCGACGGCCTGCGCCGGGGCGTGGAAGTCGTCGATACCGGCGCGCCGCTGAGCGTGCCGGTCGGTAAAGAAACGCTCGGCCGGGTGTTCAACCTGCTGGGCGATCCGATTGACAATCGCGGCCCGGTCGAAACCAAAGAGCGCCGGCCGATCCACCGCGATCCGCCGGAATTCGTCGATCTCTCGCCCAAGGCGGAAGTGTTCGAGACCGGCATTAAGGTGATCGACTTGCTTACGCCGTTCCTTCGCGGCGGCAAGGCCGGGCTGTTCGGTGGCGCGGGCCTGGGCAAGACGGTGGTTATTCAGGAACTCATCGCGCGTATCGCGCAGCAGCACGGCGGTTACTCGGTGTTCGCCGGCGTGGGTGAACGAACCCGCGAAGGCACCGACTTGTGGATCGAAATGCAGGAAGCCGAGATCGGCAAAACCGGCAAGCACGTTATCGATCAGACCGTCATGGTGTTCGGCCAGATGAACGAGCCGCCGGGCGCGCGTCTTCGCGTGGCCCTGAGCGCGCTGACGATGGCCGAGTACTTCCGCGATGAAACCGGCGCGGACACGTTGCTCTTCATCGACAACATTTTCCGCTTCACGCAGGCCGGTTCTGAAGTGTCGGCACTTCTCGGCCGTATGCCGTCCGCCGTGGGTTACCAGCCGACGTTGGCGACGGAAATGGGCGAGTTGCAGGAACGCATCACCAGCACCAAGGGCGGCGCGATCACCTCGGTACAGGCCGTGTACGTGCCGGCCGACGATCCGACCGACCCGGCTCCGGCCAACGCGTTCGCCCACCTGGACGCGTTCATCTACCTCGAACGATCGATCGCGAGCAAAGGTATTTACCCAGCCGTCGATCCGCTCGCTTCTGCCAGCCGCGCCCTCAGCGCTGATATCGTCGGCGAAGAGCACGCCCGCATCGCCCGCAAGGTGCAGACGATGCTGCAACGCTACCGCGATCTGCAGGACATCATCGCCATCCTCGGCGTCGATGAATTGAGCGAAGAAGACAAGCTGATCGTCAGCCGAGCCCGCAAGCTCGAGCGATTCTTCAGCCAGCCGTTCTATGTCGCGCAGCAGTTCACCGGCATGGAAGGCAAGTACGTGAAGCTCGCGGACACGCTGCGGAGCTTCGACGAAATCACCAGCGGCAAGGCCGACGATATCCCCGAGCAGGCGTTCCTCTACGTCGGCAGCATCGACGAGGCCCGCGAGAAGGCCAAGGGAATGAAGTAAACCTCGCGCCCTATTCCAACGAAACGAAAAGCCCACGTCTCAGACGTGGGCTTTTTTGTTGAAAAGCCTGATCGAGCATTGTGAAAACCGTCATCGAGACGGCTAGCAGGCTGCTGCAAAACGCTTGTTGTCCTTCGTCGATCGCGCTACGCTGTCGGGTGTTGATCAGGAGGCCGATCGATGCGAGGCAAACCGGACACCCAGCTGCCGATGTTTTTTGTGATCGACGTGGAACGCCGCA
>JBBQNK010000086.1:0-11127 GCA_038329865.1 Tepidisphaerales bacterium | reverse complement strand
TAAGATATTCGCGCAAGACGTGACCTCCTGTCAGAATGGTGGTGCTGAAGTCACCAACCAACAGGAGGCCACGGATGGCTATTATCGCCGCGACGCTGGGGCGGATCAAATCCGATCCGCTGTTCGCTCTGGGCGGGAAGGATCGCGTCAACGAACAGTTCGCACGTTCCGGCCACGTGTGGCGGGATCGGGTGCTGGACCCGGCCGCCACGCTGGGGCTGTTTATTCTTCAGGTGCTGCACGGGAACACCGCGATCGGGAAAACAAAGGGGACATTTCTGATTGAAATGAGAAATGTCCCTTTATCCGTCCCTACGACCCAGAGGCCGGCCGAAAAAAGTAAAAGAATGAGAAATGTCCCTTTATCCGTCCCCATCGAGTTGGCGCACACGCGCCTGCAAGTCAACTCCTCGCGCCTCGAGTTGACCCACAGTTACCTGTAAGTGTCCCGCAGTTTCGTAGCGTGGGGTTCACCCCACCGCGATCCGAATTCGGTGGAGCGAACCCTGCCTTACCCGGCTCACAGGCTGTTCAAAGCCCCCAAAACCGCCGGTCCGCTTTTTGTCTTATTAATATAGATGAGTTGCCGCGTGCAAGGTACGATAACGCCAACGTCTAGTCCTGTTTTAGCGCGACTAAACGCAAAGCGTTAACCGGGCAATTGCGCCATAGAATGCTAGTTCGGCGACCGGAGGGTTTCGAAAGTGGCAGACACCGACGAGCCAGAACTCACTCGGCCGGACATCGACGAGTCTTGCCCGCAAGGGGAGTGTGCGCCGTGAGAGGAGGGAATCACGCGGTTCATCGTCACGGACTTGGTCCTCCACTCGGCCGGAGATCTGACCGCGCTCGCGGTGGCCCTGGAGGCTCGGGGGATGATGGCCACCCATCGCCCGCTCTCGATGGATGAGCCGATGTGGATATTCCAGGGGGGCTTCTGCGGCGAGTCGTTTGACGGACCCAAGACGGAGATCGCCGCGATGCTGGCGGTCGTCGAATCGCTGGACCCGCACACCCGCGCCCTCTGGGACAGCTGTTCGCGGCGGGTGTTCGACTTCGCATACGACTGCGGGGTGAAGCCGTCCGCGGTTCGCCACGACCTGTCGGCCGGGACGATGGCGCGGCTGGCGGCGGCGGGCGGGTCACTGCGGATCACCCTGTACACCTCCGGGAACCGAAAAGGGAACCGAAAAGGGGACATTTCTCAATAACTCCGAAGGATATGCTGGCCATCCCCTTCAACCGGAACGAAAAGGGGAAATCGCTCGTTTCAAAACAACGAGTGACATCCCGTTTTCAGTCAAGATTGCGATCCGAACGGCAAGTTCAGACTTGGATCACCCCCACGCCTTAAGACCCAGCAATTTCTCCCCCAGTTCCGTCAATTTCGCCGTCTGCAAATTCTTGAGTTCCCACCCGCGCGGGTCGCCCGTGAAGTACGGCCGCTTGAGCGGCCCGGAGTGTTCGCGCCAGGTTTTAACGCGTTCGGCGGCGTGGTCGGAGTGGATATCTTCGGCCTTCACCATTCGAATGTACTGGGCGAGGCGGGGGCGGTCGGAGGTGTTCCAGCCGTTGCCGTGGGGGAGGGCCATGTGCCAGATGACTAGGTCGCCGGCGTTGCCTGCGATGGGGGTGCGGTCGGGGAGGTCGGCGAGTTGCTCGCCGCGGACGGCGTTGGCCTTGGGGTCGCCGGTGAGCTTTTGCGCGACCTTCATCCACTCATCGTTGCGTTTGTGCCAGCCGGGCATGCAGTGGAAGCCGCCCTGGTCGGCGGTGGTATCGGAGAGGTAGAGGACGCCCTGCAGGCCGAAGGGGATGGGGCCGGCGTAGGGGTCGCCGTCAAGGTGCATGAAGCCGGCGTTCTGGAACTGGGGGAATCGCGGGTCGGGCGGCGGTTTGAAGCCGACGCGGTCGAGGCTGACCCACAAATCATCGCGGCGATAGAGCTGGCGGAAGGCGCTGTAGACGCTCGGGTGCTGGCGGTTGTCCCACATGGCCTGGTGCTGGAACATCTCGACCATGCCGGTGGGGTGGATGGGCGGCTGGTACCAGGAGTCGTCTTTTTGCCGGGAAATACTGAGGAATTCGTGGATGGCATCGACGACGGCGGTGACATTTTCCGCCGGCACGATGTTGCGGATGCGGACGTAGCCGTTGTCGTCGAAGAATTTGAGGTCGGATTCGCTCAGGACGTTCATACCGTTATTCTCCGTTGGTTTTGGGCTGAAGAACGTCGCCGACGTCTTTGCGGAGCATAATCACTCGGAGATGAAATCAAAGAGGTGAAATCAAAGGTGTCCAGGGATTAAACGGGCGGGAGTCATTGATCATCGTGCTTGCCCCGTGATTTTTTCCGGCCGGCGGTGCGAACGGGGCGCGGGTTTCGGTACATTCGCGTGCATGGCGCACACGTCTGGTCGGGGCTCTCGCGGAAAATAATCGGGCAGGGTCCAATTGATTGGACGTTCTTCTAGCCAAATCATTCCTCCTGCCGACAATGTTGCTCATGGCGGATTTCGCGGGGGAACTTCCTCTTACTTTTGCGGTCGTTGACGACGGCATGCGGCAATCGCGGCACGTGGGGGCGCAGCTGTTTGTCAGCCTGCGCGGCAAGACGATCGTCAACGCCGGCGTCGGGCTTGCGCGGGCCGGCGTGGCGATGGATGCGGACTCGATGATGATCTGGATGAGCAGCAGCAAGCCGGTCACCGCCGTCGCGATCGCGCAGTTGTGGCAGGCGGGGTTGCTGCAGTTGGATGATCCGATCGCGAAACACATTCCGGAATTCGGCACCCACGGCAAAGAGGCGATCACGATCCGCCACGCGCTCACGCACACCGGCGGGTTCCGCGGGATCGCGAGCCGGTGGGATGCGCTGCCTTGGCAGCAGACGATCGCGGGGATTTCTGAAGTGCGGATCGAGCCGAACTGGCTGCCGGGGAAAAAAGCGGGGTATCACATCGCCAGCAGTTGGTACATCCTCGGCGAGATCGTGCAGCGGCTGGGCGGGCTGCCGTTCTCGCTGTACCTGCGGGAAAAACTCTTCCTGCCGCTGGGCATGGCGGACAGTTGGATCGGCATGCCGGTGGAAACGTACGCGGCGTACGGCGATCGCATCGGCGTGATGCACCAGACCGACGGCGGCGCGGTTCGCCCGCATCCGTCGCTCGATTCGCTGGCGACGACGACCTCGCCGCGCCCCGGCTCGAACGCGCGAGGACCGATCCGCGAGCTGGGCGCGTTCTACCAGATGCTGCTTGACGCCGTCACCGGCCGCCCCGCTTCAGCGGGTCGCGCCAACCTCTCGCCGCAAACGATCGAAGCGATCACCGCGCGCCACCGAGTAGGCCTGATCGACCAGACGTTCCGCCTGCCGATCGACTGGGGCCTGGGCTTCATCTGCAACACGCCGGGCGAAGCGATGCAGTCCTTCGCGTACGGCTTCGGCCCGCACGCCTCGCAGCGCGCCTTCGGCCACGGCGGGAACCAGTCGAGCCTCGGCATGACCGACCCGGAGCACGGCCTGGTCGTCGCGGTGGTCTTCAACGGCATGCCGGGCGAGGCGGCACACGCGGAACGAATGCGCTCGCTGATGAAAGCGATCTATGAGGATTTGGCGCTCGTTTAGGGCGGAGTTACTTTGGTGGCTTCGTCGCTTTGTGAACGTGTCTAAAAAGTCCCGTTCGATGTCATCCTGAGCGAAGCGAAGGACCTCGCGGACACCCATAACGCGTGTGGAGTTCAACAAAGACTTGCATCCAAAATCGTTGCGGGAAGGCCGCGTTCTTGCATTCGATCATCTGCGGGATTCCAAGAGGTCCTTCGCTGCGCTCAGGATGACGATGCTTGGGAATTCCGCGATTTCCGACTTCTTAGGGCACCACCCAAGACGAAACGTCCTCGGGCGCCCTGCTTTAATGAACCCCGCCGCTCACGCCTTTGCGGCGGGCTTGGGCTTCTTGATGATCTTGAGCTGCGTCGCCTCGGGCAGCGCGGCGTAGTGGTCGTCGAGCGGGTAGCAGCCGCTGATCAGGCCGTTGCGCGGCGCGGTCGTGCAGTCGCTGAAGGTGCGGCAGATCTTCTTCAGCTGCAGCGGCTTGCCGGCGATCATGTCCAGCGGGAGTTGCGGGTAGCTCAGCACCATGCGACCGAGGCCGACGCTGTCGATCCAACCTTCGCGAACGCAGGCCTGGGCGACGTGCGGCAGGTAATCCTGAAGGTACGTGTAACCCGTGCCGACGAGGATTAAATCCTGGAACTTCTGCTTCAAATCGCGGCCGACTTTCAGGTGGCGCAGCACACCGATGAGCGGCTCTTCCGGCGGCTGGTAGCCGTCACTCGGCGGGTAGAACGCCGGGCGCGACAGGTGCGGGTTGTAGTACGGGCTGGCGGCGGTGAGGTTGACGAGGCGGATATCTAGCTTGCGCAGCAGCTCGAGAAATTGGATCGGCTCGGTCAGGTCGATCTCGAGCGGATTGTTCTTGTTCTGCCCGAAGCCATACACGTACGGCAGCGGGAATTCCTCGGGAATTCCCGGGCCGAGCTTGCCGGGCACGCTCTTGGTCGGGTCGGGCTTGAACGGGACCATATCGAAGATGCTGACGCGCACGCCGATCTTGAGCTTCGTTTCCGCGCGAATGGCGGCGACGATTTCGCGCAGGTATCGCGTGCGGTTTTCGAACGATCCGCCGAACTCGCCCGGCCGGGTGTGGCCGCCGAGCAGTTCGTGGCCCAAGTAGCCGTGGCAGTGCTTCACGTCGACGAATTCAAAGCCGACCTTCTCCGCCAGCTTCGCGGCGATGCGGTAGTTGTCGATGATGCGGCGTAAGTCGCTGTCGCTGAGCGTGCGGCTGTCGTCGGTGATCTTCAGCCGCTTATCAAGGATCGGATGGCGGAACGCGATCAGCGGCTCCATGCGGTGTTTGTCATTCGGCTTGCTGTATCGCCCGGAGTGCGTGAGCTGGATGCCGACGCACAGGCCTTTGGTGGTTCCCATCGCGGACTGGTGGGCATCGACGAGCGTCTTATATAAGTTGTCGAAATCCGGCAGCGTCTTCTCGTTCAGCATGATCTGGTTGGGATTCGCGCGCCCGTCGGGCTGCACCGCGACGGCCTCGCCGCCCCAGATCAGGCTCGCGCCGCTCAAACCGAAATGCTTCCACCGGCGGATGGTGTGCTCGCTCGGCCGGCCGTCTTCGGTGCCGTCCCAGCCTTCCATCGGGTGGATGCAGAAGGAGTTGCTGAGGGAGATGTCGCCCTTCTTGATCGGGCGGGCCATAGGCGAATCCGGGCCGGATTCGAGCGCGGAATCGACCGGCATTTCGGGCACGATTTCTTTCGCGTATGCCTGAAACGCCTCGACGGTTTTAATGCTGCCAATTCGCGTGATGGGCCGGTCTGCCATGTGCTCGTCGCTCCGTGTAGTGAGAAGTCGGAACATACATTAAATGAATTCCAGCCGCTAGTTTTAAGGGGATTTTAGGGGTTTGCTGCCGGAATTCCTTCGCAATTGCGTGCGAAAGCCTACGCGGTGGTTCCAGGGGTCGCTTGTGACCTGTCATCAGTTCCGCTATCATCCCCGGCCCTTCGCGTTCGTCCAAGTCCGCCGGCGATGGGTTGGCGGGCTATAATGTAACGCGACGGAATCACAAATCTCCCGGCTGACGTGGGCCTGTTTGCCCACGCACGACGGTTGAGAGGAGCCAGTCATGAAAGCTAAAGTTCACCCCAAGTACGTCACCTGCAATGTTCACTGCGCCTGCGGCAACACCTTCGTCACGCGAAGCACCCAGCCGAAGCTGAACGTGGATATCTGCTCGAGCTGCCACCCGTTCTTCACCGGCAAGCAGAAGTTCGTCGACACCGCCGGCCGCGTCGAGCGGTTCAGCAAGAAGTTCGGCGGCACCTACAGCTTCCAGAAGACCGCCCCGGCGGCGCCTGCGAAGAAGTAAATCGACTTCACCCGAAAATAGCGCAATCGACCCGTCGAGAACCTCGACGGGTCGCTTGCGGTTTCGCGCGCTTCACTTCTTCAACGATGGGTCGGTCTGGAGGATTGGGAATTGTCCCTCTCACGGTATTCCGGGAGAGGAAAATTCAGACAGATCCACCTCTCTCAGTCGGTCAGTTGACTTCATTTTCTCGGTTTGTGACGATTACCCACATGGCAAAATCAAAACTCGCGCCGGACGGAATTCTTCAATTGGGCCTGGCTTTTTGGGGCGCTAAAACGCTCCTGACCGCCGTCGAACTCGGGCTCTTTACGTTCCTTGCGAAGGGGCCGAAGAATGTCGCGGCGTTGTCGAAGCAGTTCGATCTGCACGGCCGCAGCGCGACGGATTTTCTCGATGCGCTCGTCGCGCTCGGCATGCTCAAGCGCTCGGCCGGCAAGTACGGCAACACGCCGGAGGCATCGCTATTCCTTGACCGCAATAAACCCTCATACGTCGGCGGCATTCTGGAGATGGCGAACCAGCGTCTTTACCCGTTCTGGGGCTCGCTGACCGAGGCGCTCCACACCGGCAAGCCGCAAAACGAGGCGACGCGCGGCGTGGATTTCTTCGGCGAACTTTATTCCAATCCCGCGATCCTCAAGCTGTTTTTGAAATCGATGACGGGCCTGAGCATGGGCGCCGCACTGGCGATCGCCGCCAAGTTTCCGTGGAAGAATTACAAAACGTTCGTCGACATCGGTACGGCCCAGGGCGGGCTGCCGGTGCAGATCGCACTGGCCCACAAGCACCTCACCGGCGGCGGGTATGATCTGCCGGTCGTCCAGCCGATTTTTGAGGAGTACATCCAGTCCTTCAAGCTCGATAAACGCCTGAAGTTCCACCCTGGCAGCTTCCTCACCGACCCGCTTCCCACCGCCGACGTGCTGGTGATGGGGCACATCCTGCACGACTGGAATCTGGAAGAAAAATTGATGCTGATCCGCAAGGCGTACAACGCCCTGCCCAAGGGCGGCGCGCTGGTGATCTATGAAGCCATCATCGACGACAAGCGCAGCAAAAATGCCTTCGGCCTGCTGATGAGCCTCAACATGCTCATCGAAACCCCCGGCGGGTTCGATTACACCGGCGCGGATTGCATCGGCTGGATGAAAAAAGTCGGATTCAAGAAGTGCCGCGTGGAACATCTCGTCGGCCCGGATTCAATGGTGGTCGGCATTAAATAATCCGGCAAGTGATTCGGAATTCGCTACTGGCATGGCCCTGTCCATCGACGGATGCATAAAAAATCGGCGTTCGGAATCCAGAGATTACCGAACGCCGACTGGATGATGCTAAACTCACAGCCCTGACTTTCAGCACTGCGTTAAATCGCCACATTGGCGAATCCAACTTGCCGGCTTACCGGCGCGTCGCGTCGCGGAGGGCCTTAACGCGATCGTGCGTGCGTTTCACGGCCGATGCCTGTGACTGCACGAGCTGCATGTAGTCGCTCGGCAGATCACTTTCCATCGCCTGTTTGAAAGCGGCCATGGCGGAATCTTCGCCGCGCTCGCACTCGGCCAGAACGGCGTATCGGTCATTGCTCGTGAACAGCGATTTCACGTTGATCCAAGCCCGATGCAGACCGGCCGACACGTCGCCGCTGTTGCTCGGCTTTTCGCCGGAATTGGCGACCAGCCCTTGCAGGTTCGCCGCGAAATCGCGCCGCTGCATGCTGTAGTCCATCAATTCGAGCTTGAGAGAAGAATCCGTCACGTGTTCCGCGGCGGCGGCGAATCCCTTCTCGCCGTCGAGGCAGATGTGGATTAAGTCGTTCAGAACATGATTAGTTTCGGTCGCTACGGCCATGGTATCGCTCCTTACGTCTGATTCATCCCCTTGAACGTTGATGTCAGACTTTAGTCTCATCATCCTCTCATAATGAATCAGGGATTCACCCATGTATGAGCTCGATTTGACGGAAGTAACATCTAGGAGTTAACGACGGGCGAGCAATCGGTTCCTTTTGGATTGGTTAACGAGTTCGCCCTATCATTCCATTGTTATCAAACTGATCCATTGCTACGAAAGGCCGTTTTTTTGAATCGGAGAGTCACTATGGCAGCAGCATCCACGCCTCGCCCACCCGCCAAGACCAAAACCCGCATCGTGCTGGTGGATGATCACCCGATGCTGATCCGCGGAATCGCCGACCTGATTAACGGTGAGCCGGACCTTGAAGTGGTCGGCGAAGCCTCGACCTTTCAGGAGGCGATGTCGCTGGTCAATAAGGTCAAGCCGGGGCTGGTGATCGTCGACGTATCGCTCGACGGGAACAACGGCATTGAGTTGATGAAGAATCTCTCCGGCCGCGAAGGCGCGCCGCCGATCCTGGCGTACTCGATGCACGACGAATCGATCTACGCCGAGCGCGCTCTGCGCGCCGGCGCCAAGGGTTACGTGATGAAGCAGTCTTCGCCGGAGGTGCTGCTCAGCGCGATCCAGCAGATTCTGAAGGGCAAGATTTTCTTAAGCGAGCAGATGTCCGAGCGGCTGCTCGGCAAGCTCGTCGGCGCGGGCACGGCCACGGGCACAACGGCCTGGCCGATCGATAAGCTCAGCGACCGCGAGCTCGAAGTGCTGCAACTGCTCGGCCAGGGCATCGGCACTTCGCAGATCGCCGAGAAACTTTGCCTCAGCGTCAAGACGATCGAAACCTATCGTGAACATTTGAAGCAGAAGCTGAACCTCGCCAACGGCCAGGAACTCCTTCGCTACGCGATCGAATGGTCGCTCAATTCTTCGTCGAAATGAATTCATGCAGAAGCGAGGAGCTGCCATTCCGAGTCCGTCGGTGGAAGAGGGGCGCACACTCCGCACCCTGCTCGACATGCTGCCGATCGGGGTGGCGATCGCGCACGATTCGTGCTGCGAAAATGTCGAGCTGAATTCCGTCGCGGCGAAGATTCTCGGGGTTCCACAGGATAAGACGATCTCTCTCACCGGCCCGAAGTCGGAGAGCCTGCCCTTCCGAGTCATCCGCGACGGCAAGCCGGTTCCGCCGGAAAAGCTCCCCGTCTGCGAGGCGGCCCAGTCCGGAAAGCTGCTGCACGGGATCGAGCTGGAAATCGTGCGTGCCGACCAGACGGCGGTGCAGGTTTACGTTTACGCCTCGCCAATCCTCGATGAAAAGAGCGCCGTCAGCGGGTGCGTCGATGTGATGATCGACGTCACCGAGTACAAGGGTCTTCTCCAGGATCGCAAAAGCCTCGGCGAGCGGTTCGCCGTCTCGCTCGACACCATGCCCGAGCCGTTCGGCGTGTTTACGGCGCTGCGCAACGAGGCCGGGGAGATTATCGATTTCGTCATTCAGTACATCAACATGCCCGGCGCAGCGTCGAACGGAATTCCACGCGAAGAGCAAATCGGCGGGCGCATGCTGGAGATTTCGCCGATCCTCAAAGACTGCGGCGTGTTCGATGCTTATGTCCGGGTCGTCGAAACCGGCGAACCGCTGAATAAGGAATTCGTCTTCGACATGCCCGGCGAAGCGAAAATCTATTACGAATGCCGCGGCAATCGGCTGGCTGACGGATTCGTGGCGCAGTGGCGCGATACCACCGACCGCCACAAGCAAGAAAACATCCTTCGCGAAAGCGAAGCGCGCCTCCGCCAGCTGAATGAAACGCTCGAAGAGCGCGTCCGCGAACGAACGGCCGAAGCCAACGTGCGGGCGGATCAGTTGCGAGATCTTGCGCTGGACCTGGCCGAGAGCGAATCGCGCGAGCGCAAGCGATTCGCGCAGCTGCTGCACGACCAGTTCCAGCAACTGGTATCCGCCGCCAAGCTGCGGGCGGGCATCATCCGCCGGCGGACGGACAGCGAAGAGCTGCGTGAATCCATCCAGCAGATCGAGCAGTTGCTGGTGCAGGCGATCGACGCGTCGCGCAATCTCGCCAGCCAACTCAGCCCGCCGGTGCTGCACGATGCGGGGCTCGTGCCCGCGATCGAATCGATCGTTCGAAGCACGGAGCGCGACCACGGCGTATTGATCAAGTTCACCGGCGACCCGCGCGCCGAACCGAGCAACGAGCCGGTGCGACTGATCCTGTTCGAGGCCGCCCGCGAACTGCTTTTGAATGTCGTGCAGCACTCGCAATCAAAAACGGCGCGCGTGGATGTGAGTATTGAAAAAACCAACCCGCCGCTGATTCACATCGTGGTGGCTGACGAGGGCAAGGGATTCGATCTCAGCCAAGCGAAGGTCGTACACAACGAAGACAAGGCGTTCGGCCTGCTGCGGATCCAAGAGCGAATTCGGTACATGAAGGGAGACGTCCAGATCACCAGCGTGATCGGAAAAGGCTCGACGATCAAGCTGACCATCCCCACGGAGTTGCGGAAGTCGGCGGAAAAGCCCCCCGCCATCGTCGCGCCGGTCGTGCCGGCGGAAACCAACAACGGCGAGGCGTCGGCTCGCCCGAGCTCGCGGGCGCTGCGGATCGTGGTGGCCGACGATCATCGCCTGTTCCGCGAAGGGCTCACCAGCCTGCTCTCGCACGAGCCGTACCTGCAGATCGTCGGCGAGGCCGCCGACGGCGAGCAGGCCATCCAACTCACCCGCGAGCTCCATCCCGACGTGCTGATCTGCGATATCTCCATGCCCAAGCGCAACGGCGTGGAAGTCACCGCGATTCTCTCGCGTGAGCAGCCGAACCTGAAAATCCTCGGCCTGTCCATGCACGAGCGCGAAGACATGGCCAAAGCCATGCGCTCCGCAGGCGCAGCAGCGTACCTGACCAAATCGGGGCCTTCTGATTTGCTTTTGGGAATCCTGCGGACGTTTGTTTCGGCTCCAACGCATGGGGAATGACGCGGCCTTGCGTCAGCGATGCGTCAACTATCCGTCAACTATCCGTCGAGGACGATTTACTTCCCCAAGCGTCGATGTCACCACAACACAAACGAGCGCGACACGCACGGACTCGGCAAATTGCCGCCGTCCGCCGATGACGTGCTCGGTGAATCACTCTTTCAGCGACTAAAGCATTTCGGCTAGAGCATATCAACTTCAACCGTAGCGGGCGTCGGATGTTTTGTCTCCGTCATCCCGAGGTACGCCGAGGGATCTCGGGAGCACGAGAACCGTTTGAAATCCGAGATCCCTCGGCGTACCTCGGGATGACGCTACACC
>JBBQNK010000085.1:0-11912 GCA_038329865.1 Tepidisphaerales bacterium | reverse complement strand
ATGCGGCGTTCCACGTCGATCACAAAAAACATCGGCGGCTGGGTGTCCGGTTTGCCTCGCATCGATCGGCCTCCTGATCAACACCCGACAGCGTAGCGCGATCGACGAAGGACAACAAGCGTTTTGCAGCAGCCTGCTAGAGCGGTGAAATCGACAGCATTCCCCGTCGCTCCAGAATCGACTTGCGTCAGCTTATCGTGAAAAAAAAACGCTTGCGGCCTCGCGAGTGTTTTGCATTCGCGAAGCCGCAAGCGGCGTGGATTTACTGACACAAACTTTATCCGGCCGCGCCGATTTTACGGTGTCGGCGCTTTCACCATTGTTCGCGAGGGCTTCACGTCCGGGCTCGTGACCATGATGTAATCCAGGTTCATCGAGTTGCCGTCGATGTTCATCAGGCGGACGGTGTTCTCTCCTTTTTTGAATTTCAGGAGCAGGGGAGCGCCGGCGATGGTGTCCTTGGCCGTGCCGAGTCGCCAGTCGTCGGAGTTGCCGGAGAAGCCGCCGGTGGAATCGACCTTGAGCGGCAGGTCGGCGTCCTGGACTTCGCCGTTGATGCTGATCTCGCGGGTGGCGGTGGCTTGCTGCGTGCAGTAGCAGGCCGACAGGTTGTAGTAGCCGTCGGCGGGGACGTTCACTTTCCATTCGATCCAGTGGCCGTTGCCGTCCCACTTGATCAACGCGGTTCCGACGGCGGCGACTTTGTTGGTGACGACTTTGGCTTCGCCGCCGCCCTGGTTGGCCATGTCTTCAGCCTGAACGACGACGACGGTGTCGGCGGGCGCGACATTGGCGGCGGCGTCTTTGACGCGGGCGGCGCTGCGGGCGGCGGTGGCATCGGCGACGGCCTTCTCGGCGGCGGCGCGATCGAGCTCACGCTTGCGGAGTGTCGCCTGCTTGAAGTCGTACGCGCTGGCCACGCCGTCGGGTGCGAACTCAACCCGCGTTCCGCCGGCGAGAGAGACGGCGATCGCGCCTTTGTCCTGCTTGGTCACGTTCGCCGGGCCGGACCGCTGCCCGTTCGGCTGGAGCTGGTACGTCGACATTTTCGCCAGCGGGGCGAAGGTGAGCGTCACGGTTGCGTCGGTCTTGGAAGGATTGCCGACGACGTAAGCGCCGGTGGCGACTTTTTCCATGTACGCCAGGCCGGGCTCATTGCGGGTGATCGAAACGTCGCCGACTTTCAGCGACGTGCCGCCCGCCAGGTACATCGAGCGGACCTGCTCGCCGTCACGGAGAACGGTGGCCTGCTGGGCATCGGTCTGCAGCGGGCCGGCTTCGAACTTGCCGGCGTGCAGGCTGGAGAAGCAAAGGTCGCTTCCCTTGGCCGTGTCGATCGTCATCAGCACGTACCCTTTTTCCAATCCGCCGTCGCTCGTCACGCCTTTGACGTACGGCTCTTTCTGGCCGGAGATATCGACCACGTTGGCGAAGACGGTGGACTTGGCGTTATCGCGGCGCTCGAGAATCGTCGGCGGATGCTCGGCCTTGTAATAGCCGTTGCCGATAATCACTTCCGTCGGCGTTCCACCGGCCGAGACGAATCTCGCCGTGCCGTTCTTCGCCTGGATTGTGGCCGACCAGGATTTGTCGGTCGAGCCGTGCTTCACTTCGGTCAGGGCAGAGTAGCCGCGTTCCTGCGGCTCGGGGAATTTGTAGTCGGCCATCTCGATCGACGGCTCGACCTTGCCGAGGAAGTGCCACGCCAGATCGACCTTGTGCTCGATCTGCGAGAACGCTCCGAACACATCGCCGAGGTACTCGGGTGTGAAGAAGAGCGAGCGGTCCATCGTCACGCCGGGATACGGCTGATCGGTAATCGCCCGCTGAAGCGCGAAGGTCTCGGCCGGTGCGTATACCAGCTCGGTGGCGTCGGCGGGGAGTTGTGATTTTTCGTTGATGACCAGCGTGTTGTTGGCCATCGTGGTGGCGTACCAATTTTTATAGATCGGCTGCTCGTACCACACGCTGCCCGGGGCGGGGATCAATCGGCCGTCGAACGCGTAGAGGTCGATGTTCAATTTATCCGGGTGCCCGTGCGAGCGGTTCGGCCCGTAGTTGAGCAGCAGGTTGACCGTGCCGGCATCGGTCGTGAGACGGTTAATGCCAAAGCCAACGCTCTTGAAGTTGACGTTTTTCCATTCCATCGGCGGCGGGGTGGCGGTGTCTTTGTCGTTGAAGACCGAGACGGGAAACTTCTGGAACTGAGCGCCCAGGTTCATTGAGGCTTTGTTCAGGATCGTCAGGTAGGCCGGATCCTTGTAACGCATGTAGCCGTACTCCCAGAGATTGGACTCGTAGGAGATGATCGACCCGCCGCCGCCGTCGTGCATGGCGGGGGTGTTGAGGTCGGGGTAGGCGTAGCGGATGGGGGAATCGAAGAGGCGTTTGAAGGCGCCGTCGCGGGCGCGGTACATGTCAACGTTGTGGCGCCAGAGGATTTCGGCTTCGCCGGTCAGGGCTTCCATCGCCATGAACTGGTAGCCGGTGGAGCCTTCCGGCCAGAGGCCGTCTTCGTCGATGCAGGTGGCGCTGAAATCCAGCGTCACGCCGCCGGTGGGCTTGTCCTTGGTCCCACCCGGCCCGTACATCGCCAAGTCGATCAATGCCTGGTCGTCGGTCGCGTAACCGACGGTGAGCACTGATAGCACGCAGATCGCCGACCAGTTGGTCGGGGCCTTCATCGTTGAAGAATTCTTCGCGATGAAAATGGCGTCGGCCTTGAGCAGGTCGTCTTCAATGTGCTTGCGTTCTTCCGGCGTGATTGACGGCAGGTCGTGAATCAGGTCATAGCCGCGCGCGACCTGGATCAGCCATGTCGCATCAGAGAGCCGCTGATCGAAGACTTTGCTCGGATCGTGCGTGAAGCCCGGCCGCGCGCCGACGCCGTAATTCGGAAATGCGTCGGCGTAGGCGAGGAGGATTTTCTTGCAGAATTCGCCGTACTTTTCGTCGCCGGACAGTTGGTAAACCGTACCGAGGTTGGCGATATCCAGGCTCAGCGTGTTGTGCGTGGCGGTGATCTTTTCGGAAGTAAGATGCTTCCATTCGCCCTTGTCATCTTTTTCCGGCTCGGGCACGCCGACGGGCTTGGTCATCCGAGAGTCCATCCCGCGCTTGAGCGCGGAGAACTGCTTCTTGGCTTCATCGTTGGTCTCGATGACCTGCTTGAATCGCTCGACGTCTTCCTTGTCCCACATGGTGCGCGGCCAGCCCTTGGCCTCGCGCGGATCGCCGCTGACTTCAACTTTCACATGGCTGGCGGCGTCGGTGGTCTCGGCGATGCTGTCGCCGACGGGGCCGGCGATGAGGTAGTTCGTCGGCGATTTCATCAGCGTGCTTAGGTCGGTGCTGGAGAGAACGCGGATGCGCTTCCATCCGCCGTAGTTGAGCGGCTTGTCTTTCGGACCGAGATCAGTGCGCGGGCCGTACTCTTCCGTCGCGACGATGCTGACGACCTGTCCCTTGCCGTCGAGCGGGATGCGCACGAGTTCGCCGGGGGTTTCAGGGAGGTCGGCGTGCTTGGCGAGTTTGTCGTCGATGTAGATGTCGATCGCCTTGACCTGCTTCGTGCCGTGGTAATCAAGGCCGGTGGTTTCGATGCCTTTGATATCGACCGGGACGGCGAGGTGAATATCCACGCGGCCGCCGACCATCGGCGAGCCGAACATCGTGCCGTTCTTGCTCTTGTCCTCCGGCGAGATGGCGTTGTCCGCGGGCCAGTCCTTGTTGAACGGCGCGCCGCTGCCGGTGGCGCTGGCGCCGAGGCTGGTTTGAGCGACGTTGTACATGCCGTCTTCAAGTGCGGGAGCGCCGCCCTTCTTTTTAGGCGGTGCAGCAAGAGTCGGTACAGCCAGCAGGAGAACGATCAGAAATGATCTGCGCATAGAACGATCCTCGAATTGATTTGAACCACCGCTCCGCCAAGGGTCGGGGGGATTACATGATAGCAATCAATCTGTACTTGCGCGCTTGATATTCGTTGAATTGCCGGTCAAAAAAGCAGAAATTCCCCATTTTAGCAATTCGAGCTGCAATTCGACGCGACCTCTATATAGATGTACCCGTGCAAATCGGAACATCCTTGCGGCGGCTTCGAGTTTCTTTTATACCCTTATGCCCCGAAGAGGGGCTTTTCTTTTACTTTTCATGATCGGAATCACCTCCGCCCTACACCGGCGGCGAACACGGAGTTCACTCAAAACCAGCGTATGAGCAAAAAAGCATCGTCCACATCGGTTCATCAGATCGAACGTCGTAAACCCCTCACCGCGAAGATCGGATTCTTCGCCGTCGGCCACGAGACGTACTGGCCGCAGTTTCCGGATTTGCTCGACGAGCTGATGGGCCATCACAAGGTGATCGCCGATCGCATCCGCAGCCACGGCGTGGAAGTGGTCGATCTCGGCATGGTCGACATCGCCGAGACCGCGTACGAAGCCGTCAAGAAGCTCAAGGCCGGCAACTTCGACCTGATCTTCTGCAACATGGCCACTTACGCCACGAGCTCCACGTGGGGCATCATCCACCGCGAGCTGAATTGCCCGATCGTCCTCGTCGCGCTGCAGCCGCTGGAAGGCATGCAGTACGACAAGGCCACCACCCGCATTCAGTTGGCGAACGACAACATCTGTTCGATCCCGGAATTCGCCGGCGTGTCGATCCGCATGGGCAAGAAATCACCTCCGTCGATCATCGGCCACATGTACAACGACAAGATCGCCGAAGCCGAGCTGGCCGAGTGGGTCAGCGTCGCCAAGGTGCTGCACGACCTGAAGGGCGCCCGCCTCGGCCAGATGGGCCACACCCTCGAAGCCATGCTCGACATGCACCACGACCCGACGATGTTCACCGCCGGTTTCGGCCTGCACGTGGTGATGTGCGAACCCGACGAAGTGATGAAGCATTACAAGAAAGTCACCGACGCCGAGATCGCCGAGCGCTCCAAGAAGATCCTGGAATTTTTCGACACGCCCGATCCGAAGGTCGACCCCGTCACCACCAAGCTGACCGATGCCGATCTCGTCACCGCCTCGCGTGTGGCCATCGCGCTCGAGCGCTTCACGGAAGAGAAGAAGCTCGACGGGCTCGCGTATTACTACGAGGCCGAGGAAGGCAGCGAGATGCGCAAGCTCGTGACGAATTTCATCGTCGGCAACTCGATGATGACCGCCGCCGGCTTCCCGATGTGCGGCGAAAATGACCTGAAAACCTGCGTCGCCATGCTGATTCTGGATCGCCTGAACATCGGCGGAAGCTTCGCGGAATTCCACCCTGCCGACTTTAAGGAAGGCTTCGTACTCGTCGGCCACGACGGCCCGCACCACATCAACATCGCCGACGGCAAGCCCGTCCTCCGCAGCCTCAAGAAATACCACGGCAAGCCGGGCTCGGGAGCGTCGGTGGAATTCAAGATCAAGGAAGGCCCGATCACCATGCTCTGCGTCGCCCAGACCGGCGACGGCAAGTTCAAGTTCATCGTCACGGAAGGCCAATCCATGCAGGGCGCGATCCCGGCCACCGGAAACACCAACACCCGCGGCTTCTTCAAGCCCGATCTGCGAACCTTCCTCAAGCGCTGGTTCGCACAAGGCCCGACGCACCACTTCGCCCTCGGCATCGGCCATCACGCGTCGACGGTCGTCAAAGTCGCCGAAGCGCTAGGCATTGAAGTGGCGCTGGTGGAGTAAGCGAATTGGATTGTCCCTCTCCCGGTATTCCGGGAGAGGGTAGGGTGAGGGTTCTTTCGCGACGGCGAGTCACTTCTCGTTGTGACAGAACCCTCACCCCGCCCTCTCCCGGATTACCGGGAGAGGGAGAAGTGCAGATCGCACCATTGACTGCAACTACGAGATTTGCAATGCAAGAAGTAATCCGCAACATCGCCTACGCCCCGCACGGCCTACGCGGGCAGGGCGATTTATTCCTCCCCGCCGGCGAACCCACCGGCACGCCGGTCCTCATGATCCACGGCGGCGGGTGGAACGCGCTGACGAAAGAATCGATCGAGCCGCTCGCCCGTGCTTTCGTCCGCCACGGCCGGGCCGTCTTCAACATCAACTACCGCCTGCTCGACAACGCCCCCTGGCCGGGGTGCCTCGAAGATTGCGTCGCCGCCGCCGAGTTCATGCTCGCCGGCCGACTCGCCAAGCAGGGCGTTGAAGCGCCGGAGAAACTCATCGTCTGCGGCGCCAGCGCCGGTGGACATCTCGCACTCATGACCGGCCTGAAACTCCCCGCCGACCGCGTCGAGTTCATCGTCGATCTCTGCGGCCCGACGCACATGAACTTCCCCGACGGCTCCAGCGAAGGCCGATTCGCCACCGGCGATTTCCTCGAAAAATTCCTCGGCCGCCCCGGCCCGGCGACCGAAGCAGACATCCAGTCCACCAGCCCGGTCCTCCTCGCGCGTCCCGACGCCCCGGCGTTGTTCTGCATCCACAGCCGCAACGACCGCCTTGTCCCGATCAACCACTCGCAAAACGCCGTCGCCGCGTGGCGGCTCGTCGGCGCCCCGGCCGAGCTGATCGACTTCGACGGCCCCGGCGATTCCCACGGCATCTGGGACAGCGAAGACCGCGCCACCCGCGAGCCGGTCAAAGAAGTCCTCGCCGCGGTGGCCGACATCTGCAGGCGGTCGCAGTTTCACGCGACGAACAAAAGCTGATCGCAACACCTCAACCGCAACACCCGACCACTAAACCTGAACGCCGCTGGTAGTCGGTCACGCGCCGTTTGAGTATTCGGTCGCACTCCGCGCCCCACCGGGGCGGCAGGCCGTAGCCACGGTTGGAGCGGCCGGCGAAGCCCGCCGCGCAACCCGTGGACCGGATCAATCGAAAAGTAGCCAGCGCCCCGGCGGGGCTCGGATTTCCGATGAGGACAGTCACCCACGGGTTCCGCCGAGTCGCTGCGCGATCCGCTCCACCCGTGGCTACAGGCCGTCGCCCCTTCAGGGCTGAACGCGGAGTCAGGACCATTCCTCAAAATACGCGTGACAGAACACCAGACTTTGGCGAGCCAGTCGAGCCGCGGTTTCGCAACGCGACTGACCGAACCTCGCCGCGAAACCGCGGCTCGACGGGCGCACCGAGATCGAACGGCCCGGCGAAATTTTTTGTTCGTCCAATCGGCTCCATCACCTAACCCCCGGCCCGGCCGACACCTGGGCCGATCGCCACGTGATTTCAAGGTGATAAAAGCGCCCCTAAAGCGCCCCCGAAGCGCCCCCGAAATCACCCCCATCCGACCGATTTCCGCATCAAAATCCACCCCGATTCGACGTCTCGTCCGCCGCACGTCATTTACTTGTCAAAGAACTTCCGGCCCCTTCTCCCTCCGGACTTCGGCGAGCTCAGTCGAGCCGGAGAAGGCTGGGATGAGGGCGAATTGCAAGTTGCTCTGCTTTCGCCGAAGTCCGGCCAACGAGCGCCGATCGCAATCCGCCCTCACCTAACCTCTCCCGGAGGGAGAGGGACCGAACGCGACTTCGCTCACGCGAAATCGCACAGCTATCTATACGTCGGCCGATGAAAAAAGTCGGCCAAATTCCGCACTTTTCCGGCCGAATTTCGCGCATTCTTACAATCCCCGGCCGGGCCGGGAGTTGGGCCGTGGTGCGGATCAAAAATTCGATGGTCCGATTGATTTTTGCTCCGTTTGGAGGGCGGCTGTCCCCAGCCGCCGCGCCTCGAACCGGCGGGTGAGGACACCCGCCCTCCAATTCAACGTGCGGAGTGGCTACCATTTTAATATCTCTAACTTCATAAAGCCCAGCGCCTATGGCCAACAAAAGTCCCATCCTCGAATACGTCACGATCTCGCGCCAGCCAAGGCGTGCCATGACTTCCATTTGGATTGCGGTTGCAATCATCTTGTTCTCTGCGGTGGTGCTGAATTGGGATGATCCGTTTCAATCGGTGGGAAACGAAAAGCCAGTCCGGATCGCGACGGTCGCCGGATTTCTTGGAATCGTGGTCGCGATTCGCGATATGTCCAAATGGAAAGATTCCATTCTTCCGACGATCGGCCTGTTAATGAATATCGTGGCGATGTTGGCCGCATGGACTTTTCAGCCTTACATTTGAATCTTGTACGTCGGGCAGGTCGAATGCTGCGAAAACTTTGGCTCAATTCCGTCGCAATGTCTGTGGCGGTTTGCCTGGGTCTGCTCGGCCTGCTGCTTGCTGGCGTTGATGGAGAATACGTCCTTCGCAACGGCGGGGGCAACGAAGGCGGCGGCAGCAGTGTGGCAACCGTCGCCGTATTTTCGTATCACGGCAGTGTCGGCATCGGCTGGACGCATTCGGACGTCTGGTTCGAAGACGAGTTTTCCGTCCGCACGTGGATCGCACTCCTGATCGCGGTCGCGCTGCCGGCGTGCTATGTCGTGCAACGCATCCGCCGCCGGCGCCACCGAGCCGCCGGCTGCTGCCCCCAGTGCGGGTATGATCTGCGGGCCAGCCCCACCCGCTGCCCGGAGTGCGGCACGGCGGTAGTTCCCGGCGATCAAGCGACGGCGTGACACGTTGTGTAGGTCCGGCCGTGCCGGACTCGAACGTCCGGCACAGCCGGACCTACAGGACTGAAATGACTAATCCGCCGCCAGTCCTCGATTACAAACGACTGCCGCCAGCGCCTGAGTATTCCATCGCCCGCCGCGTAATCTTAAATTTGGCGGTGCTGTCGGTTCTGCCGATGTTGTTAACGGGGCTTGCGGCTTTAGATGGGCTCATCTTTCCGAACGGCGACTTCGTGTTCGAAGGTTGGGCAAAACTCTTCGTCTTGTCGTGTACGTTTCCGGCCTTGTCGCTCGCCCTGCGCTGGCGCGCCCGGCGACGATCTCCGTAGGATTAACGTCGCCGCTCACGCCCCCTTCAGCGGCAGCACCACGTTATTCGGGTTCGGCCACGCGGCCTTCAAGTCTTCCGGCACTTCCGGGATATCCCGTTTGCCGTCGCCGTTGAAATCGCCGCGCTCGAAGGCGGGGATGTCTAAATCGGAGCCGATCGGCGGCGTGGACGGCTTGATCGGGCGCAGGTCGAGTGCGGCGGACTCGGCATTCTTCCAGTTCCAGATCATTGATTCGCGGAACGGCCGGGCGGGGAGCGGCGGGGCGAACTCGATCGAGTCTGCATTCACCTTCGTCACCTCGCGCAGAACGTGGTCGCCGTTGACTTCGATCTTGTCGCCCTTCGTGAACGCCGACGGCGGGGCGCTGGTTTCCGGATTGTTCCGTAGCACGAGCAGCGAGGGCGTGTTCTTATCATCCCACGGGGCGACGGCCTGGAACGCCGGCGCGCTCTTGAACGGCGACTGATCCGTGCGGACCGATCCGGCCTCCAGTTTCGTCGCGGCCGTCACGTCGGCGGGGGTGTTGAACGTCTTCATCTCCGGCTTGGCCGAATAAAACATCGGCAACTTCGGGTCGAAGAGGTAGAAAAGGTTGTCGCTGGATTCCATATCGCTGCCGGCGTTGAGGGTGTTGTCCCAGATCACGTTGTTCTTGAGGTGATAGCCGGTGCCGGTGAAGGAGAACGCGCCCCAACCGCCCAGGCCCACGGTGGAATTTTCGATCGTCCAGTCGATCGATTTGCCGTGGCCGAAGATCACCGCGACCGCGGCCGTGCCGACGACGACGGTGTTGCGGATCTCCGCCTTCTGCGTGTTTTCCGTCATCATGCCCTGCCCGCCCCAGGTGAGGACGTTGCTGTCGAGCTTGAGGTTCGTCACGCCGCTGTACGTCTGCAGATTATCCGGATGCGCGAGCAGAATGTGATGGTGCAGATAATTGTGGCGGACGGTGACGTCGTCGGTCTCCGGCTCGCCGCCGGGTTTGCCGGAGGAGTTGCCGACGATCAGCAGGCCGTCGACCATATTCGCGGCCACTTCGTTCTCCTGCACGAGCGCGCCGCTGACGGAGCTGATCACCATGCCGTACCCGTTGGCGACGACGAGGTTGTTCGTCACCTGCAGGTCCTTGTTCCACCGCGTGGTGATTCCGTAGCCGCTGTTGAAATCGCTGAGGCAGTGCGTGACGACGGCGTGCTCGGTATTCCGCACGGCGATGCCATCGCTGCCGCTGCCGCGGACTTCGAAGCCTTCGACGCGCACGTAGCTGACCGGCTCGGTTCTTGATTTGCCGTTGATCGTGATCATCGGCGATTTGCCCGGGCGGTACTGCGTGTGCTCGAGATCGTCAGGCTTGGCCGGTCGGAAATAAATCCGCGTCGATTTGCCTTCTGTCACGAAGGCCCAATGGCCCGGCCGGGTGATGAGCGCGGGGTGATTTACGAACTGGTAACGGTCGTCCTTGCCTTTGATATTATTGTAGTAGTTGGCCTTTTCGACAGTGACGGTGTTGGTGGCGGCATCGATCTTCGTGATCGGGATCGACGTGTAGTAGTTGCCGTAGCGAACGTAGATGAACGCCATCGCTGACTTGGGCGCGTCGATCAGATCTTTGATGGCCGGCTCGTCGGCGAGCGGGGCGGAATCTTTGAACGTCAGCGCCGCCGTATCCGGCTCGACGAGGTGCCGCATCGGCTCGGATAACTCCGGCCACCGCGAGACGGGCTGCGGATTCAGCCCGACGAACAGCTCCGTCAACGGCCCGTCGATCGTGGTGCTGAACACGCCGGCGCCATCCTCTTTCCAGCCGGTGATCGCCACAAACCCGCTGAGCACCACGCGCTCACCCGCCGCCGCCCGAAGGACGGAAGGCTGCTCGGCCGTGCCGGATTTGCTGAGCACCACAGTCTCGGCGTACGTCCCCTTCTTCACGGTGACAACATCCCCACCCGCCGCCGCCTTCACGCCCGCGGCGATCGTCTTGAACGGCTTGTCGATCGAGCCGTCGCCGCCGTCAGGTGCGGATTGATCGACGAAGATCTCCGCGCCGTAAGCAGCCGACAGGAGGCAGAAAAAGCACCACGGCAAAAGTCGGAACGATTTCATGGCGGACCCTCGGTGAATGGATGCCTACCGGTGACGATCGGCGCGAACAAGAGTTGGCCGAAGCGTCATGCTAAATCCGCTGGCGGGGGTGTCAATCGGGGAACGAACGGCCGGCGCCTTCTTTTGCCGCCGATCACTCCGCCGCCAAGATCTTGATGATCGTATTGAACTCGTCCCAGTGGCCTTGAGCATTGGCGCGTGCTGTTTTGGCTTCCACGATTTCGTGTTCAAGCTTTCGCAATTCCGTCGCGTCGTCCGGGTCGGGCGTCAGCATTTTAGTGCTATATGCTTGACTCGCAGTAGAAACCAGCTGGTGAAGCTCTTCCCGCTGCTTGAGCAGTGCCGGATGGGCGGCCAGATAGTCCTCGATTCTGGCCGCTTCGAGAAATTTTCTCGCGCGAGTGGCGGTTTCAGATTCGCCTTCTACTTTCTTCAACGCGGCGATGATGTCACGTTCTTCCTTCGACCCCACCTCCACTTGTTGACCGCCCAGCGCGGGATGATGGTTGAGAAAAAATGGCTGTCCGACGAACGGTTGCCCGGCCGGGTAGTCGCAAGGCAGAAAGACTTCCACTTTCGCGCCGTCACGTCCGATGAACACCAGCCCTACCGTCCCGCCGTCAAAAAAAACTCCGCCTTCGCGAATTTCAATGGGATCGGAGAGCTCGGCGTAAGCGCCCGATGATTGCGCCCGGCATCCGATGCAGAGGATCGCAACGATGAGCAAATAGCTTTTCAGAACGGTTCGCATCGCCATAGGTTTACTGACCTTTCCCCCTAAACCAAGTCCACCCGATGTGTTAGTTTTCGGGTGCTTGACCCTCTCCCCAACTCTGGTCCAACCTAAATGTGAAAAGCCGGCTTCGATTCGGCCCGGTTACCCTGGCTCAGTCTTGCGAACTCGCGCGGGGCCAGGTTGCCCAGCGAGCCGTGAGGACGTTCCTCATTGTACTCTT
>JBBQNK010000084.1:0-11954 GCA_038329865.1 Tepidisphaerales bacterium | reverse complement strand
CAGACTCAAGCTCAATAGCGCCAGATGGCGCGTCCGCCGGGCGGAACGAATCGGGATGCTGCGATGCCTGGAGGCAGGCGACCTGTGGTCCAAGTTCTGGAAAAAAGTCGCATAAATCTACCCGGTAGAGGAACTACACCCAATTGAAATGGCTGTATCGACGATTGCAAATGCCAAATTGCAAATCGCAAATCTCCTGAATTAATGCCTGATGTAAAACTGATCAAACTCCCCCGTGGCGGGCATGGTGTCGTTATCGACTTTCTTGATGAACCCGTTCATCTTGCTGGAAACGGCTTCGATAACGTGGTCCATTTCCTGGTCTTGGCCTTCCATGACCAGTTCCACGCGTCCGTCGGGCAGGTTGCGGACGTAGCCGTGCACGTCGTACTGCATGGCGATGTTCTGGACAGTGTACCGGAACCCAACGCCCTGCACCCGCCCCGTAAAATAGCAGGCTCGGCGGTGTTGGTTGGAAGTGTCTGTAGTCCGGACCACCATGGAATTGATAATATCGCACCGCGCAAAAACTGCCAAGAAAAAAATGGTGGAGCAACCCCCAGCACTCGTTCCCCACGCCGGGTCAGAGGTACGCCGGCGACCCGGATTCTTCCGCGCGACCGATCCGGCCCGTCGGCGTACCTCAGACCCGGCGTGAAAATGCGTTACACACCCGGTTCGAGGACGAATTCGATCGCTTCGGTCGGCGCAGCATCGTAAATAGCTCGAAAGGTCGCCTCATCCGCGAAGGTCTGCTTCGGCAGAGCCCGGCAGATCACGGTTACGGTAAGCCGGGCCTGATCGAAAACCCATGGATCGACCACCAACCCCCGATCACCTACTCGCTTGACGCGAACCCGGCTGAGCTTCTGCCCCACATGGTGGGCGATCTCAAACGTATCAAACGGCGACCGCGTGCAGCATAGCGCCAGCGACAGCCGGTCCATCGCCTGCAGCGTGCGGAAGTGGTGGATCAGCAAATCCTCCTGAGGATTCTCGCCGAGTTTTGTCACGCCGTAATGGAGCGGCAGATCGTTCTGCAGGCCGATGATCGTACGCAAGCCTTGCTGGCGTTCGATCTCATTGTGCTGGAACCGGTTGAGATCGAACCGGTCGCGCGTGTAAGCCACCTGCTTGCGGCTGAAATGGTGGACCAGTTCATTCAGCACGAAGACCGAAAGCCCTAGCCCGTGCAGCGAGACAAGCAGGCCGACGTACGGATCGATCTCCTGCGCACGATCCGCCGATTCGGTCCAGATTTTGATCGACGCTTCAGGCTTGCTCTCAAACACATCGCGCGGCTGAAGGCGGGGATTGAGCGTCGGTGAGTTGTCGTGAGCGGGCCAGCCGTCGTCGTGGTGCGCGATGGCGACCAGCGCCTTTTCGCCCATGCCCGGCTCGCGCGCCAGCAGCGACTCGAACGGCCCGTGCCCGATTCGCCGCGCCAATTCGCTCGACAAGCGTGCATGGTCATCCTGGCGGATCAAGAGCAGGCGGTCGTTTTCTTCACGGCGGATCATGGCGGTAGGTTATCGGAAACGCGGCGGAGGTCTATGGATGTTTCTGGCGATTGATGAGTGGTGATTGACAAGATTTCCGGTCAATCACCACTCATCAATCACCAGTGCCCCCAACACCGCCACCACCAGTGTTCCCCCGCGCGCCGATTTACGGTACAAACCCTCGTCACGTTCGAACGGGAGACGGAATGATCAACGCTTGGCCCCTCCTGCTGATCGTGGGGGCGCTCCTCATGCGAGTGGGTTTGTCGCTCTACTCCGTTGGATTGGTGCGCGGCAAAAACGCAAGCAGCACAACCGGGCGGCACATTCTCGACTGGGCGATCGCGGTGCTTGCGTTTTGGGCGATCGGCGCGGGGATCGCGAATCAAACGAACTCGCCGTACATCGGCTTCAATCCCGCCGCGGTGTTCACGCCGCGACAAGTCGCTTCAAGCTATAACAGCGTGCTGATCGAAGGCTTGGCGTGCGCCGCCATCGTCGGCTCGATCATCGTCGGCGCAACCGCCGAGCGGTCGCGCATCTGGCCGATCTTGGCGCTTTGCTTTGTGACAGCCGGCGTGACGTTGCCGGTCGTCTTGAGCTGGACTCATACCACCGGCTGGCTCGGGCGGCTCGGGTATACCGACGTGGCCGGCGCATCGTTCATTCACGTGCTGGGCGCGACGGCGGCTTTCGCGGCCGTGCGGGCCGTCGGGCCTCGCGACGGAAAATACCACCGCGACGGTTCCGCCAGCATGATCCCCGGCCACCAGCTCACCGGGGCGCTGACCGGCGCTTGGCTGACCGTCCCGGGGGCGGCGATGTTCATCGTCGCGATGGGGGCGAGCTTTCCGCAGATCGCCGTCGCCAACATCCTGCTGGCCGCGACGGCGGGCGTGTTCATGGCGGCGCTGTACTGCCAGGCGCGGTTTTCCAAGATCGATCTGCCCATCCTCACCGCCGCGATGCTTGGCGCGATCGCGGCGATCAGCGCTTCGCCGGCGTTCATTCCCGGCTACATCGCAGTGCTGATCGGATTCGTCGCCGGACTCGTCGTGCCGTTCGCGGTGATCAAGCTGGATATGGCCGGGCGCATCGACGACATCACCGGCGCGGTCGCCATTCACGGCGTCGGCGGCGCGTGGGGCATGCTGGCAACGGGGCTTTTCGCCACCCTTGATATGCGGCTGATCGAGGCGCCGTCGCGCGGCAAGCTGATTCTGATCCAACTGGCCGGGCTGGTGGCGATCGTGATCTTCACCTACGTGATTTCCGGCACGACGCTTCTGATCCTCTCGAAGTGCACGAGCCTGCGCGTGAAGGAAGACGAAGAATTCGACGGCCTGGATCTGGCCGAGCACGATGTGGCTTCATTCCCTGACTTTCAACAGACGACGATCAAAAGCCACCATTTGCGGGAAGCGTAACCGGCAACGTGGTGAGCGGGGCGTACGGAATCGTCGTCGGCATGATTGGCGTCGCGCGCCCGCCTACAGGGAACGCCACGACGATCGTGATCAGCAGCATGATGATGCCGATCGTCAGCTTCGCGCCGATGCCGAGCAGCCGGCCCTTCGCGGCGCCGTAGCCGACGCGCAGGGAATGCCCGACTTCGCGCCGCCGAATCAATTCCACCGCCATCGCCCCCAGGAAACTACCGACGACCGCGCCGACGATCGTGCCGACGATCGGAACAGGAATCATCGGCGTGCCGACGATCGCGCCGACGATTCCGCCGACCATCGCGCCCGTCATGCCGAGCTTACTCGCGCCCGCCTTCTTCGCCCCTGCGCCGCCGGCGACGAACTCGACGATCTCCGCCGTAATCGCAAGCCCCAGCAGCACGAGAATGCTCGTGACCGAGACGTACCCGTGCGATCGCGTAAGCAGCGCGAACACGCCCGTGCCCGCGAGCATTACCCACAGCCCGGGCAATTGAAATATCGCCACGACCAGCCCGGCCAGTTGCACGATGAGCAGGAGAAAGTAGTAAAGCCAAATCAGCATGGTTGACATTGTACGGGCGAACGAGCGGGAGGCGAGATGGGGAGTAAACGAATGGACCGGACACTTCACCCATGCTTGATTCGGTGTGCACTTCGGAAAAATGCATGTCGGAAAACAAAACTCGTCATCCTAAGGTGCTCCGAAAGATCCAGCTTCTGCCGGAGGTCAGCTAGTTCCTTCGGAGCACCTCAGGATGACGATTTTCTATTGCTCGGGATCGGCTTCAGCGCGATGATGGAATAATCACTCGTCGGAAACGTTGAGTGCTGGAGAACGCACATTGCGGTCATGCGTTTTTTGAGGTATTTCCGATAGAGATTCCGTCGCACGCCCGAGTTATCTATGGCAGACAAGCCGTCCAAGCCCATCGCTCCTTCGGCCCAGATGACGGTCATGAAGCCCGACGACCCGTCGCCCGCCGCGCCACCGCCGCGGGCGGGTAAGTCATTGCCGATCGGGTCGATGCTTGGCAAGTACAAAATTCAATCCATCCTCGGCAGCGGGGGCATGGGCACCGTGTACGCCGCGGAAGATTCGGTCATTAAACGGCGCGTGGCGATCAAGGTGCTGCCGCCGGACTTGGCGCGGGATAAATCGCTGATCAACCGCCTGCTGGCCGAGGCGCAGGCGGCGGGGAACCTCAATCACGCGAACGTCGTCACGATTTACGACGTCGGCGAAACCGGCGGCTCTTACTATATTGTCATGGAACTCGTCGCCGGTGGGAGCGTGCAGGATTACCTGGCGCGCAAAGGTTCGCCCGGCTGGCGGGCGGCGACGCGACTGATCGCCGAAGCTGCCAAAGCGCTGGCGGCTGCGCACGAGACGGGGCTGATCCACCGCGACATCAAGCCCTCCAACCTCATGCTCACCAACGACGGCCACGTGAAGGTGGTCGACTTCGGCCTGGCCAAAGTCGAGGCGGCCGACTCTACGCTCAACACGCAGCCCGGCTCGATCCTCGGCACGCCGGCGTTCATGTCGCCGGAGCAATGCCGCGGCGACAAGCTCGACGCGCGGACCGACATCTACTCCCTCGGCTGCACGTATTACGCGATGCTCACCGGCAAGCCGCCGTTCGAAGCCGCCACGAGCATGCAGGTGATGTTCGCACACTGCTCCGCGCCGATTCCCGACCCGCGCGATCTAAACGCCGACACGCCCGAGCCGTGCGTGGAAATTCTCACGCGGGCGCTGGCGAAAAATCCCGGCGACCGATATGCGAACGCGCGCGACATGGTGAATGACCTGCGAGCAGCGCTGGCCGGCGCGCCGACGCTGATGAACGCAAGTCCGATCGCGGCGCTCAGCGAGGCGGCGAGCATTCAAGCCCCGGTGATGGATTACTTCGCGCCGCCGAAGAATCGGCCGCGGAATAAAATCATTTTGGCGGTGACGGCGGGGATTTTTCTCTTCATGCTTGTTGTCGCCGGGTTATTTTTCTTCTCCGCGAGCAGTTCCTCCACCGCGATGACCGGGCCGGTTGGCATCATGAGCAATCAAACAACCGCGAGTCGCCAGATCGCGCCCACAGGCGCTCCTGCGTCGTCGGCGGTCGGAGAAACGCCGACGACCGAGCCGGACGATCCGTTCTTCGGCTTCAATCCGGTTACCAAACCGGCGGTGACCGGCACGAATCTCCTGCCGGACGTGCCAGCGACTCCGCCGGGTGTTGCACTCGTCGGGCCGAGCGGCAAGCCGCCGGTCGTCGGCCCGGTCCACGCGCCGCCCGCCACTCCGGCCAAGCCGCTCGACGCGCTGATCACCAACTCGATCGACCAACGACTCGTCCTGATCAAGCCGGGCAAGTTCACCATGGGCGACGAGCACCTGACCGATGCGCCGCCGCACACGGTGTCGCTCACGCACGCGATTTATCTCGGCTCGACCGAAGTTTCGCAGGGCGAGTACGCGAAGGTGATGGGCAAAATCGAAGGGCCGGAGGGGAATCATGAAGAGCTGCCCGCCTCGACGGTTTCGTGGGAGCAGGCGGCGGATTTCTGTCGGCGGCTGACGGCGATGGACTCGGAAAAGGCGGCCGGTCGATCGTACCGACTGCCGACCGAGGCCGAGTGGGAATACGCCTGCCGCGCCGGCACGAAGACGAAGTACGCGTTCGGCGACACGATCACGAACGAGCAGGCGAACTTCGGAAAGAAGATCGATCTCGCGACGCTGCGAAAAAATGATCCGTCAGCCGGGCCGAATGATCGCGAGCGCCCGGGCCAGCGCATCGCGCGCGGGATCATCGAGCGCAATTTACCGCCGGAGCAACCGCCCGGCCAACCGCCGCAACCGCCGAAGGATCAGAACCAACCGCCGGCTGCCGGCAAGTCGCCGCCGGATGGCAACGGGCCGCCAGGCGGTAAAGAACCTCCCGATCGCCGGCTGGAACGCGCGCAACACCCGCTCGAAAAGCCCGACAAATTTTCGCCGAACGCGTGGGGACTGTACGGCATGCACGGCAGCGTGTGGGAATGGTGCTCCGACTTCTACGCCGCCGACGGGTACAGAACCCGCGGCGTGTCAATCGACCCGACCGGCCCCGAGTCCGGCACCACCCACGTCGCCCGCGGCGGCGCGTGGAACAGCCCGGTCAATCTCTGCACGAGCGCCTACCGCAACGGCAAGCCCGACTACTCGCCGCACGAACCGCTGTTCGGATTCAGGGTCGTGTGTGAAGTCGCCCCGTAGCCGGCGGGTTTACTGCTTCGCGTATTTCTCCGGCGATTTGGTGAACTTGTCGCGGCAATGGTCGCTGCAGAAGTAGTAGGTTTTTCCGTCGTATGTCGTCTTGGGCGTCGTCGCATCGACTGTCACATCAACGCACGCCAGATCGGCTTCTTCCTTGCACACCAGGCACTCGGCATGCTGTTGATGCATCGCGGTGCTCGATTCATGGCCGGCAGTGCAGCCGGCGGCCAGTAGTAGCATCGTGCATGAAATCATCATCCAATATTTCCGCATATCAACCTCGCAAATTTATTTCACTGTTTGCTAACAAGCCATTGTCATCCTTCGGAGTCCCTCAGGATGACGAATCACGTAATGAGGATGGCTCTCAAAACGAAAACGAAAGCGTCGTCGCCAATTTGAATCGGCTTTCGATCTGGTCGCCGTTCAAGTCCTGGTAAAACGGGAACGACGGGGCGATCGTGAACGCCCAGTTCTCGGTGAACCGCACACGATAGCCCGGCGTCACGTACGCTGTCCACCCGCCGGAGTTGGGGTTGGAACTGCCGGCGCCCTCATCCTTGCCGATCCAAACGGCGGTGAGTTCGATGAAGGCCGACTGGTTCGGGAAGTGCTTGATCGATTCGGTGAATTGGTACGCCATCGCGACGCCGAGATCGACGCGGTCGCCGACTTTGAAATCATTGTTCTTGATGCGGGTGGTGTAGAGCGCGCTTGTATCGATCGTGACGCGCGACGTAAGAAATCGAGAGTAACCGACGCCCGCCTGGATGCCCCATTCGCCGGTGCCGGGCTGGCTGGAAGGCTCGAGCCGCTCGGCGTTGCTCAGCCGAACATCGCTGCGTCCCGTCGGCAGAATCGCGCCGGCGATCACCGACAGGTTGCCGGGCTTGCCGTGCATCACGCGGTACTTGGCGCTCAGCGTCAGGTCGGTCAATCCTTCCGGGTCGGCGATGGCGGATTCGGTTTCGCCGGTGCCGGAGTCGTGCTCGGCGTCGATGAAATTGTTGCCGGCGTAGTAGCCGATCGAGCCGCTGAGTTGCAGCTCATCCGTAATGCCGTACGCGCCGCCGAGCGTGGTGATGAACGCGCTTTCGAGCGCGTCAAACTCCCCGGCGGTGGCGGCCCGGCGCTCGGCGCCATCGCGCGAGATGTTTTCGAACTTCGTGTAATCGGTACGTACGGAAAGATCGAACTTGCCCGACGGCAGCGTCTCGCCGGAGATCGTGGAACTGCCGCCTCCCGACGTGCCGGGGCCGTGGTTGGCCAGCGCCGGTGTCGTGGCGAACGCAAAAATGGAAAGCAACCCAGCTGCCGTCGCGGCGCGACGGAGCATCTTCGTTGAGAACATGCGGACTCCTCATGGAATTTGAAATGAATCGAAGAAAAGGTAATCAGCCCATGAGGCAAACAGGCGGCCCGCGGCAGGATTGAACGAGCGGGGATTCGGATTGAACAAACGCCGCCGGTGCTGGCGGGGGAAGAACTTCGAGCAGCCCGTCGGGGCGGAGATCGATCGTGAACGTGACCGGCGTGGAGAGCCTGGCAGTCAACTCGCAGATCGCGCAGTTGGCAGGATTCGGTTTGTGCTTGTCGGGTGATTGATCGGTGGATGGAGAAGAATCCCCGCCGCAGCAGGTCGATGCGTCGGCGGACGTGCCGGCCACGCGAATCGCGCCGCGCGTATGGATCGGCACGATCACGCCGGTCCACAAGAACCACGCCAGCGCCAGGAAGATGCGAAATCGGTGGCTTCGCAAGGTCGCGGCACTTTAGCGACCCACTCGCCGCGCAGCAAATCGGCCGGTAAGATGTGGGCGGCATTTTGTTCGGCAGCTGTAGCTCAGTTGGATAGAGCATCGGATTTCTAATCCGACGGTCAGTGGTTCGAGTCCACTCAGCTGCGATTTTTCGAATTGCTCCGCTCTCTTCAGGGTGATGGCGGAACGGTCATCGCCAGCCGATTTGATTCTGGAAGGAAGTGAATTTCTGACGGGTCGTATTCTTCCAGATCGGGAAAATCGCCGGCGGGAGTTAACCGCGCCAGGATGAAACAGTGCGCTGGAAGTTCCCTCCGCCGACAATGTCGTTTCAGCGGTTCGCCGCGACGGAGTAGGGTCTCGTTGAAACCTTCCCGTTTATACCAGTCGTCTACTTCTGCCTGATCACGGTCGGCCAACACAACGGCAGTGGGAACCGTAAGCGTGTTTAGCTTATTGCCTGCGAGAGCGAGCGGAAGTTCTGTCAATTCAGAATCGGTGAGCGAGATTTCAATTTCAAAAGTGTCCGGCGCGCGGTCGGGATCGTGATAGAGGCGGACACTCACCGGGTCAGGCAGGTTGCTGAGCCGGCAATACACCGTTCGCCGTGCGATGCGAATGGCGGGGGAAGCATCCGCGGGAATCTCTCGCAGCAAACCCGCAGCCGCCGAGAGGTTGCGACGCTGTACCTCTCGCAGGTAAATAAAGACCGTGCGTTGGTCCGAATGCTGCAAAACGAATTTCAGTTCCTGCAGCAATTGCTGATCAGTTACTTGTTCACCGAGGGCAAAATATTCACAGACACAGCGGCCATTCTCAGGATCGATTGTTCCCGCCAGTAACGCGCGCACATAGCCGTCGCGGATGTCTGGAGTGCTAATTAATCGACCGCCGAAGCAATTGGTTGACCATCTCCTGATCTCACTGGCCATCGCATTTCGCACAGACTTATCGGGGTGTGAGACCATCAAATCCATATAGAGCCTGGCTGCCGTCGGGCTCGTCGGCGCGAGTTCCATCAACTCTTCAATCTCGACGGAAGAAGTCATTGATGCAGGCAATCGCAACGCGCGGCGATGGGCCGCTTGTGCCGTGCAATAGCCATCCACTTCATCGAACGTTTCAGATCGCGTCGAAAGGGTCTTCCACGGCAGCGCCCGCAGATCGACCGCCGCCCAGGCGGCCAGGGCCGGCGTGGGGATAGCCGTAGTCCACTTCGATTCTTCGGTATTCTTCATTCGCCACCGCACCGGCACGGCCAGGTAGTAAATCAGAAGCCCGAGCAGGATGGCTATGACCACCGAGCGAGGGTGTCGCCGGCGCCGGAGTTGCTCCGCGGCGGATTCAGGCGTGTGCCCGCACTCCGGGCAGGTGAAACTCGGCGCGCCGGTCATGTCGTACCAGCATTTGGGGCATCTCGGCCGACCCTTGCCGCTGTGGGCGATGAAGCCTCGCCAGCCGAACCAGAGCGCCAGCAGGGCGGCTACGCCAATCGCGGACCAGAATGTCACTTCCACCCATGGCGTCATGGTGTGGAGTTATAACATCACTCGCGGATCATTTCGGTTTGTTGGTGACTTCACGCCGGGTGTGAGGTACGCCGAACGTCCGGATTCTTCGCCTCAGACCGCGGAATCCGGGGCCTCGGCGTACCTCAGACCCGGCGTGGAGAGTTCTGATCGATCGCTGCAGTTTCCTCATCCCGCACCGCGCAAACGGCCGATAATGCTGACGTAAGCGGCGATCCGGATTGACTTTGAAAATCCCGCCCGTCACAATCGACCCCTCTGCGGGGGAATGCCAGACACCACTGAATCGGCCTCACGCCAGGAGCCATGCGGATGCGAAGGAACAGCAACAGCTTAACCACCGGCACTCGATCTTTTACGTTGCTTGCATTGGCGGCTTCATTGGCGATCGCGCCGCTGCTGGGCGGGTGTGACAACACCACCGGCAAGGCGGATAAGAAAGTCCTCACCGGCGTACAAAAAGTCACTCCCGCTGTAACCGTGGCTGATGGAATGAAGAACATCGCCGCGCTTGATGAATTGTCTAAAGAAGCCGACGCCTCGCCCGCCCGCAAGGCGCTGACGAAGTCGGCGCTGGCCGGCGCTGAGTTGCAGACCGGCAAGCAGATGATCGCCGACCTGCAGGCGCAGGAACTGAAGATCGCCCGCAAGATATGGGAAATGGAGCAAGTCGCCGGCCAGATGCAGCAGACCCGCGTGCTCATCGACGCCGCGACGCGCCGCAACCCGGCCGAGGCGCTGCCAGCCCCGATCATGGGCGAAAAGACCATCACCGAGGACCTGAAGAACAAAGCCGCCGCCGCCCGCGAGGGCGAAGTCTGGGTGAAGTCGGATACCGTGCCGATGCAAACCGTGTCGGCCGTCAAGCAAATCATCTCCTCGCTGTCCGGCAAGATCAGCGACATCAAATCGAATATCGAAACGCTCAATAAGCAGCGCACCCAACTGACAACCGATGCCGCCAAGTCGCAGCAGGATTCAGAAGGTACCAAGGGCGACGAATCGCAGAAGGCGTTTATCAAAGCTGCCGACCTCCGCAAGCAGGCGGCGATGGTGTCGGTGCAGATCGAAGCTGCGCAGTCGTCGCTCGTGCCGCTGGAAGCAGACCTCGCCGCGGCGCAGGCGCACGAGAAGATCGTGACCGACGCAGCGGCCGCCTTCGACGCGTCGGCTCAAACCTACACTGAGAATTACGCCAAGATCAAAGAGCAGGCCGACAAAATGTCCGCGTCCGTCAAGTCCATGCTCGGCGGCGACAAGGATTCGCTCAAAAGCAAGGCGATCGAGCTGAACACGATGATGGCCGACGCCGACGCGCTGCGCGGCAAGGCGCTGGAGCAGGTGAAGGCGGCCGTCTCGCATTACGGCGACGCGGTGAATGAATCGGAGAAGGTGAAAACTGAAAACAAGAAAGACGTTTCCTCGATTGCGCCGGCCGACGCGGCGCTGATCAAGCAGATGACCGAAGCATCCGATGCGTCGAGCATGCGCCTGCGTCAGGCCGAAGCGACCGCCACGCTGGCGGAAGTCGAGGCGGCCCATGCGTTGCTGCTGTCCCGCAAATTAACAGTGATGAGCACCGCAACCGGCGCCGCAACGCCCATGGCGCTGCAGGTGCCTTCTGAACTGGTCGATCCGAAACTCCCGCAGGAACTTAAAGACGTACAGACCGCCGCCGAGGACGCGTATACCAAGGCCGACGGGGAATTTGAAAACGTCAGCCAGGGCAGCGGCGGTCCGCGAATTCAGAAGGCGGCCCTGCTCGCGCGGGCGGTGCTGAATGCCGGATGGTCGCAGTTCTCCAACGCCGCCGGCGATGCAAGCAAAGGCAAAGCCCACATGTCAGACGCGATCGGTTATCAGAAGACGTTTGGCGAAGAGCCCGACGCGCTGGTCGTGCCGCGGTACCTTATGTTGCTGACGGATACAGTTCCCACGCCGACGATCTCCGCACCCGCCACGCAACCGGCGAAGGTCGAGCCGCCAGTGGAAACCCCCACGCCAGGCGGGCCGGTGCTCATGCCGCCGCAGTAACTACTCGAATTAGATAAAAGATTAGACCGCAGGGGCGACATCAAGTCGCCCCTGCTTCGTTTTGTATTGATGAATTGTTCAACCGCCTCGCGTGTGGGGCGCGATTCTGCCGTGCGTAACGCACCCGTACACCGGGCGCGATTCTTCCGCACGTAACGCACCTGTACACTGGTGAGAAGGCCGAGGCGGCGGCGGGCCGGCACGGAATCGACCTGTTGGTCATGAAACTCCCGACCGCCAAGCGGGGCTTCGTGCTGCTGCCGCGACGGTGGGTGGTGGAGCGAACGTTCGCCTGGGCCGCGAGGTTCCGGCGGCTGACGAGAGACTACGAACGCCTCCCGGAAACGCTGGCCGGCTTCCACTTCGTCGCGCTGGCGTGCCTGATGGTCCACGCTCTTATGGCGGGAATCAACTGAAGTTCACAACAC
>JBBQNK010000083.1:0-13878 GCA_038329865.1 Tepidisphaerales bacterium | reverse complement strand
GCGAACGTCCCGATGACGATGCGGCCGCCGACGGGAATGGTTCGCATCACCAGTGAGACGTACCGACTTCGTTCCTCCGGATCAGTCAGGAAATGGAAAACGGCCCGGTCGTGCCAGACGTCGAACTGCCCGACATCCTGGATCGCGGTCACGTCGGCAATGATCCACCGCACGCGATCCAGCCCCTTGGCGATTCTGGCGCGAGCGCGCTCCAACGCGGTTTCGGAAATATCCAGCACGGCAAGCTCATGGAAGCCTGATTCCAGCAGCCGGCCGGCGAGTACGGACGATCCGCCGCCAATATCAATGACCGATGCCCCTGGTCGAGCCACCTCGCGGATCAAGTCGAGCGAAGTCGTTGGCTCGTCTTGATGCCAACTGACTTCCTGGTCACCTTTGGTGCGATAGACGCCATCCCAATGGTTGTGCCGCGTTGAAGCGTTGTTTTCGTTCGGACCATCTCCTCGCATCGCCACAGGATACGGCGCGGTGCGGTTTTATGAAGGGGTTGTCTTCGGGGTGCGAAGGCAACCGGGTTGTTAACTGGATCGCCGTTTTCGTCCAGAGAGTCAGAGAGTTCTCGGCCCGAGGAACGCGCGGAACAAAATGCCGGCGCTCGCGCCGTTTGGCGAGGCGCTCTCTCGTCCCTCCGGCCTGGGGGACACCCTCGCGCAAACCCTTGCGGGTCCACGCGAAAACGCAAGAACCCCGCGACCTCTCGGCAGCGGGGTTCTTCGTTAACTGGTCGGTCGCTCAGTTTCGCGACCAAATGTAAAGCTCGACAGGTAGGACTCGAACCTACAACATTCCCGTTAACAGCGGGATGCTCTACCATTGAGCTACTGTCGAATCGGGTCGGGAGGGCATCTCCGCAACGATCGTCCCGGAATGTAACCGGCCGGTGATTCAAGTCAAGATGCGGATTGATTTTCAGGCTGTTGTTTAGCTCGAAGTGGCATGGGCGGCTCGCCCATGATTTTCTTCCTTAACAAACCACGGGCGGGCCGCCCGTGCCACGAAAAATCCATCGGCGCTCACTACCGGATATCGGCCAGGTCAATAGTGAAAATAAGTAAAGGTGTTGCGGGCGGGCCGGTTTAGATCGGGCGATCGATGCGGGCTTCACGGCGGAGATCGATGCCGGGACGATAATCCACCTTCAAACTCGTCGTAGCAGCCGAGCGAACCCAGTCGAGGTAGCCGAACCGCCAAAGATAGGCGAATCCGACGACCAGCACGCCGAAGAAGAAGAGCATGTCGACCAGCGCGACTTGCCGGATGGCCGTCGCGTCCATGCCGAGTTTCGCGCCGAGCTCCGTGGCCTTCCCGTAAACCACGGCCCACGGATAGAAGAGCGCGACTTCAACGTCAAACACCAGGTAAACCAGCGCGACGATGTAGAACCGCAGATCAAACTGCACCCAGGAAGAGCCGATGCTCGGCTCGCCGCACTCGTAAATGGCGGATTTTTCCGGATTCGGCGCCTTGGGTCGAACGAACATGCCGACCGACAGATTCAGCAGAACGAAGACCGCGCCGAACAGAACGAAGATGGTGACGGAGAGAAGCAGATCCATGAGCCGCAAAGAGTAAATCCGATCGCGAACGACGTCAACACGCGGGACGGTTGGTCGGACGAAGATCCCCTCACGCCGGGTCTGAGGTACGCCGAAGGCCCGGATCCGTCGCGGGAACGATCCGGGGTTTCGGCGTACCTCAGACCCGGCGTGGAATGCATTAAATGGTCCATCCGCGCGGATTGGAAGTCTGCGGAATTTAAGTCAACTGGCGAGGTTTCAAAACTTCAGATCGGAGGCGAAAAAACTCTGGCTTTCTTATCGGGCGATGCCTATGGTTTTGCGTGTCCCAACCGAGTTCGACCGAAAGGCGGAATGATGTCGGAAGCACGATCTGAGTTGAATTCGTCGAGCAGTGCCGACGAGATCTACGCCGCCGTGTCGCGAAGGCAGTTTTTGCGTCCGCACCGCTCAGTGCAGGATGTTTTGACGGATCTGGGTGTTTGCCCGGCCGCGGTGGGGCAGATGATCCAGTGGCTGGATCTTGACGCATCGCGCCCGCTCGGCCGACTTCGCGCCAGCGAATTGATGCAGCTTTCCCGCTGCGTTCACCGCCTGTGGGAACAGTCGGCCAATGCCGCAAGCCGAATTCCGCAGACGACTTAACTTCCGCAAAGCCCGCTTTTCCAAGCTTTATCGCCCTCGCGATTTGGTAAGAAACCGCGCATTGACCTAGATACAATTGAGATGATCAGCCGATAAGGAACCGGGTCGTTTCGTTCCCAGCAGGCCATCCGATGAACCTCAAGCTTCCACTATGTTGTTCGCCGCGATCGTACGAGCTGCTGATTCAGCAGCTGCCGTCGCTGTCGTCGATCGACTCGCTGGTGCGCGCGGCGGTGGCCGTATCGATGCACCAAATGGAAGAGGCCGCCGACCCGGCCGTGGTCGATGCGACGCTCCAGAAATTCGCCGACACCGTTCGTTCGCGCGTCCGTGGCCGGCAGACGCAGGCGCTGCTCGCTCACTTGCACGAGTTTCTCTTCGACGAGCAGGGCTTCATCGGCAACGCCACCGACTACTACAACACCGCCAACAGCTACCTGCCGGCCGTGCTCGAAACCAAGCGAGGCTTGCCGATCACGCTCAGCCTTCTCTACACCGCCGTCGCAAGAAAGCTCGGCCTGAAAGCGTACGGCGTGGCGCTGCCCGGCCATTTCATGGTCGGCTTGGATCTGGAAGACGAGCGCATGCTCATCGACCCCTTCGCCGGCGGGAAGCTCATCACCGTCGACGAAGCCCACGACCGAATAAAAGAACTCTTCGGCCCGGAAGTGGAATGGTCCGAAGAACTCCTTCGCCCGGCCACGCACGTTCACTGGCTTACACGCATGCTGCAGAATCTGCTGAACGTCTTCAGCAGCACCAATCACTACGCCGACGTGGCCGCGATGCTGGAAATGGAAATGACGCTCTGGCCGCAACAAAATCAGCTGCAGCGGGATCTCGCGTTAGTGCTCGCCCGCTGCGGCCTGGCCCAGCCGGCGTCGATCTGGCTCGATCATTATCTGAAGGCGAATCCGGACAATCCGCAGCGATCGCAGTTGCAGCAGTTGCTGGATGTGCTTTCGAACTAAACGTTCAAGCACTTCCACTTCGCGAAACAATCCATCAAATCGGGGCACATAATGAACTTCGAGCGCATTTTCTTTCGCGTCTTTCTCCTTCTGATTCTGTGTTCCTGCGGTGGCTGCTTCGTCGATGGATCTCACGAATTCACTGACGATCTGTGGGAATCGGCCTCGCCAACCGTCGTCCTAACAGGCGAATTTGCGCCGGTCGTTGATAAGGCGGGGCACGTCGATGCGAAGATCGTGAGGTACGGTAAATTCTTCGCTCGAATCGATGTCGTGCCAGCCCGCGTAGTGCAATTGAAAGGTCCGGCCGCGACGCAGCCGGGGTCAGTGGAGCATTATCCAGGCATGGCAGATGCACTGACCGCGCCGGAGCTTTCAATCTATTCGCCGATGTTGCGGGCGGGTGAAACGCTCGCCGTTCCGCTCGCGGACGGTTGGGGAGGCTCACGTTATCTGTCACGAAAGGATGGTGCGAATGTAGAACTCCTGCCGTTGGTCGATCCGGCGGACCGCGAGACGGTGGAAGCATCGCGATCGGGAATTCCGCCGGAATCAGTGTGATGGCTGGCCGTGGCGACTAAAGTGCCGCGTCCGACGGTAGATCGCGTCGGCGCAACAATTTTGTGCGGGATTGCCACGCCTGTCACGTTGATCGCAGACGGCGTTACGCAGTTCGTGTTTGTCGCAGCGTTGTTTGTCACCATGCCACAACGCGGGCACGACCATATTTTTTAAGGAAATCATCCGAGTTCGCGTACAAAAGTATTTCGATCTTTAGTTACTCCTCCACGTCCATCCCAATATCCATCGCAGCGGCCGAGTGCGTGATCGCTCCAATCGAAATCCGATCCACGCCGGTTTGAGCCACGGATCGAACTGTTTCCAACGTCACGCCGCCCGAGGCTTCCAAGTCGATCGTGCTTTGCTTGCCGGCCTTGTTGCGGAGCTCGACGGCGATTTCCATCTTCGGGCAGTCCATGTTGTCGAGCAGGATCACGCCGACGCCGTCGATTTTCAGCACTTCGCGGAGTTGCTCGAGCGTATCGACTTCGATTTCCACCAGCCGGTCGGCGTCTTCGGCCCGGCACTGGTTGACGATCGCCTGCAATCGCGTGGCGATTTCTTTTACGGGGTAGGAGGCGAGATGGTTGTCTTTCACGAGCAGGCCGTCGTACAGGCCGATGCGGTGATTGAAACCGCCGCCGGCGACGACGGCGTATTTGTCGAGCGCGCGGAAGCCGGGGATGGTCTTTCGCGTGTCGTAAATTTTCGCCCGCGTGCCGGCGATTCGGCGGACGTAGCGCTGCGTGAGCGTCGCCACGCCGCTCATCCGCTGCAGGAAATTCAGAATCACCCGCTCGGCCGACAGCAGCGATCGCATCGGCCCGCGCACGCGAAGCAGCGGCGTGACCCGCGCATCGCTGAAGCGGCCTTCGATGATCTCCATGTGGAAGCCGGGGATTTGCTCGACGCGAAGACTTTCGTCGTACGCCCGGCAGATCGGCTCAACGATTGGTAGGCCGCACGCGATGCCGACTTCTTTTTGTAGCAGCGTCGCAACGCCGACGGCGTTTTCGTCGATCGTGAGGCGCGAGGTGACGTCGTCGGAGCGCGGGCCGAGGTCTTCGAGCTTAGCGAGTTCGATCAGTGGGCGGATGATGTCGAGGGAAGGGAAGGGTTGCATGGCGGTTCAATTATATCCAGAAATTCCTCCCGCGGAGCAATCATTTGCCGGCGGGTTCGAGAACGATCGTCGAAATGCTCATGGCCGGCAGTTCCCACGCAAGCGGCTTGGGAGCGGCGCCGTGCGAGACGGCCTGCGGCTTGGTCTGCCCGGCGGCGATGCGATAGACGGCGGCGGTTTTGACGGCGGGTCCGTCCTTCAAATGCACGGCCATCGGAAGGGCGGCGTCGGTCTTGTTGATCGCGACGAGGACGAGCCGGCCGTGCTCGTCGCGGCTGGCGTAGAGACTTGCGACGCCGGCGTCGGCGGTGGTGGTGACGGCCATGCCGGTCGCGCCGAACGCGGCGCCCTGGCCGTCGTAATCTCTAAACGCGCGGAAGCCGGCGTAGACGTAGTTGTCCTCTTTCATCTCGCGCCAGTTCGTCGCGAGATAAATCCCCTCGCGGCCGAAGATGCCCAGCGCGTCGGCTTCGGCGATCGCGCCGGAGATGTGTTTGGCCCCGCCGAAATCGTACTCGCAGAGGGCGAGTTTTGTGCCGGGATAGTTGGCGTCGATCGATCTGCGCAATCGTCGCAGCTCGGCCATTGGCTCGTGCAGAACGTCGTTGACGATCCAACTGGTTTCGCGATACGTCGGATCCCAGAGCGATCGCGGCGCTTGAATTCGCGCGGCATAGATCGCCGGGTCGGCCTTCTCGTCGATCACCCGAGCGCCGCCGCCGCGGGCTTCGGTGTAGTAGTGGATGTCGATGACGTCGATCAGGCGTTTACCCGATTGCTTCTCGGCGAGGCGCATCTGCTGGCAATAAAAATCGAAGAAATCCAGGCCCTTGGCGTCGGGCGCGTTCTGGAGCGAGTGCCAGCCGCTCCAGCCAAAACTGCAAAGGCCGACGACCTGCGCCTTTGGCGCAACCTTCTTGATGGCCGCTGTGTATTGGGCGTTGTTCTTCGCGACTTCATCGTACGTGAGCGCGTGCGGATGAATGCGCGAATGCGTGTTCTTCCAAAGATCGGGCTCGTTGTCGAGCGCGTAAAAAATCGGCGCGGCATCGGCGGCGGGGCGAACGAAATTCTTCTGCACCCAGTTCACGAACTCGTCCTGAAAGACCTTGCGATCCGTCACATCCGGCGGATACGCGAACGCGGCCCCCTTGCTCGGCAGCGAGACGTTAAACCGCTTCGCCAGAAAATCCGGCGTGCGATTCACGTCGCCGTCGGGGCCTTTGTCGGCCGCCACGTAGCCGAGCGTGGGTACGGTGACGATCGCGGCGGCATTGGCTTTGATTGCGCCGTCGAGAAATTTGCGAACGGTCTCGCCGGGGACGTCAGACTTGCCCATGAACGCATCGTTCTGATTGTTCCAGTCGCTGCCGGCGTTGGAGGCGTTGGTCTCCCAGTTGTAGGCCGTCATCCGATTCCCGCCGAGCCGCGTGGCGGTAATCTTGCCGGCCATCGTGCGCCAGTCGGGGAAGTTCGCGCCGTAGATCAGCGGTGAGATCGGGTAGGTGTGCGCGGCGTCGATCTCGAAGGTGATTGGGTCAGCTAAGGCAACGCGGGCGACTAAAAATGCAATCAGTCCAATCGTGATGAAGAGAAGTTTTGGGGCCACGTGCGCGCTCCAGCAGAAAACGTCACGGCGAATGAGTTGTAATACGCCGGAGAGTTTACTCTACAAAAAGAAGAATTTGCCACAGAGAAGGAAGAGGGCCCACAGAGGAGGAAGAGAAGATGCGTCTTCGCCACTCTGTTTTTTTTCTCTCTCTGCGTTCTCTTCCTCCTCTGTGGTAAATTCTTCTCTGCTTTCCTTGTTGGCTACTTCGCCACGCGCCGCCCCTTGCCGCCGCGGCCTTGTTGTTTGGGTCGCCAGACTTTTCGTTCTTCGCCGTCTTCGCCTACGACGACATCGCCGCCGGAGCGGATGGTTGGGGCGCCTTTGATTTCGTTGATCTTGTCTCGGAGCTGGGCCGCCCGTTCGAACTCCAGGTTTTGGGCCGACTGCAGCATTTCTTCTTCGAGCATCTTCACGAGCTCCGTCTGATCCATCTCCTGCGAGTTGGCTTTCACTGCCTGCTGCACGGTCTTGCGGGCCTTCACATCCGATTCGATGCTGCTGCGGATCGACTTGATGATCGTGGCCGGCGTGATGCCGTTTTCGGTGTTGAACTTCGTCTGCAACGTGCGGCGACGGGCGGTTTCGTCGATCGCCAGTTTCATCGCCGGTGTGATGCTGTCGGCGTACATGATGACTTTGGAATTCACGTTTCGCGCGGCGCGGCCGATGGTTTGGATCAGGCTCGTTTCGCTGCGCAGGAATCCTGCTTTATCTGCGTCGAGGATCGCCACGAGCGAAACTTCCGGCAGATCTAAACCTTCGCGAAGCAGGTTGATGCCCACCAGCACGTCAAAATCGCCGCGACGAAGATCGTTCAGAATCTCCACGCGCTCCAGCGTCTGAATCTCGCTGTGCAGATACCGCCCGCGAATGCCGGCCTCCTGAATGTACGCGCTTAAGTCCTCGGCCAGTCGCTTCGTGAGCGTGGTCACTAGCACGCGCTCGCCCAGCGCGGCGCGGGCTTTGATTTCTTCCAGCAGGTGCGGCACCTGTCCCTGCGCGGAGTGGATGATTATCTCCGGATCGATCAGCCCGGTGGGGCGGATCACCTGCTCGATCACTTCGCCGCCGGTCTGTTCCAGCTCGATCTTGCCCGGCGTGGCCGAGACGTAGATGCACTGGTTGATCATCTGCTCGAACTCTTCGTACGTCAGCGGGCGATTGTCCATCGCACTGGGCAATCTAAAGCCGTGATCGACAAGCACCGTCTTGCGCATTTTATCGCCGTTGTACATCGCCTTGATCTGCGGCAGCGTGACGTGGCTTTCGTCGATCACGAGGAGGTAATCCTTCGGAAAGTAATCTATGAGCGTGTACGGTTTTTCCCCCGGCTTGCGGCCATCCAGATGACGACTGTAATTTTCAATCCCGCTACAGAAGCCGACTTCCTGGATCATCTCCAGATCGTACTTGGTTCGCGCGAGCAGGCGCTGTGCTTCGAGGAGCTTGCCTTGGCCGCGCAGGTGCATCACCTGCAGTTCGAGCTCTTCCTTGATGTTCGCGACGGCGGTGGCGACTCGCTCTTCGGGCATCACGTAGTGAACGGCCGGGTAGATGAAGATGTCTTCGTGCGTGGCGAGGATTTCGCCGGTGAGCGGGTTGATGGAATCGATGTTGGTGATGTCGTCGCCGAAGAATTCGATGCGGTAGGCGAATTCCTCGTAACTGGGTTGCAGCTCGACGACGTCGCCGCGTACGCGGAACGTGCCGCGCTTGAAGTCCATGTCATTCCGGCTGTACTGCAGGTCGATCAGCTTGTGGAGCATCTCGTCGCGATCGGTCGGCTCTCCCTTGCGGATCGGCACGACGGATTTGGTGTACTGCTCCGGGCTGCCGAGCCCGAAGATGCAGGAGACGGAGGCGACGATCAGCACGTCGCGCCGGCTGACGAGGTTGCTCGTCGCGCTGAGGCGAAGGCGGTCGAGATCGTCATTTCGGCTGGCGTCTTTTTCGATGTAGATGTCGCGCTGCGGGATGTACGCTTCCGGCTGGTAATAGTCGTAGTAGCTCACGAAGTAGCCGACGGCGTTGTTCGGAAAGAGCTCTTTGAATTCTTCGTACAACTGGGCGGCGAGCGTTTTGTTGTGGCTGATGACGAGAGTCGGGCGGTTCATGCGGGCGATGGTGTGGGCCATCGAAAATGTCTTGCCCGAACCGGTCACGCCCATGAGCGTCTGGAATTTTTTGCCTTCGTCGATCCCCTTGGCGAGTTGGTCGATGGCGGCAGGCTGGTCGCCCTGCGGCTTGAAAGGACTGACGACTTGAAAATCGGGCATGGCACCTCGGGAGTAAGATTTCGCCGGATTATACGCCGATTGTTCGGAAGGAAAGTCACCGTTGGAGCTAGACGGCGCGGAAAATCTGCACAGGAAATTAATTTCATGAGGCGAGCCGATCGGAAAAATCACGGCTACAATCGATTCCTTAAAACCGTTGACGGGTCCCAGGGCCTTGGGTGCAACTTTCGGTGTTGGCGGGAGTTATCGGTCTTGCCGGACGCGTGAATGCCGGTCGGGTGCGTTAAATCGAGCGGATCGTTAAGGCGATGCTCGATTGCGGTCGATAACGCTGACAGTGACACGACTTACTGTCGGCCTTACCGCGAGTTCGAGGACGGGTCACGCAAGAGTTTGATTGTGAGACCAAAATGGTGACAACTAACCCTGCCTCGGCGACAATCTTCCGCAAAGAACCGAACGAATACTCCAGCAGGACGGGCGACGTGCGTTTTTTATTCGTGGGACGAAACAAACATACGGGCGAGCCGGTCGACGGGCACATGGACGCCTCGAGCGAGGCCAACGTCGTTCGGGCACTGTCCGACCAAGGAATCGTCGTCACCAAGGTGAAGCCTGATCCGGCCCAGCAACCGCAGGTGGCCAAGGTGAGCCCACCCGCCGTAGTCAAAAAAGCATCCAACACCGCGTATCAGCCCAAGTCGCAGCCGACCGGCGAAGACGCGGTCGTGATCGACCGCGACAAGATCCGCCGCAATGTCGCAGCTGCCCTCGATCATGCATTGGCGATGAGTTTCGCCCGCGGCGAAGGGGCGATGCAGATCCGCGCTCGAGTCGCCAACGCCATTCACGGGCTGTTCAAGGATTACCGAAACATCACCTCCGAAGCGCCGGTCGACAACTCGGCGTTGATGTCCGAGCAGATGGCCAAGCTGCAGGATGTCATCGCCCGGACCGAAAAGATGCTGACGAGCTGGTCGAAGTACGGCCCGCCGCGCGGCGGTGGTGGCGAAGGCGGCAGCGGGAAGGGCAAACGCCACTCCAAGCTTTCGCGCGCCCACGGACCGGACGAAGTGCTCAAGGAAATCTTCCAGGCCAATCTCGATCTCATGAAGAGCATCGAAGCCGGCCTTATCGGCAACAAACCCTGAACTTTCGCGACAGCTTGAATTGAACCAAGTTGATCAAAGGCGGCCTGTAGATCGCAACCCGACCGCAAAGCCCCGTGAGGTTGGTTCCGATAACCAAATGGGGGGAATGAAAAAGTTAGTTAACTGCTTTTTTCGAGACTAGACAACCTTTTCCGATTATAACGTGTATCCGCCCGCGTGGGCGACCGACAGCAAAACGAATCCCAAGGAGTTTTATCCCATGAGCGACCCAGCCAAACCGAACCTTAAGCCGAACATCGGCAAGTCCATCATAGATTCCAAGCGGAACGACGACGACACCGGAACACCAGACAACATTTTGCTCATGGGCATCGACTTGGGCACCAGCCGAAGCTCGATCGTCACCATGGACGGCAAGCGCAAGACCGTTGAATCGTACGTCGGCTACGCCAAGGACGCGGTCTCCCGCAAGTTCTTGAAGACCGACGTGCTGTTCGGCAAGCACGCCCTTGATAACCGCCTCGCGGTTGATCTGTACCGTCCCCTCGAAAAAGGCGTGATCAAAGGCACCTTCGACGGCGAAGGCGGCACTGTCGACGCCGAGAAGAAGAACGTCCTCGCTGCCCAGGATTTGATCCGCCATCTGGTCGACCTTGTCGAGCCGGGTCGCGATGAAGTGATCTACGGCGTCGTCGGCGTGCCTTCTCTCGCCACCGCCAAGAACAAAACCGCCATCATCGAAGCGGCCAAGGAATCGCTCGACGCGGTGATGCTCGTCTCCGAACCGTTCACGGTCGCTTACGGCATGGAACGCATGAGCGACATCCTCGTCATCGACATCGGCGCCGGCACGACCGACTTGTGCCGTATGCACGGCACGGTCCCGGGCGTGGAAGACGAAATCACCTACCCGATCGCTGGCGATGCGATCGACGCCAAGCTTTTCGAACTGATCAAGGCCAAATTCCCCACAGCCCAGCTCACCCACAACATGTGCAAGAGCTTCAAGGAAACCTACGGCTACGTCAGCGACACCAAGGACAAGATCGAAGTCAGCATCCCGGTCGACGGCAAGCCGGTCATGCACGACATCACCGACGTGATGAAGCAGGCCTGCGAAATCATCGTCAGCCCGATCGTCACCGGCATCCACAAGCTCGTCAGCACGTTCAACCCGGAATTCCAGGAGAAGCTGCGAAACAACGTAGTGCTCTCCGGCGGCGGCGGGCAGATGGACGGCCTGGACAAGCGCGTCGCAGAAGGCATGAAAGCCTTCGGCGGCGGCAAGGTCACGGTCGTCGAAGAGCCGCTCTACGCCGGTGCAAACGGCGCGCTGCAGCTCGCGATCGATATGCCCACCGACTTCTGGCAGCAACTGCGGTAGTCGGAGTTATTAACGAAACCCTGAAACGAGGAACCCCGATCGAAAGGTCGGGGTTTCTTTTTTTGTATGCGCTGGTCCGTTCCGCTTCAGCGGGACGAGATACTTCGTGGTGAAAAAGGCGTCCCGCTGAAGCAGGACGGACCAAACTTATTTCGTCATCAAATGTCGTCGCGGGTCCGTCGCAGAAATGATCTCGCTCACGCCCGTCTGATTGAACCCCTTAAATCCGTCGTTGCGTTCTAAGTTCTCCAAATGCGAACCGATCGCGCCTTGCTCGCGAAACTGTTTCGCCTGCTCCGCGGTGATCATGCTGGTGCTGAGCAGACGATTGATCCGCTTCGGCGACACGCTCCACCGTTCCCCTTCCGTAAACGCCTGCCGCAGATACGGAAAATCGCTGAACGGCTTCATCACCTTCACCGCGTGCTCCGATTCGAGCTGCTCGCGGAGCGCATCGAAATCAAACTGGCATTCCAAATGGTGCATCCCGGCCTGCAACAGCGAGTCGCCGTGCAGGCCGCACCAGAGACCGACCGTGCCGAGCGTGTTTCGCGCGGGCAGCGACTCATGGGCGAAATCGCCGAGCAACTCGTCCGGCGATAAGTCGACGTCGTTGAACGTGATGATGTTCGTGATCGGCTGCTCCATCACCTGCGCGCCCCAACCCGCCTGCGCGCCGGCGTAAAACCGCTCGCGGATGACGAAGCCTAGTTTTTCCCATAGCCCCACCAGTCGGCTGAAGTTGTCGCGCGAACTGCGGTAGGTGTGGTGATCGTGATTCGCCCACCCCAGCCCCAGCCGCTGCTGGCGGGCGTACTGCACCTGGGCGGCGCGGTTGCGCCGCATCCAGAACTCCCGCTCGGCCGCGAACCAGAGGGAACATTTCAAGTCGATCGCCAGCGGCGAAGCGTCGATCAGCTTTTCCGCATACGCGAACCCGTCGGCATCGTTGTCAAAATCCCGCCGGCGCGTGCGGAATGATTCGAGCGTGCGGACGATCTCGATCCCGCGATTCGCGTCGGCCGTGCAGAGATCAAAGCTCATCCAGCCCCATCGCTCCGCGACCCAGAGTTCGGTCTGGGCATCGCCGGCCACGCGCAGCCGGCGGTAGGGCGAGAGGGGCTCGCCTTCGATCGCTCGGGCTTCAAGTTGATGCACCGCCGCGAAGTCGGCGACGGAATCCACCTTCAAATGCACCGCGACGATCGGCCGATCGTGCAAGCCCACGCGCGGCATGACGGCACCGGGGTGAGAAAACACATTCGCGTGCTCACCGTCGCGATCATGAAACTTTTTGAATCCAACCGCTTCAATCCGCGCACGATTCTCAGCAGAATCCGGCAGAAAAATCGTCTCGACCCAATCGACAAAGCGCGTTCCCGTGAGCGCCGACATTTTCTCCGCCAACTCCGCCGCCGCTGAAGAGCGCGAGCAGAAATCGGCGACCCGTTCGCGCACAAACGCCCACGCGGCCGGTTGAGTTTCCCAGGAAAATTTCTTCAGCGAATCTGTCGGATCAGGAAGACCGCTCATCACAGCTCCTTCATCAATGATAAATATTTGATTATCATTGATAAATAGTTTATCTTCTTATTTCACCGTTGTCATCCTCTCCAAGGTATTATACCCACGGGAAGTTGGCACGACGCGACCATCTTCGCCCCGGGCTTTCAAGGATCGAAAGGATCGGCGTATGCACAAGGTGCTTCTCCTCGGTGCCGGGAAAATCGGCTCCATCATCGCTCAACTGCTCAGTGAAACCGGCGAGTTCGACGTGCTCGTCGGCGACGCCTCCGCTTCGGCGCGATCGCGCGTAGAGCGCGACGCCGGCGTGCGGACCGTCGACGTTCAAGCCGCCGACACCGACGCGGTGGCTGGCCTGCTCCGCGGGCGCGACACCGTCATCTCCGCCTGCAGCTTCGACGTGAACGTCGCCATCGCCACGGCCGCGTTGCGCGCGGGCACCAGTTATTTCGATCTCACCGAAGACGTGGAGACCACCCACGGCATCCAGAAACTCGCCGCCCAGGCCAAGGCCGGGCAAGTCTTCATGCCGCAGTGCGGGCTCGCCCCGGGGTTCTGTTCGATCGCCGCCCACGCGCTGGTGGAAAAGTTCGACAAGCTCGACGCGCTGCGGCTTCGCGTCGGCGCGCTGCCGATCTTTCCGACCAACGAGATGAAGTACAACCTCACCTGGAGCACCGACGGCCTGATCAATGAGTACGGCAACCCGTGCGAAGCAATCCACGAAGGCAAGCGCATCGACGTGCTGCCGCTGGAAGGCCTGGAGCATTTCTCGCTCGACGGCGTGGACTACGAAGCCTTCAACACCAGCGGTGGCGTCGGCAGTCTGTGGGAAACGCTCAACAACAAGGTGCGCAACCTCGACTACAAAACCATCCGTTACCGTGGTCATCGCGATCTCGTCGCCTTCCTGGTCAATGAACTGCGCCTGTCCGAGCGACGGCACATCCTCAAAGATATCCTCGAACACGCAGTGCCCATCACCTTGCAGGATGTCGTACTGATCTTCGTCAGCGTCACCGGCTGGAAGGACGGCCTGTTCACTCAAATCACCGATGCGCGCAAAGTCTACCACGCTGAGCTGTTCGGCGAACCCTGGAGCGGCATTCAGATCACCACTGCGGCCGGCATCTGTACGGTGCTCGATCTGCACGTGTTTGGCAGACTGCCA
>JBBQNK010000082.1:0-14130 GCA_038329865.1 Tepidisphaerales bacterium | reverse complement strand
TTGTTTTTTAATTCCCCCCCCCAAAATTTCCGCCTACCCTCCCCCCCCAAACACCTCACTGGGGGCCGCTGGGGTTTTGGCGGCTGGCGGCACATTACCCCGGCCCCACCCCGCCCCGGCTACTCGAAACGCCAAATTCTTTGGAATACCGCGGGATTGTTCTACGGCCGAAGTTAATCTGTTCTAGAAATCACATCTACCGTCCCGGCGGTCCGTCCGGCGGGCCGCCTCTGCCGCCGCCGGATGGGCCGAAACCACCGGGACCACCGCCCGGTCCGCCGCCGCCAGGGCCGCCGCCCGGCGGGCCATTCCGCCCTCCGTCCATGCCGCCACCTCTTGGCGGGCGCTGCATGTTCTTCGCGTCTTCCGTGCCCCAATACCCGCCGATTAAATAAGGGAATTTCCCCGGCGTCACGTGATAGTGCCAGCCGCGCTCGGCATCGTAGTGGGCGTTGAAATCATTCAGCGCGCGTTCGCCTTTCACGTCTTTGGCCATCACGTCTTTGCTTTCGTACGGGCCGTAGAGCGGGTAGCCGTCGAACGCGAAGCCGAGCAGCGGCGAGTGCGTGTTGCCTTCGTCGGCCCAGGGCGAGTTCACGCAGATCGGGTACTTGTGATAATGGTACTGCCCGATCTGGTTCGGGTGCCCGCAGCAGCGGTCCATCATGTCGGTCGCGTCGGTGTTACCCATGTCGAACGGGTTGAAAAACACCACGCCATTGATCGCGATACCGATCGGCCCCATCGGCAGGGCGTGATTGGAATTGTTCGCCGTCGTCACGAAGTGCTTGTCGTTCTCTTTCGGATTCAGCGGCAGGTAAAACGTCTCCTGCTGCTCGGTGATGTAGCTGGGATTGCCGAACCCTTGCTCGGGGAATCGCCCGGTCGGGTGGTTCGGCACGCCGTGTGTGTGGAAGATGAGTTGCGATTCGTTGAATGTGATCGTCACGTTGTCGGGCAATAGCCGATCGGCCTCAACGACTTTGCCCGCCAAATCCTTATCGCCTTTCCGCAGCACGGCCGAGGTGTTGCCGGCGAAAGGCGCGGAGTAGACGTTGTCTTTGTAGAGCAGGCGATCAGCATTGGCGGTGTTGAAGGTGGTGGGGGCGGCCGTCTCGCCGTCACGGGCGTGATAGAACCACCGCCCGCCGAGCGGCAGGAGCTTGCCGGTGATGGTCATGCTCGCGGGCTGGGTGGTCGGCGCGGCCGCGTTCGCGGGGAGCGGCGGGTCGGAGATTCGCACGAGGCTCATGTCGTCGATTTCAAACGCCGACTCATTCCCGCGTCCGCTGCCGTGATCGAACCCCACCGCCAGCTTCACACGATCAACCTGTGGGAACGGCAGCATGAACACCAGCGTGTACGTCTGCCACACTTCGGCCCCGTGCTGATGGCGAACGCCGTTGACGGTGAGATCGCGACGGGCGTCGGTGATCTGCTCGTAAATTGGCTTCGCCTTGCCGTCGTACGAAACCGCGCCGGCTTGGCCCGCACTTGCTCCATAGAATTCCACCTTCATCGCCAGGTCGTCGTTCCCCGTCACGGCAAAATTCGCCTGTGGCAAGGCGCGAAAGCTGAACCGGTACCACCGCCCGGCCTTGGCGTCGAGATGATCGACCGTGCACGTCACGGCCGCCGCGGGCTTTGATGAATCGAGTGCCACGCCCATGCTGCTCATGTCGCGCCGCTCGTCGCCGAGATAGCGATAGTTCGCCGCGCCGGTCAGCGTGTAGCCGGCGGGCTTGCCCGCCGAGTCGTGCTGCTCGAAATCGCCGTTGGCGATGAGGTTCACTTCCTCCGCCGATGCCTGAACGGCCGCCAGTGCGATGATCAATATGACGAGGATGCGCATGGTGCTCCGGTTGTTGGTAAGAATGAGTGCGTCAAGGCGGCGAGGGGTTTATTGGGAAGATTTGCCAATTGTCACCCTCGCTTCGACATCCTGGTAGGGTGTCCAAAAAGTCCTGTCAGTGTGACTAAGAAGCAATGTCATCCCGAGGTACTCCGAGGGATCTCTGGGTGTCGAGTGATTTTCGTGGCTTCGAGATCCCTCGGAGTACCTTGGGATGACGGGGCCCCTTTGGAGAATCTCGCTTTTCCACATCGCCTTTGCGGATTATCGCATCGCGTGGTGTAATTTCACCATGAAATTCGCTTTGAAATTCCCAGCGATGCTCGCCCTGATGCTCCTGCCGACCATCGCCTTCGCCGCCAAGCCGGAGAAGCCCGCGACGCATCCCGCCGGCTCGCCCGCCTCGCGGCCGGCCGTCGTCAAAGACCTCGCCGCCGAACTCGCCAAAGTGCCGCCAGAGTTAATCCCCGCCGCCGATGCCTGGACGCTTAAATCCGCCGGTCCGATCGACGCCTGGCTGAAGCAAGACCTGGCCGACGCCACGCTCGACATCATCGCGACGGTCGAATCCGTCCGCAAAACCAAGGACGGCGGCTCGATCGTCGCCACCGTCGCGATCGGCCGCTTCGACAAGTGGTCCCAGCCGATCGAAAAAGTGTTGATGCAGGTGACAGTTCCAAAAGAAGCCGCCGCGTCGATCGCGCATTTATCCAAGGGCGATAAATTCAGAATGACGCACGCGGCCGTCACGGGGATCAGTGTAAACCTGAACATCAACGGCATCGTCGGCGCGAAAGACGCGAAGGTGAAAAGCCTGAATGTAATCCTGAATGTAAATGCGACGGGCGTACGCGCCGCGAAGTGACCCAGTGATCGAATTTTGTTTAGCTGCCCCGCACGCGGAGCGGCTAAACGGCGTCACTCACACGCCTGCGGTTCTACTTATTCATCACCGGCGTCGTCGTCGCCTTCATCAGTTCGGGCTTGATCGCCAGATAATACAACTCGCCGGGATACATCTGCTGACCGGCGATGGCCTCGGCGGCGGGGCCTATGCCCATGTAGAGGTCGCATCGCCCGGCGGCGCGGATGGCGCCGCCGGCGTCTTGATCGAGCATCCAGGCTTTGAACGGCGCAGTGCTGTTGCCCATGCCGGTGGGGATTTGTGTGGTCACGAACGCGGGCATGGCGCGGGGGTAGATTTTTTTGTCGGTGGCGATGCTGGCCATCGCGGTGACGGGCACGTTGAGCTTGCCGAACGGGCCGCCGGTTCGTTCGGTGAAGAAGACGAACCTTGGGTTGATCGACAGGTACTTGTCCATCATCTCCGGGCGCTGCTCGAAGTAGCCGCGAAGGCCTTTGAGGGAAAGTTGCGACTTGGGGATGATTCCGTCGGCGATCATCTGCTTGCCGGGGCTGACGTAATCGAACCCGTTGTTGCCGGCGTAGCCGACTTCGAGAATTTTGCCGTCGGTCAGTCGCAGCCGCGCGCTGCCTTGCACGGCGATGACGTACGCGTCCCAGCGGCTGCTCAAGTAGACGAGTTCCTGGCCGTCGAGCTTGTGCTGCTGCTCGATCTCCTGTCGCGTCCAGTAGGGGAAATTGTGATCGGTGCCGGGCTGGGTGGTGGCTGCGGGCCGTCGCCAGGCGTGTTCGCCTTCTTCATCGGAGACCAGATCGGCGGGCCGCTTGTACAGCGGCCATTTAAATTCGGCGGTCTTCGTCAAACTCGCGGGGTAGATCGGCGTGAAGTAGCCGGTGAAGAGCACTTGGCCGGTGCCGTTGCCTGAGCCGTCTTGTCGCGGCGCGCCGACGCTCTGGTAGACCTCGAACGTATCGGCCACCTGCCGATTGAAGTCGGCGGCGGATTGGTGCGCCGGGGCGGCGACGAGATCGCGCTGCAGCAGATCGTGCAGCGCGTGCAGCGTGGCGACGGCGCGGTCGTGGGAGATGTCGGCGTACGGATAGTAATGCTGGCTGCTCGGGGCCGAGAGATATTTCAGGCTGTAATCGATGGCCTTGAGCACGTCGGGCAGGTTGGGGTTGGTGAACGCGGCGGAAAAATCCGGGTAGCGTTCGGGCGAAATCTTTCGCAGCGCGAGCATGCCCGGCGGCAACTCGCCGGCGTAGTCCATCGGCGGGTATTCTACCGCAGCGGGCTTACAGCCCACGAGCGCCGCGACGATCAACAGATAAATGCAGGTTCGCAAAGTCTCCTCCGTGAGATGACGCGATCATCATAAGGCAGTGTGCGGGAGGGAACAAACGCTACGCAGAATTAGCCACAGATGGGGCACGGATGAACACAGATTGAAAAAGAGAATTGAATTACAGAGTACGAAGAAAGCGCTGGGAGAAAAGGTCCTAAAATTGCGGTTTCTGCTTTCTCTTTAGTTCCATTCTCTTTGACGCGCTACCGTGTCGCGACCGTGTAGTGCGACTTGGCGTTTACCAGCGTGATCACGTCGCGCAAGCCGCCGTGGCCGTAGTTTTGGCCGTAGAAGGTCTGCACGCGCTGCAGGCGTTCGGCCTCGATCTGCGGCGTGGAGTGGTTGAACGCCATCCAGCCATCGACGCGCCGGGCGATGCGTTCGCGGACGTTCGAACGCCAGTGGTCGGCATACCGGCAGGGGTTCATCGCCTCGTTCCAGTGCTCAGTGACGAACGGCTTGAGCAGATTACCGCTCGCCCGCTCCGTGAGCTTGAGATGATCTCCTTCCCAGACGATGAGCGGCGGGAGCTCGGTCGTTCCGATTCGGATCGGCTCCATCAGGTTGCGATAGAAGAGAAAACCGGAATAGTTGGCGGCTAAATCCGCGTTGGAATAAACGCCGATGATCGCTTCGCCGAAGATGCCGTGCTCTTCATCGACCCCGACGTTGACAGCCTCTTTGACGGCGTCGGCTTCGCTCCTGCCTTCCATTCGCGCGTCGAGGTAGCGGCGGTAGTACTCGTACCCTTCCTGCGCGAAGTGGCCGACTTTATCCGTGCCGGCGTATTGGTCGTAGAGGCGGATCGTCGGCGCGAGCTGGAGCATCAACAGCGGGCGATGAAACAGGTCGGTCCCGTAGATAGAATCGGAAACGCTCATCGGCAGCATGAACGCCGGGCGTGTCGAACGATCGTCGCGCAGCCATGACTCGATTCGGCATTCGTACATGCTCCCGCCGGAGATCGCCTCGTACAGCGCCTTGGCCAGCACCGGCTGCGAGACGGCGGCGCAGGCGCGATCGAGGTGCGCCTTCTGCCACGCTCGCGACGGCGATGTAGCAGCCAGCTGCAGTTCTTCGGCACGCGTGGCGTTGGCGTGTTTGATGACCCGCTGCAGCTCGGCGGCAATCTTGGTGCTGACGACAGGCCCGAGATCAATCAGCTGCTTGGCGGGAACGTCAAACTGGTCTGTCTCCAGCGCGAATGCGCACGTGGAAATCAGGAAGGAGACGATGATGGCTAAGCCGAATCGCATTACTTGATTATTTGTCTTATCACGTTCTTGACCAATTCCAAATATTACCCAAAGTTTAGTCAGGGCTTCCCCGATGCGGTGTGGCGAAATTCGGCGGGGGATGTATCGCCCGGCGGATCCGCGGGCGGAACCTTAAAAACCCGGTGAAACTGGGGCTGGAGTCGCCAATCCGGCTGAGCGGGCGAAAATTGGGGTTATTATCGGAAAATGCGCCCGTTTGATTTGCCAGTCAGCGCGCGGCGTTTTGCCAGAAAGGGCATGTCCTTCGATGAAAACTCTCGCCTTTCTTGTCGTCATGATCCTGCCCGGCATCGTCGCGATGGGCCAGCCGACCAGGCAATACGATGTTGCGTTTTCTACTTATCTCGGCGGCAGCAAGTTCGATGCGGCGCGCGACGTGTGCGTCGACCACGCCGGGAACATCATCGTCGTCGGCGGAACGTCTTCGCCGGACTTCCCGGTTACCGCAAGAGCATTTCAAAAGACGCTGACGAAGAGCACCGAGCCGGGCTCGGCTTCGCGCCTTGGCGACACCGACGCGTACATCGCGAAATTCACCCCGGCCGGCAAGTTGCTTTGGGCGACTTACCTCGGCGGGCCGGGCTACGACCGGGCGTACGGCGTGGAAGTCGACAGTCACGACCGCATCTTCGTGTGCGGCCGCGCGGGTCCCGGCTTTCCCACCACCGCGAACAGCTTTCAGCCGCAATTTATCAGCACCGCCTCGACCGAAGCGGATTTTTCCAAGGCCGAGTACGGCGATCAGAACGGGTTCATTACCTGCTTCACGCCGGAAGGGAAGCAAGTCTGGGGCGCCTACAACTGGTACTGCGAATTAACCCGCGACGTGGTCATCGACGACGCCGGCGACGTCTACATCACCTCCGGCTGGAACGGCAACGGCAATAAGCCGCCCGATTTTCCGTCCGGGTTTTGCGTCGCGCCCAAGCTGACGGGCAACCGCAATACGCGCAGAGGCTTCGGCGACGTGGCCGTCATCAAAATTAAAGGCGACGGCTCGAAAATCCTGTGGGGCAGTTGGCTGTGCGGCTCGGGATTGGAGGCGGCCGCGGCGAGCATTCGGCTCGATGCGGATCGCAACGTCTATTACATGGTCGCCGCCCGGTCGACGGATATGCCGTTCAATCCTGCCGACAAGGGACGACACTCGCACGCCAAAGACGGCGGGAAGACCGACATCTACCTCGCCAAGCTGTCGGCCGACGGTAAGACGCTGATCTACGGAACCTACCTCGGCGGGAACGACGAGGACGATCTGGACACGCATCAACTCGCGATCGATCCGAAAGGGAACGCGTACGTGGCCATCGCGAGCCGTTCCACAGATCAACCCGTGACGCCCGGCGTGTTTCAATCGAAATTCCCCGGCGGTGCACCGGTGGTGGTTTACAAAGTAGACTCAACCGGCGCGCTGGTGCTGTGCGCCTACGTCGGCGGCAGTAAGCCGCAGCCGGTGGAAGGCGTATCCGTCGATGCCGACGGGAATGTGTACGTCACCGGCTCGTCGTTTTCGCCGGATTTTCCGGTGACCGAGAAAGCTTACCAATCCAAGTATCCGCCGGACACGCCGTTCGTTGATCAAACCACCGGCAAGGCAATCGACGGCAAAATCTCCGCCGAGGGCGGGTTCTTCATCGTGCTGTCGGCAGATTTTAAGAGCCTCCTCTACTCCACCAACTACGGCCACGGCGCTTCAATCCGAAGAACCGACGGAAAGCCAGTGAACGCCTACGGCGGGCTCCATTCCAGCACGCTGGCGCCCGACGGCAGCTTCATCGCTGTCGGCACGTGGTTCAGCGACGGATTTCCGCTCGTCAAGCCGTTCCAAGACAAGTTCAAACCCGGCACCTTGCGCGGCGACATCCACCTCGACCATACCGACGCGGTGATCGTGAGATTTGTTCCCGGTGCAATCGACAAGAAATAATGAATGAGTCGCTCGACGTGGCATGGGCGGCTCGCCCATGTTTTTTGATTGAAAGCAAAGACACGGGCGAGCCGCCCGTGCCACGAAAAATTCTAAAGAAGGCTAGAGCGTATCAACTCCAAGTGTATCGTCATCCTGAGGTACTCCGAAGGATCTTGCGTCCGCGGAAAGTCGGCTAGATCCTTCGGAGTACCTCAGGATGACGACTACGAGCGCCGGGCGGTACAGGTGAAGTTGAAATGCTCTAACTCGCTCCCGTCTCCGCGTGCGCCTGAACCTGCTTCTCCGCATGATAACTCGACCGCACCAGCGGCCCGCTCTCTACGTGTCGCAGGCCCTTGGCTTCGCCGCGGACTTTCCACGCGACGAATTCATCCGGATGCACCCACCGAGTCACCGGCAGGTGGTGATGTGTCGGCTGCAGGTATTGGCCGAGCGTGAGAATGTCGCAGCTGATGGCGACGAGGTCGTCGACGACGGCCTCGATCTCGTGCTCCTCTTCGCCGAGGCCGAGCATCATGCCGGTCTTGGTGATGAAGCCTTTGTCCTTGGCGATCTGCAGCAGCTTGAGGCTGCGGTGGTACTTGGCCTGCGGGCGGACGATCTTGTACAGCCGCGGGACGGATTCGATGTTGTGATTGAGAATGTCCGGCTTGGCGTCGAGCACGGTCTGCAGCGCCGTCCAATCGCCGCAGAAATCGGGGATCAAAACTTCGATGCTCGTGCCGGGGGATTTCAGGCGGATCTGGCGAATCGACTCCGCCCAGATCGCTGCGCCGCCATCGGGCAGTTCGTCGCGATTCACGCTGGTGATGACGACGTGCCCGAGCGCCATCGTCGCGACGGCCTCGCCGACTCGGCGCGGCTCATCGGTATCGAGCTCAGTAGGTTTGCCAGTGGCAATGTGGCAGAACCCGCAGGAGCGCGTGCAGATGTCGCCGAGGATCATGAGCGTGGCCGTCCCCGCCTGCCAGCACTCGCCCATGTTGGGGCACTTGGCGCTTTGGCAGACGGTGTGGAGCTTCTGATCGTTAACCAGCTTGAGCAGCCGCGAGTACCCCTCGCCGCCCGGCATTTTCATCTTCAGCCACGAAGGCTTGCGGCCTTTCATGGGATCGTCGGCGAGAACCAGGTGGTTGAGGGAAACAGGCATCGTAAGAAATTATACGAGGTTGCGGGAAGGGGGCAAATCAGCCCTATCTCGCTAAAACTCAATATGCCGGCCATCCGGGAAGCCTATCGATCCACCAAATGCCGTCGTAGACACCTGGATTTTTTTGGCTTTGAAGGGGAATGCTCGTTCCGAATATCTGCAACCATGACGCAGTCCGACGCACTTTTAACTGCACCAATCCACTGACCGAGGAAAGAATCGCAAAGACTAGAAAGGTTAGGAGCGCCACCTTCCATCGTCGTCGAATAACCAAACGCATCAAGGCCGCAAAGCCCGCCACGAGGAGCGCTATGCCGATTCCCTCAGTACTGGTCAAACGGAACAGCTGCCTGTCGTCATATACGGTGTACGCGCCGCGATTTTCCAAAAGACGGTAATGGCACAGCAAGCCAAAGATGATGTTTGAAGCGCACACAAACGTCCAGCAACCGATGCCCACCTCAACGGCGCGCAACGGCCGAAAGACGACGAACCAGAACAACCGGCTCTTGCGGATATATTTGATTGACCGCCGCAGCAACGGCTCCGGCGGCGGGGCGTAATCGAGAATCGGGAGTTCGTCGGGCACGGCGTAATCTAACCACCCAGCAATCGTAGCCACGGTGGATTCAATCCCGTGTTCCTTTCATACCTCTGTGGCACATTCCCTCGAATCGAGTACGCTAAAACCTATGCCCATCCGAATCCTCGTCATCGGCGATATCGTCGGCCGCCCGGGGCGGCAGGTGGTGCATGACAAGCTGCCTTCTCTCGTTCGCGAGAAGAAGGTCGACCTCGTCATCGCCAATTCCGAAAACATCGCCGGCGGCAGCGGGATCACGCAGAACCTGTTCCACAAAGTCCGCAGTTACGGCGTGGACGTCGTCACGCTCGGCGATCACGTTTTCCGCAAGCTCGACATCACGCCGACCCTGCAGAGCAGCGAGCGGATCATCCGCCCGGCGAATTTGTCCACGCAGGCAGCCGGCCGCGGGTTCACCGTCGTGCAAACCAGCAAGGGCGTGAGCGTCGGCGTCTTCGCACTCATCGGCCGGATCTACATGAACATGCCCGCCGACGATCCCTTCGCCGCCGCCGACCGTGTGCTGCAGACGTTTCCGCGAGCGGTGAAGGTGACGGTCTGCGACTTCCACGCCGAAGCCAGCAGCGAAAAAGTCGCGATGGGCCATCACTTGGATGGCCGCGCGAGTTTCATCTTTGGCACGCACACGCACGTCCCCACGGCCGACGCGAAAATCCTCGCCGGCGGGAGCGCATTCATCTCCGACGTAGGCATGACCGGCCCGTACGACAGCGTCCTGGGCCGCCGGAAGGACCGCGTACTCAAGCACATGACGACGAACATGCCGCACAGTTTTGACGTCGCGACCAACGACGTGCGGCTGTGCGGCGCGATCGCGGAGATCGACGAAGCGACGGGCCGGGCACTGAGCATCGAGCGCGTCGAGGTGGCCGGCGAAAACGCCGACGGGCCATACGACGCGGACGATGCGCGCGGGCCGAGCCACGGCGGGGAGTGAGTACTTAAGTGGGGAACCTTGAATGGAAATTCAGATCGAGAATTCGAATCGATTTGGAAAGTTGAAGCTTTCCGACTTAGGCAGCTTCGAGCGATCACTAGGCGCGATGCTGCCCGACGAATATCGCAGTCATTTACTTCGACACAACGGGGGCTGTGTGAAAGGTGTTCGTCGCCTTTGCCTGCTTGATCATGTTTATGGAATTCATGACGGTCCAAACTGGGCGCGTTTTCCGGACACGTCAAAAATATACGGAGGACTCGTTCCTAGACATGTTTTGCCAGTTGCAGACGATCCGGGCGGCAATTTAATCTGTGTCGCCGTTTCTGGTCGGAAACGAGGAGCCGTTTACTTCTGGGACCATGAATGTGGTCGCGACTCCGAGTCAGGCCTTCGATTTCTCGCCGAAAGTTTCAGTGCATATTTACGAGGACTCTCGATTTACGTATTGATTGCAAAGAAGAAACTAAAGACCGTTGGAAAAGTCTTGGAAAAGATTGGAATTAACACTCCCGTTTACGCCAACAAAACCGGACTTGATTTGACGCTTGAGCGAGGAAGCCTTCGGATGGTAAAGACCGTGGTTGCCGCAGGCGCAAAAATCCGCCCCGACGCACTCCTTGAAACGGTCCGGAACGACGCTCCAAATGCGACGAAGTTTATCCTGTCTTGCGGCGTTGATTTGAATTTTGCAATTCCCGAAACCGGATTTACCGCGCTCATGCTCGCGGCTAGCAGAGATACTGTCGAGATCGCAAATTTCTTGCTCGATCGAGGTGCTGACAGAAACCTAGAAAACAAATGGGGCAAAACGGCGGCCGACCTGGCACATTCTGACGAAATGAAGCGAACATTAAATCGAAACAGGTGATATCCGGCGGCACTGCTGTGCCGCCATGCGTATAAATTCGCACCGGCCTGAGGCGTTGATTACAATCCTCGCAAATCTAACCACTTCAAAGGAGCCGAGCGATGAAGCAGATGATCACCTGGCGTGAGCGTTCGATGGGTTCACCGGCCGATTACGAGGAAGCACAAAAACGCATCCTCCACGTCTTCCGGCAGTACAAATTTCCTGACAGCATCAAGATTCTGCAGTTCGTCATCCGCGTCGGCGACTGGGGCGGGTGCATGATCCTGGAATCCACCGACGGGCTGGCCATGCACAAGCTGGCCACCATGCTGCCGTCGTTTTCGTTCGAAGTGCACCAGGTGATGGACATCCAGGACGCTGTGACGGCCGAGCTGGAGATGATGGATTGGCGGGATAAGCTGAAGTAAGCCGGCGGGACTTTTCTATAACTCAAATAGATAAAACGTCGACGAAGTTCTGATCAATTTATCGATGACGGGGAGTTCGTCGGTCTGGTCCCACGTACTTTTGGTTCACGCCGCCTTTTCGACCGATCGTAGAAGGTCGCCGCAAAATTTACGGGAAATCCCGTAAATACAAGCAGTTATCAGCGAGCTTAAGCAGAATTATTGTAAGATAAGCCACTTTGGAATTGACTTGTCTCCATTCGATCGTCATTGTTTTACGACACTAGGACGAAGGACAAGCCCACCCATGAAAACTCAGTCGACTCTCGGCCGATCCAGCAAGCGAAATCCCTCTATTCATTTGGCCGTCACCGAAATCGTTGCGCGCGTTTCGTGGCGTAGCGGGTCGATGGTTGAATCGCTCGAAGAGCGCGTCTTCCTCTCGCACGTGCCGACGGCCACGCCGGATTTTCTGCTTTATCATAATCACGGGTCGTCGCACCCGTACGCGTCCACGTCCGTCGTCGGCTTAACGGCGGCAAAAGTGCGCACGGCGTACGGGATCGACTCGGTCTCGTTCAACGGCGTGGTCGGCAACGGCGCGGGACAGACGATCGCGATCATCGACGCGTACGACGCGCCGAATATTGCAGCCGATCTTCACGCGTTCGACCTGGCCATGGGATTAAGCGATCCGTCGCTCACGGTTATTAAGCAGACCGGTACGGGCCTGGACCCGTCCGGCGCGGGCAACTCCTGGGCGCTGGAAACTTCGCTCGACGTCGAGTGGGCGCACGCCGTCGCGCCCGGCGCGAACATCGTGCTGTTTGAAGCCAAGAGCGCCTCGTACACAGACTTGTTTGCCGCCATCGACAGCGCCCGCAACTACGCCGGCGTTTCGGTGATCTCGATGAGCTGGGGCGGGAGCGAAACGTCCACGATCGCCTCGACGTACAACTCGCACTTCACCACGCCGGCCGGCCATACGCCGATCACCTTCTTCGCCTCCAGCGGCGACAACGGCGCGTACAATAGCGGCGGTACGACCAAGGCGGTCGGGTATCCGTCGGTGTCGGCGAATGTCGTCTCGGTCGGCGGCACGCGGCTGGCTGTCGATTCGGCGGGAAATTACATCTCCGAATCCGGCTGGGGCAGCGGCACGAGCAGCGGCAGCAGCGGCGGATCGGGCGGCGGGATCAGCAAGTACGCGGTCAAGCCGTCGTGGCAGTCGAGCGTCACGCAGAGCGCGACGTTCCGCACCGTGCCTGATGTCGCTTTCCTGGCCGACCCGTTCAGCGGCGCGGCCGTCTACGATTCTTACGATTCGCCTTCCGGCCCGTGGCTGCAAATCGGCGGCACGAGCCTGGCGGCGCCGATGTGGGCGGGCGTGATGGCGATCGTCGATCAGGGCCGCGTGCTCAACGGCCTGCAACCGCTCGACGGGCCGACGCAAACGCTGCCGATGCTCTACTCGCTTTCGAGCAGCGATTTCCACGACATCACCACCGGCAACAACGGCTTCGCCGCCGGCCCGGGGTACGACCTCGTCACCGGCCGCGGCACGCCGATCGTGAACCTGCTGGCGCTCGACATGGCGGGCTACTCCACGACACCGACGCCCACGCCCACACCGACTCCGACCATCGGCGGATTCACCGTCAACCCGAGTTCGACGACCGTCGGCACGCCGGTCACACTCTCGGCGACAGGCGTTACCGAGTCCGGCGGGTCGATCAGCGGCGTGGCGTTCTACCGCGAAAGCAACGGCACGGCCGGTCTGCAGGTCGGCAGCGATACGCTGATCACCGGCGCGACGCAGAGCGGCACGACGTGGTCCACCACGGCGATCACGTCCAGCCTCGTCGCCGGCACGTACACGTACTACGCCCAGGCGACCGACACGACGAGCCAAACCGTTACGTCCAGCGCGGGCCTGGTGCTCACCACGCCGGTCACCACGCCGGTGAACGACGCGCTCGCCTCGGCCACCGTGCTTACGGGCTCGACCGTGACCGCGACCGGATCGAACGTCAACGCGACCAAACAAACCGGCGAGCCGAGCCATGCGGGCAACGCTGGTGGCAAATCCATCTGGTACAGCTGGACGGCGCCCGCGGCTGGCAAAGTCACCATCAACACCGCCGGCAGCAGCTTCGATACGCTGCTCGCGATTTACACCGGCACGGCCGTCGGCAGCTTGAAGACCATCGCCAGCAACGACGACGCGACCGGCGTGACCACCAGCGCCACCACCTTCACGGCTGTGAAGGGAACGACGTATCGCATTGCAGTCGACGGTTACGGCGGCGCGTCAGGCGGCGTGCAGCTGTATCTGTCGCTGCCGGTCGCCCCGGCGAACGACAAATTCGCGAGCGCCGTTGTCCTCACCGGCACGACGGCCACCTGGAGCGGCAGCAATGTTTCGGCCACCCGCGAGACCGGTGAGCCGAAGATCCTGAACAACGCCGGCGGCGCATCGGTCTGGCTGACGTGGACGGCCCCGACGACCCGCACCGTCACCCTCAACACCGCCGGCAGCAGCTTCGATACGATGCTCGCCGTCTATACCGGCAGCAGCGTTTCCGGCCTCACGCTGGTCGCGAGCAACGATGACGCCTCCGGCGTGCTGACCAGCAGCCTGACCTTCAACGCCACCGCCGGCGTGACGTACCGTTTCGCCGTCGACGGCTACAGCGGAAAGACCGGCTCGATCATTTTGAATCTGCTGTGATTGAGTTGCGGTTGTTGAAAATCAAAACCGTTCTGAATCGCGAGATTCAGAACGGTTTTTCAATTTCAAGTAGCACGGGCTACTAGAGCGAGTCAACTTCAGGTGTAGCGTCATCCCGAGGTACGCCGAGGGATCTCGGATTTCAAACGGTTCTCGTGCTCCCGAGATCCCTCGGCGTA
>JBBQNK010000081.1:0-14302 GCA_038329865.1 Tepidisphaerales bacterium | reverse complement strand
AAAGCGGAGTGAACCGTTGGGAACGGTGAAAAACCGCAGTCTTTTGACCGATCTTCCGAGTTCAAGCAGTAGAGCGGCCGTCTTTTCGATCGCCTTCACCGTGCGGCCGGAAGCGTCGCAAGGAAACCCGCGCCGGCACCTTTGAACCACGCAAAACGTGCGTCGATTTTGGTCGGAGACAGTGCGACGCGTGACGCGACCACGCCCATGACAATCGCCGCGATCAACACTGGAATGCCAAGCAGCGCCAGCATTGCCCCGAGGCTTTCGGTCGATCGCGATCCGTTCAGGCCAAGCCCGACGATGACCAACACGATGGCTACGCCCGCCAGAGCCCATGCCGACACGATGAAATTGAACCTCCGCTTGCGGTGCACCGGGCAAAGCCCGACTTCGATCGTGGCGCTCTTGCGGACGATCATCGCGACGATCGCGTAAATCAGCACACCGGGGAATATAATCAGGAAGAACAGCGCCGGAGTGTGCCAGTAGTACGTTTTCTTCAGCCAATAGCCTTCGCAGTCGGCATTGCATTTCACGCACCGGCTGGGCAATACCATGGAAGTCGGCGTGATGAGTTGCGGGCCATCGCTCCAAGGCCCGAGCGAGACATTGTGCTGATACCCCACCGGCGTGGCGTACGCCAACGGCTGAACCGGCAGCGGCGGATTCGGATCGGACATGACTTCCCCTTGATCAGGATTAGCGGGCCAGAAGATCGAGCGATCTTTTCGGCGATCATCCTAAAGCAAACCGCCGGCGCGATTCAAGAATTGTGGATTTTCGGCACTGGTTCAGTTTGGCTCACATGCCGTTCGCTGTGCGATCAGCGTGTCGATCACACTGCACCAGTACCGGATTTTCCAAGCAGGCGAAGCGACGGGTAACCCAGCTTAGCTGGCGGGATTTTGTTTCACTCCGGCGTCGGCAGCGGTTCGAGAAACTCCGCCCCTGCGCCGCGGAACCAGGCGAACTTGTCGTCAATGCGAGTGGGGATCAGCACGCGGGTCAGGCCGATGTCGATAATCCCGCCGATCACGATCAGCACGCCGAAGCTGATTATCATTACGATGGCGGCTTGGTCGCGCGTGTGCTGGCTGATGATGGCAATCGCTATCCCGCCGGCGAGCAGGCCGACGGCCAGCAGGCTGACCATCGCCTTGGCGAACATCCATCGCGAACGCGTCTTGCGGTGCGCGGGGCACAGGCCGATCTCGATCGTCGCCTTTTTCCGCACCAGAAGCGTCACCACGCCGAACACCAAAATCAGCGGCAATAACAAAAACAGCGCCGGCGGATGCCAGTAGAACGTGCGCTTCAGCCGAAACCCCTCGGCGGGTGTGTTGCACTTCACGCACCGATCCGGCAGCACGATCGCGGGCGTGGTGATCAGCGTCATCCCCCGCCGCCACGGGCCGACCGAGTGCTCGAACGGGAGAGGCGTGGAGTACGGGAGCACCGAAGCTTCGCGCGCGAGCGGGAGAGTAATCGGAGATGTCGAGATAAAGCTGGGCATTTTTTAATGCTTGTTGATCGGAAAATTCCTATCGATTCGCATCGGAACACTTCTTCGGTGCGTCCCGCTTCAGCGGGACGGGCACGCATTCGTCCCGTTAAAGAAGGACGCACCAGTGATCCTCATCGACCAATAATCCCTTGCGGTTTAGGCGTCTATAATGAAAGGTCGCTCGATTTGTTGCCCAAGCTCGAATTGTGAACTCACCATGACCCGAAACGTCTCTCCCCCATCGAAATTCGCACTCAGCGTGCTCGATCAATCGCCCATCCCCGACGGCGGGTCGGCCGGGCAGTCGCTGCACAACTCGATCGACCTCGCCAAGCTGGCCGACTCGCTCGGGTTCACGCGTTACTGGCTGGCCGAGCACCACGCGACGCCGGCGCTCGCGTGCAACAGCCCGGAGGTGATGATCGGCATGATCGCCGCGGCGACGAAGAAAATCCGCGTCGGCTCCGGCGGGATCATGCTGCCGCACTACAGCCCGCTGAAAGTCGCCGAGACGTTCGCCATGCTCGCGGAAATGTTCCCCGATCGAATCGACTTAGGGTTAGGCCGAGCGCCGGGAAGCGACGGCGGAACCGCCTTCGCCCTGCAGCGCGACCGCCGCCAGCGTTCGCCGGACGATTTCCCCGAACAGCTCACCGAGTTGCTCGGCTATTTCGAAGGACAAGTGCCGGAGAATCTGCCGCTTCGCACCGTACTGCCCGGCCGAAAGAATTTCCCCGAGCCGTACCTGCTCGGCAGCTCCCCCGCGAGCGGCGCGTGGGCGGCGAACTTCGGATTGCCCTACGTCTTCGCTGATTTCATCAGCCCGACCGGCGCCCACATCGCCGACTACTACCGCCACCATTTCACGCCGAGCACACATCAGCAAAAGCCAAAGACGATCGTCGCCGCGTGGGCCATCGCCGCCGACACCGACGAGCAGGCGTGGCGGCTGGCGAGCAGCTTCATCATGATGTTCACACTGATGCACCAGGGCCAACTCATCGCGGTGCCGACGCCGGAGACGGCGATGAAATTCCTGAATGACCGCGACATCTCCCTCACCGCCACCCCGCCGGGCCGGCGAGCGATCGTCGGCTCGCCGGAAAAAGTAAAGGCCGGCGTGGAAGCGCTCGCGGCGGAATATCAGGCCGATGAAGTGATGCTGGTGAACATTTTGCACGACCACGCGGCAAGGCGGCGGTCGTACGAACTGGTGGCGACGGCGTTTGGGATGGCCCGAATTTAACTTCGTGACACGGGCGGCCCGCCCGTGGTTTGCAGACTAACAACATGGGCGAGCCGCCCATGCCACGAATGCATGTCACGCTTTCACCGCTCAGATTCCATCGCCAGGATCGGCCCCGGCCATGGCGGCAGCGAGTCGAGGTATGGCCCGCCGAATCCCCTGATCCAGATGCAGTTGTAGCAGATATCCTTGATTGCAAACCCGCGTGGGTCATAAATGAGAACGCCGAATATGAGGAAAGCCCAAAATCCGAGGTTAAACACGGAGCGAGATTCCCATCTCAACACAGCGCCAATTCCCAAGACCGTGATCAGAATCACAACTGCTGCCATCAGTCGGACGGCCAGTTTGCGAGAATGGATTCTCTCGTGAGTCGCGCAACGCACAAGATTGATCTCGATTGATTGCTTGTGTTGTTCGGCAATGGTGTAGCGGAACGGATTCATCGAACTGCGTTTGGCCAGCTGTTCGGGGTGAATCCACTGCAGCGTCGTCGCCGGGACCGGCAGGCCGACTAACTCGTTGCACACGCAGCACCGCGAGGGAAGCTTCGCCTCCTTCCGCATCACGAGGAGATTGCCGTCCCGCCAAATGCCGCGATCGGGCGGCGGCGGATACGCCGGCGCGGCGTAACTCAGCGGCATCGGCGGATGCTCAGGGTCGGGCGATGTCACCGTTCTTCCTCCCTCGACGTTTCCGCAACCAGAATACCACGCCCGCCCAGCCGAGGATGATCAGCCAGTACGGAAAGCCGAGCAAGATCGCCCGCTGATTGAACGGCGCGATCTCCAAATGCGGCCCGTCGCGCGACCGGTCATAGTTCACCCAGCGAAACCCCATCCGATGCCAAAACGTCTGCGGCCCGAGCTTGAGCGGCGGCCTAAAAAACGCCCCGCCGAGATCGAACCGCTCCAGCACCTTCTTATCCGCCGACCGCGGCTCGTCCTCGCGCCCGAACATGACCGACCCGTCGCCGGGCCACCGAACCCGCCAGAACGAGCACTGCACGACGGGGCCGTCGGGTGTTTCGAGATCGATGCCGATCGAGGTGTAGTATTTGAACGCGAGGGGGTAGGTGAGGAGGAGGAGGAGGAGGATAACTACCGGCCCATGCCGCCAGATCAATTGAGCGGTCATCGATACCTTGCGGTAAATGCGCTTTATCATTGGTTGACGCAGATTTTCATTCTGTCCAACTAAATGGTCACGCTTTAGAACGACGATGAACCAATTGGTGGTTCCAGAGAACCTGCTCGAGCTGCTTAGCTACCTCAGACGTTGGCGGAGTTTCGGGATACCCTTCTTGCCATTGATCAGCAGCAGCCTCCAACACGGCACGCAACTCAGTAATAAACAGCATAATTTCTTGAGATGACGTCAATCTGGGAAATCGTTGGGCTTCCTTTTCTAACGAATCGACGAGCGGTATCCATGCCTTAAGAGAGCGGTTTCGTTCTTCAAGTTCCAGAAAGGAGGATGAAATGCTCCAATTGAGCCCGAAAATGCGAAGAATAATCGCAAGAACTGTATCAACATTTAAGGTATCGCGTCCGCGCATTGACCATTCGTCGGCAGCAGATTGGATTAGTTTCTGTGTGACCTCTCGTTTGTATTCCCAGTTCCAATCGAAAGCTTTTGGAAGTGATTGAGCCATCTCCCACCCAGTCCCTTTTTTCCTAATCCCCGCTCTCCAGCACCGCCATGAAAGCTTCCTGCGGGATATCGACTGATCCCACGCGCTTCATGCGTTTTTTGCCCTCTTTTTGCTTCTCGAGCAGCTTGCGCTTTCGGCTGACGTCGCCGCCGTAGCATTTGGCGGTGACGTTTTTGCCCATCGACTTGATCGTTTCGCGGGCGACGATTTTGCCGCCGATGGCGGCTTGTAACGGGATTTCGAAGAGGTGTTTGTCGATTTCTTCCTTCAACCGCACCAACAGTTTGCGGCCGCGGGCTTCTGCGAGGTCCTTGTGGACGATCACGCTCAGCGCATCGACGCGGTCGCCGTTGACGAGAATGTCGAGCTTCACGAGTTCGCCTTTGCGGAAACCGATGACGTCGAAGTCCATCGTGCCGTAGCCCTTGGTGGCGCTCTTCAGGCGGTCGTAGAAATCGTAGATGACCTCCGCCAGCGGCAGTTCGTACGTGAGCAGCACGCGCGTCGCGCCGATGTATTCGGTTTTCTTGTAAATGCCACGGCGCTCTTCGCAGAGACGCATGAGATTGCCCACCGTGTCGGCCGGCAGGATCAGGTTCATGAGGATGAACGGCTCGCGGATTTCTTCGACGTTCGTGGGGTTCGGCAACTCGCTGGGGCTGTCGATACGGAGGACTTCGCCGTCGGTTTTGAGGATTTCGTACGTCACCGTCGGCGCGGTCTGGATCATCTGGATCTTGAACTCGCGCTCGAGTCGCTCCTGGATGATTTCCATGTGCAGCAAGCCCAAAAATCCGCAGCGGAAACCGAAGCCGAGCGCGTCGTTGCTTTCCGGCTCGAAGCTGAAGCTGCTGTCGTTGAGGCTCAGGCGATCCATCGCGTCGCGGAGTTCGTCGTACTGCGTATCGCCGCTGGGGTAGAAATCGCAGTAGACCATCTGCTGGCTGGGCTTGTAGCCGGGCAGGGCTTCTTTCGCGGGATTGGCGGCGTCGGTGACGGTGTCGCCGATGCGCACGTCGTGAAGATCTTTGATCGCGGCGACGATGAAACCCACCTCGCTCGTGCCGATTTTGTCGACCTGCTTGGGGCGCGGCATCAGCTTGCCTAAATCCGTGATCTGGTAAACCTTGTCCGTCCCCATGAAGCGGATTTTCTGGCCCTTCACGAGTTCGCCGTCGATGACGCGGACGTATGTGATCACGCCGCGGTAGTCATCGTAAATGCTGTCGAAAATCAGCGCCCGCGTCGGCGCGTTCGGGTCGCCCTTGGGCGGCGGGAGTTGGTCGCAGAGCTTTGTGATCAGTTCGTCAATCCCCTGCCCGGTCTTGGCTGAGACGAGAATCGCGTCTTCTGCCGCATAGCCGAGCACCTGCTCGATTTCCTCCGCCACGCGGACGGGATCGGCGCTCGGCAGATCGATCTTGTTGATGACCGGGATGATCTCCAGCCCCACTTCAACCGCGGCGTAGGCGTTCGCGACGGTTTGGGCCTGCACGCCTTGCGTGCTATCGACGACGAGGATCGCTCCTTCGCACGCCTGCAGCGCTTTTTGCACTTCGTAGTGAAAATCGACATGCCCCGGCGTGTCGATGAAGTTGAGCATGAATTGCTCGCCCTTGTGCATGTGAAAAACCGTCACAGCACTGGCCTTGATGGTGATGCCACGCTCTCGCTCCAGGTCCATATCGTCCAGGATCTGGTTATGGAATTCCCGCTCGGTAATGGCGCCGGCCCGCATCAAAAGCCGGTCGGAAAGCGTGCTCTTGCCGTGGTCGATGTGGGCGATGATCGAAAAGTTGCGAATCTGCATTGAACGGACCATTGTACGGGGGCGGGGATGGAAGAGGTAGGACTTAGGCTAAAGGACTTAGGACTTAGTGGGATGCGGGTTTTAACTAAGTCCTTCGCCTTTCTGCTAAAATCCCTCCTGTGATCGAACCACCAGCCCCATCCGCCATCCCGTCGTCTTCCGCACCGGCGGACCTGAATCAGGCGATACTGGACAGCGCCAACTACACCATCGTGGTGACGGATCGCGAAGGCATTATCCAAATTTACAACCGGGCAGCGGAAAAGATGCTCGGCTATACGGCCAAGGAAGTCGTCGGCAAAGAGACGGCGATGCTGTGGCACGCCCCGCCCGAGGTGCAGGCCGACGCCATCCGCCGCGGGGTGATTAATGATCCCGGGATCGATCTGTTCGAGAAACTCGGCAAGCAGTACGACGCGGTCGAGTACGAACTGATCTGCGTGACCAAGGAAGGCCGGCAGATCGCGGTGCTAAGCTCCGTGAACGCCATCCGCACGCCGGGGGGTGAGATCACCGGATTCCTCGGGATCGCGACGGACATTACCGCCCGCAAAGCCGCCGAGCAGGCGGCCAAGCGGCAGTATGCTTTCCGCACCGCGATCGAAGGCTCCGCGCCGATTGCCGTCACCACCGCCGACATGACCGGCGTGCAGATGTACGTGAGCCCCGCGTTCTGCAAGCTCGTGGGGTACACCGCCGAGGAGCTGGTCGGCAAAGGGATGCCGCGCCCCTACTGGCACGCCGACGGCCAGGCGATGCTCGAGCACGCCACCGCCGCCGTGCTCGGTGATCGCGCCAGGCCGATGAATTTCGAGCTCATCCTTCGCCACCGCGACGGTCACGCGATCAACGTCTACTCCTACGTCTCGCCGATGCTCACCGAGTCGCAGGAGCAGACCGGCTGGCTGGCGGTTTACTTCGACATCACCGAGCGAAAGCGCGCCGAAGAAATTCTGCACGAGGCCGACGCACGCTTCCGCAGTTATTTCGACGAAAGCGCCAGCGGCATGTCGCTCGTCAGCCCGGACGGGCAATGGCTCATGGTCAACCGCGCCGCGTGCGACATCACCGGCTACGCCGTTGCCGAGCTGCTGCAGACTACATTCCAGGCCATCACCCATGCCGACGACCTGAACACCGACGTGGAGCAGGCCAACCAACTGCTGCGCGGCGAGATTTCGTCGTATCAGATGGAAAAGCGATACATCCACAAGACCGGCCGCGACGTGTGGGTGCACCTCACCGTTTCGCTCGTGCGCGATCAGCAGGACAAACCGCTCTACTTCTGCTCACAGTTCCAGGACATAACCGAGCGTAAGCGGACCGACGAGCTGCTGATCCGCGCCAAGGAAGCCGCCGAAGCCGCCAGCCTCGCCAAGAGCGCGTTCCTGGCCAACATGAGCCACGAAATCCGCACGCCGCTCAACGCCATCGCCGGGTTCGCCGACGTGCTGGAGCGCAGCGATCTGGCGCTGGGCGAACGCCAGGAATTCGCCCAGACCATCCGCCGCAACAGCGAGCACCTGCTCGGCGTGCTGAACGACATCCTCGACGTCTCGCGCATCGAGGCCGGCAAGATGACGACCGAGCTGATGCCCGTGCCGCTGCGCCCGTTCCTGGAAAACGTCCACGCGATGCAGATCGGCAAGGCCGAGAGCAAGGGGCTTGCATTCAAGTGCGAAAAAGCCGCCGATCTGCCCGCGACGATCGTGACCGACCCGACGCGGCTGCGGCAGATCCTGCTCAACCTCGTCAGCAACGCGATCAAATTCACCGAAGCCGGCTCGGTGAAAATGCTCGCCAGCCGCGAAAGCGCCGGCACGCTCCGGATCGACGTGATCGACAGCGGCATTGGCATTTCGCCGGAGCAGCAGCAGTTCATTTTCGAGCCCTTCACGCAGGCGGATGCCTCGCACTCGCGCCGCTTCGCCGGTGCGGGGCTGGGGCTTTCGATCTCGCGCCGCCTGGCGGCGCTGCTCGGCGGGTCGATCACGCTGCACAGCGAGCCCGGCCGCGGCAGCACCTTCACGCTGCGCCTGCCGATCCAGCTTCCGGAATCGTCGCCGAAAGTCGCCGAGCCCGCGCCGCTCGAACCGCTGCGGCCGGCCCGCGTGCTCGTCGTCGAAGACAGCAAGGACAGCCAGCGCCTGCTCGAGTTCATGCTGAAAAAGCACGAGATGGACGTGCAGATCGCCGACAACGGCCAGGCCGCGCTGCTCGCCGTCGAACAAGCCGCCGCCCAGGGCCGGCCGTTCGAGATCATCATCATGGACATGCAGATGCCCGTCCTCGACGGCTACACCGCCACGCCGATGCTTCGCGAGCGCGGCTACACCGGCAAGATCATCGCCCTCACCGCCAACGCAATGAGCCACGACCGCGAACACTGCCTGAGCATCGGCTGCGACGAATTCTTGTCGAAACCCGTTCAACCGGCGGCGCTGCGGGGGATTTTGCAGATGTACCTTGGCAGATAGGGGATTGGGTATTTGGTATTTGGTATTTGGATCAATACATTCGAAATATCAGAACGGTACCACCGAATACCTAATACCTAATATCAAATACCTAATACCTTTGCGACTAATTCAATCGGATGCAGCGCCCTTTTCCCCGTGCCGTCATGAATTTGATGACGGCAGCTCGTGCCCGGCGCGCAGACGACCGCACTCGCATCCGCCGCGCGGATCGGCGGGAAGACGGAGAGCTCGCCGATGGCCATCGAGAGTTCGTACTTGTCGGCCGAGTACCCGAAGCTCCCCGCCATCCCGCAGCAGCCGCTTTGCAGGACGGTCAACTTTCCGTTCGTGAGCCGGCGGAGGAGTTTGGCGCTGGTCTCATCGCCGCCGAGCGCTTTTTGGTGGCAGTGGCCGTGCAGCACGACGGCTGGCGCGTCGGGCGCGATCGTGGGTGGCGTGGGGTGATCGTTCCAGAACCGCTCGATAAAATCCTCCACGAGCATCGATTTGCCGGCCAGTTTTTTGCGGATCGCCAGCGGCGTATCGAGCTTGAGCGACAGCCAATCGTCCACGATCGCGCTCAGGCACGACGGCTCGCAGACCACGACCGCTCGCACCGACGGGTCTTCCGCCGCGGGCGCCAATACCGCCAGCGCGCGATCCGCCGACGCGATCGCGTCGCCGAGCAGGCCGGTGGAAATCATCGCCCGGCCGCAGCAGGCGATTTGCGGAAACTCGACCTCGTAGCCGAGCGACTCCAACACCCGCACGGCCGCCTGGCCGACGTGCGGCTCGTTGTACGTCGCGAAGCAGTCGGCGTAGAGGACGACCTTTGGTTTAACGGCGATCGATAGGGGCGCTGCGTGATCGTGTGATCCGGTGATTCGCGAACTTCCAATCGCAGAATCGGCCGACGCCGAACCGTGAGCGTTCGGCGTGATTTTCGCCGCGACGGAAGTCGCAGGTGCCGCTGGTCGGCCGATCGCGCCGCGGTGAGTCTGCGCAAACCACCGGTACAAACTCGGCGCAAACGCCGGCAGCGAGCGCTTCGCAGCGATCCCGAGCACGCGATTCATAATCGCCCGCACCGGCGGCCAGTTGGAGACTGCGTTCGCGAGCCCGGGCGTGAGCGAGCCGAGCTGATTCAGCTTTCGCACATGGCCGAAAAATTTCGCCTTGAGCGGCGCGCCGCCGCGCGCTCGCCACGACTGGGCGTAATACTCGGCCTTCAGTCGCGCGACGTCGACGTTGCTAGGGCACTCGGTTTTGCACGCCTTGCAGGCGAGGCACAGGTCGAGCGTGGCCATCGTCTCCGGATCGTTCCACACCGGCTCGCCGTTCCCCAGCCCGCCGCGGATCGCGTCGCGCAGTGCGTTGCCGCGGCCCCGCGTGCTGTGGCGCTCGTCGAACGTGGCGCGATAGCTCGGGCACATCGTCCCCCCGGCCGTCTTTCGGCAGAAGCCTGCGCCGTTGCATTGCTCGACGGCGTGGCCGAAATCGTCCTGGTCGGCGTAGTCGAAGTAGGTGGCGATGGCGTGAGCGTGCGACGGTGCGTGGGCGGCGTGCGGGTGTGCGTGATCGGCGTGCGCATCAACCGGCGCGCCGCCGGTGCCGTAGGCGAGCATCTGCGCGGCGCGCGGTTCTTCACCTTTCGTGGCATGGGCGGCTCGCCCATGTTCTTCGCCGGCAGACACGGGCAAGCCGCCCGTGCCACGCGGAGATGTACCGATGGCCAAATCGTCCGATGTCGCATGGGCTACCAGCCCATGCTCTGCGTCCGAAGGCGTGGGCTGGTAGCCCATGCGACGAACAGGATGGCCGTCACCTGAATGCGCCCGCAGATGTTCCGTGATCGACTCGACGGGGCCAGCGCCCACGAGGTTCCCCGGATTCAAAATCCCCGCCGAGTCGAAAATCGCTTTGATCTCCACAAACGCCTTCACCAACTCCGGCCCGTAAAACCGCTCGAGCAGCGGCCCGCGGACGCGCCCGTCGCCGTGTTCGCCGGACATCACGCCGCCGCACTCGCGGGCAAGATCAGCGACCTCCACGGCGATCTGCCGCATGTGCCGCAAGTCCTCGTCGTCGTGCAGATCAAGCATCGGTCGGACGTGCAGCACGCCGACCGACGCGTGCGCCCAATACGCCGCCTCCGTCCCGTGGCTGGCGACAATTTTTTTGAACCCGCTGACGAACCGCGGCAGATTCTCCGGCGGCACGGCGTTGTCTTCGACGAACGTCTGCGGCTTGCGTCGCCCCGGCAGGCCGTGCAGCAGCGCCTCGCCCGATTTGCGAAGCGTCCAGGCCTCGTTCATCGCCGCCTTTTCCACGTAGCGATTGATCGCCACGCCGGGAATGATCTGCGTGAGTCTGGCAAAGCCCGCCTCGACCTCGGCGGCCGAATCCTCCTGATACTCCACATAAAGCACCGCCGCCGGCGCCGCACCGCCGGTGGCGCGCGGCAGCAGATCGACGTACGGCCGGCACACCGGATTTCCCATCGCGGCCCGCAGCACCACGTCGTCGAGCAGTTCCACTGCGCTCGGCGAGCTGGCGAGGATTGGGTTCACCGCGTTGATTGCATCTTCCAGCGTTGCAAACGATGCGACGGCCAGGCCGACCGCCTTGCGGATCGGCATCAGTTTGAGCTTCGCGCCGACGACGACGGCCAGCGTTCCCTCGCTGCCGCAGATCAGGCCGGACAGATCGAGGTCTTCGTCGGCCACACCGGCGTCGATCTGCTTGAGAATCATGTCCAGCCCGTACCCGGCGTTGCGGCGGATGGTCTTGGCGAACCGCGTGCGAATGAGATCCGCGTAGCGACGACAAACGCCCCCGACTTCACTCGCTAATCGCCGGGCGGTTTCGTTTCGCCGGCCCGCGCCGGGTTCGAGCCAGGTTCGTTCGCCGTTACTGAGCAGCACGTCCACGCCGGCGAGGTTTTCGCTCGTGCGGCCGTACTTGATCGACCGCGAGCCGGCCGCGTTGTTGCCGATCGTCCCGCCGATCGCCGCCTGCGCGACGGTGGCCGGGTCCGGCGCGTAAAACAGCCCCGGTGCAGCGGCGACGAGTTGGCGATTGAGCTCATCGATGCCGATGCCCGCTTCCACTTCGCAGATACGCGCCGCCGCGTCGGCGGAGATCAGCCGCCGGCAAAGTGCCGATAAATCGACCACCACCGCGGCGGCAGTGCATTGGCCCGCGAGGCTCGTCCCGCCGCCGCGCGGCAAGACGGGCACGCGGTGCTTCAGGCAGATCGCAAGTGTCGCCGCGATGTCGGCGACGTCGGCGGGAATGACGACGCCGATCGGCTCCACCTGGTACGGCGAAGCGTCGGTCGCGTAGAGCGCCCGATCATGCCGGCCGAAGCGCACTTGCCCGCGCACGGCGCGGGTCAGTTCAATTTCGAGCGGCGTCGCGCCCGGCCGAATGCCGTGCGGAGTCGTCGGGATCACGGGAAGCGAGAAGGCGGATTTCGGCGGCGCGAAGGGCATGGCCGCATTATCGGGATATTCGGAAATCGCACCAGCCGGGGTGAGTTTCATTCGAAGCGCCGACGTATCGACATTCGTCGTCCTGAGAGGGTGTTGAAGAACACGGCAGCCCTCGCTTTTGCAAGGTGGGTTTCAAGCCACCGAATTCCGCGGATGGTGGGTTGAAACCCACCCTACAAGAAACGCCAACGCCGACCTGAGCCGAGTTCTTTAACATCCTCTGAGGTACACCGAGGGATCTCGAAACAACGACAATCGCTCGACCTCCCGAGATTCCTCGGAGTACCTCGGAATGACGGAGTTGCGCAAGTCGAACTTTGTGGACTTTTCAAACCCTCTCTCAGAATGCCGTCGAATTGTCTCGCTACCGCAACAATCCTTTCGCCGCGCTCACGTCGTTGAGCGTGGTCGCGCCGTTGGTGGTGTAGATGATGTTATTTCTGACCCGCACGTTAGTCGGCGATCCGCTGATGTTCACCACGCCGATGCCGGCCGCCCCGGCGTTGGAGATTTTTTTGTCTATGTAGACCGTGTTGTTGTAAACATCCACGCCGTTCACCGCGTTGCCCGCGACGAGGATGGCGGCGAATGCGAGCATTCGCGAATCATTGCCGACGATGTTGAGATTATAGGATGGAGAATCCGCCGCTGTTGTAGGCGAAGATAGCGTCATTGGCCGAGCCGCGTTGAGGGTGAGGCTGTTGCGCGAGGAGATGTTGGTGTACGGGTTGGCCAGCGTTCCCGCGCCGCCGCCACCGCCGCCGGTGGCAAAATAATACGTCACCACCCCCGCCGACATCGGCCACATCGCGGACATCAGCCCTGCGAGCGCGCCAATAAAACCGGCGCGGAATTGACGGAGCGCGATCAGGCGGGATCGAGGGGGAATTGGCCGCTTCATAGATGAACAGGATTCAGTCAGGTGGCTTGCCCGGGCAATTGCGCTTGCAGCATTCACCTCCGAACGCATGCATGATTCGCAGCGCGAAGATCGTACTAAGCGGCCTCTGCAAGTCAAAGAAGATCAGGCGATTGATATCCGACAATAGGAAGAAAGGCTTCTCATCGGACTTTCCCGCAAAATTACCTAATGCCCAGTACATGCGCGATTCCCCGCGACCCCTCTGGTCAGGCTCGATTCAGTTCGGGTTTCCTCCCCGCCTAGGTTTCGATCCGACGTTGGTTGTGGTGGATTTCCCGATAGAACGCCGCCGCGTGATGGAAGAGACTGTTACGGTCAATTTTACTCACGGAGAGTTCTTATGTCCGCATACAGCCCCACTCGTGCCGCGTCTTACAACGCTCCCCAGCCCGAAGCGCAACCGCCGATCAACCTCAGCATTAACGAGCGCGAAGTATCCCTCGCCGCCGGCGCGATCGCGGCGATTGTGGCGCTCAATCGGCCGTTCAGTTTTCGCGGGATCGCGATGGCGGGATTGGCCGTCGGTTTGATCCGGCGCGGCATGACCGGCCGCTGCTCGGTTTACAGCAAGCTTGGCGTCACCTCCGCATCGACTGACCACGAGGCCAGCGCCGAGCCAGAGTCGTACTCCGACAAATCCATTCACGTCGAAGAATCCGTCACCATCATGAAGCCCGCCGCCGAGCTGTATGCATTCTGGCGGAACCTGGAAAACCTGCCGAAGTTCATGGAACACGTGAAATCCGTCACCACCACAGGCGACAAGCGTTCGCACTGGACTGTGCGCGGGCCGATGAGTTTCAACGTGGAGTGGGACGCGGAAATCATCAACGACGAGCCCGGCACGCTCATCGCGTGGCAGAGCGTCGGCGATGCCGAGATCAGCCATGCCGGCTCGGTGCGGTTTCTGCCGATCGGCGACGGCGAATTGACGGAGCTGCGCGTCACGATGGACTACATCCCGCCCGCCGGTCGAATAGGTTACTACGTCGCCAAAATTTTTCAGGAAGAGCCGGGCATGCAGACGCGCAACGATCTTCGCCGGCTGAAGCAGATTCTCGAGGCCGGTGAAGTCCCTACGAATAATCACGGTCGTCCGCGCGGGAATCTGTAGCTTTACCTTGCACGCCGGTCGCTGTGCGGCCGCATCATTCGGCCGCACAGCGACCGGCGTGGGCGGACCATTTTTTATCCCCGCCCGCTAATTTTG
>JBBQNK010000080.1:0-15006 GCA_038329865.1 Tepidisphaerales bacterium | reverse complement strand
GCTGCTCAAGCTGCCGGACGAGTTGAAGGTGGGGCCGGAAGACCAGATCCGGCCGTACCTGCTGATCTACAACACCTTCGATGCCACCAGCTGTCTGCGTGGCGTACTGACGGCCACCCGTGTCGTCTGTCAGAACACGCTGAATCTCGCCCTCGGTCATGCCCGCGGTGAAGGAATCACCATCCGGCACCGCGGTGATCTCCACGGCCGGGTGGAAGAAGCCCGTCAGACGCTGGGGCTCGTGCACCGGCGACTGAAGACCTTCGAGCAGGAGATCCAGATCATGCGATCCCTGCCGATGGTCAATGGCCGGCTGCAGCGTTACTTCGATTCCCTGCTGCCCCCGCTGACCGAGCAGGCCAGCGATCGGGAGCGGAACAACCGGCTGAAGTCGCTGGACACGCTTCACGCCAACGCGACCAACGACCTGAACACGCTGCCGGGGATGCGGGGCACGCTCTGGGCGGCCCTCAATGCCGCGACGGAGTTCGCCGACCACCAGCGGCGGTTCCGAGGCACCACCTCGGCGGCCAAGGCCGAGAATCGACTGGATTCGATCTGGTTCGGTTCGTCGGCGGACTTCAAGGCCACCGCGTATCGGTCGGCGCTGGAACTGGCAGGAATGAACTAGCGCCGCGTCTGAGTCTCGGGCGGCGGGAACGAACCGTCGCCCGGGACTTTTGACCGCACCGCACGTCGACAGCGCCGTCATCTTATCAGCCATCGAAGTGATAACTGACGAAACGTTTGGTGCCGGATGAAAAGAGGGGACATTCCAGCTTTTGCAAACCGCAAAAATAGAAATGCCCCCGTCATTTCCGCGTTACGGTTGAGACGGGAAGGCTCCAAAGGGGTGTCAGACTTTTACCGTGGAAGCGCGATAGATCTGGTCGACCGCCGCCGCCAGCGTGGCGTCGAACTCGGCGTCGGTCATTGAATGGCGGAGGCCGTCGAGCAGCGCCCGCGAAAAGCTGGCGATCATCTCGTGGTTTTTCCCGAGACGTTCGCACGCGACATCGAGCGGGTAGCCGCCGGAGAGTGCAACCACTCGGGTTACCCTGTTGTGACGGATGAGCGGCAGGTAATGATCGGGGGTTTCAGGGATCGTCAGCTTGAGCATCACCGACTCATCGGCCGACAGAGCGTTCAACCCGTCGAGCATTTCTTTCAGGAGAATGGCTTCGGCGGCGGCTTTATCTGCACTTTTGATCGAGACTTCCGGCTCAAGGATGGGCACGAGTCCGTGTTTCATGATTTGCTTCCCTACGGCAAATTGTTGTGCCACGATCGCGGCGATTCCCGTTTTGGACGCCAGATTGATGACCGAGCGCATCTTCGTGCCGAAGATTCCAAGCCCGACCGCTCGCGCGAGCAACGCGTCCAGCGTCGGATTGGGTTTCATCAACTGCACGCCGTCCTTCTCGGCCTCCAACCCTTTGTCGATTTTAAGGAATGGGACGACGCCGCGATCTTTCCACAAGTAGGCCGGGACGGATTTTCCCTTGGCTTGTCCGTCCATCGTTCCCTCGAACAGGATGGCACCGATGATCTTGTCTCCATCGAAGCAAGGCGCAGTCATGACGCGAACGCGCATTTCGTGCATGCGCTGGAACATCTCGGTGTCCCCGCTGTAGGCGCTGTCCGGAATGCCGTAGTGACGCAACGCGCCGGGCGTCGATCCGCCACTTTGATCGAGAGCGGCAATAAAACCTTTTTTCTCCGACATCTGCAACATCATTTTTTGATCATTCATGAGCGCCCTCTTTCGGTGCGAAGGACGAACTGCATAGGCAACCGGCCCCTTGAACCCCAAGGCTCATTCTACAGGGTCTCCCATCATTCCGGGCACGGTACCCCAAAAATGAAGCCGGAGGGGGGGAGCATGGTTATTCGTGAGGTCCAGGTTCCGCTTTAGCATCGACATCACCTTCGGCCCGTCAGAGCAACCACATTCAAACCGCTCGCCGTCCCGCTCGCGCGAGCAGGGGAACAAATACTTTGGGTTCTCATCACTGATCATCGCCCAGCGGCCGGCGTATTGGGCTTTGTCTGCCGTCTGCGTACCTCTGCCTGAAGCTCAGCCGGCGGTAGTCGGCGGGCGATCACTCCAGTCCCCCCGTCATTACCGAAAGGAAAAAACTCCCAGTCACGACCCGAGTCATTGTTTCTACTTTTTCCCCTCGAACCCCCGAAAGGAATTCCACCATGAAAATCTTCTACATCAACAACACCGGCAGCGGCTTCGCCGACCAGATCGAAGTCGCCGAGGGCAGCACGCTCGGTCAGCTCTTTGCCACCAAGATGCCCGGCTGCTGCCCGGCGGATTACTTGATCCGCGTGAACCGCCAAACCGCCGCCGCCGATGAACTGCTCATTGACGGCTGCCGCGTGTCCATCACCCCGGTGAAGATCGAGGGCGCCACCGCCTGATTCACGTTCTGCAATTCGTCATCCCGCAGCCCGCCGGAACTCCACCGGCGGGCTGCTGCTTTATGCACGAGGACTCCCATGCAACCCACGAAAGATCCCTTGCCCAAAGCAGCGCTGCAGCTGTATCAACGGCTGTCGAAGCGTAGCCCGATCCCCGATCGGCAGCGTCAGCGGACTTGGGACACCATTCTCGAACAGGTTCAGCAGGTGTCCCATCGCCTGTCCCTCGCTCGCCGGGCCCGTTCTCGGCATTGGCACGCCGCCGGAGCGAACATGGAACGCCGGGCCGTCGACGTCCTCCACGAACTCCACGGCCTGCTTTCAGAAGTCTTGCCTTCGCTCGGCGATCGCCGTCTTCGGCAGCGGGCCGCGCTCCGCGATCTCCACCAGGACCTTCTGCAGTTGCGTGACGAGTTCGACGAAGTCCAGTTCGATCTTCGGCGCCACCTGATCGTCGCCGTTACACCGTCGATCGAACTGGAAGAGATCGCCCTCGGTCCGTTTCGGATTGAACTGCACCTGGACCGCCTGGTCGAGCATGCGAATGCTTCGGCATTCGACCTGATCGCACTGCGACCCAACCCCGCCGACAGCAATGAAGACGTCACCCATCCTCACGTGCGGGACCGCCAGCTGTGCGCTGGCGACGCCACGGTCCCCATCGCCCGAGCCTTGGAGCAGGGACGGATCTGCGACGCGTTTCTTGCCGTGGCGGCGGTACTGAAGACGTACAACCCCGGCTCCCCCTATGTTTCATTGTCCGACTGGCACGGTCAGCCGTGCTCGGACTGCGGTTACACGGTTGGGCCTGACGACAGCCGCGCCTGCGACGGGTGCGAAAAGGAATTCTGCAAAGAGTGCATCGGCTGGTGCGAAGTCTGCGAAAGCTCTTACTGCCGCAGTTGCCTGGAGGAGGACCCGCAGTCCGGCCGCTCGTGCTGCCGGTCCTGCCGCCACCGGTGTGGCGCCTGCCATCGCGTCGTCGATGCCGACAGTTTCGTCGAAGAAACCGGGCTCTGCCCCGAGTGTCATGAAGAACGAACCCAACCCCAAGAAAAGGAGAATCAAGATGAATTCAGCAATCCTGCAACAGCTCCCGAGCCAGATTCTGGGCGCTCGCCCCAATCCCCGGCTCCCGTTGCCGAAATCGCATAGAAGGGCGGCCGGCGTGCTGACCTTCTCGCCCCTGGCGTGGCTGAAACTCCGCCTGTTCCTGCACACCGATGAAGTCGAAGTCGGCTTCTTCGGCATCAGCGCCGCCCACGATCTGCTGTACGTCGAAGACCTGGCCGTCGTGAAGCAGGCCGTGACCGTAGTGACCGTGGCGTTCGATGACGCTGCGGTGGCGGATCATTTCGACCGGTATGCCGACGCCGGGGTGGGCCCGGCCCGCTGCGGTCGAATCTGGGTGCATACGCATCCGGGCTCCTCGCCGATGCCCAGTTCCACCGACGAAGAGACGTTTGGCCGCGTGTTCGGTACCTGCGACTGGGCCGTCATGGCCATCGTGGCCCGCAACGGGGCCAGTTATGCCCGCCTCGCCTTCAGTGCCGGGCCCGGTGGGGAAGCGGTGATTCCCATCGAAGTGGATTGGGACCGGTTGCCGGCCGACCTGCTCCGCCACGAGGGATCGCTCGACGACCTGATAAGTCAGTGGATGGACGAGTACGGGGAGAAGATCCACCCCGCAGCGTCGCCGATGACCCTGGCCGATCGGTTCAGTTTCAACGTCGAGGACCGTGACGTCTTCGCCGGGTTGGATGACCTGCACGACCTCCGCATCATGCAGGATGAATGGTCCGACTACTTCCAACTCGAGGAGGCACGCTAATGGATACAGCAAATTCAACGGCCGATCGCGACCTTCGCCAGCGGGATCTGGTCCCGCCGACCCGGCTGGCCGGGTGCGGGGGCTTGATCGTGGGCGTCGGGGCCATCGGCCGGCAGGTGGCCCTGCAACTGGCGGCAATGGGGATCCCCCAATTGACGCTGGTGGATCACGATGTGGTTGATGTGGTGAACCTGGCCCCACAGGGATACACGCCCAGTGACCTCGGCCAGGCGAAGGTGGAGGCTACGGCTCACGGGTGCCGGCAGTTGAACCCGGAATTGGTGGTCCAGACCGCCGCGGAGAAGTTCCGCCGATCGGCGGTGCGATCGTGGCTGGGGACCCGGCGGCTGGCGGTGTTCTGCTGCGTGGATTCCATCACTGCCCGGAAGCTCGTGTGGGAGGGCGTACGGGACCACGCCGTGTTCTTCGCCGACGCCCGCATGAGCGGGGAGGTGATCCGGGTTCTGGCCAGTGCAAGGCCGTCGACGGATTCGTATTACCCCACGACGTTGTTTGCCCAGGACCAAGCCTATGCCGGGGCCTGCACGTCGAAGAGCACCATTTACACGGCGTCGATCGCGGCGGGGTTGATGCTCGGCCAGTTCACCCGTTGGCTGAGGGAATTGCCGGTGGAGCGGGACATGATGCTCAACCTGTTCGCCAGTGAACTGAGCGTGACGTAGTCCGTTGGACGGTTTTTTCTACTCATGCGGCGGGCCCCGGGTTTACATCCTGGGGCTCGCCGCGTTTTTTTTAGGAGTCAGCGATGCAAAACCAAAATGCATTTCAGAATCGGTCAGTGACGGTGGAACTCGGACAGATCGTCTCCACGCCCGGGGCGCTTGTGGCCCTGGAAAAGGCGGGGCGGATGCCGGCCGAGTTTCTCGCCCGTCACCGTTCGGGCGATTGGGGCGAAGTCGATCCTGAGGATTGGCAGGCCAACAACGAAGCATTGAGCAGTGGGGGGCGACTGCTGTCCGCGTACACGATCGGGGAGGGCGTCAGAGTGTGGATCATTACCGAGGCCGATCGAAGCTCGACGTGCGTGTTGTTGCCGGAGGAGTACTGAACGCCAGCTTGGCGACGCCTTTGGCGGACTTCAAGGCCACCGGGTATCGGTCGGTGTTGGAGTTAGCGGGTCTGAACTGACAGGTCGAGATTTTAAGTCCCGTGTACGCCTGTCCCACCAGAGAAAACCCTCTGGTGGGGCAGGCTTTTTTTAAAGGAGTTTCCCATGCAAGTGTGGGTTGTCATTTTTCTGTTGTTGATTCTGTTCATCGGTTGTCTGGACCGCGGCGCAGCCGTGCACGGCAGGCCGGTCGAAGTAGATGTGAAGAAAGAAAACTTATCAGGGGAGGGTCACCATGAAGCAGTGGAGCGTTCGACTCGGGGATCTCATGCTACTGCTGGCCGTCGTGGGGATCGCCTTGGCGATGAAGTCCTGGTTGGTTCCACGCGAGCCACTGCAGGCCGGGCAGATCATTGAGGCCGTCCAGGGCATGTCGTCCCTGGTTACGCTGCGGGTTCAAGTGAGCGACGTGCAGTTCACCGAAATCAGGGGCTATACGGGCAGTATTCGGGCGGCGCTTTTGGTTCGTGGCGAGGTGGAATTGGGGACTGACTTGTCACGGGCCCAACTGGTCGACGTTGATTCAGTGAAGCGGACGGCGACGTTGGTGCTGCCACGGCCGACGTTGCACACGGCGAAAGTCGATCTGGCTAAAACCCGCCTAGTGGCGCTATCCAAGCGGGGGCTCTGGTGGATCGTGCCCGGCACAGACGCGGAGGAGGCGGTCGTGTTCAGGGCCTACCGTGAAGCGGAGCAAGCCATGGCGGCGGCGGGTCGCCGGCCGGAGCTAGAGGTGCAGGCAGAACGCCAAGCCGAGACGACGTTGAAGCATTTCGCGGAGGGGCAGAGTTGGCAGATCGGGGTGCGGTGGCTCCCATGAAGTGGGCAATTCTAATTCAGCGCGATTCAATTGGGCATCCCATTCAATGGCTTGCAAGACTATTCGGCGACTGGCCCGAGCAGGTCGTACAGGCCGTCTTCGGTTTGAAGTTGAACGGTGGTCACCTCACGTTGTTGCTTGGAGAAGACATTTCCCACGCCGTCGTACAGGCGTTCGGTGTTGATCACCAGATTGGTCTGCGGCGCTACGGCATCCACCTTGGCGACAAACGTCTTGTTCACCCACAGCTTGGAATTGCGAAGCGGCGTTCCGCTGAGATTGTAAACCTTGATCGTGTTCTTGCTCTGATTCACGATAACAGTGACGTCCATCATCTTAAGAGGCGTTGTCGTCGGATACTTGGACGTTGCCGACCAAGCGGCGATCTGCGTCGGGGTCATCTCGTCAAAACTCGCACTGGCTGCCCCGGCCGTCGATCGGCCCGGCGAACTGGAGCATCCCGTCAGCAAAAACAAACCCAACGTGAATGACGCGGTAGCGGCGGAGCGAAACATGGTTGTCCTTTGGTGAAACTACTGGATTGTAAGGCCATCCATTTGTAGACCCATCTGTCGGTAAAATCTAATGAGGGAAATAATGGGGACTTCACTCATATCGCACGTGATCACCACTGCTTCTTTTCCATGTATAAAAACCAAAAGGCCACGATTGCTCGTGGCGTTCTGGGTTAAATTCCGTAGCCCGATTGAGCCGCCGCCGCTATCTCGGATCGAGTGCGGCCACTGGGGCGGGGATGGAATAGGTTTGGCCGGCGATCACTTTGTCGGGGTCGTGCTTCAGCGAGGGGTTGCTATTGATGATCGAATCGCGGGCGGCGGGCGAGTCGCTGCCAAGCAACGCAATGGCCATGCTCGTCACGGTGTCGCCGGGCTTGGCGGTGTAGGTGAGGGTTTTGGGAGCAACGGGGGCGGTCATCTGGTCGGCGTCGGGCTGAGCGGTCGGCGTGAGATCGGTCTTCACGACGACGGCGGCGGCGGACAGGCCGTCCTCGGTCACGGGGATCGTGTATTTCTTTCCTGCGACCACGTGGTCGGGGTCGACCTTCAGCGACGGATTGGCGTTGGTGATCGTGTCCTGGTGGGCCTGATCGTGGCTGCCGAGGAACGCGCCGGCCATCGTCGTGACGGTGTCGCCGGGCTTGGCGACGTATTGCACCACCTTGGGTACGTCGGCGACAGCGGGGGACTTGGTGGTTACATCGGTGGCTGCCTCGGCGGGTGCAGCAGGCACCGTTGAATCGGTCGGTACATCGGCGGCTGCGGGGATGATGTAGGTTTGGCCGGCGACGAGCTTGTCGGGGTCGGCCTTCAGGGACGGGTTGGCGTTGATGATCGCCGCCTCGTAGGCCTTAGTCTCTTTGTTCCGCAGCGTGTTCGCAAGCCCGCTGACTGTTTCGCCGGGCTTGGCAGTGTGCATGGCGGCGGTGTCGTTAGCGATGGAGGGCGTTAGGCTAGCGGGAACGTCGGTAGCGATCGGCAGGACAGCGCTCGGCAGCGTGGTCGGCGCGGCCGCCATCAGCGGCAATGGAGCAACGGACTCGGCCGGCAGATTCACGACGATCGTGCGGGTGGTATCCCGCCAGTTCTGAACGACCATCAGACCAAGTCCCGCGAGTGTAATCAACAGTGTGGCCATGGCTAGTTTGACGCGATGTTTCATAAGGCACCTCGGTATCGAATCGGATGAATCGACTCCAGACGCAGTTCAAACGAACCAATCAACGTCCGAGAAGATCATCAATGTCATTGATCTCATCGACGTTCTGAGCAGCGGGGCGGTACCTATTCTTGTATCAGGAGAACTGGTAGCGGAGGAAAAAGCGGGGGACGGTTTCGACACTGGCATTGAATTGATTGAGACCGTTTTCAATTACTCGCCCAATTAAATCAGTCAAATGAGCCATGGCTCGGTCTCGCTGCTCCTGAGTTTCAGGGATTGTGTGGCAACACGCAGGAAGGCTCCCCACAGTGGCGTCGTTTCCAGGAACAGCAGGTGGTTCAAGGGGACAGCAATGACCACGACTGAAGGTCGTCGATGTCATTCTGCAACCACTGCCTGAAAATTCCGAAATGGACGACCACCGAATTTACGCAACGGGACATGGAAACGATGGTATTTCTACTTATCAGCTGTGGGTAACCCGCAGCACGATATTCGCAGCCTCGCAGCCTCGCAGCCTCGCGCTGTACGTTCCGAATGCTCGGCGCTCCAAAGGAACTCATGCCTCGGCCCGTCATGCACATTGCCGGCGAAGAAGACCCCGCTTTCTCAATTGCGCTTCAGCTGCAAACCATGGGCATCGCCAACAAGGCAAACCGTTGTAGTGCCGGTATAGGAATTTGGACGAACTCGAGGGGTGTTTTCTTCAGGTCGTATCCATCGCAAGGCGGGGCTCCCTGTGTTGCGGCGATCTTCCCCGGCGAACATGAGTATCCCGGCCCTGATCTGATTGTGAAGTTTTTCAAAGAGCAGGTGAAAAAGTGATCCCACGTTTCCTTTTCGTCCTGGTCATGGTGAGCGCATGCTGGCTCAATGTCGGCATTGCTCGCGCCGAGACTGTTTATGTTGATCCTGCCAAGGGCGCAGATACAGGGCCCGGCAACGCGGAGCAACCGTGGAAAACGCTGAAGTACGCAGATTCCCAGGCTCGTCCGGGCATCACGGTGCTGCTCGTGGGTGGAACGTATGTTGAGGAATTCAGGCCGACGGCTTCCGGGACTGAGAAGGAACCGATCATCTATAAGGCCGCAGATCCCAAGAATCCGCCGATCTTCGAAGGCGGGGCGCAAATCACCCACTGGAAGAAGTTCGACGAAAAAAAGAACATTTGGGTTGCGGATCTGCCGTCGGACAATGACCCGCACGCCATATTCCAGGATGAAAAGAAGATGTTGCCCGCGCAGTGGCCGTCACAGACAGACGGGGACAATCCCTACGATCTCACCAAGATGCTGGCACACAAGGAAGTCGGGCCTAACCCCACGGCCGACATCGTTGATCCCGACCATCTGCGCCTTCCCGCCGGGACTTTTGACGGCGGGGTGCTGGTGCACTACAACCGCGCGGCTAACGGCATCGTTTTCAAGAAGATCACCGCCCACGATCCGGACAAAGGCATCCTGACCACAGCACCGATCGACGGTGAATTCGGCTCAGACAAACCCATCGGCGATCCGAAAACGCCCGGCGGCAAGGATTTGTACGCCGTCCGCAACTGCATGATCGCGTTGGATGATCCCGGGGAATGGCTGGTGAATACGCAGGCCAAGCCATTCAAGGTCTACCTGATTCCCTTCGGCAACAAAGACCCCAATGACCTGACGATCGTGGCAACTGATAAGACACACGCCATCACGTCGCAGGGGAAAGATCTGTCGAATGTCATTTTCGACGGTCTGACATTTCGCCACTTCCACGATGCGACCCACATGAACCGCCCGGCGCAATCGATCATCGCGATCTCGGGTGCCACCTTTTCCGGCGGGGGCAAGGCCCAGGGAAAAGTCAGCAACGTGACCGTCCGCAACTGCGCCATGTATCACAATTACTCCCGCAGCGTCACCAGTTTCAGCGGAGACAACTTCCTGCTGGAAAACAATGATATGTGGGGCAACGAGATGACGGTGAACACCGGCGTGCTGCACATTGTCCGCGGGAAAAATTGCCGGATGGTCAACAACCACATTCACGACAATGTCGGCGACGGCATCTGGTCGGGCACCGGCGGCAACGCAACGCCGTACGCCGTCGACGGCCTCGAGATCCGCGGCAACGACATCCACGACAACACCTCGCGCAAATCGCACACCGACCAAGTGCAGATGGCCTTCTCCGACAACGTGACCTTCATCGAAAACCGCATCCACAACCGCGAGACCAACGCTTCGCTTCTCTGGGCCGAAGGCAGCGGCAAGGTCACGTTCATCCGCAACTCCTTCGAAAACAGCTACCTTGGCGTCAACAGCCCCCATGAAACGTATTTCTACAACAACGTGTTTCGCGAAATGCTCGTGCGATTGAACAGCGGCGGCAGGCCCACCTCCAAAATCGAGTTCCGCAACAATGTCGTCTTCAACAGCGGCGTGTGGATTCCCAGCGATATTACCCTCAAAGCCCTGAAATCGATCGAGTCCGACCACAACTTCTACTACATCGATGAAGAGGCGAAGAAGGGACCCTTCGGTTCTGCGCGAGCTTCGGACTGGATATTCCTGGAAAGCTACACCCGCCTGCGAGACAAATTCCCCGAAGACAAGCGCGGCGATCGCGTCTGGCTTGTCAAAGCGTCTCAGGACAAGGCCAAATGGGGCTTTGCATTCGACAACACGAGCATCGATGGGTTCGCTAAAAAACTTGCGCCTGCCGACATCTTCGCCGATTCTGCCAAAGGCGATTTCCATCTGAAAGCGGGGAGTCCGCTGATCGACGCAGGTGTGGATGTGGGGCAACCTTTCCATGGCAAAGCACCGGACATTGGTATGTTTGAATCGGAGGAGAAAAAGTGAAAAAACTCGCTCAACATGCATTGGTTGCCCTGGCGATCCTATTCAGTCTGACCGTCGCCGCCCGGGCCGCTGAGCCGGTCTGGTCGCGTGAAGACGCCGCCCACCTCCTCCGCCGCGCCGGGTTCGGGGGAACTCCAACTGAGATCGATAAAATTCACGCCATGGGGATGGATGCCGCCGTCGACTTTCTCGTCACCGGAAAGCTCCCGGCCGGTGCTGAGAATCCCTTTCCGCACATCGAATTGCCGGAATTCAAAATCGATCGCTCGCTCTATCATCGCAATTCCGGCAGGGACTTGCTCGGCATTGAAAACCTCCGCGCGTGGTGGCTCGACCGCATGGTCCGCACCGATCGGCCGCTCGAAGAAAAGATGACTCTCTTCTGGCACGGCCTGTTCGTGAGCGGCTTTGTTGAGGTCTCGCACCTTAACTGGATGTACGACCAGAATGTTCTGTTGCGCAAAGAGGCGCTGGGCAATTACAAGCGACTCGCGCACGCCATGGTTCACGATGCAGCGATGGTCCACTACCTCAACAACGATAAAAATGTAAAAGGCATGCCCAACGAAAATCTGGCGCGAGAGCTCTTGGAGTTGTTCACCATGGGCGAAGGCAATGGCTACACCGAAACGGACATTCCCGAAGTGGCCAAGGCGCTCACGGGCGTGACGATCCGCTACGACCAGGACGTAACGGAATTCGTGGCGAAGATTCACGACGACGGCACGAAGACGATTTTCGGAAAGACCGGCAACTACGCCAGCGACGACGTCGTCAACCTGGTCTTCGATCGCCCGGAGCCGGCCACCTATCTTTCCACTAAGTTATGGCAGTTCTTCGGCATGCCGCAACCTACGGACGCCCAGGTGAACGACGTTGCGGAGTCGCTCAAGAAAAATAACTGGGAGGTTGCGCCGGCGCTCAAAACGCTCTTTACGCATCCCGGGTTCTACGATCCGCAGGTGAAGTTCTTGCTGATTAAGAGTCCGGTCGAACTTGAGGCCGGAACCCTGCGGCTGTTGGAGCAGCCCACCCATCCGCGAATGATGGCCGCCGCTATCTCATTGATGGATCAGGCAGGGCAGGAGCTGTTCGATCCTCCCAACGTCAAAGGCTGGCCCGGCGGTAAGCACTGGATCACCTCGACGGCGATCTTCGTCCGTTACAGCGTGGCAGCGGCGATGGCGAACGGCACGCTGGGCGGGGGATATGGCCGCGGGCGATTCCTCAATCCGCTCTACGTGCAGGATCGCAAGCCCTCTAAAGACGCCCCCACGACCAATGAAAGTCCGGAAAAAGCCGCCCGACGCGCCGCCAAGGAAGCGCAAGGCATAGAGTACCACGAACGAATCAAGAGTTGGGCACTCAGCGTCCCGCCGCTGCCGCCGGCGGGGGAGATGGTGAAGGTCCCGAGTCTGTTTCCGACCCTGGCGGCGGATACCACCGCCGACAAAGTGGTCGATGCGGCGATCGTGCGCTTCCTGCAGCGCCGAATGCCGGATACGGGGCGATCTACGCTGATCGAATCATTCGGGAAGCGACCATTGAAACTCGGCGACGAAGACACCGATGCCCGGGTTCGCAAGATGATGGGGCTGCTTTTGAGCACGCCTGAATACCAGGTTGAATAATCGTGGTAACAGCAGCGATAACATTGCGGAGGACAACTGATGTTTAACTCGAATGACAAGTTCTTTTCACGCCGAAGCTTTATTGCCAATGGGCTTCAGCTTCTCAGCATTGCCGGAACGTTGCCGCTGTTCCTCGACCACAGCGCGCGAGCGATGGCAGCCGATTTTGCCGCCAACACCGCCGGTGCCGGGCGACCGGACGATCGCGTCCTAGTCATCGTGCAGTTGGCCGGCGGGAATGACGGTCTTAACACCGTCGTACCGGTGACCAATGACCATTACTACAAGGCAAGGCCGACTCTGGCGATCCCTAGAAAATCGGCGCTCCGCCTCACCGACGAATGGGGACTGCACCCGTCCTGCACAGGGCTCAAACAACTGTACGACGCCGGCGGGCTCGCGATCGTTCAAGGCGTCGGGTATCCCAATCCCAATCGCTCGCACTTTCGCTCGACTGATATCTGGAACACCGCCGAGCCCGACAAACGCGGCACCACCGGATGGCTCGGTCGATACTGCGATGCCGCCTGCAGCGGCGAAGATCCGGGCCATCTCACCGCCGAAAAGAAACGCGCCCTGGATGCGATGGCGCTCGGCACCGGCGGCGAACCGCCTCCCGCTCTCCTCGGAAAAGACTACATCCCACTGTCCGTGCAGCCGCCCGCCGGCGGGCGCATCAACGGCGGACGTTTTCGCGGCCCCGTCGATGCCGCCCTCGCAGCAAAACTCAATGACGGCTCTGCCCAGATGATGGCCAACTGCGGCAAGCCACTCAGCGGCACCGCGAGCAACCAGGAGTTCCTGCAGCGCACAGCACTCAACGCCCGCATCTACGCCGAAAAAATTGAGGGAATCAGCAGCACCATCGAGAACAAGGCCGTCTATCCCGGTGATACCGCACTGGGCCGCGGGCTCAAACTCATCGCCCAGCTCATTGCATCGGACATGCCCACGCGCATCTACTACGTCAAACTCGATGGCTTTGATACGCACTCCAACCAAGCCGCCAATCACCCCGCGCTTCTCGAAGACATGTCGGGCTGCATCGCCGCTTTCCTCGACGACCTCAAGCAACTCGGCCACTTGCAACGCACCACGCTCATGACCTTCAGCGAGTTCGGCCGGCGCGTCGGCGAAAACGGCAGCGGCACCGACCACGGCGAAGCCGCTCCACTCTTCATCGCCGGCGGCGCCGTCAAACCCGGCTTCTTTGGAACCTTTCCATCCCTCGCCCCTGATAAACTTAATCGCGGCGACGTTCCGTTCACCACCGACTTCCGCCGCGTCTACGCAACCATGCTCCGTGACTGGATGAAAGCCGACGACAAACTAATTCTCGGCGGTAAATTCGACTCGATCGATTTTATGAAAGCCTAGCAGGCTGCTGCAAAACACGTTGTTTTTGACAGCCGTTATTTGATTCCTGTCGCAGGCAGTCGATGTACGCCGGCGGGCTCGTAGTCGGCGGGCGATCAGCAGGGTGGGGTCACGCCGCTAGGTTCCGCATCCGCACCAGGTTGCAGGCGGCCGCGGCGAGTTGCATCTGCTGGACGATTTTCCATCGGCCCACCAGCCTGGTGCGGGCCAGTCCGGCGACGGTTTTGATCCACCCGAACGCCTCCTCGATCTTTTTACGGCAACGCTGACTGCGTGTGTAGCCGACGGTCGCTTGCCGCCGTCGCATGCGTGTTCGTACGGCGATCGACGCGTGGTTCTTTTTCCACCGCCGACTGGTCTGCTTGGCCCCGCCGATCACGCCCGTCCGCATCGCCGTGTGCGGGCAGACGCCGCGGTCTTCCAGGCCGATCAGGTACGGCCCGCTGTCGTACCCTTTGTCGCTGCCCAGCGTGCGAGGTCGCACGCCACGCGAGCGACGCATCGTGTCGAGCATCGCCAACGCCGCGGCGGGTTCGGCGTCGCCGGCGGCCTGGGTCACCGTGACGGCCATCACCAGGCCGTGGCGGTTCTCCGTCAACGCGTGGCCGGTGTGGTACAGTCGCGCCGCCTGGCCGTCGCCCTTCTTATACAGCCGCGCTTCCGGGGTCAGTGGTGCTCTGGTGCGTGGCGTTGGAACGCTTGTGCCCGTGGAAGTTCACTTCGGCGTTGCGGGGCTTGAACCCGCCGCCGTCGCCGGGCTTCTCGTCGTCTTCGGGGACTTGGGGCACGAAGCTCTTGATCGACGCGTGACTCTCGATCAGCGTGCCATGCGGAGGGCTTGCCCTGCCGCGTCCACACTGAAGTGCTCGTCGCTGGTCAGGCCCGATGTCACCGCCCGTTTCACCACGCCGTCGAAGAACGCGGCAACGATCCCGTGCTTCTCCAGTCGCGGACGGTTGTGCGTGAACGCGGTCTGATCGAACGCCGCCTCCGCCGGATCCATGTCTAAAAACCAGCGGAACAACAAGTCGGTGTCGATCCGCTCGGCCAATTGCCTCTCGCTCCGCACCGAGTAAATCGCCTGCAGCAAGAGCGCCTTGAGCAGCCGCTCCGGCGGAACGCCCGGACGCCCGGTGCCCGAGTACGCGGCGTCGAACAAGCGAGACATCGTCACCAGTTCCTCGTCGATCATACGCTTCAGCGGCCGCAACGGATGATCCGCCCGAATGCGGCGTTCCACGTCGATCACAAAAAACATCGGC
>JBBQNK010000079.1:0-15016 GCA_038329865.1 Tepidisphaerales bacterium | reverse complement strand
GAACCTAGCGGCGTGACCCCACCCTGCTGATCGCCCGCCGACTACGAGCCCGCCGGCGTACATCGACTGCCTGCGACAGGAATCAAATAACGGCTGTCAAAAACAACGTGTTTTGCAGCAGCCTGCTAGAGCAGTTCACCTAAAGCTATATCGTCATCATGAGGTACTCGGAAGGGTCTAGCCACTCCGCGTAGTCGGCTAGATCCTTCAGAGTAGCTCAGGATGACATTGACGAAAACTCACGCAATACAAGTGAAAGTGATACGCTCAAAAACCCCTTTTATGGAATGCATGGTATCACGTCGCCATGTCGACGAGTGCTGGATTGTGGGTGAACTACGCAGTTTGCGGACGGGCCGAAGCACACTTGGAAGGGAAAATTGCCACCGCCTTCACACCATTCGCAATTCAAACTTCCCCGCCCGCTTGCCAGCCTGCAGGCGATCTATCGCCAGATCGTGGGCGTCGTGATACCGGCTGACCAGATTGCTCCAGTCGAATATTTCGCTCACGCGCTCCACCTTGTTCCGCAGTTCGATTCTTTGTCGGCGATTGAGCTTGGCGAAACCCATCAGGTGCTCGACCAGTTCTTCCACCGATTGCTCGAACGGATGCGACAGCCGGCTCAGCACACAAATGCCTCCGTCAGAGTCGTTGTCGGGGATGTTGCGGTTGACGTAAGCGCCAAAGCCGGAAAGGTCCGTCGTGACGGCGGGTAATCCCATCGCGATCGTTTCCATCGGCGTGTAGCCCCACGGCTCGTAGTAGCTGGGGAAAACGCCCATGTGGCAGCCGCGGACGAACTGCTCGTAATCCAGATTCAGCAGCGGGCTGGTGTGCGTGACGAACTCGGGATGGAAGACCACCTTCACCGCATCATCGGCGGAGTTGACGAGGTTGCGGTGGCGCAGGTGCTTGAGGACGGCGTCGTTGGAATCGTCCTGCAAATCGTGCGTGACGATCGGCGGTTGCCGGCCGTTGCGCCAGGCGTGGATGAACTGCTTCAGCCGCACCAGCGAGTCGTCGGTGATCAGATCCTCAAACGTCGGCAGCTTGCCGTTGGCGGCGGTGCGGAAAAGCCGCCGGCCGATGCGGCTTTGCAGCTCGTCGCACCAAGTTCGCAGGTCGTCGAACATCGACTGGTTCTGCAGCACGCCGACGTTGATGTTCCGCGTCGGTGCCCGCGTGATGATGAACGCGACGACGGTCGGCCGATCAGGCACGTGCTTCAGCCGCTGATTTAATCGGTGCAGCGCTTCGATGAACAAATCCATCCCCTTATTGCGGTACTCGTACCGGCCGCTGGTGAAGAGGTAGATCGTGTTATCGAGATCGAACGTGTAGGCCGGGAAGAAATGGCCCATCACGAACTCGTGGATGCGTTCCTTGTACTGGCTGTGCATCGCCTGGAACTCGTGCGGCGCCTGGAAGCGCTGGATGTTCAGGCCGTTAGGCAGCAGGCGATCGATCGTGCGGCCGAGCAGGTGCTCGGCTTCGGTCGCGGTGACTTCGCTCACGGTGGTGAAGACGGTGCTGGCGTGAGCGGCGGCGCGCTCGATCTGGAAGCGCGGCGTGATGTTGTACTTGGCGGCCTCCGCATCAGGATTGAGGAACGGCAGGTGCTCGTAAAACGCAGGGTTTTCGCCGGCGATATACCTGCCGAGCAGTGTGGCGTGCGTGGTGAAGACGGTGGCGATCGGCAGGTTGAGGTGCGAAATCCGCGGCACCGCCACGCCGGCCATCCACTCGTGGAAGTGAGCGAGGAGCGGGCGGTCCTTCACGTGCTCAGTCATGAGGCGCATGAATTCCGCGCACGCCATGCCGAACGCGACGACTTCATTCACTTCGCCGTCGTTGCTGTAGCTGCTGATGCCGTGGTCTTTCCAAAGCGTGTACTTGTCGGAATCGAGATGCGAATAGCGGGCGCGGTAGTCGATCAAAATCGTCCGCGGCCGCCCCGGCACGAGCCAGCGGCCGTAGTGGACGGGAATGCCCTGGTTGCGCAGATCGGTGATCGCGCCGAGGTACGGCTCCTCGGCCGGCAACGTGTCGAATTCCACCGCGGCGGTAACGGGGTTGTACGGGCCGATGAGACAGTAGCGATCGCCCCAACGTTTCTGCATCGCGGCGATCTTGCTGCGAAGCACGGTGTAAATCCCGCCGAGTTGCCAGCAGACTTCCCACGCGACTTCAAACAGCAACGGCGGCTGCGTGTGTGCGGGAGAGGGAAGATCGGAACTCGGCGAGGCCGGCGATGGCGCCGGCGCCGCGGGTCGGGCGGGCGGTGGCGATGATGCTTGCGAAGACAACGTCGAAGATTTAACGGGCGGCGGCGTGGCGATCGATGGTGAATCGCGCACTTCCGAAATATTCGCCCGTGCCTCATCGCCCGCCTGCGCGCCGATCGCCAGCGATGTGCCGCCTGCTTTGATCGAACCGGGAATGTCTTGCGGAGTTTTGCGGGTCGTGCCTGATCTGCCTCGCCTGGCCATGCGTGATATTATCCCGCGCATCGCCGCCGGGGCAATGTAATAGTTTCCCTGACAACACGCCTGGCCAACATTTTTAATTAATCGAGAACTCGCGATTTTGACCGACACTTCACGGCTCATTAAGCTTTTCTTCCGGAGGCGGCGCCGATCACGTCCGATAAAAATCCGGTTTCGCTCGCCCCGTCGCTTTATTCAGGAGTTTTGTCCATGAATTCGCCAAATCACACCGGCCGTCCATTCGTGCTGCACGAGGCGACACTCAAGCAGCTGCAGGCGCTCAAGCCGAACGTGGCCGTGCTGCCTTGGGGGGCGACGGAGGCGCACAATTATCATCTGCCGCACGGCACGGATGTGGTCGAAGCCACGGCCGTCGCCGAAGCGGGGGCGGAGCGCGCCAATGCCAAGGGCGCGCGGTGCGTCGTATTGCCGTGCGTGCCGTTCGGGAACGACAACCTGCAACTGCGGCAAGTGGCGACGATCACGATGCGCTCGCGCACCGAGCAACTGGTGCTACATGACATCGCCGAGAGCCTGGCCCGGCAGGGGATCGACCGGCTGGTCATCCTCAACTGCCACGGCGGGAATGATTTCAAGCAGATGATCCGCGACGTGATGATGGACGTGCCGATCTTCATCGTGCAGGTGATGGCCTACGCGCTCGCGCCGGAAATGAAGCACCTGCTCAAAGACGCCACCGGCGACCACGCCGACGAATGGGAGACGAGCCTGATGCTGCATCTGAAACCTGAGTGGGTCGCCCCGCTCGAAACGGCCGGCGATGGCGCCAGCACGCCGAGCAAGATCCCGTTGCTCAGCAGCACCCCCGGCGTGTGGGCCCCGCGCGACTGGGACAAGCTCACGAAAGACACCGGCACCGGCAACCCGAAGGCCGCAACGGCGGAAAAGGGCAAGCAATTTCTCGAGCCGATGTACGACAAGCTAGCGGCGCTGCTCGTGCAACTCTCCGCGGCGAAGAATGGGGATTTTCCGTTTATCGTGCGCGAGACGTGGTGAACCCGTCGTTGGTTTCACAGCTAATTCGCGTACTCCGTTATCCTGGGGTACTCCGAAGGATCTAGCCTGTTGGCGTGGGAAGCTAGATCCTTCGGAGTACCTCAGGATGACGATTGTCGTGTTCGGTAACAACCAAAACTCGTTCACACGATGAGGCACTGCGCAGAATAAAGTCGTCGGCACCCTTGACGTTGCCACCCTTCCCCCGTCCGCTACACTCCCCGTTCCAACAGGAGAAAACCCCTTGCCCAAGCAAATCGACTTCCGCAACCGCCAGGTCCATCTCGATTTCCACACCGGCCCGGCCGTGCCGGACGTGGGGTCGAAGTTTGACGCGAAGGAATTCGCCAAAACGATCAAGGCCGCGCATATCACCAGCGTCACGCTCTTCGCCAAGTGCCATCACGGCCATCTCTACTACAACTCCGAACGGCCGGAGCGGCACCCGGGCTTGCGGAAAAATTTCGATCTGCTCGCGATGCAAGTCGAGGCGCTCCACCGCGAAGGGATTCGCGCGCCGATCTACCTCAGCGTGCAGTGCGACGAATACGCCGCCAACACGCACCCGGCGTGGGTCGCCCGCAAGCCCGATGGCTCGCAAGTCAAATCCGGCGAAAACGTCTTCAAGGCCGGCTGGCAGATTCTCGACATGGCCACCGATTACCAGGAATTCCTCGCCGAGCAGACGCTGGAAGTGCTGAAACTTTTCAAGCCCGTCGATGGACTCTTCTTCGACATGTGCTGGGACCAGCCGAGCACCACCGCGCCGTTCATGGCGCAGATGATCAAAGCGAATCTCAACCCGGAAAACGAGGCCGACCGCAAAAAACACGCGCACGTCGTCGCGCTCAAATACCTCAAGCGGTTTTCGCAGATGGTGAAGGACCACGCCCCCGGCGCGACGTACTACTTCAACTCGCGCCCGCTGAGCAATTTGGCCAACGAGATTCAATTCCTCTCGCAGGTGGAGCTGGAAGCGCTCCCCACCGGCGGGTGGGGTTACATGTATTTCCCGAAGAACATCCGCTTCGCCCGCACGTTCGGCAAGCCGTGCCTGGGGATGACTGCGCGGTTCCACAAAACCTGGGCCGACTTCGGCGGGCTAAAACCGCCGGCGGCGCTGGAGTACGAGATCAGCCAGATGCAGGCCCACGGCGCGTTCTGCAGCATCGGCGATCAGCTCCACCCGCGCGGCACGACCGACGCCGGCGCGTACGACCTGATCGGCAAGGCCTACGCCCGCGTGAAAGACCGCGAGCCGTGGACGCTGGGCGCAACGCCCGTCACGCAGATCGGCCTGTTCCAGTCGCCGCCCGTCGACTACCACAATACCGGTGGGACCGACGAAGGCGCAACGCGAATGCTCGCGCAGCTCAAGCACCAGTTCGATGTCGTGATTCCGAGCGGCAATTTCTCGAAATACGATCTGCTGATCCTGCCCGACAACGTGAAAGTCGATGCGGCCTTCGCGAAGAAGCTCGGCGCGTACGCCAAAGCTGGCGGATCAATCCTCGCCACCGGCTACTCCGGCTTGAACGACGACGGCACGGCCGTGGTCTTCAAAGAGCTCGGCATCGCGGCGATGGGCGCATCGCCGTACTCGGTAACGTACCTGCGGTTCGGAAAAGAGATCGCCGCGAATGTGCCGCCGAGCGATCACGTGATGTACGACAAGGGCGTTCGCGTCAAACCGCTGGCCGGCACGAAATCGCTAGGCCAGGTCGTCGAGCCGTACTTCGAGCGGGCGTGGAACCACTTCTGCTCCCATGGCCAAACCCCCGGCGCGGCGGCGACGAACTGCCCCATCGCCACGCAGCGCGGCCGCGTGGCGTACATACCCTTCCCGATCTTCGGCGCCTTCGCGAGGCACGGAAATTATCCGTACCGCCTGCTGGTGAAAAACGTGCTCGACCGCCTGCTGTCCGATCCGCTGCTGCGCGTCACCGCGCCCACCAGCACCGAGACGACCGTCATGCGGCAGCGCAATCCGAATCGCACGATCATCCACCTCCTGCAATACTGCCCCGAGCGACGGACGAAGGAGCTCGACATCGTCGAAGACGTCGTGCCATTGCACGACGTGCCGGTGTCGATCCGCCTCGCGAAAAAACCAGTGAGAGTTTATCTCGCGCCGGAGATGGAAGACCTCGCATTCGAGTGGAACAAGGGCCGGGCGGAAATGGTCGTACCGAAGATCACGGGGCACGCGATGGTTGTATTGGAGTAGTTCCTCGGCGTTCCGTTTCCGCTAATCGTCAAACTGAGAGCATGCTTGCGGAGTTCAGCGAACCGTCATCCCGAGGTACTCCGAGGGATCTCGGGACGTCGAGAATCGTTCGAATATCGAGATCCCTCGGAGTACCTCGGGATGACGACGTTCGCCATTTTTCGCAGGACGACTTTTCAAACGCGATCTGAGGCCCGCAACATCTCATTCGCCCGCTTTCGCCCGCGCGAAGGCGAAAGCGCCAAGTACAACACCACCGCCGTCGCCAGCAATGAGACCCACGCGAAACCCGACTGCGATCGTTCCATGAACTCATGAAACGCCGGCCACCAATTGTAGTTGTGGCTGTACAGGATCATCACATGGATGATCGTGATCGCGGAGATGACGCTGAGCAGCAAGTGGAGCAGCACCGAGCCGACGCCCACGCCGGCCAGCAGCGCGGTGACGGCGGCGCCCCACAGGCTGTAGCGGTTGCTCATCTGCGGCATGAGCCCGTAAAAGAGCAGCCACGGCGCCGCGATGGCGGCCAGCGCGCGCGGGTCGTCCCGGCGCGTGTGGACGGCGAGCGCGATCGCGCACAGCACGAGCGAGACGCCGAACATTCCTTTCATCAATTGGCCGATGGACAGCGTCCATATCGGCTCGCCACGCGGCGCCGCGACAACAGGTGGCGGGGGTGCGGGCCGGCGGTTCCAGCGGAAGAGCGATCGCCGCGGCGGATCGATTTTCTTCGGCGGCGGCGGTGGCTCGTCACTCAGCGAATACGTCGCGACGATTTGGTCCGTATCGTTCCAGCCGAATTGATCACGCAGCAACGAGCCCAAGTTGTATGCGCCTGGCGCGGCCATTGAGTCGCTGTTTCGCTCGGCCCCGTACATGAAACCCCGTGTCACCCACGCGAAGCTCACCCCGAAGATCATGGCGGTGACGAAAACCCACGCGCCACACGCGCCGATCAGCGCAGCGTGCTGCCCGCGCAGCCATCGGCGAAGGACGATGCGCAGCACGATCACCAGCACGATGAATCCCGCCACCAGCCAGCAGGCTTTGGGGATCGGCGTCAGCCACATGAATTGAATGCCCGCGACGGACGTCAGCAGTCCCGCGAGCAGTCGGCCGAAGTTGTTCCACGCCGGGCTGAAGAGCGGGCAGAAGACGAAGCGCACGAAGCGCCACAGCCAGAGCAGCACGGCGATCGTTGTCTGCCGCCAGGCCGGTCGAACGGTGTTGCCGGCGGCGGGAATCGAATCGCCTGCGGACGACGGGCGCGGCGCACTCGGCCAGCGGTTGGTGAATCGCCAGAAGCCGCTCCAATCCGCGCTGAAGATCGGCCAAAGCAGCAGCAGCGGCGCCGCCGCCAGCAACTGGCCCTTGAACATGATGCCGAATCCATAGATCAACCCCGCGACCATCCAGCGGCGGACGGACGCGGCGTACATTGTAAAAAGATAAAATGGAACCAGCCACACGTCCCACTGCGGCCAGCCGTGCGCGTCGATGAGGATGCCGAGGTTCAGCCACATCAGCACCGCGGCCGTCGCACCGCACAGCATCGGCCGCCACGATTCGCGCGGCGGCGCGACGCGGCCCACCCAGTGCCGCACCAGCAGCAGCGCCGCCAGCGAGGCCAGAATCTCCGCGCCGATGTTGATCCGCAGCGGGATCGCGCAGTTGGGCCAATCCCCCGGCTCCAGTTGCTCGCCCGGCTGATAAATCGCCCGCGACCACGCCGTCATCACGAACAGCCGCATCGGCGGATAATCCAGCTGATAATTCGACGACGGCCAACCGTTCTGCACGCGGTCGTAAAAATTCAGATAAGCCCGAAACGTCGCCGGCCAGGTGGGAATCTCGCCGCGCGGCAATTTCTCCTGCTCGCGCGCCAGCCGAATCACATTCCGCCCGTGCATGTACGCGTTCTGCAGATCGCCACGGTAACGGATCGGTTCAAGCTTCTCGAACGCGGTCTCGCGCATCCGCAGCCCGACGATGCCGGCGATGTAAACGACGACGAGAATCGAAATCCACGCGCCCGCCTGCGAAAGCCAGTACAGAACCCGCCGCCGCGGCGCGGGCTCGAACTCCGGAATAGGATAAGGAATTTCGCTCAAGCGGCAGCACGGGTTGGAGTGGACGTGTTTTGCATTTATCGCGCATGCCCAACGAGGCCGGCGACAGCCATGGTAAGTGGGGGGAAATAATCAGGCAATTGAAGAGATGCGGAGGAAAAATGTGGATGGCCCCGCGCGCAGCCACTAGCATGTGTTGAACCGCCCCTGGAGCCTCGCATGCCCTCGCTCATCGCCAATCAGGAACTCGCGACGGAGACAGACGATGTGTTCCCCCTCGTCAACATGACCGGGCCGACTTTGTATTACTTAAAGTCGAGTGAGCGATTCAAGTTCCTGAGACTTTTCGCGCTGTGGCGCGGCGGCTACATTCGATTGCCGAGTTTGCAGATTGATCAAGAGCAACTTCGCGTCAAGGTGCGATCGTATTTCGGGCGGGACAGGAATTTTCAACTTCTTTCCATGGAAGATTGGAGTCCCGGTGGACCGATGACACCGGCCGTTCAGTATGTGAGTCGTGACGAGTACCGCGATTGCAGCATGGTGGCGGCTTTCGGAGGTTTCGCGAGCTTGCTCGTTTTCGATCTGCTATTGCGGCAGGAACCATTTCGCCTCGAAGTGGGCCCGAGTGGATTGTTCGCATTCAAATGGCCGAACGCGGTTCCAAATGTGCGCGAACACCAAAGCCGCAATCTGACGGCCGAGGTGTTGGATCAACTGCTCGCGTATTTGCAGGTGATCGGCACCGCCATGCGGCCGGGTCGATCGGGCCGCGCGGTGTTGGGCGAAAACGGCCCGCAAATCGCAATAGAATTCGGCTACCTCGTCGACGGCCGAACGTGGGCCTGCGGCGAAATTGCATCGGCGGAATGACCGTTCCATTGCCGTGACAGCCATGGGCGATCATCATGAATTGTTGAGATAGAGAACCGAGGAGGATTGCGTGAGTAAGTCTTGCTTCCGATCGCTGTGCAGTGGCGTTGTCGTACTAGTGGTCGCGACCGTGTCTTTCGCCCAGCCCGCCACGCCGCCGGTGGGGCCGGTGACGGCGGACGGGAAATCGCTCGCCGTCACCGTGCAGCCGGCGGCGTTCGGGGATCGGAAGTTGAGCGAGGCGGTAAAGCTCGATATCAAGTCACCGGAGATTCGTGATGTGGCGTTGAGTGTGAAAACGCCCGGCGATTACGCGCCGCACTTCGAAGACTGGTCGCCGTGGCCGGGCGGGAACAAGGAGAGCGGGCCGCTGGCGGCGGGGATCAGTCCGAAGCAGGACGAGGACCACACCATGATTCTCGGCTCGCTCTTTCGGGCGATCCTCCCCGAGACGCTCGTCCTCAAATCCGCCGACGGCACGAAGTTCGAGCGCGACAAAGACTTCAAGTTCAACGAAGACTTCGGCCAGATCGCCGGCATCGGCGGGCATCTCGGCAAGCCCGGCGCGGCGATGCTCAAGGCCAGCTACCAGTACGCCACGCAGCGGCTCGATCTGGTGCAGATCGACGCGGCCGGCAAGGTGAGTTTGAAGCCGGGCAAGTCAGTCGTGGTCTGCCCGCAACTGCCGGCGGCGGATGAAGGCAGCATTGCCATCGCCGGCGTGTACGTCGCGCCGTGGAAGCATGACGGAAAATTCGCCATCGCGCAGGAAGACATCTACCCGATCACGCCGGCCAAGCCGGTCGAGCCGATCAACGCCGCCGCGCTGCAAGGCGCGCGCGATAAGCTCGCGCAAGGCAGGGAACTGCGGATCGCGTTCGTCGGCGACAGCATCACGCTCGGCGCCGAGGCCGGCGAGTGGTGGAACGGCATGTTCACCCAAGGCAACACAACCTACGCGACGCGCGTGGTGCTCGGCCTGCGTGCGATGTACCCGACCGCGACCATCACGCCCATCCACGCCGCCAAAGGCGCCACCACCACCAAGGCCGCCGCGGGGCTACTCGACAACGCGCTCGGCAACGGCAAGGCCGACGTGGTGGTGATCGCGTTCGGCATGAACGACGCCGCCGGCCCGGTCGGCAAGTCGCCGACCAATCCGCCGGAGGAGTACAAGAAGGACATTACCGCCCTGATCCACCACGCCCGCGACCTGGGAGCCGAGGTGATTCTCGTCGTGCCGATGCAGCCGAACCCGTGGCTGAAAAATAAAGTCGCTGAGCGCATCCTCGATTACCGCAAGGTGCTGCTGGACCTGTCGAAGGAAGAAAACTGCGGCGTGGCCGACGTCAACACCGCGTGGCTTCGCCAAGCCGACGCCGGCGTGCCGCCGTTCAGCCAACTGCACAACTGGAACAACCACCCGGGCCCGGCGGGGCACGCGGTGTACGCGAAGACGATCCTGCGATTCTTCGGCGATGAAAAGCCCGCCGCAGCCGCGCCGGCGGCGAAGCCTTCGGCCGCATTAGCGACCGACGGCGCCGTCGCGATCACAGCCGAACCGCAGTCCGCCGCGCCCGCCACGCAACCCTCCGCCGCCGCGCACGATTTTCCGCCGGTCGTTCAGCCGACGGAAATCCCCGGCAAGTGGAAGTTCGACGCGCCGCCGCTGCCCGATCTGAAAGCCATTCTCGCCGCCGCCAAGCCCAACCCGCTCATCTACGGGCTTTACACCTGGCCGAGCGAGTACTTCACCAACCGCGAGGCGATCCGCGAAGTCGGCTGGAAGTCTTTCCGCTCCGGCGGGCCGTTCGATGACAAAGCGATGACCGCTTACGTGCAGGATGACGTCGAAGTCCTCCACACCATGGGCACGAAACTCGGCAAGGAAGAAGGCGCCGAGGCCAAGCTATTGCACGATTACCCGGAGCAAATCGATAAATTCCTCAACCGCTACGGCCCCGGCGGATCGTTCTTTACCGACAACCCTGCTCTGCCGGTCCGGCCGGTAAAGTACGTGGAGATCTGCAACGAGCCGAATTTTCAGTACGTGATTCCGCCCGACGGCCGCAAGCCCGCGGAACTCGAGGCCGCGCGCGAAGCGCTCTACGCCAAGATCCTGCCCGCCGCTTACGCGGTGAAGGAAAAGCACAAGGACGTGACGATCGTCGGCTTCGGTGCCGGCGGCGCGGCGGCGGCGGACGTGCGGTTCATCAAGAACGTTCACGCGGACAATCCGCAGGTGGTCAAGAGTTACGACATCCTCTCCACGCACCCGTACGTTCAGCCGGCCGCGCCCGACATGTACTCGATTCGCTCGTGGGGACAGTACAGCACCGCGTCGTGCCTGGCGGAGATTCGCAAGACGCTGGCCGACAACGGCCGGCCGGACGCGACGATCTGGTACACCGAAGTCGGCTGGCCGATCAGCAAGGCGGACGGCGGGAAGTTCGACGACAAGCCGAATGAAATCTTCGTCACGCCGCTGCTGCAGGCCGCGTACGTCGTGCGCCTGTACGCGTTGGCGCAGCGGCTGGGCGTGGAACGCGTGCACATCATGTTCAACACCGATTCCGACCACTTCAACGCCGGCTTCTTCATGACCGACAGCGTCTGGCGTCCGTCCGCCAAGGCGGCGGCCACGATGATCAAGCTCATGCCCGCGCCGAAACTACTCAACGCGATCACCGACGGCACTGACGGCACGTTCGTCTACGAATTCGCCGCCGACGCCCGCGATGGCGCGAAGCCGCAGAACGTGATCATGGCGTGGAACGTCGCCGGCCCGAAGACGATCGATCTTCCCGTGCCGGCCGACGAAGTCACCGTCACCGACATGCTCGGCCACGACCAGCCAATGACGGCGAAGAACAAGACCCTCTCCCTGCCGATCGGCCCGTGCCCTGTGTATGTGCGAGTGAAGTCGCAACTCTACGGTGGCACAGACATTCCTGTCTGTGCCGAAGCCAGGTACGCCTCGATTCGTACGCCGTTGCACCGGTGAACTGCGAGAAGAGCACGGACGGAGGGGTACCTCCGCCCGTCACAGACAAGAATGTCTGTGCCACCCCATGCAGATCACTTCACCGGCACGCGACTCAGCTCCGCCGTAATCAACTCCACCAAATGCGAGTGCTGCGCCGCCGGCATTTGCGTGGTGATTTTAACCGTCGTCGCGCCTTGGCCCTGCCAGTTGGCGTCGATCTCGATCGACTCGTTCGCCGCAGTCCGGCCATAGGCCACGCCGGAGAAGGCGTCGGCGACGATGGGCCATTCCTTCGGCTCGCCGGAGAAGAACCCGCCGCCGCCGGGCGGTACGTAGCCTTGCGGCTTCACGCGCGCCAGCAAGAGACGATCAAGCACGTTGGTGGATTTGCGGAGCGCGTCTTTCGGTGCGTAGCCGGTCTGCAGCGTGGAGACTTGTCGCGGCAAGCCGTCAGCGCCGACGACGGTGGTGGTTGACGGCCCGGCGTCCAAACAGCCGGCGAGCAACAATCCCATGACCGCGGCGATCGACCAGGTGAACGTTCGGAGCAAGCTGCCCTCCTTGGTGAAAGTCGCGCGCTATCTTGATCGAACCCGCGATGACGGGCAAGACGAGAGCATTTCAACTTCACCTGTATCGCCCGACTCTCGTAGTTGTCATGCTGAGGTACGCCGAAGGATCTAGCCGACTTGCCGTGGACGCAAGATCCTTCGGAGTACCTCGATGACGATACGCTCGGCGTTGATCAGTTCTAGAATTGGTCGCCGAGGGAGCGGCGAGAACCGCCGACTGTTTACATCGCCGGCTCGATCGTGGGAAGCGTGGTCGGCTCGGTGGTGGGCAGCGTCGTCGGTTCGGTGGTCGGGTCGTCCGTAGGAAGCGCGCCTGGCGGATTCGGGTCGCCCGCGGGCGGTCGCTTTGCGGCGGGGCGGGTGGGCTTGTCCCGGCGGTCGGCCGACTTCTGCAGGTCGGCCAACTGTTTTTCCAGAGCGCGGATCTGGCTGTTGTCGCTGTCGATCTGGTCCCGCGTCTTGTTCAGCGCAGCCGTGTTTTTCTTTTCATCGTCGGAAGGCGCGTTCGTGTCGTGCTTCAAATCGTCGCGCTGGCCTTTGAGCTTGTCGACGCGCTGCTCGTCGGATTTTTTCTGCGCATTGGCGTTCTTCAGGAGTTTGTCGTACTTGGCCTGGTCGGCCGGGTCGATTTTCTTGTGCGCCTTCTTGGCCAGCGCGACATCAGACTTGTGCTCGAGGTCGTAAATGGTCGAGTTGGCGTCGGCCAGGTCGGCGGTGGCGTCTTTCAGATCTTTTTCCGTCTTGGCCAGCGCGGATTTGTTTTTGGCGCCGCGGTCGGACTTGTCGTCCTTCAGATCGCCCGACAGGCGGTCGGCCTTGGTCTGCAGATCATCGCGGTCGGATTTGAGGGCGGCGATTTGCTTCTTCAGCGCGGCGATTTTCGAATCGGTCGCATCGGCCAGCGCAACGGCGCAAATCGTCGCCGCGATCAGGCTGACCAGCAGGGCACGGTAACGCGTCGGGAATTTCATGCGATTCATCCTCGAGCGACCGGAAGCGAATCGATGGAATTATCGCCATACGTGCGAGGAATTGTCAAAGAACTGAACGGGAGGGCAGCGGTGCAGTTTGATCGATACGCCGGTCGCACAGCGACCGGCGTGTCCATCAGCCTGCACCAGCGGGAGGTTCCTGGTGCAGTGTGATGTCTCGTGGCACGTGGCACGAGCGGCCCGCCCGTGTCTGGGCCGGCTGGCGAAAACCATGAGCGAGCCGCCCATGCCACTTCAAACAGCCAATGCCGACGGGAATTGCGGCCTTTTGGTTGCCGGTGGCGGTGGGGCGAGTTGATCATCGAAAATCGCGCCCCCGCGTGCGACTTCGCCGGTTCCTTGTCACCCCGCTCGCGCGGCGTTATCACGGCCGGGAACAGGAGCATTCATGCGGCTTGCGATCATCGGCGGGTGGGGGCACGCGTACCTGCGGCAATTGCTGAACCGGCCCGGGTATGCGTTCGATCAGCCCGTGGCGGTCGCGAGCGACGGGTGCGATTCGCCGCGCGCCAAAGAACTGGCCGACGCACTCGGCGCGCCGGCGGCTTTCTTCGACTCGATCGACGACATGCTCGACCAGTACAAACCCGACGTGGTGAACGTCGCGGCGGTTTACGGCTATGCGGGCGATATCAACGCGAAGGTGCTGGCCCGCGGAATCCCGGTCGTCACCGATAAACCGGCGGCGGCGACGTGGGAGCAGTTGGAGAAACTCAAATCGCTCGTCGGCGGCGGTGCGAAGGATCGCCCGCGCCTTATCACCGAGTTCAATTTCCGCTGCAATCCCGAATTCCGCGCCGCCCGCGACGCGGTGGCGGCGGGGCTGATCGGTAACGTGGTGATGGCCACCGCGCAAAAGAGCTACCGCTTCGGCACGCGCCCAAGCTGGTACGGCGATCGCGCAGCGTACGGCTCGACGCTGCTGTGGGTCGCCAGTCACGGCATCGACCTGGTGCACTTCGTCACCGGGCAAACGTTCACGAAAGTCACCGGCCGGCTCGGGAATCTTTCGCACCCGGAGCTGCCGGCGATGGACGACCACTGCCTCAGCCTGTTCGGCCTGAGCGGCGGCGGGAGCGCGATGGTGCACGCGGACTTGCTGCGCCCGGGAAAATCCGCCACGCACGGCGACGACCGCCTGCGCGTCATCGGCACCGCCGGGCAGATCGAAGTGCGCGGCGGCGCGTGCAAGCTCACCACCAACGGTGCGGCGGAAGTCGACATCACCTCACAAGCCACGCCGCGCCCCGCCGCGGAGGAATTATTCGCGGCGGTAACTGGCGAGAGCGGCGCGATTTTTTCGACGGCGCATTCGCTCTACATGGCCGAGCTCTTGCTGCACGCCCGCGACGCCGCGGATCGGGAGGAGTGGGTGGAGCTTGGGTGAGCGTGATCGGATGTACTGTATTAATAGCGAATAAAACTAGTCCAACGACGCGACTCGCTTGGAGCGGGTCAGTCCGAATAGATTGCGCATTTGGTCCTCTCCCGGTAATCCGGGAGAGGGACAATTCAAACGGATTCTCCCGAATCTGAAAATTGCCTAGCAGGCTGCTGCAAAACGCTTGTTGTCCTTCGTCGATCGCGCTACGCTGTCGGGTGTTGATCAGGAGGCCGATCGATGCGAGGCAAACCGGACACCCAGCTGCCGATGTTTTTTGTGATCGACGTGGAACGCCGCATTCGGGCGGATCATCCGTTGCGGCCGCTGAAGCGTATGATCGACGAGGAACTGGTGACGATGTCTCGCTTGTTCGACGCCGCGTACTCGGGCACCGGGCGTCCGGG
>JBBQNK010000078.1:0-15119 GCA_038329865.1 Tepidisphaerales bacterium | reverse complement strand
CGTCGGCTTGGAATTCACCTGGATGCCCCCGTTGGGAACGATCAGCGAGATGTTGCCGTTCACATCGATGCCGGTGCGACTGGGGTCGAGCGTGATCACGCCCGCGCCGAACGAAGCGCCGGCCATCGCGATGGCGGTCCGTGAAACGTTCGACGTGTTGTAGCTGTTGCTGGTATCGCCGGGATTCAGCACGAGGTTGACGACCGGCGCGAAGAGAAGATTCGTCGTCGCGCGCGTGGTGACTTTCACCGCGTTGTACGGCGTGCCGTTGATGGTGAAGGCTTTAGTCGACCGGTCGTAATTGCCGACCTGCACGTCGCTGGCGCTGAGTGATACGAACGCCTGGTCTTCCTTGTTCTTCCCCGCCGTGCCGATCGAGGCCGAAACGGCGGCGACCGGATCGACGCGCACCTGCGCCGCCCCCGCGAGCGCGGCGGCATCGGCGGCGACCTGCAACTGCTGGCCGACGATGTACACGTGCCCCGTGTCCAGCGCCAGCCCGGCGAAGCAGATCATCGCGAAGAACGTGAACCCCGTGAGCGGCAGCACCATGCCGCGGCGCCAGCTCGATTTCGTCATCCAGCGTCGGGCGGTATTCGTCTTCATCATTCAACACCATCCTTGTCTTCCAGAGCGCATCAACTCCAACCGTAGCGTCTGCCGAATTCATTTCCTTTGTCATCCCGAGGTACTCCGAGGGATCTCGGACACCGAACGGCTCCCGTGCTGCCGAGATCCCTCGGAGTACCTCGGGATGACGCGATACTTCAAGTCGGCTCGATCTAATTCGGGCGCGTCGCGTGATAGAGCGCGATAAACGCCGGCCCGGCCATCAGCAGCACCACCGCCGGGAAGATCGCGATGACCATCGGGAAGATCAGCTTGACCGCCATCTTCTCCGCCGCCTCTTGGGCCCGCTGGCTGCGCGTTTCGCGCATGAACGTGGCGTAGTTCTGCAGCCCTTCGCTGATACTCGTGCCGAACCGCTCGGCCTGCAGAAGCATCGCGACCAGCGACGACAATTCTTCAGCGCCGGTTCGCGTGGCCATGTGACGCATCGCATCGGTGCGCGTCGCGCCGAGGTGGATTTCGAGGTTGGTCAGCGCCATCTCGTCGGCCAGCGTCGGGCAGACGGTGCGCGATTCATCGGTCACGGCGTTCCACGCCTGATCAAGGCCCATGCCGGCTGAGGCGCAGATTTCGAGCAGGTCGATCGCATCCGGCAAGTGCCGGCGGATCAGGCTGCAGCGCTTGCGGCGCTGCGATGAAACCACCATGTTCGGCAGAAAGAAAAGCCCCATCGCGATGGCGGAGATGGACGTGATTTTCGTCTGGCCCTTCAACTCCGTGGGAACGATCAGCGCCAGCGCGATCGTCAGGCCGCAAACGAGCAGGATGATCTTGGCCCCGATGTAAACCGATGCCGCCCCCGCCTGGTGGTAGCCGGCCTGCGTCAATTGTTCACGCAGCGTGATCGAGCTTTTCTTCGACGACACCGCCGAGCCAAGATTGTGCACCAAGCCGGTGAACTTGCCGCTGCCGGCGTTCGGCGATGAGGACGATCCGCGCACCGTCCCGCCGCTGATGTCCTGCAAGCGCTCCTCGAGCGGGGCGCGTTTCAGCCGGCGATTCAGAAGCATCGCGCCGCCGACGGAGACGACCGCGGCGCCGGTGAGAATCGGGATGATCAGTTGAGCATTCATAAAAGTTTACGGCGTAAGTTTTGAAAGCCAGTTCATCATCAGCCACCCGAGCAGGAGGCCCGTTGCCGAGGCAACCATGATGGCTTGCCCCGCGAACGTGTCGTACAGCGGCTGCATGTAAACCGGGTTGATCACGTTCAGCAGAATGAACACCAGGAACGGCAGCGACAGAAGCACGCGTTTGCTGAACTGAGTTTGCGCGGTGAGCACCTGGATGCGCCGCGCCAGGCGGTTGCGCTCGCGGATGACGTTCGCCAGCCGCATCATCATGTCCGCCAGGTTGCCGCCGGTGCGGATCTGGATGACGACGGACGTGGCGAACAGTTTGAGATCGTCCGACGGATGTTTTTCAGCGATGCCGCGGAGTGCTTCTTCCATCGCGACACCCAGGTTCTGCTGCTGGCAAACACGACCGAACAAATCGCCGACGGGGGCGGGGATTTCTTCGGCGATCAACTGGAACGACCCGACGAGCGGATGCCCCGCGCGCAGCGATCGGGCGGCCAGCTCCAGCGCGTCGATCAGATTGCGCTCGAAGTGGGCCGTTCGGCGCGAGATTCGCTGCTGCAGATAGATCCAGAGAAGGATAAGGACTGTGATCGGCCCGCCGATCGCCATCAGCGGCGTGCCGGTGATCATGTACGAAGCGCACGCGACGATCAAAAGCACGATCGCCAGGCTCGGCAGCGCGGTATCCAGCGGCGCTTTCCAGCCGGACTGCACGCGAAGGTCTTCCAGCCACACGGCGAAGCCGCCGCGGACGATGAACTCGGGGACGACGGTCGTCGATTCCTTGCCTTCGTGCCAGAGTCGAAGTGTTTTTCCGCCCTGGTTGATCGTGCCGTGATCTTCGATCGCCTTCAGGCGCTCTTTGACGAGATTCGTGCGCTTGGCGCGGCGCGACCACCAGAGCAGCACGCCGGCCAGCCAGATCGAAAGGACCAGCCCGAAGGCGGCCACCGTCGCAACGAAGGTGAGAATTTTCTGCGGTGTATCAAACACGCTTGGCTCCCATCCGCGGTCCGGCCGCAAGCGGCGGCGCGGAACTCATGATGCGGCGCTGGAACAAATTGTCCGGCAGATCCGAGCCGCGCTCGCGCAGGCGAGTCAGAAGCTGCGGCCGCACGCCGCAGGCTTCGAAGTGACCTTTGGCGTTGCCTTCATCATCCAGGCCGGTTTGCTTGTAGACGAAAATCTCCTGCAGGCAGATCGCTTCCCCTTCCATGCCGGTGATTTCGGAGACGTTGAGAATTTTACGCCGCCCGCCGGTCATTCGGCCGAGTTGGATCAGCAAATCGAGCGCGCTGGCGGTCTGCTGGCGGATTGCGGTGACGGGATAATTCAGGCCGGCCATGCTGACCATGTTTTCGATTCGCCGCATCGCGTCGCGCGGCGAGTTGGCGTGCACGGTCGTCATCGAGCCTTCGTGGCCGGTGTTCATCGCCTGCAGCATGTCTAGCGCCTCGGCGCCTCGCACTTCGCCGATGATGATTCGGTCGGGCCGCATACGCAGCGTGTTCTTCAGCAGGTCGCGCTGCGAGACTTCGCCTTTGCCTTCGATGTTCTGCGGGCGGGTTTCGAGTCGAACGACGTGCTTGCGCTGCAGCTGTAGTTCGGCCGCGTCTTCGATCGTCACCAGTCGCTCGCCGAGCGGAATCCAGCGAGAGAGCACGTTCAGCAGCGTGGTTTTTCCCGAGCCGGTGCCGCCGGAGATGAGGATGTTGGTTTTCGAGCGCACGCACGCTTCGAGGAAGAGGCACATGTCCGGCGTGAGGGCTTCGAGCTCGAGCAGCTTGTCGGCCCCGATCGGAACCGTGCCGAAACGACGAATGCTCATCGCCGGGCCGTCGAGGGCGAGCGGCGGGATGATCGCGTTTACGCGGCTGCCGTCGGCGAGGCGCGCGTCGAGCATCGGCGAGCTTTCGTCGATGCGCCGGCCGACGGAGGAGGCGATGCGTTGGATGACTTGGATCAGCTGCGCGTCATCGGCAAAGGTGATGGCGGTTTCTTCCAGTCGGCCGTTGCGCTCGATGTAGACTTCTTTCGGGCCGTTCACCAGCACGTCGCTGACGGACGGGTCGCGGAGCAGCTCTTCGATCGGACCGAGGCCGAAGATGTCGTCCATCACTTCACGAAGCAACTGCGATTTTTCCGACGCTGAAAGCGGCGTGCGCTGTTCATTCAGCAACGCGTCCACCCGGCGCGAGCATTCAGCGTGCAACTGCTCCACCGGCATGCGGCGGGCTTCGGTCAAGTCGATCATCTCCAGCAGCTTGCGGTGGACATTGCGCTTGATCACGCCGGTGGGGTTCGCAGCCTGGCCGTTGCCGTTGCGCGGGAGAAGGCTTTTTACGTTGGCGTACATACGCGTGAGTCCTTTACACCATTAGTGAGCGGCTAAACTCCGACCGACGCTGAACAACTTCGGCAACGCCGCGAGCGTGCCGGCGAGCTTCTGCACGTCGCGCCGGTAATCCGACCGCGGCGACGTTTGCGACAACGGCTTGCCAAGATTCGCCGCCTCGGTAACAGCTGCAAAATCGTTCGAGAGCATGCCGAGCGTTTGTTCGTCCTTCAGGCCCAGCGCCCGCTTGGCTTCGTCGAGCGAGATCGTCAGGCCGCGCTTGCGGTAGCGCGTCGCGATGAGGAACACGCGGGCGAGATTCACGCCGCGCGAGCTCAGCCCTGCGAGAATCTGCCGGGCGACCTGGATATCCTTGATCATCAGCTGCAGCGGCAGCAGCGTGGCATGGCTGCGCCGCACGAGCTCGGCGGCCACGTCGTGCGAGACGCGCGGGGCGTCGATCACGTTCCACAGGTAAGTTTGCTTGCATGCGTCGATCACATGGCCGACGCGCTTCGCATCGAGTACCGCATTGTCGCCGAGGCGGCGACGGGACATGCTCAGCATCGCGTGCAGCGTTGTGCTGGATGACAGTGTCGTGCTCTGGATGAGCTGCCCGTCGATTTCGCCGGGACGGCTGAAGAGATCGAATGCGCCGTAATCGCCATCAAGGCCGAGGTACGTGCCGACCGCGCCGTAGGAATGATCGAGATCGACGACGAGGTTCGGCTCGGTCGGCGTGACCGGCAGTTCAGCGGCGACGTTGACCGCGAGCGTCGTCGCGCCGCAACCGCCGCCCGCGGAGAGAATCGTGATGGCGTTGCCTTGCGCCGAACCGATCGAGACCGGGCAAAGCCGGTGCAGTACGCCCGACAGATCTTCCGGGACGGCCGACTTCAGCAGCACGTGCCGCACGCCGACGTGCATCGCTTCGAACAGCAGCTCCTGCCGCACCACGCCGGCCAGCGCGATGAACTTCGTATCGACGTACTTGCGCGCCAGCGGCTCGATGCTCGCCAGCGTGCCATCGGGCTGGTCGTCGATATCCAGCAACACCGCCGGCACACCGCCGCGCTCGAGGCGGGCCGCCACCTGCGCCAGATTGTGAAAGACATTTTCCGACGACAGCTGGCCGTTGGTCGACATCGCCGCCGTCACCGCGTTGACAGTGGAAGTCTCGTTACTCAGGAGCAGTACGTCTCGAAGCGCCATTGGAATCCAATCCCTTTTCTAGTGGGCCGGGGCCGCGTTGACGGATTCGATCGTGTCGGTCTTTGCCTTGGGCAACGGGAATGATTTGGTTTCCTGCGCCCCGCCACGAATGACGGTCACTTCCCACTGCGGGATGAGGGGCGGTTCGACCGGCTTGGTCGTCGGTGCGACCACGACGGGGGCCGGTGCGGGCACAGGCGCTGGCGCCGGCTCGACGACCGGAGCGGGCGTCGGCTTGGTTTCGAAGATCCGGAACGGCGCCATATCCGCCAAGAGCTTTTGAACCGAGACGGACTTGTCGTCATTTTTGCTGCCGTCGAGCGGATTACGTAACGCCAGCGAGAGCGTGCCGTATCCCATCGCCAGCTGCAGCTTCTTGGCCTGCTCGGTATTCACCAGCAGCGTGACGCGGCGGAAGCCATTTCGGCCGATGTTGTAAGACGGGTCGCCGACCGGCTTGTTCGGGGAAACGACCGTCTGCTGCTCGATGCCCAGGACGTGCACGTTTTCCAGCAGCGTGCCGGTGACGGCGTTTTGCCATTCGCCTTCCTGCGGCTTGAACGAAACCATCACGTCAACCGTGCTGCCGGGGAAAAGCATGCCTTCGAGCCCTGCGTAATCGGTGACTGAAATGCCGACCGCGCGCTTGCCAAACGGAATCGCGTCGGCCACTTGGCGGGCGGTCTCTTTATCGGCGAAGCAGGAGAGGCTGAATGCCTGCCCTTCCACGACGGGAACCGCGACGACCTTGCCGACCACGTCGACTGGGCTGGTGACATAGCCTTTCGGGGCCTCGTTCTTCGGAACGGATTTAACGACGACTGACTTGGCGTCGACAACGGTCATCGCAGGAATGCCCGTGGTGGCGTACAGCACCTGCACCATCGGCTGCGCTTCCTGCGTAGTTGGCGCTGCCGGGGGCGCAGCGGCCGTCGCACGAAGCGTGTTGACGAGAAACGCCGCGCAAACTGCGGCCGAGACGCCGAGAAGACACAATCCAACAACGGCCCATTTCATAAAAATGCTCCCAACACAGAAATGATCGAACTACTGCGCCCCGCGTTCATTCGTTTTCCTTCACCATCGTGACCGATGCGGTGACGGTGGTCGGCAGAACGTTGAACGTCGTCCAGAGCCCCATCGAAGCGGGCGTCGCCTGAATATTTTTGTACGGAATGGCGATCGTGACGCTCACGGGCGTACCCTTCGCCAGGCTGGCGATGTTCGCCGGACTGAGCGTGGTGGTGTAACCGCTGCTCCCCATGCCGTAAGAACTGAGCTGCGTGGTGATCAGTGAAGTGACGTCCGCATTGGTCGCGTCCACCGTCGCGGCCAGCCGGGCGGCTTGGCGGGCGGTGTTCGTGACCTGCTGCTTACGCAGAAACAGCCAACTGAATTCGATTGAGAAAAAGGTGAGCTGAATCAGCAGCATGCCGACGAGCACCATTTCGATGGTCGCCGTGCCGCGCGAGAGCCGACGTTTGCCGTTCGCTGTTTTCATCGAAATCGACCTGTCTTCCACTCAAAAACGCTCCACGCCGCCAGACTAAGCCCCACGAAGATCGAAAGCCCGTACGGCATCGGGATCATTTCACTCGTCGCGGGCAGCGCTTCTGAAGCCTGCGCCCATTTCTGCCGGCGGGTGATCAGCTTGCCTAATCCGAATCCCGCCAGCGTGAGGTTGATGAAGACGGCTTCGAACCGTTTCTTCATCAGCGCGTAAATCAGACCCATCACCGCGCCGGCCAGCAGCACGCACGTCAGCGCGAAGACGCCGTTGCGAACGCCCAGCCACATCCCGACGGCGCCCATCAGCTTCGCGTCGGCCGCCCCGCCCCCGGCCACGAGGAACAGCACGATGAACGGCATCGCCAGTAGGATGCACCCCGCCGCTCCGTCGCCCAGCCCCGCCAGGCCGCAGGAATAGATTGACCAGATCGCGCCAGCCACGAGCAGCGATCCGGTCAACCTATTTGAAATTCGACCCGTCCGTGAATCCTGGATCGCCGCAACGAGTGCGACGCACAGGACAGCTGCCCATTGGCTGATGGGAGTGGGTGAATTCCACAACGTAGTGAACATGCACGTCACTCCCCTGATCGCGCAAGAAGACCGATCCGACGATTCGGATTAGTTCGTCGAAGTCTTCAGGGCGGTGAACTTGTTCAGAACGTTGGTTCCCAGACCGGTGATAACCGTGACTAGGCCGGCAACGATCAACGCGGCGAGAATCGCCCATTCCACGGTTTCCATGCCACGGTCATCACGCATGAACCGGGCGATCAACTTAGACGCTTTCATCTCAAACTCCTTCTACGTAAGACCAGTCCATCGGCAGTTCTCGGCCCGTCACACGACGGACACGTCGAACTCCCAGCCGGGTGGCCTTTGCCCGCGTTGGCGGGTCGAATTAGTAATTTCAAAACCTCAAAACCACTCAGTTGGTGGCGGTCTGCAGTGCGGTGAACTTGTTCAGGACGTTCGTCCCGAGACCCGAGATCACCGCAATCAGCCCCGCGACCAGAATTGCCGCCAAGACGGCCCATTCAACGGTTTCCATCCCACGGTCATCACACAGAAATGCCTTGACTAATGTGCGCAGCTTCATCATTGCTCCTGTTTGTTTGTGCTGGTTGCCCCCTCCCTGGCAGCTATTTATTTGGCTTTACGTGAGCCCGAGTTTTGTCCGCAACGAGACTTCAATATGTCGCGAGTCACTATGGCTATCCGCTCGAAAAAGCGATAGGGAAATCGAGGCGTTTCAGCCCCTGCGTGACGCGGTCGTCATTAAGATGGTGAAAATATAACAATCAATCGGCGGGTGACGTGCAATGAAGCGTACTGAGCATTTAGTCGTGTTCGGTGAGGTGAATTCGAAGCCCGTTCAGCACTCCCATCAAGAAGCTGAAAAGGATGACTTGCAGACCCAAAGTCACGAAAACACCGCCGGGAATCGCCCAGCGGAAGGTTTGCTCGTAGTTCAGTTGCTCGAAATGCACGACGCTCCACTTCACGACGACGACGCCGAGCATCGCCAGCCCGACGAGCACGCCGATCACGCCCGCCACTGCGCCGCGCTCGACGGTGACGACGTTGAAGAATCGGTCGAGCCGCTCGTCGCGCGGCTGAACGCCGGTGCAGACCGCAAGTGTCTTCATCGCGACGGCGAAGCTCACCGCCTGGAATCCGGCGATCAACGCAAGGCTGGAAAACAGCAGCGTGTTCATCGCAAAATGGATTTTGCCGATTTGAAAGCCCGGCAGCGCCAGCGCGTAGCCGATCAAGCCTAGCACGATCAGTGCCGCGCCCGGTCGATAGAACAGCCACCGCGGACTGCTGAGCAGAAAGAACCGGAGCGTACGCCAACCGTCACGGATCGTGCGAAGGTGCGGCGGGTGCGCAATTCGGCCGTCCTTGTGCAACGTGATCGGCGTCTCGGTGACGCGTGCCTTGTAGCGGCTAGCCTTGATGAGCATTTCAGTGGCGAACTCCATGCCCGGGCTGCAAAGATCAAGCCGGTCGTAGAGTTCGCGCGTGAATCCGCGCATGCCGCAGTAAACGTCGTTAAATTTCACGCCAAACCACCAGCGCGCCAGCCAGGTCAGCCCTGGATTGCCGAGCCAGCGGTGCGAAGTCGGCATCGCGCCCGGCATGACGCGTCCGCCGCCGATCGGCAGGCGGCAGCCTTGCACGAGGTCGAAACCTTCGCGGAGCTTGGCGACGAATTTCGGGAGCTCAAGCCAGTTGTAACTGTCATCGGCGTCGCCCATGATCACGAACTTGCCCAGCGCCGCTTCGATCCCGCCCTTAAGCGCGCTGCCATACCCGCGCTGCTTCACGTCGACCAGGCGGGCGCCTGCCCGGACTGCAATTTCCCGGGACCCGTCGGTGCTGCCGTTGTCCGCGACGACGACTTCTCCCCGAATGCCGTTCAATTCGATCGCGCGACGGGCCTTGCCCACGCAGACCGCAAGCGTGTCGGCCTCGTTCAGGCAGGGCATGACGACGGACAACTCGTACTGGTACTTGCCCAGATCGGCTTCGGTCGGTGCGACCATGCGCCTGGCCAGATTCGGCTCGTCAGCATCGGCGGCGATCGACTCGTCGGATTCATAATCACTACTGAGAATCATCTGGCCTCCGCCTTTTCAAGTGCATCAGGCAACGGCCCGGGGGACGTGTAAACCGTCCACAGGGTAGAAAGCATGCGAGCGTCGCCGTGTTTCATCCGATCCGCAAAATTGAGGTTCGGCCCGATCCGATCGAGCGGCCCGACGAAGCGGTAGAAGAAAATCTGCCACCACTTCTCGTAGTCGTCGTAGTTGAAGCCGCGGAACATCGACGGATTGATGTATTCGAAATCGTATTGACGCGTCCAGATCGGCGACGCTTCCAACTGCCATTTGATTACCGATTCGGCAAACGGCGGTAAGTCCTTCCGCGTCGGATCGACCGACTTGACCTTCCCCGCCACCTTGCGACCCGCCGCCACGCGATTGATCAGATCCGTGTAGCTCGACACGTCCGTTTCAGCCAGCGGCGTGTGAAAGCGCATGGCGGCGGATCGAATGGATTCGTCTTCGAGCGGCAGCACGTGAACGGTGCAGTCGATGAGCACGATGTCGTGCGGATATGAGTCCAGAAAGCTCTTGCGGACGGGCGCAATACTTTGGATCGGAATGCCGGTGTAAAACGCCAGCGTGAGATGATCGTTCGGCGTCGCGTAAACGCGCGTTCCCGGCTGCATGTGCCATGACCGCATGTCGTTGACGAGATACGCCAGCCGCACCTGCCCTACCTTATTTCGCTGCCACCAGTAGCCGGCCTTGGTATTGAGGTACGCGAACGCGATGAACCCGATGCACGCCAGCGTCACCGCCGTTCGCCCGCCGACCACGCGGCCGAAACCGACGAACAACATCGCGCCGAAAATAATCCCCGGCCCGACATCGCCCAGGTAAAGCCGCTGAAAGAAAAGGCTCGCCGCTGGAATCAGCAGCATGAACATCAGGAAGCCGAAGATGATCCACGACGAAAGAAAATAGAACGCGACGTTGTGGTCGGTGAACGGCTTGCGGATCCGCTGACTAAACAGCCGGGGCCGAAGGTGCAGGAAGATCAGCCAGAGCATCCCGGTGATCAGCAATGTTGAAATCTGCCAGTACCGCCGCGGCCAGGCGATCAGGTCGTCGGGAAACTTCATCGTGTAGATGGCCTTGGGGACGGATTGCGCCGCGCCGAGGAATCCGGTCCAGATCAACCACGGAAGCGTGAACGCTGCGACGATCCCGCCGAACAGGAAGAGCTTTTTCCAGGGCTTTTCGTGCTTATGAATAATGGCGGGCAACAGCGTGAGGAGTGCTGCCGAAGCGATCGCGAACGTGAGGATGTGCGTGTGGAACATCAGCACGAACGCGATCCCCGCGACGACGAAGTCGCGATACCGCCCGCGAGAATACATCCGCCACGCCGCCAGGCAGCAGACCGCGGAGAGTGCCGCGGTGAGCGAGTAGTATCGCGCCTGCCGAGCGATGTTCACCATCGGCACGGCGACGCTCGCACAGACCAGCGCCGTCCACCCCGCGGCCGGTCCGCACATTTCATTGCCTGCCATGAAGAGCACGACCAGCATCAGCATGCCCGCCAGCGCCGCGGGCACGCGCGCCGCGACCGTACGAAGTCGCACGCCTTGCTCGTCGTGCAGAGGCGTCAGGTTGGAAGTGTCGGTGTCGGGCTTGATTCCCGCGAGCTTGAATGACCCGGCGATCGCATAGAGCGGCAGCCATCCGTGGTAGATCGCCATCCCGCTCTTTTTCGAATAACTGCTGTCCCGGAATTCGTACTCTTTGCTCTCCGGCCAGGGATCGGTGAGGGTATTTTCGTAGATCGGCAGACCGAGGTAGCTATCGACCGGCACGCCGTGCTCCAGGATCGTCATCGCATTGATGCATGACTCCGCCTCGTCGCACCACAGCACAGGCTGATCGAGCTTATAAACCCGCAGGAACAGGCCCAGCCCCAATACCAACGTCAGCGCGGCCCCCCGCCATAACTTGGCGCGAGACCGAGATACGGCCGGTCGATATTCGACACAGACGGACATTATGGGACCGTGGACCCTTCTTCCAAATGCATACTCATGCATTCCATCGTTAAAATTGACACAACAATTAAGCTCGGCCAAACAAGAATTGAATCAATGTCTGATAAAAGCATTCGGGCGGGGCAACCAAAGCTGCTCCGCCCGTTATTGAGACCTGCCGGTACAAAAGCGAGTCGTCCGGCGTTACCGTTTATTGGTCCGCTTGCGCCGTGTCAATAAATATCCAATGCCGGCCGAAAGAAGCATTCCGCACGAGGTCGGTTCGGGCACGACTGCTACGTTCTTAACTAACAGCCCGTATTTGGAGTAGTCAAAATCGAAGTAGTCCGTACTACCCGTGATTCCGGACATGCTGAATTCCAGGTCGTAAGTGCTGAATGCACCGGTGAGTTGATCTCCCGTTGTGGTGTAGCTGTAGCCGAAGCTGGCGAGGTCCGCGGTCAACTGGCTCAGATTCGTGGTGCTGACAAAGTCGAGCAGGATGATGGCCTTATCCGAACCGAACTGGGCGGTCTGCCCGTTCGCCGCACCCATGTTGATAGTGACGGTCCCCTTGCTCGCGCCGGAGCCGCCGTTGATGTTGGTCAGAACGCCGGGGATGTATGTACCTGTACCGGTCTTGATCGGCGCCACGCTGCCGAGCGACGTGCGGCCGGAGTTGATGTTCGTGTTGGTGTTGACGAGCTCGGAAAGTTTGTCGATCGTCGCATTGACGGTCAGCGTAGCCGACTGATTGTTGCCGTTCGCGCCGGTGTACGTCGTATTGGTATCGCCGTAGGTGATGGTGAAGTTCTTCGACAGGCCGGCCGTGATGTTCGCCTGGGTCGCGATGAACTGAGCGTTGAATGCCGTGTTAAACACTGAATCGCTCGCGGCGATCGTGGTGGTTCCGGAGTAAGTCGTGGTGAAGCCGTTCGCACCGGCACTGATGGCGGAGATTTTCGCGTCGTCGCGCTGAACGGAGGAGTTCAAGAGATTCTGGAGCGTGATCGCGCTCGTGGCGGTCTGGCCCTGAGTCAGGCGGATCGTGACCGTCGGGGCCGTGACGAGCGCGTGATCGTAGACCGAGGCCGTCACCGTTTCGATCGGATCGGTTTGAGACGTCGAAGCGTTGTGGATCGTCACCAGGTAAGTTTTATTGCCCGCCGACGCCGAACCGTTTGCATTGTTGACCAGCGTCATCGCCAACGAGGCGGTCTTGCCGTTCCCGCTTCCGATAGATCCCGTGGCCGGTACGGAGAGACCCGTACTGTTGGATGAATACGTGAGCGAGACGCTGGAGTTGGTATCCTTCTGAATGGTGATTGTGTCTGTTGGCGTTGCAGTAGTAAACAGATCAAAGTGATCCGGGTTATTCCCGGCCTGGATGTTGATGATCGTGGCCTGCGCCGAACGCGGCGCAAGAAGCTCCATCGGCACCGCGGCAACAGCGCCGATCACAGCCCAACGAGCCATGTGCGCCGGGAACTTCCTACGAAGCGATTTACGCATTTTCATACTTCCCACCGGTTTCTTCCAATGACACTTACAGGCACAAAAGATGTGAACCCTTTTGACCCATCCAAAGGAGGCCACTGTTTGCCTCCTTCTCTAAGGACTATGTCTTACTTGGCGTCCGGTGAACCGGTCAATGAGAATTTGCTCATTTTCATCAGGTAAGTCCCGATGCGCGGTCATATTCCAGCAATCAATCTGTCATTAAGGACTGCGCAAAGTAGGTAAACTTTATGGACTGAATGAACTGGGTTAGAACTTGCGCGTTGACTTGGGAAACCTGAAATGTTTATTGCGAATCACAAGCAGTTGGGTTCGGTGACAGGTAGCTGTCAATGTCATCGCTGAGACAACGACGAATCTCCGAGATCATTTCCTGCAGGTTTTTCGGCAAATCCAGCGGCTGCTTTAAGACGGTTCGAGCCTGCTCAAGCCGGGCATTGAGCAGTTTCTCGTCGGCTTCAAGCTGACGCAGTTTTTCGTAGAGCGATTCAATTCCACCAGTGGCTGCGATGGCCTCCGTCGTATTGGCCTGAAACTGCTTCAGGGTCGTAAGTTCCCGCTGAAGATGTTCTGGCGATTCAGCATTCTTGCGATGGGATTTGTCGGCAGCAGATTCAAGCATCTGCTTGAATTGGCCCTCGAAGGCTGGCAGGCCGGCCAAGTGCTCGATCACCATTGATACGGTCGCCTGGGTGATGCGACGCCCATCGACTCCGAACGAACACCAACATTTGTGTTGGCGGCTTCCGCTGCACATCATCTTATTTTTTTGGCCATTCCCGCCCCACACCGCTGCATGCCCGCAATAGTAGCAGCCGGCAGTGTGGCCCGGAAAGCGGGACTTGGAACGCGCAACACACGTTAGGCAATCTTCGCCCGCACGGGCGCGACGATAGCGTTCTGCCTTTGTGGTAAAATGCGCCTGAAGCAATTCAAACGTCGAGTGATCTAGGTGAGCCAAGTCAGGGCGATCGATATAGGTCGGACCCTCGGGATTTTTGACCGGCCGGCGCTTGCCGGCTTCGTATTTCTTCTCAGACGTCCGGGCACCGCGTTGTGGCCGGCCCTCTAGAATTGTGTTGCTGTAAAGGCGGTGAACGGCCACGCCGCTCCACGTAAGACTATCGCTGAATGGGCCTGGCTTGAATCCGACGCTGTCAAAGAATTCTGCAACTGCAATGTCGGTGGCCATGCCGAGCACCATTTGAGCCCCTTGAAGAATCGTCGGCGTCCATTCATCCAGCCGCTCCACATCACACAATTCCTCCGATTTCTTGCGGCGATATCCTGCGATCGGCTGTTGGAACATTTCTCCTTTGGTCTTAAAGCGGTTCATCATTTTTTTCTTGATCCGCCGCGACGTGTTGCGGTTGTGCGCCACATGGTCGGCACAGGCATTAAGCGCGTCTTCTTACCAAGTTTCGTCCGCGGTATCGACGCAATCATTGATGGAAATCGCCCGCGTTCCATGGTCCTTGGCGATACCGAATATGTGCTTCGCCAACACATCGCGGAGCAGGCGACCGAGGTCCTCGACAATCATCAAGTCGTGTTTCTGGGTACGCAGTTCCTTTTCGACTTCAATAATTTCTTCGCGTTCGAGCAGTTCTCCTTTGGCGGCAGACTTAATGATCTTGCGCTCGACGTTCGTGCCTTTGAAGTAGCTTGGAACTTCTTCCTTGCAATGCTGGATCTGGTCTTCATTGCTCTGCTTTTTCTGATTCTGACTTCCGCTGATGCGGGCGACGATAAGGCCGCGGAACACCTTCCCGTCTCGCGGCTCCATCCATTCGTCTTTCCTTGCCATACCGGCTCCTTCGGTCCGTGTCAGGACCATTTGAGCAATCGTCAGCTTTTGCTAAAACAGCGCCTGAATTGATTGCGTTGACTCGTGCCCGACACATCGCCGAGCACACACGTATGAACTTAGAAATGCAAAATCGCCCAGCGATCGCTCGAAGCGATTTGCTGGGCGAATCAATGAAGGCGGGCCCAAAACCATCACCGTCCTGGCGGTCAAAAGCGGTTTGTCCCAGTGGGACAGACCCGGAGATAACAGGTGAGAAGGCGTGAGGACACGTTGTCCTGGTCCCCTAAAATGTCCCAGTTTGATGATATAGACCCGGATTTCCCAGATGGCAGTGGACTCCACGTATAATGAATTGTCGTTTGACCGCATAAATGCAGGTGTTTTTCGACGTTCGGGACGTGAAGTCTGGAGAATCCAATGGGTGAAGGCAGCAAGGAGGCTCTTCGGGTG
>JBBQNK010000077.1:0-15933 GCA_038329865.1 Tepidisphaerales bacterium | reverse complement strand
TTCCCCCCCCAAACTACAACCCGGGGGGGGCCGGGTCTTATTTTTCTCTTTCCCGCCCCCCGCGGGGGGGGCGGCCCCCCAAACCGCCCCCCCCCCCCCCCCCGGCGTGGGAGGAACATTTTTTATCCCCGCCCGATAATTTTGAGGTGTAGTAATGCAAGCCGTTATCTGGTTCGGAAAATACGACGTGCGGGTCGAGAACATCACGCTGTCGAAGATCATCAACCCGCGCGACGCGATTCTGAAAGTCACCAGCACCGCCATCTGCGGATCCGATCTTCATTTGTACGACGGCTACATCCCCTCGATGAAAAAGGGCGACGTGCTCGGCCACGAGTTCATGGGCGAAGTCGTCGACGTCGGCCCGGGCGTGGATGCGAAAAAACTCAAGGTCGGCGACCGCGTACTCGTGCCGTTTACCATCGCCTGCGGCAACTGCTACTTCTGTCGCAAGGATCTGTGGGCCTGCTGCGATAATTCCAACCCCAACGCGTCGGCCACTGAAAAACTCTACGGCTTTTCGCCGTCGGCGCTGTTCGGCTACTCGCATTTGTTCGGCGGCTATGCCGGCGGGCAGGCGAAGTACGTGCGCGTGCCCTTCGCCGATGTCGGGCCGTTCAAAATTCCTGAAGGGCTCACCGACGAGCAGGTGTGCACGAGCGTTAAAGAGTTCGAGAGAGCGCGAAATCGATCAAACGTGGAACAGTGAATCATATTTCCCGGTCGCCAGCTCCGCATCAAAAAGTTCTGCGAAGGACTTGCCGACGGCTTCGTCGACGCCGGGGTCGAACGTGACGCTCACGTACGCGAATTCCGAACCGCAACAGACCGACACCTGCTGGCCGTCAAGTTTGAATAGGTGTTCGTAATCGGTCGCGTCGGGCTGGCGTTCAGCCTTGAAGTGCTCGATGAGCATGGACTCAACTGCCGTGCGCATGTCTTCGCCGACGAGGTCGAGCCTGTATTCTTGCCGGCCGGCGAACGCGGGACGGAACTCGCCGCGGTACGGGAGTGGCTGAAAGTCGGCGCGCTCGACGAATTGATCGATTCCATGCTCGTCGCGTTTCCAGGTGAAATGGTGATCGACCCACGCCGCGTTCACCTCGCCGATCCGGCTGAAACGCATTCGCGCGCGATCGATCGGCAGCAGGTACGACCGGTCAGCGACAAAATCTGTCACCGCCAGCACGGTCGTCGACTTGCCCGACTCCGCCATTGCTTCCAGGATTCGTACGAAGCTCCGCTCATCGGGCGAAAGACTCAGCGGCTGCGTGCTGGAGCTGTCATACGTCATTGGAATCGCGGCGAAGCGATGAACGGCGAGCGTGCGCGTATTCAGCATGCCGGTGCGGCCGAGCAAGTACCAGCCGGCGAGCAGCACGCCGCGGTCGGGCGAACGCGTATACACCGGCCCGGCTGGCGGGGCGGCGGCTTCCACTTCGGGGAAAGTCGCGAGGTCATACCCGTCAGCAACAAACTCGGTGATCGGCCGCTCTGCGGATTCATGCAGCAGGTAGAACCCGTTGCTGCCGCTGTATTTTCGGATCTGCACGAGCAACGCCGGCGACTCGGACGGCAGAGTTGCGACGAAAACAAACTCATCCTTGTGCTCGGCGATCTCCCCCTGCTCGTCGGCCTTCACGTCGATCGCGAACCGCCGGCCGCGATGGCGGATGCGGAAAGTATCACGGCTGGTGATGCACGGGCTGCCCTTGTATTCGTCGTAAAAAAACTGGCGGGTGATCGTATCAATCTCGAACGGGCCGACGGTTTCGGTCTTCATCGGCGTCGACCATCGCTGAACGCGGAAACGGTACGAGAGGCGGTTCATCGGCGGCGTGCCATCTTTCCGCCGGCGCGGCAGCCGGTCGCTCCATTCGAGAAACTTTTTGCCCGGCCTCGCGGGCAGCGGCAGGATGAAACCTTCGTTGATCTTCTCGCCGACCGTGGCGGAAATCATCCGCTTGCCGCGACGAGTGAAAATCCCGACGGCCCCGCGGATCACCCAGTGGCCGTCGATAAACTTCGCCTCGTCCAGCCAGATCGGCCCACGCTCATGCTTGCGAACCGTGTGGCTGCCGCGCGGGATCGAGCCGAGCATCACACTCGCGCCGCCGCCCTCGATGACCGGCGGAGCTTGGTCTTCGCCGGGCATGCGGAACTCGACGATGAGGAACAGATCTTCGCCGTCGATCACCGGCGGAATATCCGCCAGCAGCCGTGCGATGATCGCGGCCGTGCCATTGAGGGCGAGCACGATCACCATCGCCGCGAGTAAGCCTTTGCCGAACCCCGCGCCGCTATCCGCCTCCATCACCCCGCCGCTGAAGCAGCCGAGGATGAATCCGACAATCCCGCCGAGCAACCCGAGAAAGACGACGAAATACCCCGATCCGCCCTCGCGGCTGGGGATTCGGTACCACTCCACGCACCCCGCCGCGACCAACCCAGTGGCAAACGCCCCCGCGACGGCGGTAAGCAGGCCGATGAAGAAGGAGGCGAGGACGATCATGGTCTTAGGAAAAATTGTTCGAAGGCGCAAGCGAAGTCGCCAACCGCTCGACACCCACAGGCCTTCGCGCAGTGTCATCCTGAGGTACTCCGAAGGATCTAGCCAGCTTGCGCAGTCAGCTAGATCCTTCGGAGTACCTCAGGATGACGAAACGCTGCATTCCTGATCTTTAGAACATGCGCTCAGGACACGCGCGGCGTTGCTTACAGCTTCTTCACCAGCAGTTCCCGAATCTCCGCGTCGCCGAACATGCCGTCGGTGCGGAGGGCGTACGCGCAGTGCATCTCCAGCACGCCGCCGTCGAAGGAAATCTTCATCGACGGCTTGTCCTTCACGTTCTTGAGCTTGATCGTCTTGAGCCCCTCGCGCACGGCCTGCTTGCCCATGTCGTCCTGGCAGATCACCCGCAGCGCCATGTTCAGGCGGTGACAGGAAATGTTGTCGATGAAGTTCAGCGCCTCGGCGTCGTCGGCCAGGCTATCCCAATCCACCTCGTACGGAATCGCCTGCCCGCAGATCCCCTCGATTTCCTTCACGCGTTCTGGGAAAGTGTTTTTCTTAAGGTCTTCGATCTTGCGTCGCTCGTTCAGTCCCATGGTTCCTCCGGTTGGATTTGCGGGCCGAGTTCCGCGTCGCGCGGATACTGCTCGGCCCGGTGGCGAATCCCACCATGGATCGGGCGATCACGCAAGTGTGAAGGATTTGTCGGTGGTTCGCCTTGAAGTGGCATGGGCGGCCCGCCCATTTTTTTTTGGAAACCAAGACACGGGCGGGCCGCCCGTGCCACGAAATATCAGACCGTATCTCATCGTGAATTTTCGCGGCTAGAATCGCGGGAACGCCGTCATGAAATTCTCACTCGTGCTCGCGATCACCGCTGCGATCTGCCTCGGCCTTTTCCGCTTCGCGCGATTCACGCAGCGGACGGAGTCATCGCTCAAGCAATACACGCTGGCCGAGGTTTATGCGGAATTTCTCCACGAAATCGAAACGATGGCCAAGCTGCGGATGAGGCTTTTCATCCCCGTTGGCGTCGTGGGCCTGTTCAGTTGTTTCTTTCCGATCGCGCTGCTCGTATCGATCCGCATCAGCGGCCCGGCGATGTTGCATCACTCGCGCATCCTCCTTTTCCTCGCCGGCCTGCTCGCCGCGGCTGGGGCGGCGGTGAATGTATTCATGATGCTGCTCTCGCAGGTCAGCTTCACCTTCGGCGGCGGGAAGCGAAAGAAGGAAACGATCTTTTTCTTGATTATTGCAGTATTCCAATCCGCGTTTGCGCTGGCGAGCATCGCTGTCGCAATTTGGCAGACGTTTGGCGACTTGCTTTATCGGCTGATCGTTTAAAATAACGCCCGCCGGAAAGGACTTGTCCGATGACCCGCGCATTTCGAATCGAAAAATACCTGCCACTGCTACCGCCGGAGCTGAAAGTGCTTTTCGACGCCGAGATAGCGGCCGGCAATGAGCTCAACGACGTGGAAGTCGGCTTCGGCCCCGACGCGGGGAAGGTGGCCGTCGTTGTGAACTATCCGTTCCGCGCGAAAGTCTCGCCGCTGCCGGCCGGCGTGATGTACCGCGAGATGAAAGACCGCGACCCGATGATCTTCGAGTTCTACATGGCCGATGAAAAATTCTCGCTCCTTACCGGCAAGTTCAAGCCGATGAAGCTCGAAAAAATCGGGCCGGGGCCGGAGAGTCCGAACGAAAAACACCACGAGTTCATGGAGAAACGCCGGATCGAACTCGAAGCCGAGGCCGCCGCGCGTGCGACGCGAGATGCGGAGGCGGCGAAAGCCGCGCTCGCTCCGCCAAAGCGTCAGAAGAAATCCAAATCCAAGCCGGCCCATGAACCCGCCCCGCCGCTTGGCGTCGGTGAGATCTCTTCGAGCCTGAGCCTCTGTTCCGAAGGCAATCGAGTCGCGGCTTCGCGATCCGACGCACAGGCCAATCTCGAATCCGCCGGCGCGAAATTTATCGCCAGCATGACGATGACTTTCGACATGTGGCACGACGGCCTGGGTTACGATCTCGCCGCCCTCGACGCCGCAACTCCCGCCGACCGTGCCGCCATCGAGTCGCACCTGATCAACCGCCACCCGCGCGACTGGCGCGATATTGAAGCCCTCGCCCGCATCGACACCCCCGCCGCCCGCGTCGCCGTGGAGGCCGGGCTGAAAAGTGCCGACCCGCAAGTCCGCCGCGTCGCCATGGTGTACGCCGGCGAAAAGGCCGACCCGAACGACCGCGAAAAACTTCTCCTCGCCGGGCTCGCGATCGACGACGTATTCGGAGGCCTGAGCCAGGCGATCGACGAAGCAGCCGAGTTCCACCCGCCGGCCGTGATCGACGCCCTCTTCAATGGCGCCCTCAACCGCCCCGGCCAAACGGCGGTGCTCTTCGCCGGGTTGCTGTTTTACGTTCACGGGAAATCGAAGGAGCCTTTCGATTGGAATCATCGGCCGTTCTTTTTGCGGTTCGCTGCGGAAGCTCGCGCCGAGCGCAAGGCCGTCTTCCGCGAGCTGTGCGAGAAAGTCGGCGTCGATTCGACGAAATATTTGCGCGCGGATTAACGATCGCCTCATCGCCAAATCTGTCCCTCGCCAGGTATTGCGGGAGAGGGTAGGGTGAGGGTTCTGCACCGACACCAGAATCGTTCGGAATCGCGACAGAACCCTCATCCCAACCTTCTCCAGGAAATACCGGGAGAAGGAGCAGGACGGACACCTCAATTGTGAATCTCACCGCACCTCTTTAGAATGCCACCCGTCACACAAAATACTTTATGAGCACCAAAGACGTCCCCGCCAACATCCTCGATCTCATCCGCCGCGGCACGGTCATCCCCGCCGTGCCGCTGGCGATGAACTCCCGCCGGCAGTTCGATGAACGCCGGCAGCGGGCGCTGGTTCGCTATTACATCGACGCCGGCGTCGGCGGGATCGCCGTCGGCATGCATTTCACGCAGTTCGAGATCCGCACGCCGGGGATCGATCTGTTCGAACCGGTGCTGCGCGTGTGCGCCGACGAGATCGACCGCTGCGCGAAAAAAGCCGGCCGGCCGATCGCGAAAGTCGCCGGCTTCAGCGGGCGAACCGCTGGCGCACTCGACCAGGCCAACCTCTCGAAAAAGCTCGGGTACCACTTCGGCATCGCCTCGATGGCTGCCTTCGGCGGCGCGATGGAGCAGGAGATGGTCCATCACATGCGCAAGCTCGCCGGCGTGATCCCCATGTTCGGTTTCTACCTGCTCACCGGCGTCGGCGGGATCAAGCTGCCGTACTCGTTCTGGCGGGAACTCGTGGAGATCGAAAACATCGTCGGCATTAAAATTGCGCCGTTCGATCGCTACGGCACGATCGACGTCGCCCGCGCCGTCGCCGACGCCGGAAAAGAGAACGTCGTCACCCTCTACACCGGCAACGACGATAGCATTCTGTACGACCTGCTCACGCCCTTCCGCTTCGGCCCGCCGGAGTCGGCCAAGACCGTGCGCATCCGCGGCGGCTTGCTCGGGCAATGGGCGTGCTGGACGAAACGGGCCGTCGAACTGCACGCCAAGCTGCGAAAAATCGCCGACGCCGGCGAGCCGATCACGCCCGAACTGCTCACGCTCTCCGCGCAAATCACCGACGCTAACGCCGCCCTCTTCGACCCCGCCCACAACTACGCCGGCAGCATCCCCGGCGTGAACGAAATCTTACGCCGGCAGGGGCTGCTCGAAGGAATCTGGACGCTCAAGCGCGACGAAGTGCTATCGCCGGGGCAGTTGGAGGAAATCGACCGTGTGTGCGCGGCGTATCCGCACCTGACGGATGATGCGTTTGTGAAAGAGAATTTACAGCGGTGGCTAGCGAACTAAGCTTATCGAAAATTCAGGTTGCGTCATCCTGAGGTACTCCGAAGGTTCTGGCGTCCATGTCAGTTCGGCTAGATCCTTCGGAGTACCTCAGGATGACGAATATCGTCTCCGCGAGTCATCAACGAGATGGAACCATTTGCATTATGAAAAAAATCACCGCCATTGAAGACACGCCGTTGCCTGATGTGATCGCCGACGAGGCGCATCTTGAAGAACTCATCTCCATTCCCACCCGCGGGCTGGTCGATGATTTCGCCAAGCTGGAAGGCGACATCCTCGTGCTCGGCGTGGCGGGAAAAGTCGGCCCGACATTGGCGATGATGGCCAAGCGGGCGGCGCCGCAGAAGAAAGTCATCGGCGTGGCGCGATTCTCCGACGCCGACGTCCGCCGTCGCCTGGAAGCCGCGGGCGTGGAGACGATCACCTGCGATCTGCTCGACCGCAAAGCAGTCGAAGCACTGCCGAAGGCGGCGAACGTCGTCTACATGGCCGGCAAAAAATTCGGCACCACCGGCGGCGAGCCGTTCACCTGGGCGATGAACGCGGCCGTGCCGGTTTACGTGGGCGAGCAGTTCAGCGGCACGCGGTTCGTCGCGTTCTCGACGCTCTGCGTCTATCCGTTCTCCAAAGTGGCCGGCCCCGGCGCTACGCCCGACGACACGCCGCCCACGCCGCTGGGCGAGTACGCAAACTCCTGCGTCGCACGCGAGCGGGTGTTTCAATACTTTTCCGAGATCACCAAAAGCCCCGGCCGGCTCGCGCGGCTGAACTACGCGATCGACTGCCGCTACGGCGTGCTGCACGACGTGGCGATGCACGTGAAAAACGGCACGCCGATCGACATTCGCACCGGCGTGGCCAACTGCATCTGGCAAGGCGACGCGATCGCACAAATCCTCCGCACGCTCGTCCACGGCAATGTGCCGGCCAGGGCGATCAACATCGGCGCGCCCAAGACGACCAACATCCGCGCCGCCGCCGAGCGGTTCGGGCAGCTCTTCGGCAAGAAGCCGGTCTACACCGGCACCGAGCAGCCGACCGCGTGGCACAACGACTGCTCCGAAGCCCACCACCTCTTCGGCGATCCGGCCGTCGATTTCGATACGATGATCCGCTGGAACGCGGATTGGCTGAAACGCGGCATGCCTGTGCACAATAAGCCGACGCATTATGAAGAGCGGGAAGGCGCGTTTTAGTTTTCGCGATTAATCCCTCTCCCGGTATTCCGGGAGAGGGTAGGGTGAGGGTTCTGTTTCGAAATCCGGATCGTTCGACGGCCGAACAGAACCCTCATCCCCGCCTTCTCCCGGACATACCGGGAGAAGGAGTAAGAACTGCACCGTGAACGATGAGGATTTCTACCAAAGTAACTATTCCAATCACTATGCCTACTGACTCCATCATCCGTCGTTTCGACGTCCCCACCACCATCCTCCACGGCGGCGGAGCGCGCAAGCAGCTGCCCGATCTCGTCAAGCAACTCGGCGGGTCGCGCGTGCTCGTCGTGACCGATCCCGGCGTCATCCAACTCGGCGTGGCGGCGGAGATCGTGGCGCTGCTGGAATCTGCGGGGTTGAACGTCGCAGTGTTCGATCAGGTTCAGCCTGATCCGACGGACGAAAACGTCGCCGCGGGATTGGCGGCGTTGCTCGCGCACAAAGCGGACTTCATCGTCGCCCTCGGCGGCGGGTCGCCGATTGATGTGGCGAAAGTCGTCGCGGTTCGGCCGACCAATCCCTCGCCGCTGCCGACGTACATGGGCCTGCACAAAATCGCCAACCCCGGCGTGCCGCTGATCGTCGTGCCGACCACGGCCGGCACGGGCAGCGAGGCGAGCAAAGTCGCCGTCATTACTGATCTCGCCCGTCACGTGAAGATGATGATGCTCAGCGGCCCGCTGCTGCCGCGCGCGGCGGTGGTGGATTTCGAGCTGACCATGTCGATGCCGAAGGGCCTGACCGCAGCCGTCGGGGTCGACACGCTCACCCACGGCATCGAGTCATATGTGTCCCGCAAGGCCAACGCGCTGACCGATCCGCTGGCGCTGCAGTGCATCGAGCTCACCGCGCGCCACCTGCAGACGGCCTGGAACGAGCCGACGAATCGCACCGCCCGCGAGGGAATGATGCTCGCCTCCACGCTCGGCGGGATGGCGTTTTCCAACAGCAGCGTCGCGCTCGTACACGGAATGAGCCGCCCGATCGGCGCGGTGTTCCACCTGCCGCACGGGCTTTCGAACGCGATTCTTCTGCCGACGGTGACGCGGTACTCAATCAGCGCCGCGCCGGAGCGTTACGCGACGATCGCCGTCACCGTAGGCGCCGCCGTCCCCGGCACGCCAGCCGACCGGGCATGCGGCGCGCTGATCGACTGGCTCGAAAAAACCAACCGCGACCTGGAACTCCCCCGCCTCTCGCAATGTCGCGGCGTCACCAAGGAAGTGATGGACGCGAACATCGAAAAGATGGCCGTCGACGCCCTGTCTTCCGGCAGCCCCGCCAACAACCCGCGAGTACCGACGGCCGCGGAGATCGTGGAGCTTTACCGCACGGCGTGGTGACGCGTGATCGATTTGAAAACAGGGGGAAAGGTCAGCGTGATTCTGGAGTTGCACGCAAGCGGTTTCGCAACTCTGTGCAGACCCTCGGAAGGTTCGGATCGCCGCTTACGATTTCGCAGCGCTAGTCGGGAGGTTGCACTGCGAAACCGCAAGCGGCAATCGATGCGTCGAGGACTCTATCCCCGTGTTAGAAAAGGAATTAGCAGCACCCGGACTCGAACCGGGGACCTTGGGCTTATGAATCCCGCGCTCTACCAACTGAGCTATGCTGCTGGCCGCCTACAGGCGAACCGCAAAAGATAGCGATTCGGCTGCGTTTGACAAGATTCGGTCGTCGCAGCGGTGAGGCCGCTTGAATTATCCCTCTCCCGGTACGCCGGGAGAGGGTAGGGTGAGGGTTCTGTCTCCCGCTTCAAACGATATCTGAATTGAAGAAACTTCGCGCTTCGTACGTGTCGACCGTAGCAAATTCACTGAGCATCGCGGCAGAACCCTCACCCCGCCCTCTCCCGGCGTACCGGGCGAGGGAGAAATGCCGGTTACCTATTTCGCGGTGACAGGAATCATCACCGCTTTCGGATCGCAACCCGCCGGCGGATCGATGCCGAGGAGTTTGGCGACCGTCGCGGCCCATTGCGTGTTCTGAACCTCGCCAAGATCGCGGCCGGCCATCGGCGTGCGGTTCGACCAGATCACCGCCGAGCCGAGCATGTTCGGGCTGACGGCGGGGTCGTAGCCGTGGTTGCCTTTCAGCGTGGAGGCCGGCTGAGTCGCGGCAACTCTGACCGCGGTGAACGTGTACCCCGGTGAGAGCAACACGGTCACGTCGCCGATCCGCGTCGGATCGGCAAAATGGTATTTCGCCGGCACATTCTTTGATTGCCATGCGTTAAGGAACTTGTTGGGCGAAAGTTTCTCGACGATCCGCTGCGCCCGCTCGTCTTTCTGGTCGGCCGGCACATCGAGGAGATGGATCGTCGCGATCGGGCCGCTGAGCACGATTTTCGCGCCGAGCAACAAATCGCCGCCGATCAGCCGATCGAGATTCACCTGCGTGTGAATTTTTTCCATGCCGTGATCGGTGGTGAGGAGGATGACAAGCTCTTCGTCCTTACCGCGCGTGGCGGCGAACCACTGTGTGACGCTCGCGATGAATCGGCCGAGGCTGGCATCGGTGTCGCGAACTGCCTGGTCGACCTCCGGCGAATCGGGCCCGAAGCTGTGACCGGTGGTGTCGATCTTGGAGATGTAGGTCATCACCAGCCGCAGCGGCGGCATGCCATGATCGTTTTTCAGCAGCTCGACCACGCGATTAAGTCGCTCTTCGTCAGTTTCTTTCTTATTGAATTCCTTGCCGAAGTAATCCGCCGTCAGCGGCCCGGATTGATTGTGCGACATCGGCCAATCGATCACCGCCGAGCGCACGCCCTGCCGCTTGGCGGTGACCCAGATCGGCTCGGCCCGCATGAGCGCGGCGTCATCGGGCAAATAATATTGCTGCTTCGTATCCGGATCGTAAAAACCATTGGCCGGTATTCCGCTGCCGTCCACGCGCTTGCCCGTGACTTGCGCGGCGTGATTCGGGAACGTGAGCGAAGGAAACACCGGGACTTCGTCGTTGGTGTAAATGCCCTCGTGCGCCAGCCGCTCCAACGTGGGCGGATGAATCCGCGCGATATAATCGTGCCGAAGGCCATCGACGCTGATCCAAATGACGGTGGTATGACTGCCAGACAAAAATGGAGCGACTTCAATCGGTCCAGTAATTGGAACGCACGAAGCAATTGAGAGCAAAAGCGGAAAAAGAATTACAAAGCAAATTGATCGTCGCGACATGACTCTAGATATTACCGCCAACCGGCACACATCACACGACTCGCCGACAAACTCAGCACTCAGCACTGCTAATGAAGAACCTTGCTGATCGTAAAGATCGGAAGCAGCATCGCCATCGCGATTCCGCCGATGATGAAGCCCATCAGCACGATCATCGCCGGCTCGATGTACCGCGTCATCTCGGTGATATTTTCCTTCAGTTCCGTTTCGGAGTAGCCCGCCACCTGCTCCATCACGTACGCGAGCTTGCCGCTCTTTTCAGCCGAGTGGAGCATCTGGGCGATGCTGCGCGGCACGAGCGGGGAAGCGAACATCGGCTCGGACATTTGCCGGCCGGCCTTGATCTGCTCGAGCACCGTGTCCCACAGTTCGTGGAAATAGCTGTTGCCGCAGAGGTCGCGGGCGGTGTTGACACAGTCGATCAGCGGGACGCCGGAGGCGTTCATCGTACCGATCATTCGCAGGCCGCGCGAAAGGTGCAGCTTGCGGAACATCGTGCCGAGCAGCGGCAGGCGGAGTTGGAGAAAATCGGCCGTGCGCTTGCCGCCCGGCGTGGCGACGTACATCCACGTCGCGATCGCCACGCCGCCGATCGCAACCGGCAGGCTGATGTAATGGCCGACGATAAAATCGCTGATCGCCATCAGCACCTTCGTAGGCAACGGCAGTGCGGCGGCCTTGGCGGCGTAGATGGCGGTGAACCGCGGCAGCACGAACGCGAGCAGGCCGGTGGTCGCCAAAATCGCGAAGCTCAGCATGATGGCCGGGTACGTGAGCGCGCCTTTCACCTTGCGGACGATTTCCTGCTCGTCGCGCAGGTACTGCGTGGCACGCATGATCAGCTTCGACATCTGGCCGCTTCGCTCCGATGCTTTGATCAGCGCGACGTACAGCCGTGGGAAGCTGCGCGGGTGCCGCTGCAGGGCGGTGCTGAAATCCGATCCGCCGCGAACGGTTTCGAGCAGGTCGGTGACGATGGCTTTCGACAGCGGCTTGACCGTCTGCTGAGAAATGCAATCCAGCGCGTCGGCCAGCGTCACGCCGGTTTCCACCATGATCGCCAGCTGCATGGAGAACTGAATCAGCTCGCTACGCGGGATTTTGATCCCGCGCACGCCGACCGATATGGCCGGCCCGGATACTTCTTCCTCCACCGGCTTCACGGCCGTCGGGTATTTGCCCTGTGCCCGCAGAATCTGCGAGACGGCGGTGATCGAGTCCGCCTCCATCACGCCAGTGGCGGCGGCGCCGGTGTTGTCTCGGGCGGTGAAGGTGAATTTCGCCATGTTGAACAATGCAAAAGTCAAAATGCAAAATGCAAAAGTGAAGAGATCAGCTTTCATTTTGCAATTTGCATTTTGACTTTTGCCTTTCTCGTTATGCCGTCACTCGATAAATCTCTTCCAGCGTCGTGACGCCGGACTTTACCTTGTCCATGCCGTCGTGGCGAAGCGTTTTCATGCCGGATTTTTTCGCCAGATCGCGCAGCTCGTGCAGCGTGGCGCCCTGCGTGATGCGTTCCATCAGCACGTCGTCCGGAATGAGCAGTTCATAAATGCCGAGCCGCCCGGCGAAGCCGAGGTTCTTGCACCGCGGGCAGCCCTTGGCGCGGTAAATCTTGTCGACGCCGGTCACGTGTTTTTCCAGCTGCCGGCGCTCGTTGATCGTCGGCTCGTACGCTTCGCGGCAGTGCAGGCAGAGCTTGCGGACCAGCCGCTGCGCCAGCACGCCGGACACCGTCGCGCCGACGAGATACGGCTCGATGCCGACGTTGAACAGCCGCGTGATCGCGCCGGCGGCGTCGTTGGTGTGCAGCGTGCTGAGCACGAGGTGACCTGTGAGGGCCGCCTGCGTGGCGATACGGGCGGTCTCGGCATCTCGGATTTCGCCGACCATCAGAATGTTCGGATCCTGCCGCAGCAGTGATCGCAGCGCTGTCGCAAAAGTAAACCCGGCCTTCTCGTTCACCTGGAACTGGTTGATGCCCGCCACCGCCTGCTCGATCGGGTCTTCCACTGTGCAGATGTTCACGTCGTCGCGGTTCATCTCGCCGAGCGAGGCGTACAGTGTCGTACTCTTGCCGCTGCCCGTCGGGCCGGTGACGAGGACGATTCCGTTCGGCAGCGTGATGAGTTTCCGCCAGTGCTTTAGCGTGTCGTAGCCGAAGCCGAGCTTTTCCAGATTAAGGTTGGTCTTCTCGTTATCGATCACGCGGATGACGACTTTTTCGCCGTACTTGCACGGCATGGTGCTGACGCGAAGGTCGATCGGCCGCTTGTCCATCATCACGTGAATGCCGCCGTCCTGCGGCAGTCGCCGTTCTGCGATATCGAGCCCGGCCATGATCTTGATGCGGCTGGCCACCGCGGCGTGCATCTGAAACGGCGGGCGGAGTTTTTCCGTGAGATGGCCATCAATCCGATACCGCACGCGCAGCACGTTGTCGCCGGGCTCGATGTGAATGTCGCTCGCGCCTTCCTTCACCGCGTTGTGGATCACGTAATTGACGAGCTTCACCACCGGCGAATCGCCGGCGGCCTGCTCGAGGTTCGCGATGTCCTGCACCACCTGCTGCTCGACGAGCGTGAAGTCCTCGTTCTCGCTCTCTTCGATGATGTCGTCGATGACGAAGACTTTGTCGTTCGGCAGATACGTCTGCAGCGTGGCTTTGATGTCCTTCACCGTCGCGGCGACGACCTGCACCTGGTGGCCGCTGACGCGCTCGACTTCTTCCATCAAAAACACGTTGGCCGGCTCGGGCACGGCGACGGTGAGCACGCCTTCAACTAAGAAAAGCGGCAGCACCTGGTTTTTTTCAAGAAAATCCTTCGGCAGCAGCGCGATTGCCTTCGGGTCGCAGATCCGCGGGCTGATCCGCGCGTAAGGAACGCCGTACGCCTGCGCCAGCGATTCGACGATCTGGTCTTCCGTGCACATTTGCAGCTCGATCAGCACTTCGCCGAGGAGCTTCTGGTGGTTGGAGCGTTTCTGGTCGTCGAGCGCGCGTTGCAGATCGGACTGATCGATGATGCCTTTTTCAATCAGCAGTTCGCCGAGATGTTTTTTCTCCGCGGTGGCGATCATCGCATCGTCCTCAGGGCTGAGGTGACGTCGGAATGCGTTTCGAATCGGTGCGAAAGTCGCGTGAGTTCCAGGATCTTGCGGATGTTTTCATCCGGCGCCGCGAGCTTCACCTGGCCGTGGTGGCTTTCGCAGGTGCGGCGGAGCCAGAGGAGCGTTTCGAGTCCTTCGCTGTCGATGAAGCCGGATTTTTCAAGATCGATGATGAAGTCGACGACGCGGCGCTGCTCGAAGGTTTGTTCCGCGTGCTTGCCGAGCGTTTTTACGTCGTCGCCGGCGAGGTCGCCGGTAACGGTGATCACGCAGGTCTGGTTGTATTCGTCGCATTTGACGGGCATGACGATCCCTCGTTCAAACCCCGTGCATGAGTTGCTGCAACTCAAGCACTTTGTGCGATTGACTCTGGTGATTGTGAATGATCGCCCGCAGCGGCTCGCTGCCGCCGAGCAGGAACGCCTCGGCCAACGCGGGATCGAACTGCGTGCCGGCGCACCGGCGGATTTCCGCCATCGCCACTTCCAGCGGCAACGCTTTTCGGTACGTGCGGCTCGTCGTCATCGCGTCGAAGCAGTCGGCGAGGCAGATGATCCGCCCCATGAGCGGAATGTCCTCGGCCGCGAGATTGGCGGGGTAGCCTTTGCCGTCGTAGCGCTCGTGGTGATGCAGCACGCCGGGGATGATGTCACGGACCTGCTTCACGTCCTGCAGGATTCGCGCGCCGATTTCCGGGTGCTTCTTAATCTTTTCGAATTCATCGGCATCGAGCCGGCCGGCTTTTTGCAGCACGTTGTCGGGCACGCCGAGCTTGCCGACGTCGTGCAGCAGGCCGGCCATGTAGATCCGCTCGACAGCGTGATCGCTCAGCTTGGCCTGCTGGGCCAAGTAGCGGCTGAAGAGCGCGACGCGCTCGGAATGACCGCAGGTGTACGGGTCTTTCGCGTCGACGGCGGCGGTGAGCGAGTGCAACAGGCCCATCATCAGGCCGCTGACGTCGCCGAACAGCATCGCGTTTTCGAGATAGATGGCCGACTCATTCGCGATCGAATTCAGCAGCTTGCTGTCGACGGAATCGAAATCGGCGATTGCCTTATCGAGCACGAACATGCAGCCGAGGATCTTGTCCTGCCGCTGGAACGGAACGGCCAGCAACTGCTTGCCGTATTCCGCCAGCCAGGAGAAATTCGGGTCTTTCGCGAGGTCGTTGCACAGCAGCGGCGATTTGCGCTCGCCGAGGATTTTCAACAGCTGCTCGGCGATCCGGGGAATGCTGCCCGGCGGGAGGCTGAGATTGCCGTAAAGCACCGGATCGAGCTTCAACTCCGTGCCGGGCGCCAGCGCGACGCCGACGCCTTTCACTTCCATCACTTCCAGCACGTCGAGGCACGCCTGCTTGAAAAAGTCCTGCGGGCGGCGGTTGATCCGCATGCCGGAGCTGATCTGGTAGATCAGGCTGAGTTCTTCGTAAGTGTTGGAGAGCTGGCCGGAGAGGCTTTCGAGCTCGCCTTCGAGCGAGGTGAGTCGCACCTGGTCGCGCACCATCGTGAGCAGCAGGCGCGCCTGCTTCTGGATCGCTTCTTCGCCGTAGCTGGGGAGCTCGTCGGCCTGCTGCGTGAGCCAGGTTCTGTCGATGCCGAGCCGGCTGCAGTTGCGGACGACGTCTTCGCCGAGTTTGAACCCGCCCTTGCCGGCCAGCACCAGCACGCCGAGGAGCTGTTTCTTTTCGACCAGCGGAAACGCCGCGAGCGTGACGCCCGGCACGGCATTCCACAGGCCGACGTTGGAATCGACATTCAAAAGCTGCACGCCGAGCTGCGCGGTCTCCGCCGCCGGATCAGGGTATTGCAGCATCGGCAGTACGTAGCGTTGGAAGAAAAGGCTGGCGCTGGTGTCGTGATACGCGACCGTTCCGTCGGGCTGGAGCATCATCAGGAACAGCCCGGCCGGTCGAAAGCGCGCGGCGAGGGTTTCCATCGCCGATACGGGGATCGCCGGCGGTTTGGGTGCGGTCGTGTTTTCAACTTGCGATGCCATGTTTCAATAATCCTGCAACCGTCGCGAACTATTTCTTTCTCTGTGTAGCCGGCG
>JBBQNK010000076.1:0-16193 GCA_038329865.1 Tepidisphaerales bacterium | reverse complement strand
GGATGTCGTCCTCTTTACCGACCGCACCATGCCGTATAGCCACGGCATTTCACTCGGCGGTAATGCGACGACGACGTTGCTGGGAACCGTTTACATGCCTTCGCAGCCGGTCTCGCTGCAGGGAACCAGCGCGTTCCACGTAGGTAATCAGCTGATCGTGGCGACGATCCATCTTGGCGGAACGCCGGATCTGATCGTCGACTACGACGGCCGAAACCAAGTCACCGACAACAGCATTTTCCTGGTGAAATAACCGGCCTGAATCGAACACCCCTCGGAAGTCAGTACAAAGGCTTATAATCTTAATGTCCATTTCCTGCCGCTTGCTGATCAAAGGTTTGATGTAAGTTTGCGGTTAAGAGCACACACAGTTTGGCCGAACATTTAATGGAAATGCCATCTCAAGCTATCCTTACGCCCGATAAACTGCTTGTTTACACCCGACTTTTTAGTTGGACGGTGGCGGCGGGTATCGCGTTTTCGATCACGATGATCGCCGCGCGACTTGGTGTGCTTCAGTATGGGATGGATACGCTCGATCGCGTCTATTTCGAACTTTCAAAAGCCCTTTTCGCCGGCGTGTTTGACGTGATGTTCATGGCCTGCGGCACGCTGGTGGCGCTGCTACTGATTGCGCTATTCCGCAAGCGGCGCTGGCTCCGGCGGCTCACCTTCGCGATCTACCTCGCCTTCGGCTCGTTCACCCTGGGCGGAGTATCGCCAACATCCAGGTCGTGACGATGCAGAGTCGGCCATTCACGTACCAATGGATGTACTACTCGGATTTTGTTTTCTCCAACGAAGCTTGGCAGGCGATCAAGCCTTCGCTGACTCCGCAGTTCAATAAGTTCATCGGGGCCGAGTTCGCGGGAGCGCTCGGACTCATGCTGCTCGGTGTCCTCGTCATCCGCATCCTCCAGCGGTTCTTGAGCAACCGCGAACTTCGCCTGATAACCGTTCCGGTTCTGCTTCTCTACCTCTGGCTCGGGCAGTGGTACATGAGCGACTCGCAATGGCCGGTGGAAAAAACGGTAAACCCAGTTGTGGCGTTCAGTCAGTCGGTGATCGAGGCGTGGCAGAAGCCGCCACTGATGTCGATCGTCAGCCCGTTCAATAACGACGACTTCCAGCGCGCCGGAGAGCGCAGCACGCCCGCGCCCCGCCCCACCACCAAGCCGGCCGTGCCGATTAAGAATGTGGTGTTCTTCGTCATGGAATCGACCGGCGCACGGTACATGAATTACTACCGCGGAGAGTTCAATATCACGCCCAACCTCGAACGATATCGCCCGGAATCTGCCTCGTTCGAAAACGTCTACGCGCTGACGCCGTCGACCAATTCCACGATGCTGTCGCTGCTCTGTTCGACGTACTCGTGGCCGTCATACAAGTCGGTGTTCAACGTCAGCCCGAACGCAGGGCTCGATTGTTTCGGCCAGACCATGAAAAACCGCGGCAACCGCACTGCTTTTTTCTCCTCGGCGGAATTGGCTTTCGGTAACGCTTCCGCACTTTTGAAAGAGCACGGCTTCGATCTGCAACAGGATTGGCGAAACCGCAAGCACGCTTCGCACCTGTTCAAGTCCGAGTGGACGAATCTCTACGGCTCGTCCGACGGCGACACCGTCAACTCGCTGATCGATTGGATCGGCCGGGACAACCTGCAGGCAGCGGATCCGTTTTTCGCAGTATTGTGGACGATTCAGGCGCATTACCCGTACTACATGCAGGGGAAAATCAAGCCGTTCACCATGGACTACAACCTCAACCGCTACCTGACGGCCGTCGCGGAGACGGATTACCGCCGTTAAAGACTTGTTGAAACGCCGCCTAGCTTAATTTTCCGCGAAAACGCGTCATATTAGATACAGGACCGTTAGCCATCGTCGCTATTCGGCTGCACCGTCGTCGACTGTTCCATGTCCCTCATAAAAGGAGATCTTGATGGTCCCACCGCGGTTTGTCGTACCGCCGCTGCCTTGCCAGAACATTGTCGCCAACGCCGGAATCGATCTGCTGCTCCGTCTCGATCAGCGGATTGATTTTGCGCCACGGCTCGCTCAGAACATTGATCCATCGTCGAGGCCGATGCCGACGATCCACGCCGCGGTCGTTGACCGCTGCTGCGGATCGCTCAGGCGTATTTGGAACTGCACCGGTCGCTGCGCCAGCTGGCTGCTATACCTCGATCTGCTCCGGAACGAGTTTACCCCGTTCTTGCCCCCTCAGTTCTGCTCCCCCACGGACGTCCGGCTCAACTGCACCTTTCCCTGTTGTGAGGTGCCGCCGCCGACGTTCCGCCTCGCCGGCAGCATCACCAGCTGCCCGTACACCGACACCGAAGAACTCGCCGGCCGCGTGCCGGTGTTCGACGGAATCCATTTCTTCCTGGCCCCGCAACTTTGGATGTCGCTGACGACGTTCTTTGTCATCGGCGGCCGGTCTTACCTGGTCCCTCCGAGCTACGCGATCCGCGAAGACGCCCGGCCGGAAGACCCGACCCTGTCCCAGCGACTGTTCCTGATCGGCCGGCTTTGAATGCCATCGATTCGTCAGTCGTACAAACGCCTCTCAATCCTTTTACTGGAGATTCCATGTCCAAGTTTTTATTCAATGAACCCCTGATGCATTCGTCCTTTCTCAATTCAAACATGCAGATCGGCCTCGAACGCAGGGAGGGGCGAATCTGGCTCCGCCCGCTGCAGATCCGCGATTTTGTTCCCTATCCGCTACGTCGCTTGAACCGGGACCGGTTCGAGGAGATGTGCGGCCTGCTCCGGCACCTGGCCGAGCAATCCAAGTACGCCAGCTGGCACCTGTACCTCGGCCAGACCGATCCACAGTGGGAGTCGGTCATTGAACCGGCCATCCTGCGTGGCGAAACAGAAGCATTGGCTCACTGCTGTCCAAGTGACGCAAAGGAGCACCTCCTTCCGCGGCCGATGCTGCTGGGCGGCTGCCTGAAATCGTCGCCGATCACCGACCGGGCTCATCTGCAGCAAATGTTGCCGCAGAATGACGGCCTGTTCTTCGTCCTGCACCCGGAAGCGCGCGACGCAACGGTCTTGCTCCGGGCGAGGGGAAAAGTTCATTTCCTGCCGATTGACGACGTTATCACGTCCGGCATCGAAGACGACACGGCCGACATGTTGATGTCGGTCAGTCGATGAAAAAGCAGGACAATCGCTCTTGCCATGCCTGCGAACTGTACGGCCGATCTTCTCGTTCTCACTTCGAGAAATTGTGCCTGCCGCAGAAGATGGTGCCCATGAAGGCCCGCTTGGGCCGACGGGCATCACAGCCAAGCTGTCGAAGTCGCAGCAGTCCCAGGATTGATTGAATTCCATCGAGTCCTGAAACTCGCCAACCGCCGACGGGGCCGAAGATTCGGTCCTGTCGGCAGTGGCGGGTTTGCTTTTGAGGGTTCACGTTCCAATCGGGGCGGGAAAGCATCTGAACAGTTCCATATAATGAGTTGCGAATTATACCCGAAACCACCGACGCTAAAATCACGATTTTTTGGAGCGACGATTCTGGTAAAATTATCGCCAAAATTTCTCGCGTCGACATTTCTACACGTCGACCACGATGAATCTTCTTCCTGATCAGTTTTTTAAAAAAACCATTCTTCCTCGGAAATTCGGGCGACATGCATGCAGTCGGGATCGGTTATAATCAATGAAGCAATTGCGAACGTGCTAAATCCCACATTCCAAATGCTCGCTGAACATTATGATCGGATCCGATGATGAAAAACACAGTATCCGTGCGTACGGGCTCCTCGCGAATTGGATCGGTCTCCCGAAAGATCATGGGTGACGTGACAATTCGTGCTCGCATTGCCGGCGAGGATCTTAATTTCAACCTCATGCATGAGAGAATCGACCTCGGCCCTGCAGCGGGATGGGTCGATTACTTTTCCTTTAATGGGTCGCGACTTCGTGATGCTGGCAAGGATATCAATGGCGCTGCAATCACAGCCGCCTTTCGAGCATCGTGGGATCTGCGGAAGGAAGGACCGACCGAAGACGACCGTCGGACGCTCCTCATGGCGGAAATGTACCGCGCCTTGGGACGCGTGGACGCAATCCACCGGGTCTACATCAACCAGTACCTTCATTCTGACGCTGATCGCTTATGCACCCTAAACCTCTCCGAACGGCAAGAACTGCGGACGATCGTCGAATCCGGCAGGCCGGACTTAGTACATGCCGAGATCGAAAACTTGTTTCTGCAGTCAAAGACGTCGGCTACCGATTTCTTCACACGGAGATTCATGTTGGACGGCTGGCTGCAACCCGCCATGAACGCCTGGAGAGCTGGGACGCCCGATGGCCTTAATCTCTGGAAGGAAGGCGTTGCCGCGGCTTATCGAAAACTTCAGCGCCGCAGCGAGAAAATATATGCCAAAAGTGGTCATTGCCTGGTCCATCCCTTCTTGCGATTTGCCGCGTACGAAGCGTTCGTCGAATTTCAACGCTGTGCAAGCGAAGTCTGGGCCATGATTTTGCCGGGATTACAAACGCGCTTTGCCCTCTCGGCCGTCAGCATTGAATTCATGCGCGGGATGCATGCGATCACCGGCCCCGCCAAAGAACCTGCGTTAGGCGATCACACTCGAGGTTTTCTTTATGGCCAAGCGTTGTCTCTACACCCGGTAGGGCGTTGGCTACTCGATCGGCCCAGTCACTTGGCAAGCATCGGCACCTGGCTTGTCCAATGCCAAGGAATCGGCGAAGGCGACATTGACCGGCCAATGGACGAAGTCGCTTATCAAGACGTCTTGTTCGCACTGTTGTGCAGCGCCCATGAGTATGCGCGAGCTCGCAAAAGCTCCGAAAATCGTCGTAATCTTCGGACGAACGGAAATTGGAAACAGCCAAGGGTGGGCAGCCACATCGGAACGGCAGCAATCCGCTGCAACCAGCAGGGTGAGGCTGACCTACTCGATACGCTTCGCATTGGGCTTCTTGACTCGAAGACGCGGGACTGCCCCGTCTGCAATCGGCCACTCCAATTGCGCAATGACAGCTTTGAAATGAACGGCGCTGTAATTGATGTGACTTTTCAATGTGAGTGTGGCCACGTCACCGTTCGGCAAGTTGACCACGATGTGCTGAAGAAACTCATCGGTATTTCAATTGCCGCGTGATTGAGGCCGATTTCTTCTGCGTCTCCGCCCTAAACACCCGGCTATAGCGTCTTTCGGTTACCGGACCGAAATTTCGTGCCATCCAAGTCGCTGACAATCCCGAAGTCTGACTACGACGTCCGCGCCTATTCAAAATCTCTTTCTCCGTTTCCCAATCTCAAATTTTCTGGCGTGCGCACATGCCTATTGCTTACCCGGGAGTGTTTCCCGACGTCGGTCAAGGCAGGTGCGCTCCTCGTTTGAAAGGAGTCACCCATGTCTGACCGAATCGAAAGACCCTCAGATGGAACGCCGGAAGGCGGATCGAACGTCGCTGCAAGGAAACACCATCACCAATCCCCGGATCTGCCTCGTGAACAGTTCCTGGGGCTTGTACTGGCGGTGGCGGCTGGTGAGACGGCAATCCCTGTCGACGGGGAATTGTCGCCCGGCCAGGCGCATGCCCTTGGTGACGAGGTCCAACGTATCCGTCGAGCCCGACTGATCAGTTACATCGCCCGCCAAATCACACTGCGTCTTCACCGCGAACGCCAGTGTGACTCGCCCGGCAAAGGAGTAAGTCATGATTAAGAAAAACGTAAACTTAGACCTGTCGCTGGTCTGCATCGATTATCTGCGCATGAGCAGTAATAACCAGAATCCTCGCTCCCCGCAGCAACAGGTCGATGAGATTCGACGTGTGATGCAAATTCAAAAGCGCACATGGAAAGTGATCAAGTCCTTTACAGACGCCGGTATTCCGGGAGCCTACATAAAGCGACGGCCACAGTTTAACGAGATGTTGACAGCCATCCGCAATGGCTCGCTCAAGGTAGACGCGATCTTGGTGGACACTGCTGAACGGTTTGGGCGCGCGGACGAGATCGTCGCCATCCGCCATGAACTCTGGTCGAAATACGGCGTTGTTGTGTTGACCGCCGACAGCCACTTTCAAGACCCGACCACAATGGCCGGCCAAGCCTTGGGTATGGTCGAGCAATTTCGCTCAAAGGGTGGCAACGAGGTCAAGGCGCACGATGTGTGGCGGGGAAAACGGGACCTCGCCACCCAAAAGAAGTGGCCGGGCGGACCCGCTCCGTTGGGGAAGAAAATTACCCGGACGATCACAACAGATGCGAAGGGAAAGGAATTGGTCGAATCCGAACTCGTGCCCGATCCCGAAACAGAATGGGTCGTCAAGTTGATCTTTGAAATTGCATTCCGAACCAGTAAGGGTGCACCGAAAATTTGCAAAGAACTCAATTCTAAATCGGATATTCCCCAAAAACTCAAGCCGTTCCAACCTTCCAAGGTGGAATATGTCCTCCGCAATCCGATTTATGCAGGTCGCCTGCGATGGGCGGAAAAGTGTTGCGGCATTCTTAATGACACTCGCGTACAACAGAAAAACCCAGATGGCCCGATTATCATCGACGACTTCTGCACCCCAATCATTCCGGTCGAGCAATTTGAACACGTTCAGAAAATGCGTGCGAAACGCGGTGATGCCATCAAGGCGGCTCGTAAGGCGGCAGCAGCCGCAAGGGAGCACGGGGATTGCAAGCAGATCATCATCGTGGCGGCCGGTACAACGCTCAAGTACCTGCTGAGCGGCTTAGTCTTTTGCGCCGTATGCCACTCGCGCATGGTGGCAGGCAGCGGAACAGGCGGCAGCCTCAACGGCACGCGCTACGCCTATTACCGATGCCCGCTCAGCAGTTCGACCGGCGGCACCGCGTGCAACAATCGTAAGCACGTGAGGGAGGACAAACTTCGAGAATCGGTGCTTGGCAGAATTAGGCAATTGCTATTCCCCGCCCCTGTAGTGCGCAACTGTAAGGTCGTCGCCCCGGATTGGCTGCCAGCTTTGGACCAGCAGATTCGTGACGAGCTTACGGTTATGCAAGCCCAAACGCCTTCCCGTAAATCCGATCTGGAATCCCAGAAACGGGAAAAGGACGATCAATGCCTGGGTCTGGAAGTTTCCCTCCGCAAAAAAGATCTTCCGCTTTCCCTTCGTGAGAGATTGGAAAAATCCTTTGCAAAACTCATGAGTGAGATCGATGAACTCGATGGTCAGATCCGGAACAGCCAAGAAACCACTCAGTCGCTGGAGTCAATCCTAGATGTTCGAACCGTACTTGAAAATTTGCAGGGCTTGCATGACGTACTCGCTCATGGCGACGTTACGGACGGAAATGCCCAACTCTCGTTACACATTGAAGGCATTTACTGCGATGCCGACCGAAACGTTAAAATGCGAACCTGCAAGCTCGGCATTTTCGCCGGCGCCATCGAGATGTTATCTCGCAGGGATGACTCTGCCTCAAAAGTCACAGCGGATATCGCCACCGACCATCTGCCCGGCGATCTAAACGTTCAACCCTCGCCTACAGCCCGACAATATCGTGTAACCTCTCGCCGGCGACCCCGCTTGCGGATCAGCCAAAGTGATTCGTCTGATGGTGCTGTCGAGAGATTCCCCACCACCTGTCATAAGCGGTTCCGGAACCTTTCGCCGAATTGGTTCTGGACCGATCCGGTGCTCATCGAACGCCGCGTGCCTTGGGCTGAGGCGAACGCGTGGACCGTTTGGCAGAGGCACTTGCAACAACCCACCTTGTCCGGGAACAAGTTGGCCAAGGCCTTCCCCCAGGCAAGTCGTCCGACTGTCATGCACGCGATGCGTATCGCCCGCGAGCGATGGGGCGGCGACCGAGGTAAAGAAGTTGGCGCTGTCGTGCCTACACCGGTTGACGGACCAATACCATCGCAAGCAATGTTCGCTGATGTCACTACCTAAAACATCACATCTTCAGCATTGGGCCGGGCCGTGAGCCCGGTCCAATGCATTTGGGATCGGGCGAATTCGACATGTTGTGCCTGAAATCACCTTTTTTTAGCCATTGGTCGCCGTTCAATCGCGATTGATCAAATTTCAAAGGCAATCCCTGATCGGATAAAACACGATTATTCGACGTAAGTCTTTTTTATTTATATGCTTGCGAATTTTTTACGATGTTGGCAAGCGATTCTGCATTCCCCAGTGGATATGGTCATATCTACTGTGCAATGCAGAAAACATTTCAGCGAGGTGGGATTCGAGCTTAATTGTCGAATCGTAGAGCAGGACTACTTGCTTGCTCGAAAGCGATAGCGCTGGTGCAAGATCCGGCCATCGTCCCCTAGGCCTCTATGCGTTGTTTCCGCTAATGGAATTTGGCACTCTTTGAGAACATGCCAGCCCCTTTCAGTTCTTCATGCATCTGGCGCTGGAGGTTATGGAACCGGTCAAAATCCTTCGCGTCCGAATAATGTTTTTCTAAAATCGTCATCGGTTTGTGACTGAGCGCCAGTTGCCCCATCTCGACGCCGCCGTGCCGGGTCATCCAATCGGCGAGGAATTTCCGAAGATATTTGAAGGGCAGGGCGTCGGGCAATTTCGCTCTGGTTCGCAGGTCATCCCATGACTGGCGCACGGCGTCGCTGCACATGCGGCCGTCTCGATAGCTCACCAACGGGCTCCCGGTCGTCGTGTAGAACGCCAGCGGCTTGTCCGAATGCTTCTTGAAGGATTGCCGCAGGAGGCCAATCAGTTCCTTCGGCAGCCAGAATCGTCCCTCGATTTTGGTTTTGTTTCTGAAGTGATGGAGCTGGGCGGCATTTAGGTCAAATTCCGCCTTCTCCATCACGGAGAGTTCCTGTTGAGTCGCGCCGGTGAACAGCGCAGTCAGCATGACGGTCTTCTGGAATGCAGAACCGTGGCGGTAAAGTTTTACGAGCGTTGGAAGTTCGAACTGCTGGATCTTGGCGTGCTGACGCAGTTCTGCGGATGTCCGCAGATCGTCAAGTCGCACTCGAAACGGCTTGGTCAATTTCCTCGGCCCCTCCCAGCCGTCATAGCTGCAATCGTCAAGCCAGATGAAGAACTGTCGGAGATACTGCAGAATGATCTTGACCGTCTGAGGGCTAATGGACTTGCGCGCAGACGCCTTACCCCGTTTGGAAAGAGGCCTTGCTTTGAAGTAATCACCCAAGCTGTCCAGCCACGCGTAATCGATCGACGCCAATGGGCAGTCCGCTCGAGCCGACTTCAGATTGGTTCGCAGCACCTGCTCGGCCCGCCACTTGTGACTTTCCGATTTTCGCTTGGCTTTAAACGATTCCAAATAGGCGTCGATCGCTTGATACAGGGTCTTGCCCGAAAAGGACGGAACGGCTGCAGGAGATGCAGTGTGCTCGCTGTGCGGCAGGTTGACGACGACGGATGCGGGGATGTGCGGAGTCAATTGCTGACGAGTTTGTTCGGCCTCAAAGAAACGATGCTGGACCATCTCGATGGTGTCGGTATTCCGAACCATTTGTTCATATTCTTTCGTCCAGCCGCCCATGGCGATCGCCGACCAGTTGGCCCATCGGAACTTCGCGGCGTTCAGAAGGGCTTTCGATTTGTCGTGGCCGAGCCAGAAGACTTTGGATGTCTTCCTGCCGTCCTTCATGTACCAGCCGCAACTGATGCGGTAGCCCTTTGTCGGATGTTTAGAGAGTTGACCTGCCGGGAGTGATGCCATCGAGCCGCCTTGTAAAGGCTCGATTATACCCCGTTTTCAGGATCGGTATCGGATGCATCCGATACCGTCGCCTATTTGGCTTGTTTTTTTAGAACGGTACGATTCGTCCTAAGTGAATATTTGATAAAGAATTGCACTCGACAGGAGTCGAACCTGTAACCCTCGGTTCCGAAGACCGATGCTCTATCCAATTGAGCTACGAGTGCGTCATGCTATGCCGATTTCTAGCTCGCCGCGGGCGGCGGGTCTACCGGGGCCGGCTCTAGGGCGGCGGGGGGTGCGGGGTCGGCGGGCGACGGGGTCGACTCCAGCAGGTCGTCGTCCTGCTGTTCCACAAACACGTCGTCCATGTCAGTCGCGTCGACTTCGTTCCGCATCAGGTAGTAGACGATCGTGTTGGCCGAGAAGTAAAAGCTGATCGCGTACGCGCCAAGGATCGCAATCACGAGATAGATCCACATTGCGATCAGGTAGGCCCCCAGGGTTTCGCCGGGGCCGAGCGTGAGCGTTTGGATCGGGTAGGTCAGATGGCTGAACTCACTGGGCCCGGGCCAAAGCATGTCCCACAAGGGGCGCCCGTTGTTGGCGCTACGGAAGATCGTGTAGCCGGCGAAGGTGTGGATCAGCTTCAGCATCAGCGAGATGAAGAGCTTAAGGAACGTGTAGGTAATCGCACCGTAAACGACCGAGACAAAGGTGTAGAATGCCAGCCGCCACGGGCGTGCATAGAGATAGCTGAAACTGCGGCTGATGGCGTCGAAGCTGTCGGAGCCTTCTACTGCGATCGTTGGATACATCAGGTTGAACCCGCCCACCGTGCCCACGAGCACCAGGGCCATCACAAAGCCCAGCGCCAGAGCGATGAAGAAGAAGATTCCCGCGACAATCGGGCCGAGGAATGGCACGTTCACGACCAGGGCAGCGATCATCGTCACCACGCCCAGCCCCCCGATGATGAGCAACGGAATGATCGGCGCAAAAAGGAAGCTGAGGAATTTGCCAGTGGAGAATCGCAACGCCGCCCGGATCGAGAGCTTTTCGTCGCGCGCCACATGAACCGCGGCAATTCGCGCGATCGCTCCGCCGAATACCGCCCAAGTGGCGGTAAAGAGAATCAGGAACAGGAAGAAGTAAATCGGGTGCTGGGTGAGTAGCCACACCGGACCATAGGTAAGAAAGCGTTCAATGGCGTGATAGCCTGCAACGCCGTCGAAATGCTTGACTGAATTCAGCACGACGTTGAACTGAATCCGTTCGTAGGCAAAGAATTCATCAAAAATCCCGGCGTTTTTGATCCGAATGGCCGCCTCATTCGTGTCGTAGGCGTCGTTGTAGGCTTTTTTGACGCCTTGATCGTATTTGACCTGCGAACTTTCGAAACTCGATTGCCGCAAAGTGGCATCGGTGATCAACTTCGCATTGTCCTCGGCGGCGGATTTCGCTTTTTTGAGCTCTTCCAGCACGTTCTGCCTGGCAAGGATGATTTTGCCTTTCAATTCGCTGAGTTGCTTGCCCGTTTTGGCTGATTCAAGGGCCTGCGTTCGGTCCTTGGTCACTTCAAAATGCTGGAGCATATCGGCATAAGTATTTTCGATTTCGACTCGCGCTTCCCGCCGGAGGACTTTGAAATCCCCGTCCGGGTTGGTGCGGGCCTGTTCGTACATCATCGTCTCGCCCGGCACGGCCCGCTGCTGGACGGGCCAGATGGCATCCAAGAATTGCCCGCCGACGTAAAGCGTGATCAATGCCGTGAGACCGAGCAGCAGTTTCGACGGATGGATCGCCACCCGGAATGTCCGGAACAGATGCGTAAAGGGGAACGTCTCCCGCCAGGAAATGCCGCGAAGTGCCTGCGATTCATCCGCCATGTGCCTAGACTCCTTTCTTTCTTCGCGCGTTCGTCGTCCGCCGAGAAACGACCGAACCGATTGCCGCGTCGAAAGATACGTGGCGATTATATCGCTCCCGCGCTCGGATGAAAGACGTGTCGATCGCGGATTGCGGATTTCGGATTGCGGATCGGAAACCGCGCACCCGGGCGGTGTTCCTGTTTTTCATTCCGCAATCCACAATTCGAAATCTGCAATTACCGGCTTCACCGCTCTTCCGCGATCATCCGAATGCCCCATTTCGGCCGAAGCGTAATCATCGCGTAGGGCTTTACTTGATGTCCATGCATCGGTTTCAGCCGGTAGCGTTGCACGATGCTGGCCAGCATCAGCGACGACTGCATCGAAGCGAAATGGCTGCCGATGCAGAACCGCTGCCCGCCGCCGAAGGGGAGGTACGCGAACTTCGGCAGCCTTTCCGATCGACCGTCGAGGAATCGCGTCGGGTCGAATTCTGTCGGCTTGTCCCACAGGCCGGGGTGGCGGTGCGTGATGTACGGGCTCACGAGCACAAAGTGCCCACCCTGCACGGCGAACTCGCCGAGCGTGTCGTCTTTCCGCGCGGACCGCCCGAGCATCCATGCCGGCGGATAGAGGCGCATCGTCTCGTCGATCACCGCGCGCACCAGCGGCATCTTGCCGACATCATCCGCAGTCGGCGAAACGCCGCGCAGCACACCGGCCACTTCCTCGTGTACCAGTTCCTGCACTGCCGGGTGCTGCCCGAGCAGGTGCATCGCCCAGGAGAGTACGTTAGCAGTTGTTTCATGCCCGGCGATGAGAATGGTGACGGCCTCGTCGCGCAACTGCGTGTCGCTCATGCCGGCGCCGCCGTCTTCGTCACGGGCCTCCATGAGCATGGAGAGCAGAGTGGGAGAACGGGTCCCGGGTTCCGGGTCTCGGGTTACGGGTGATGAAAGCATTGATGCATTTTCTGCACCCGGAACCCGAGACCCGAGACCCGAAATCCGCCTCTTCTCCGTAATCGTCCCGTACACAAACTCATTCAACACGCCGAGCGATTTCTTAAACCGCCGATACTTCGGCAGCGGCACCCACAGCGGCGGGGAGAGCGGGTTGGTGATGATGTCGTTCGTCCGCTCCAGCACCTCCGAAACGGCCGCGCTCACGCGGTTGAGCGCCTCGCTCGGTCCAACGCCGAGCAGCGTTTCGACCGCGATGTGCAGCGTGACGCGCATCATCTCCGCGAAGACGTCGATCGGCGTTCCCGCGCGGGCCGGCGCGCGCCAGTCATCGAGCATTCCCGCGGTGACCGACACCATCGTCCCCGCGAACCCCGTCACCCGTTGCCGCGAAAACGCCGGCGTGGCGATCCGCCGCTGCCGCTGCCAGAGCGAGCCTTCGCTGGTGACGAGTCCTTGTCCGAGTGCGATTTTCGCCTTCTCGTAGCCGCGGGTTTGCTTCGAATAATTGTCGGCGTTGTCGATGAAGACGCGCTTGATGAGGTCCGGGTGCCGCACCAGCGTCGCCCGGTAAGGCCCGAGCTTGAGAAACACCGCCTCGCCGCCGATCTGCTCAAACGCGCGGTCCATCGTGCCCAGCGGGTCCTTCCGCATGCCGAACGACAACCCAACCACCGGCCAACCCGGAATCACCGGCGCTCGGCGAGGCAGGGATTTTCGTTCGACGTCGGCCATTCGATCGATGTTAGTCGAACGCCGGGAAGGAACATGCCCGACGTCCGAATTTTCACGATTGTTGAAACGAACTAATACTCAATCTCATTAGCGAAGTGAGATCGCTTCTCACTGGATTCGGCGGATTTCAGACGTAGCATTCAGTCGTTCAGTAAGCAGTTTTTACGCAAAGGAGTTCATCGTGCTTCAAGTACACGACGGTCAGTGTGGCCTGTGCCTTCACTTCGGCGAGCACCACCAGACGAAGCCTGAATTGATTCAGGTTCGCACGAAAAAGACTGCATCGGAATCGATGATCGATGAGTGCGCGCATCCGAAACACGCTTCGCTCCATCTGAAAGTCACCGCGATCAGCGGGTGCGACGGATTCAAAGCTGCGAAAATGAATTAAATTTTCACTTGGCGTGTCCCGCTTTAGCGGGACACGTCGGGTGGGAATCGCGGTGTCCTGCTGAAGCGGAACACGCCAGCGAATACTTTTGACTTTGCGTATCTTTTCTGGTCCGTCCCGCTTCAGCGGGACGGACCAATGTAGAAGTTTCGTAGGGCACGCTATTGCGTGCCATTGCGTCTCTCCTCCAAGAAACCAAACGGCACGCAATAGCGTGCCCTACGTTTGAATCCGCGATCCGCGCGGATTTTTTTACGCCCTTCGTCTTCCGCGCTATCATTCCAGCAATGTCACTCCTCACCACCGACGTCGCAGTGATCGGCGCAGGCCCGATCGGGATCGAGCTCGCCGCCGCTCTGAAGCGTGCGAAGATCGATTACCTTCAGTTCGACGCGAAGCAGATCGGTTACACCATTTCCTGGTTCCCGCCGCTCACGCGGTTTTTCAGCAGTAATGAGCGGATCGCCATCGCCGGCGTGCCGTTGATGACGTTCGACCAGCTCAAGGCCACGCGCGAGGAGTATCTCGCATACCTCCGGCAGGTAGTGACGCTGTACGACCTGCGGGTGAACACCTTCGAGCCGATCACCGACATCCGCCGCGACGGCGACGGATTTAAACTCGCGACGAAGAAGGGCCGAACCGTAAAGTGCCGCCGGTTGGTGCTCGCCACCGGCGGGACGGATCGGCCGCGAAAGCTCGGCGTGCCCGGCGAAGACCTCCCGCACGTGCATCAATATTTCCAAGACCCGCACGAGTATTTCCGCCAGAACGTGCTGATCGTCGGTGGGAAAAATTCCGCCGTGGAAACCGCCCTCCGCTGCACGCACGCGGGCGCGAACGTCACGATCAGCTATCGCCAGGACAAGCTGCCGGAGAAGAGCATCAAGTACTGGCTGCGGCCGGAGATCAACGGCTTTATCGCCGACGGGCGGATCAAGGCGTACTTCAACTCGCACGTGACTGCGATCTCGCCGAGCGGCGTGACGCTCCGCACTGATGACAAATCGTTCGACGTACCGGCCGACTTCGTCCTCCCGATGATCGGCTACGAGCAGGACACGACACTCTTCAAGAAAGTTGGCATTGAACTCGCCGGCGACTGCCAGGCCCCGGTGCTGAACGAAGCGACGATGGAATCGAGCATCAAAAATCTCTACATCGCCGGCACGAGCGTCGGCGGCACGCAGGATAAGTTCCATGTCTTCATCGAAAACTGCCACGTGCACGTAGAGCGAATCATCGCCGCCCTCACCGGAGGCCGGGCGAAAGAAGTGCCGACGGAATTCGAAGAGCCGGAGAGTTGAAGCGGCGCATCGACTTCCACGTCGCATGATTGGTCGTACTCGGCCGATGAAGCAAGAGCGAAGCGATCGTGCACTTTTAACGACGGGGAATCGCTTCGCACATACCTCATGAGCCGCTTACAGCTCATCGTGAGTGAGTGCACGCACCCATGGGCAGGGTTGCCCATGCGACGGAATAATCGCGCACATAGACAGCCTCATTCGATCAACCGCCCGCGCCACGCGCGGACGAGCAGGGCGAGCCCGCCGAGCGCGAAAACCGCGGCGGTGACGATCGGCAGGAGCATTTGGATTCCTATTTCGCGGGTCGGGCAGTCGGCTGAGTCGTCGGCGAACTGGCCGGCAGGGTGATCGTGCGCTTCTCACCCTTTTCTAGCTTGATCCCGCCAAGTTCCGGGGTCCAGCGGATCGGGCCGATCGTTTTTTCAAACGCGGCCTCGCTGGCGAAGCGGTCGCGGCGCAGAAGCTTTTGGCCCTGCTGAACTTTCTCCCAGCCGCCGTATTCGAAGCGGAAATACCACAGCTCGAACCGGCTGATGACTTCGCCGCCTTTGTCGCTGTGAAAACCCTTGTCGCGGATCTGCTTCACCAGCGCGGTCGCGCGATTGTGATCGCCGGCTAACTGGATGATGTCGATCTTGTTGAAAAAATCCTTGTCGGGCGTGACGAGGCCGTAAATTTCTGTCTTGTCCGCGTCGACCATCGGGTCGGTCTTCGGGTTCACCGCTTCCTGGTTGTACCAACCCATGTCCACGCCCTGCAGGATCGTGCCGTCTTCGAGGGTGATCGAAATATCGTACGGCGTGATCGGCAGCAGCTTGTCGAAGTAAATCCCGCGGCCGTCGATCGTGCCGGTCGCGTTCAACTTCATCGCCGCCGATACGGCTGTTGCAGCGGTGGGCTTGGTGGTGGATGTGGGGAGATGGATCGATAAATTCTCCGCGCGAACGATCGACGCGGTGAGCAGAGTGATCGCGATCAGCAGGAATGTGCGATGCATGTGGTGTATTATACGCACAAACGATTGAAGCGCCGATGTTCCACAACCGATCGAGCCATTCCGCATAGTGTGGCACGGGCGGCCCGCCCGTGTCTGCCGGCAAACCACGGGCGGCTCCAACTTTATGCGCCGCGGTTCGAAACGCTTGCGCCGCAACGAGATGGCCTCCATACTGGCTCTTTCGACCAAGAAAGGAGCTGGAGCATGGAGGCCAGTCGGTATCGTCGGATGTGTCGGCTCGTGGAT
>JBBQNK010000075.1:0-18154 GCA_038329865.1 Tepidisphaerales bacterium | reverse complement strand
TTCAGTTGAACAACATTCGGGGCCGATGCAAAGGAAAATATGACGCCGATAGGCGCATTCGCCGCCGATGTTGAGGCTGCGCGCGAGACAGTTCAGTTCTTCATCGCGCGAGCCCGCGCAAAGCTCGGCGCCTTCAGTTTCATCACCTGAATTCATGGCGCGCAGTGTAGACCGGCAACGGAAGTACGGTCGAATTGAAGCGAACTTCCGTTGCCGAAAAAGCACATCCGGAAAATGACCTTTACATCGCGCCCATGCCGCCGCCCATCGCGCCGGCCGCAGCGGGCGCAGCATCCAGCTGCAGCGGGTCGACGCCGTACAGCATCGTGCCCTGGCCGCGCGATTCGTGGGTATAGATTTCGGGCGGATCGGCCGGATCGCGCATTTGAATCAGCAGCGTGGTGCGCGCTTCGTCGCTCTGGTTGATGCCCGAGCCGTGCACCGTGAGATACGAAAAGAAAAGCACATCGCCGGCGCTGGCCGGACACGGCGTCGCGCTCTCCACGGGAAACTCCGAAAACGGCAGGTGCCAGCTGCCCTCGGGACTGTGCGCCAGCGGCCCGCGCTTGTGGCTGCCGGGCACCACGCGCACGCAGCCTTTTTCGATGGGCGCTTCATCGAAATGAATGATGGCCGCAATCATCGAATGGTTGGCATGCGGAAAAAACGGCTGGTCCTGGTGCATCGGAAACGGCGAGCCGTTTTCGGGCGGCTTGATGAACATCTTGGTGTGATGCAACTGCACATTCGGCCCCACCACGTCAGCGGCGATCGCAGTGAGCCTCGGGTCGTACACCATGCGGGTAAACACCGCCGAGTGAAACTGCACGTCGTGGCAATGGTAAATAATCGTCTTCTTCGCGGCCTCTTCGTTCCGCACTGAGGCCCATGTCGCGTCGATGTTCTTGATCTTCATCAGCCGGTCGGCCAGCGCATGCGCCTCCGCCCGAAACTCCGCCGCTTCGGCGGGGGTGAAAACGCCTTTGGCCAGGATGTAGCCGTTCTCTGCATAAAACGCCTTCTGTTCCGCCGTCAAACCGCTGGGACGCATGGCCAATCTCCTGGACAAGGGACACTTGCACTGCTCGCACGCTCGTGTGCACATGCGGGATAACGTAACATCCGGCCGGGCGCCGGCAATTGGAACGTTTCACCAGTGGTGGTAAAATTTCAACAATGAAATTGGGACTGGCCGAATTCGCCTGGCCGCTGAATGCCCTGCCGGTGCTGCGGACGGCGGGGCGGTTTCGGCTGGAAGACCGGGACTTCGGCACGGAATATCTCAGTCGCACGCATGCGCTGCACGTGCACGATTACGACGGCCAGATGCGGCTGGGTGATGCGACGATCGCCCTGCGGCCGGGCGATGTGACGATCTCGCCGGCGAACGTGCCGAGCTCGTACGCGTTGCCGGCGGCGGGGATTCATTGGTGTGTGCATTTTCTGGCTCCTTCTCCCGGTACGCCGGGAGAAGGTTGGGATGAGGGCGCTCCCGGATCGGCGAGTTCTCGCCGCAACCGGCAGAACCCTCACCCTGCCCTCTCCCGGGGTACCGGGAGAGGAACAAATGCACGCAAATCGGCGACGGTAAGTCCGGTGGCGACGCTGCCGCACCATCTCGCACTTGGATCGCTCGGGCCGCACGCGGGGCAGAAGATCATGGCAATCACGCAGCTCCGCACCGGCGGGAATGATCCGGTCGCCTCGGCGGCGGCCTCAGCGGCAATGCTTGAACTGCTACTGTGGCTCTCGATGCAATCGCGCATCCACCGCCGCACCGGCGGGGCGACGCGCGGCATCGGGGCGGCCGAGCGCGTCGCGGCGATCATGCACGAGCGACTCGCCGGCGATCTCTGCATCGCCGACTTGGCGGATGAAGTGGAGCTGACGCAGAATTACCTCGCACGCATCTTCCGCCTTCGATACGGCACCACGATGCCGCGATTCCTGCTCACAAGCCGCATGGATCACGCGAAGCACCTGCTCCGGCACACGGCGATCCCGATCGCCCGCGTGGCCGAGCGCGTGGGCATGCCCGACCCGCAGCACTTCAACAAACAATTCCGGCGGCTGGTGGGTGTGAGCCCGTCGCAGTTTCGGGGCGCTCGGTGAAAGAAGAATGGACACAGAGATACAGAGGAAGAGCGGAGAAGGCGATCGAAAATTCACTTCATTCTTCTCCGTGTCTCCGTGTCTCCGTGCCTCTGTGTTCATTCCCTCTTCGTGAACCGCTATCGGACGTACATCCGCCGCGAGAAAATTTGGCCGCTTGTCGCTCGCACGTTACAACCGTAGTTCAGAGTCGTCTCCCATGATGAACACCTACGACATCGCCTACGGCCTAGGGCTGGGCGTGACAAGTCCGGTCTGGCTGCTCTCGCGTCGTTCGCGCCAGAAGGTGCTGGCGGCCTTTCGCGAGCGCATGGGGCGCGACCACACGCGCGATACCTCCAAGCCGGCCATCTGGATCCACGCCGTCAGCCTCGGCGAGATGAACGCAACCCGCGCGATGATCCGCGTCCTTCAGCACAAGCGCCCGGAGTTGCAGTACATCGTCTCGACGACCACCACCACCGGCTTCGCCCGCGGCAAGGAACTGTACGGCGAAGAAAAGTCCGTCACGCTCATTCGCTACCCGCTCGATTTCTCCTGGGCCGTCGGGCGGTCGCTCGATGCGCTCAAGCCGAGCGCGGTGGTGCTGATGGAGCTGGAAGTCTGGCCGAATTTTTTGAAGGCGTGCGAGAAGCGGAAAATCCCGGCGATGCTCGCCAACGGCCGGATCACGGCCAAAAGCTTTCGCAACTACCGCATGGCCAGCGCGGTGACGAAGTCGATGTTCCGGCGGCTGGAGCTGATCTGCGCTCAGGATGAACTGTACGCCGATCGTTTCATCAAGCTCGGCGCGCCGGCGGAGAAGGTGAAAGTTACCGGCACGATGAAGTTCGACACCGCGCAGCCGGGCGGCAAAGTCGCCGGCGCGGCGGAGGTGGCGGCGGAAGTCGGGCTCAATCCGGAATCGGAGCTGATCTGGGTCGCCGGCTCCACCGGGCCGAGGGAAGAGCAGCTGATCCTCGGCGTCTATCGCGATCTGCTCAAACGCTTCGCACGATTGCGGCTGGTGCTCGTGCCGCGGCACCCGGAACGGTTTGATGAAGTCGCGACGATGATCCGCGACTCGAAGTTTTTATGCGTGCGACGATCCGCTCCGCCGGGCCTCGTCTTCTACACGCCCGTGCCCGCCGTCATTCTCGGCGACACGATGGGCGAGCTGCGGAAGTTCTACGCGATCGCCGATCTGGTTTTCGTCGGCCGATCGCTCGTCGATCTCGGGCAGAGTCAGCACGGCTCAGACATGATCGAGCCGGCCGCGCTGGCCAAGGCGGTGATCGTCGGTCCGTTCACGCACAACTTCGCCGAGGCGATGAAGAAGTTTCAGGCTGCCGATGCGATCGAGGTCGTTCGCAACGCCGCGACTTTGGCAGAGACGATGGCGGTTCTGATCTCGTCGCCGGATCAGGCCAAGGCCATGGGCGAACGCGCGTTGGCGGTGGTGAAGCAGGGGCAGGGGGCGACGCTCAAGCACGTCAACGCGGTGATCGAATTGCTGGGAAAGAGCGAGAAATAGCCTATCCTGAGAGAATCAATCAATCGAGGCGGACGTTGGGATCACGATCCAATCATCCCAGATCATTTCTCTCCGCCGGCGAAGTCGCGCGCGTCGAGTCATCGATCGTCGACATGGAACGCCGGTGCAGCGGGCAGATCAAAGTCGTCATCGCTCGTCACTGCTGGCTCGGGCTCGGCCGCAAAGCGCGAAGGCTGTTCGACCGGTTCGGGCTGTCTGCCACTGTCGAGCGGAACTGTGCGATGGTCCTGCTGGTGACCAGCAACCGGCAGGTGCTGGTGTACGGCGATCGGGGAATTCATCGCCACGTCGGCAGTGAATTCTGGCCGGCCGTGAATCAGACGATGTTAGAGCGATTCAAGTCCGATGATTTTGCCGGCGGGTTCTGCGATGCGATTGCCATGATCGGCGAGCGGATGGCCGAGCATTTTCCGCCGCGCGAATCGGCGTCTAACGAACTTTCGAACCGAATTGAATATGCGGCTTAGGTTTCTGCTACTCTCGCTGTGCCTGGCCGTCGCGGTTAGCTCCGCGGCGAAGGCTGCGCCGACGACCGCCAAACAGTACACGCCATTTCCCCAGCCCGATTCAGGCTACGTGACTGACATCGCCAGCCTGCTTTCGGCCGATGAGCAGGAAAAGCTCGAGCACTGGCTGCTGCGAGCCGAGAAGCGAACGGGCGTGGAAATGGTCGTCGTTACGATCAACTCACTGGGCGATTATCCCGGAACGCCGAATGGTTCGATCGAATCGTTCGCCGGCGGATTATTCAATCGCTGGGGCGTGGGAAATCTTCCGAAGAACGACGGCGTGATGCTGCTGGTTTCGGTCCGCGATCGAAAGGCCAGGATAGAACTCGGATCCGGCTACGGCAAATCAAGAGACGCCCAATCGGCGAGGATCATGAACGAAGTGATTGTCCCGTATTTCAAGCGGGGCGATTACGCGGGCGGTATCGACGCGGGTGTTCGAGAGATGATGCAGGAATTCGCCGGCGTGCGCGTCGGCTGGAATTGGCCGCTGATTGTCGGCAGCGCGGCGATTCCGGTGCTGGCAGCGGTGGCGTTCAGTCTTTTTCGCAGCGGCAATCGCGGGTGGGGCTGGGTTTGCGCCGGCCTGCTGTTGATCGTGGTGCTCGCGGTGGTGTTTGTGATCGTCCGAGCGTCGCGGCTTTTCAGCAGCGAAGGCAACAGCGACAGTTGGAGCCCCGGAGGATTCGGCGGCGGCTTTGGCGGTGGTTCTTCCGGCGGTGGCGGTGCGACCGGGAGTTGGTAGGAACCGATCATGGATTGCCCTAGGTGCAGAAATATCCCGCTCACGCCGCACAAAGATGTCGGCACTGGCGTCACCCTCGACGTCTGCCTGAAGTGTAAGGGAATTTTATTCGATGCCGGCGAACTCGTTCTCGTGCTGGACGTGGCTGCCAAGGATTTGCGTCCACCCTCGCGGCCGACGCTTGCGCCGGCCGCGCTTTGCCCGAAGTGCCATTTGCCGATGACAGCGTTTGCGTATCCGCAGACGCTGGCGACGATCGACCAGTGCAAAGACTGTCGGGCGATCTGGCTGGACGGCGGGGAGTTTCAGGAGATCGCCGCGGTCCGCCGCAATCTGCGGAAGTACAAGGCGCTGCAGGAATGGGCGCCGGTGCCAGGGTTCAAGGGCGCCCTACTGCGAGCCATCCACGCCGCCATCACCCGGCTTACGACATACGACTAGCTCGGCGGCAGGGCCACGCCGGCGGCGGCGTCGAGGCTTCTTACGCGCTTGGTCGACGTCGGCGCGACTGCTTTTTCTTTCGTCGAGTTCTTGCCGCGGGCCATTGCGATCACGCCGGTGCGGGCGACTTCTTCAATCCCGTACGGGCGCATCAGCTCGATGAACGCTTCGAGCTTTTCTTCTGTGCCGACGAGTTCGACCATCACGCTGTCGACGGCCACGTCCACCACCTGCCCGCGGAAGAGCGTGACGACTTCGACGACTTCGCTGCGCTTCTCCGGGCCAACGCCGATGCTCGCCAGCAGCAGGTCGCGCTCGACGTATGCCGCGTCCTTGAAATCGCGCACTTTCACCACCGGCACCATCTTGGCCAGTTGCTTACGCACCTGCTCGATCGTGTTGTCGTCGGCGGAGCAGACGATCGTCATGCGGCTGAGATCGGGATTCTCCGTGCGTCCTACGACGAGCGAGTCGATGTTAAAACCACGCGCGGCGAACATGCCCGCCACGCTCGCCAGCACGCCCGCTTCGTTGATCACCAAGGCCGAAATCACATGACGCATAAACGCTCCTGTCTCAAAATCGAGCCGGGTATTGTACTGGAAGGAAAGAAATCGGGCAAAACGGCGTCCAAAACTTCGATTGAACCGGTTTGCCGCTTGCGGTTTCGCAGCGATATTCGGCGGGTCACGGGGCGAAACCGCAAGCGGCGATCCGCGGTTGCGAAGCAGCGAGAGGCGTACGTGCTGCGGGGAATTTTAAACTTGTTTACGCCGCCGGGTGGCGGAGCTCGTCGAGGAGGTTGAGAAAATTCAGCGGCTTGTGCAGCAGCAGTTGCGGGCAGAGCTGTTGAACTTTGCGGAGCCGTTCGCTCTCGGTCACGCCGGTGACCACGAACACGCGGGCATTCAGCCGACGTGATTTGAGCGCTTCCATCACGGTCGTACCGTCGCCGTCGGGCAGGGCGAGATCGAGCACGATCATCTGAGGTTTCTCATCGAGCAGTTTGACGGCGTCTCGCACGCTGGCCGCGGTGGTCACGTGGTAGCCGTAGTGCTCGAGCAAAAACCGGAGTGATTTCGCGGCGGCGAGATCGTCTTCCACCACTAATACAGTGGTCGGCGAAATAGCGGAGTCAGGAAGCATCTGATTTTCATATCGGTCGATCATGAGCCCCCCTCAATCGACTCCTGACGAATTATTACAGAAGTATGACTATGCCGCCTGTGCAGGCGGCGCTGTTTGTAATTGACTGGCCGTCGCCACGCGATTTAATCCGTCATTCGCGGCCACTTTGTAGCACTCGGCCAGCGTCGGATAATTAAAAACGCTCTCGACGAAATAATCGATCGTCATGCCCGCCGTCATCACGGCCTGGCCGATGTGGATCAGCTCCGTCGCGCCCGTGCCGATGGCGTGCACGCCCAATAGTCTGCGGCTGCTCGGATGAAACAGCAGCTTCAGGCAGCCGTGCGGATCGCTCATGAGCTGCCCGCGGGCGATGTCGCGATACCGCGCCAGCCCCACTTCGTACGGCATGCCCTGGGCCGTGAGTTGCTGCTCGTTGGCGCCGATCATGCTGATTTCCGGAATCGTGTAGATCCCGTACGGGAAGACCGCCGATGGCGCTTCGGAAATTTCGCGACACAAGTGGCTCGCCGCCACTCGGCCCTGCTCGATGCTCGTCGCCGCCAGCGCCGGGAAGCCGATCACATCGCCGGCCGCGTAGATGTGCGGCACGTCGGTCTGATAAACCTCGTTGACCTTCAGGCGCCCGCGGTTATCCGCCGCTAAGCCGCAGTTCGCGAGTTCCAGCCCGTCGGTCGCGCCTTGCCGGCCGATGGCGTACATCAGCGTCTCGGCCCGCAGAACTTTGTTGCTCGCCAGGCTCGCGTACACCAGCCCGTGCGGGCCGTCAGTCATTTCGATCTTGCTGACGCTTTCGCCCAGCCGCAGCCGCACGCCCATGTCGCGCAGGCGGAACTGCAGACTCTCGGCCAACTCGTCGTCCACAAATTCCATCAGCTTCGGCCGCGATTCCACGAGCGTGACTTCCACGCCCACCGCCGCCAGCATGCAGGTGTACTCGGTGCCGATCACGCCGCCGCCGACGATGATCATGCTCTTGGGCAAATCCTTCAGCAGCAGCAGTTCGTTGGAGTCGATAATTTTCCCGAGCGTGAACGGTACATTGCTCGGCCGCGCCGGCTGCGTGCCGACGGCGATCAGCACGTTATGCCCGCGAACCTGCACCACGTCATCGCCACGCTGCACGCGAACGGTGTGCGGGTCGATGAAGCTGGCCGTCCCGAAGATCATCCGCACGCCGCTGCGGTACATCTGCTCGCGGATCACGTCGACTTCGGTCTTCACCACGTGCTGACAGCGGTAGAGCAAATCCTCCATGGTGATGTTGTGCTTCACCGCATAGCTCGCGCCGTACACCGCCCGCTCGCGAATGCCGGTCAGGTGCAGCACCGCCTCGCGGATGGCCTTGGAAGGAATCGTGCCGGTATGAATGCACACCCCGCCGACGCTGTCGGCCCGGTCGATCAGCACGACGTGCTTCCCGTGCTTGGCCGCCGTGGTAGCCGCCTTTTGACCAGCGGGGCCGGAGCCGATGACGACGAGATCGTATTGCGTGTGGGTGAGCGGCATGGTGTTGCCTTTTGTATCGGTCCGCAGGGCTGTGCGGTTTATCACGCCTGTGGATTGCGGGGTCTGATAACGAATCCGCGAAGGCGCCAGCGACGGCGGATGCGACTCGCGCCGGCCAAGTGCTTACGCCTTCGCGAATCAGCCTCCGGCGACTCTCAAGTGAACGCCCGTTCGCCGTCTACACCCAGCCGAGTTCCAAAACGAACAAGCGATTTTTTCTTCGCCAGCAAGCCCCAAAATCAACAACCCCCGGCCGGGCCAATGGTTAGGCCGACCGATCCCGGTGCAATAAGGGACGGAAACGTACGGAAAGGTACAAAAAGGTACGGAAAGGGACGGGATAAAATCAGGAAGGCAACCTCTTTCCGCCATCCTTGCTCGCCGCTGAATCCATTCACTTTTCAAAGAACATCAGGTCTCAAACAAGCACCGATCATTATCCTAACATTCAGCGAACAAGAGTCAACTTTTTTATTGAGAAATTTGAAACATGCAGAATATTTCCTTCGTCGCCCCGACTTCCGTGGCACAGGCATTTGGAGCCTGTGACGGGCGGATGTATTCATCCGTCCGTGCGAATGCTAATCGGTGAAAAACTCACGAGCCGCGGCGTACCGCGACTTGTCACGGGTAGGAATGTCTGTGCCAACAAAGAGTGTTGTAGGTTCCGCCAAGGCGGACCCTACGAATCCTCGACACTCCCCTCGCCCGGCCATTCACGATAAAATCCGCGCACCTCCAACCCAGGAAAAATCGCATGACCCCTCGCGTGCTCACGGCGGATCAGATCGATCAGTTCATCACCCGCGGCTATGTCATCCTGCGGAACGCCTTCCCGCGCGAAGTCGCTTCGAAATGGGTCGACGGCGGGTTTGAGCGCCTGGGATACAACCGCCGCGATCCTTCAACTTGGAAGGAAGTTCGCGTTCACATGCCGACCGTTACGCCGGTGGAGGTGCCCAATTTCGCGCCCGGCGTGTGGGCGGCGTGCTGCGATTTGCTCGGCGGGGAGGAGCGCGTGAGAACGCCGTACCGCTGGGGCGACGGGTTCATCATGAACCTCGGCGTGGGGGCGGACAAGCCCTGGCAGCCGCCCAGCGCGTCGGCCGGCGGGTGGCACAAGGACGGCGACTTCTTCAAACACTTCCTCGACTCGCCGGAGCAGGCGCTGCTCACGATCGTCTGCTGGACCGACATGGTGCACCAGGGCGGCGGCACGTTCATCGCGCCGGACTCCGTCGACGTCGTCGCGCGATTTTTGGCCGACCATCCGGAAGGCGCTTCGCCGAATTCGTTCGGGCCGCTGATCAAAGACTGCAAGGAATTCGAAGAACTCACCGGCCACGCCGGCGACGTGGTGCTGCATCACCCGTACATGCTGCACGCGACGAGCCAGAACGTGCTGCGCGTGGAGCGAGCGATCACCAACCCGCCGGTACAGTTGAAGGAGCCGATGAATTTCGATCGCGCCGACGCGAGCGAGTTTTCCGCGGTGGAGCGGGCGGTGCTGCGCGGGCTCGGCGTCGAGCGATTTGATTTCCAGCCGACGGCCCCGCGCGAGGCGATCGTGCCGGAACGGGTGAAGATCCAGCAGCGCATGCGCGAGGAAGAACTGGCGCGGCTGGCGGCGAAATGAACCGGCGGCAACGCGTGATTGCGGACGCATGGTCTTCGGCGGCACAGGCATTCTTGCCTGTGACGGATGGATGTACTCATCCGTCCGTTCTCTGCGAATTCCGGCCAACCGCACGAATCGAGGTGTACCTCGCTTCGACACAGACAGGAATGTCTGTGCCACCGAAGAACGGATCACGCGACGCGGGATGGAGCGGCCGCCGCGCCGCATTCGGGGCAGCGGTCGGGCGAGGCGCGGAGGTCGTAGCCGCACTGCTGGCATCGGCCGGCGGAAATACTCCTTCGGTGTTTGAGTCGGCGGCGGTAGCGGGCGAGCGTCCACATTAGCGGCAGCAGAAGCAGCACCGCAACCGGCAGCCACGCTGGGAAGACGGCGTAGCCGTCGTGGCTGTAGATCGTCGGATCGGTAAAACCTTCTTGAAGGAATGCGAATCCGTGCCGGGTTTCATTCGGGATCATGTATTGAACAGCGGTCATCGGCGTTTGGCCGTTCCTTCTCAGGTCGTACCATAAATGTTCCCAAGTGAGGCCCGCCGGCTCGTCGTGCGAAGGAGCCGTTGCCACGGGGCTGCCGTTGTAATCCACGCCGTTGATGCCATAGGAAAACTGACAAAGACCCAGAACGCATCGAATTTCAAAACTGCGCTCGCACCACACCTTCGTGGTCGGCCCCGGTTCGTATTTTATACGCAGGGCGCACAATCGCCAGTAGCTGCCGATCCACGCGCCGCTCACGCCCACGCCGATCAGCAGCGAGACGACCGAGCAAATGCTAAGGAGGCGGCGGATCACGCGGCCCAGCCTACCGCCTCGCATCGACCGTGGAAAATTTGTTCCATCGCACGATTCGCCGACGCTATAGTTTAACCATGAGCGATTTCGATTCCCTCGGCCTTGGTCCGATCGTGCGGCTCGGCTCTCCGGCGCCCACCGTCGATTGGGTGATTCGCGAGCGGCCGTTGCGGCGGGTGTTGCAGTTTACTCGGCGGATGATCGACGACGTCGTCAACTCGCAGATCGCCAAGAACGAAGTGCTCGGCTACTTCAAGCTGCAGAAAAATATCGGCCGGCGGATGGAAATCGTCGAGCTGGAAAAGCAGTGGAACGCGGTGGGATGAATCGGAAATCTCACCACGGAGGCACGGAGGCGCGCTCGGTGCACCAAGCCGCTCGGGTGTCGGCATCTTTTTTTCTGAATCAATACTGAATGGCCGCTCGATACAGAGCTGCAGGCGCGCCTCCGTGTCTCCGTGGTTAATCCTGTCTTCAATTTCCTCAACAATCCCGATCGCATACACTCCCCGTCATGATTCACGTCGCGTTGCCGATCGGATCGACCTTTGGCTGGGGCGTGGCCGGCAAGGCCATCGCGCGCGAGTTGGCGATGCTCACGCCGGTGCAGTTGCTCACCGATCCGTTCACGCCCGAAAGCGTCGGCGACGTGCTGGAGTTTCTAACGTTGTCGACCCTCGTGCCGGCGGGGTTGAATCCGGCCGCGGGGTTCAACCCGAAGATGATGGTTGCCGGGCCGGTGCTGCAGGCGATGACCGGGGTCACCGGCGACGCGTATCGCCCCGGCGTGCGCGGGTCGTTCAACGTCGGCTACACGTTTTTTGAAGACAACCTCGCCGTCCGCAAGCACATTGAAACCTGCAGGCGGAATTTTGATGTCATCGCCGCGGGGGCGGATTGGTGTCGCGATGCGCTGATCGAGGCCGGGTATAAAAACGCGGTTACCATCATCCAAGGCGTCGATCCGCGGCTGTTCAATCCGTCGATGAGCGACAAGGAATATTTCCCCAGCCAGTTCATCATCTACAGCGGCGGAAAGCTCGAGTTCCGCAAAGGGCAGGACATCGTCATCCGCGCGTTCAAGGTGATGGCCGACAAATACCCCGACGTCGGCCTCGTCGTGCAGTGGTACAACCAGTGGCCGGCGACGATGCAGTCGATGGCGGCTTCTAAACTCATTCGCTACGAGCAGCGCACGAATGATTACTTCCAGTTCATCAACCAGCTGATGGCCGACAACGTTGTCGACCCCGGCCGCGTGCTGTCGCTCGGGCCGATGTCGAACATGACCGTCGCGCGCATCTACAAGAACACCGACGTCGGCCTCTTCCCCAACCGCTGCGAAGGCGGCACGAACCTGGTGATGAACGAGTACATGGCGTGCGGCAAGCCGGTGATCGCCGCCTACAGCACCGGCCAGCGCGACGTGCTGACCGACACCAACAGTCGCCCGATCAAAACGACTTACCCCTTCACGGTAACGCGCGACGGCGAACCCATCGCCACGTGGGAAGAACCCGATCTGGACGAAACCATCGCCCACCTGGAGTGGGCGTATCACCATCGCGAAGAGCTGAAGCAGTTAGGCACACAGGCCGGCGAAGATCAAAAGAAGCTCACCTGGAGGCACGTCGCAGAACAGTTCCTCGCGGTGCTCGAGCAGCGAACGGTCATTTAGTTCATCGGCACACTTAGGAAGAGGTTCTGACCGAAGTAGCTCACGCTTCGGGTTCGGTCTGGCATGTACGACGGTCGCTGTGCGACCGAATCCCGGAATCCGGTCGCACAGCGACCGGCGTGTAGATCAGACTGAACCAGAACCCCCAACTCCGTTCAGCTTGACTTCCACGCCAATCCTGCACAGGATGTGCGGCTCAGAATTTCAGCAGCTTTAGCTCAATTGGATAGAGCATCGGTCTACGGAACCGAAGGTTGTAGGTTCGAGCCCTACAAGCTGCAATGACAGCAAAACCCGCCGGATGCATGACTTGCATACCTCCCTGCGTCAGGGAGTGCGGCCTGAAAACTGCGAAAGGCTTCCGTAATTACGGAAGCCACCAGTTGGAGGCCGAACATGAATCCGCGTTCCATACCCAAATTGTCTCATCATAAAGCGAGCGGTCGAGCCGTTGTTCGTCTCGACGGCCAAGACTGTTACGTCGGTCCCTGGGGCAGCAAGGCCGCCGTGGCCGAGTACGATCGGCTCATTGTCGAATGGCTCGCCGGCGGGCGTCAAATTGCCAGCGCCCAAGCCGGCGAGATGACGGTCACGGAGCTAATCGCGACGTTCTGGACCCACGCCGAAAGTTACTACCGCAACCCCGACGGCACTGTCACGGGCGAAATCCATTGCTTCCGCGATGCCCTAAAACCGCTGCGCCGGCTCTATGGCCACACGCTCGTGACTGACTTCGGCCCGCTGGCACTTAAAGCTGTTCGGCAGGCGATGATCGACGCTGGCCATTGCCGCTCGCACATCAATCGGCAAATCGGCCGAATAAAGCGGGCATTCCGATGGGGTGTGGAGAATGAACTGGTGCCTTCGTCAGTCATTCACGGTCTGGAGGCTGTGGCAGGGCTCAAGGCCGGTCGTTCCGGTGTCCGCGAGTCGGCTCCGGTGAAGCCGGTCGCGGAGAACTTGATCATGGCGGTGTTGCCGTTCGTATCGCGTCAGGTCGGTGCGATGATCCAAGTCCAGCTACTGACTGGCATGCGGCCGGGCGAAACCGTCACCATCCGCGGCGTAGACATCGAAATGTCCGGAAAGCTCTGGCTGTATCGGCCCGCCAAGCACAAGACGAAGCATCTCGGCCACGACCGAGTGATCATGTTCGGTCCGAAAGCGCAGCAAATCCTTAAGTTGTTCCTTAAGTCCGACCTCCATGCCCCGCTGTTCGCACCCGTTGATGCCGAGGAAGACCGTCGCCGTGCAGCCGACAAGGCCCGCGAAACTCCGCGATCCTGCGGCAATGTTCGTGGCAGTAACGTCCGGCGAAAACCGCGAAAGAAACCCGGCGTTGGCTACAGCGTCGACTCCTACGGACGTGCAATTAAATACGGGTGCGAACGGGCGTTCCCTGTGCCCGATCAACTGAGTCAGAAAGTTCTCCCGAACGGAAAGCTCGAAACGAAAAAGGCTTGGCTGGCGCGTCTGACGCCCGTACAAAAGGAAGAAATCCGTACGTGGCGAAAATCGCACAGTTGGCACCCGCATCAACTGCGGCACAATGCGGCGACAAATCTACGCAAAACGTTCGGTTTGGAAGCAGCCCAAGTGGTCCTAGGTCACCGAACGCTCTCGGTGACGGAAATATACGCGGAAAAGAACACGGAAGCGGCGAAGCGGATCATGACCGAGGTCGGGTAAGATGCAGTGAATGAATCGCCGACGGAAACAGCCCGATGTCCAACTGGGCGAGGCGAAAGCCTCAGGAGCGAACGTTGTCAGCGACGACGACAACTCGCTCTTAAAACGTGCCGTCGCGCTGTTGAAGTATCAGCACAAAGTTTTGACCGGCGCTGCGCTTCAGGCGGCGCAGGGGAAGGACGTATCGGAGCGGCTCGCTGCTGCGGGTTGGAGCGTGGTGAGCGTCGCCAAAGCGAATTTGCTCGGCAGTTTGGTCCAGTTTGTAGATCTCGGGAATGACTTTTCCAATGTCCCCACGCTTCGGCTTCCAGCGCCCAAGACACTGGCGAACCCGACGGCGACGGTCGCCGACGCACGTTCGCCAGCGGAACTGAAGGCGGAAATAGTTCGCCGCCACGCGAGGGCGTCGGTGGAGATCGACGATTTACTCGCCTCGACATCGGAGCAGTCCGAGTTGACGTCGCAAGCGATCCGACAAGATGCGATCCAACTCCTGCAGGATTTGTGGAGGGATTTGAGCAACTCAGATTTCCATGAACTCACACCGTCGCTTGCATTTGAACGCGAGGCGGCAGAACCCTTCGCTTCCTTCAGTGAATCGCTATCGCCTCCCTGGACGGGGACGGTCAATGAACTGAGTAAAGCAACATGGGTATTGCAGATTCTCGTCGCGCTATTGGATCGAAAGTTGATCCTTGCAACAGAAGCGAAGCGCTTTGAGTCCATCGATACGACACCTCGGCTTAAGGGCATGGTGACGCTGTCTGGCATCTGGGATTCCTACCCAACGCTCAATCGGAAACAGCGGGCAGATGTGAAATCTGCATTGCATTATTTCAAGAAGACTAATCCTGATTACGTTGAAGAAAGGCAAATTCCCTGCCGACCGGGAGCGAAAAGCCATCACCGAAATGAATACGCCTACCCTTCCGATGTTGCCGAACGCGCGGTGCGCAAAGTGATCAATCGTCGTCGTCTTACCTGAATTCTGACCGGTTTCTAACCATTTTCTGACTGAAGATATTTCTGTCGTCGATAACTTTCGACGTGACACCAATTTGCAATTGGTTCGTTTCTAACTCGCGGAAATAAATCACACCCAAGCAACCTCGAAGTCGATTCAATGCCTCCGTTCAACAGAACGGACTGGAAATTGATCGATCCGACCGAGCAAATTCTAACCCTCAATGAAGCGCGGCGGTTGCCGTTTTTGAAGGGCCGCTTTGGCAACCGGATTTCGTTGCGCACCCTGCACCGTTGGCGCAGCCGTGGAGTTGGAGGAATTCGACTCGACTCCATGAAATGCGGCGGCACGGTGGTCACCTCCGTGGAAGCCGTGCATCGCTTCCTCGCACAACTCAACGCCATCCCGGCCGCCCCTGCAGTCAATCGTTCATCCGGCTGTGTTTCATCACTTCGCCGCGCCGAGCAGCAACTTGACCAGGCAGGAATCGTGTAAACACCCTCTTTTAGAAAGGGCGTCGTGAATGGGCTGGGTGCCAACGTTGGCGTGTCGGCATGAAAACAGTCACTGGAAAATCTGATAGATCGTCGTCAGACATCCGAGCAGGCTTGTCTGGTACGTGCCCGAAAAGCTGGCGACACGGTTTTGCGACATTGATGCAGGAGGCTCATGTCGACGTTCTCGTCCGGCAGGAAACCATGGGACAGACGCCATCGCTTGCAGACCGATCCGCTCTAGGCATGACCGGCGCCTACACCCATACCTCGCCGGAGTTTCTACGAGCGGAAATTGAGCGGGCGCTGCGTATGCGCCCGCAGCCACTGTCACTTATTGCATCCACATATTTACAAGGAGAAAGCACTTGAACGAAGCAAATCGTCCTACGTCCGCTGAAAACAAGGCGCTCAAAATCGTCGTGACCGTTCGCAAGGACGATGCCTCGACCGGCGATTACGCCGTCGAAACCCTCAAGCGGCTTGCCCTCGAAGGCAAGCCGAGTGGTGTTTCGTATCTCGCTGAAATCGGGTCGTCGATCTCGACTGAGGTGGTCGGCCGTCGTGTTGGCGCTGTGGACGTTCTGATCATCCCCGAGATGAGCTTCATCAGCCGTAGCCACCCCGCGTGCGGCAAATTCTTGAAATCCGCCGTACAGAACGGGATTCGCGTGCGGTAGGAGACCAGATTGACACAAACAATCTCCAATCGAAAGGCAGCTAAGCCATGGGCTACAACAAAAAAATGAAACCTCGTGAACCCGGCAGGCCACTTCATGTAATGGTGGTTGGCCGGGTATCCACGCCACAACAGGATATTGAAAACATAGAAGCCGGATACATTTTTGCGGAAAAAGTTCTTCCAGAAATTTGGGACGGTGAATCGATTATCACGCGATTAGGCGAACGGGCCAGCGGCATGCTAGTCAAACGCGAAACGATGCTGGAGGCCTATGAGTTGATTGACGAGGGCTGGCCAGATCTTGTGTTGATGGAGGACCTTTCCAAAGCTTTTCGCAATCCTCGCTGGATTCTCGCGTTCGTCCAGGACTGTGTTGACGCCGACATCCGTGTGATAGCACCGGGAGACCATCTGGACACATGGGAGGACAATTACGAAATTGTTCTCAGCAGCGCCGCACTGCGCCACGGGATGCATATCCCCGATACCCGGCGGCGGGTTCGCCGTACCAGCAGCAAGACCTTCTCGGAAGGCGGCATGGTCATGAAGGTCCGCTACGGCTATCGGAAGCTGACGAAAGAGGAGGCCGCGACGGGAACCTTCGGCCCGGCTAAGTTGAGGATCGCGAAAGCCGTCGAGGCCACGCCGGTGATCCAGCAACTGCGACGGCTCGTCGTGGAGCAAAAGAAAGAAGGTCGCGCGCTCGCCTACTGGCTCAATACCCAGTTACCGCCCATCCCGACAGGGCCATATTCCAAGAGTGATGAGTGGACCGCGCAGATGGTCATGGGCCTTCTGACGGACGAAATTCTTTACGGAAAGCGGCAATTTCCGAAGGTAATTCACACTCCGATTAACAGGTCGGGAGAGCACCGTCGCTCCAAAAACCCTGATCCCCCGAGCAATCTGTACCCCTGTCTTGCGCATATGACCAAGGAGGAGTTTGACGAGATGAACGCCGTGTTGGAACAACTCGGCACAGGCGCGACAGCAGCCGGGCGTGAACATCCGCGTTTCCAAATTCCGCGCACCCACGCGGTGTTGCCGTTCCAATTTTGCGTTTGCAGCGTCTGCCTTCGTTTCATGTACCTGTCCGGCTACGGCGTGATGAAATGCCAGAACTGCCGGGAGATGGGCAATAGACACTGCTGGAACCACGTGCAAACTTCGTGCGACAAAGTTCGTGAGGTCGTGATCGATCTGCTGCTTGAACATGTGGGCCGGCACCCCGAAGGTCTCAAAATCCTCCATGATACGGCTTGGTCAGTGCTGTGCGAAGAACGTCGGATTGCCAAGACGTCTTCAACCTCCGTTGATCGCGAAATCAAGAGCCTCAAGGCTCAGGCCGAGCGGTTGGGGAAGGCGATCGCGTTGTCAGATAAGGACCTACCAACTCTTGTGAAGCAACTGTCCGACATCGAGACGCAACTTACGGCGGCGAGCAAAAAGGCGAAGCGGAAAAAAGAGAGCGAGCGCGCAACCCCGCAATCCAGGAAGGAGTTGGAATTGGACCCACGCGCAACGCTGCTTGAGCTGGCCGCAACGAACTTTGCCTTTGCCAACTTTGTTCGGAAGATCATTCCGAATTTCTTGGTCCGCCCGGTGCAAGCGCTGGACACTGGGCTTGTTCGCCCGCAGGGTGTGATCACGTTGGATTTTGGAGCGATGTTCAAAGATTCGGATCCGATGAAGTCTACGCCATCGGAGCAAGTGATCGTCGACCTGTTCGATCCACCCAAACACATCCAAGCCGTGAAGTCGGTTATGGCACTGAAACAGAAGAAAGAAGCAAGCGGACAGAAAGCTTCGTTGAAGATCATTGGTCGGGAACTTGGCATAAATCACATGACGGTGAAACGTGCCATCTCGTATGCGCGGCTCATGCAGGAAAATGGTCTCGACAAGCCGTATCGCGTTCTGACCGAGAAGCCGACAATCGCCTCACGCTGGCGACCACCACAGCATTCTCAAGACGACAATCAGGAGGACGCTGCATAGGCAGCCATAAGAATGAGATACATTCAATTCAATTGACGCAACAAAAGGACCATTCTCTCAATGTGAATGGTCTTTTTTTTAGTGACCTTTCCCCCTAAACCAAGTCCACCCGATGTGTTATTTTTCGGGTGCTTTTTTGAAGGAGAAGGTCATGGCACGAGCGAAGCATTCGACGGAGCAGATTGTCAATAAACTTCGTCAGGCGGACGTTGAGTTGGCCAAG
>JBBQNK010000074.1:0-18482 GCA_038329865.1 Tepidisphaerales bacterium | reverse complement strand
ATCGAGTCGTTCAACGGCCGGTTGCGTCAGGAGTGTTTGAACCAGAACTGGTTCATGTCGCTGGACGACGCCCGCCGGATCGTGGAGAGGTGGCGACAAGAGTACAATGAGGAACGTCCTCACGGCTCGCTGGGCAACCTGTCCCCGCGCGAGTTCGCAAGACTGAGCCAGGGTAACCGGGCCGAATCGAAGCCGGCTTTTCACATTTAGGTTGGACCAGAGTTGGGGAGAGGGTCATTCGGTCGGCTTTTCACATTTAGGTTGGACCAGAGTTGGGGAGAGGGTCAAGAGTCTGAAAGTTCTCATTACGAATGGACCCACTTTGGGTGCAGACTCACCGGGGTGACAAAATACCAGTTGAACTTTTCTGCGATCTTTTATCAGAAATAGGCCGCTGCTTTTCAAGCAAGCAGGCCGGGTAGGATCCGAGGACGCAGGCCACTGGGCTTCACCGAGAAAGTCGTCGTTACAGATCATGAATAATCTTCGGCGGAAAGGCGGCCCGCAAGGCGTTCAGAACGGCCAGTACGTCGATGACTTCCTGAGCAATGGCGCCGCCCACTGGAGATAAATGGCCCGTGGCGGCAATCGCCATTCCGATGACACTCAGCGCCATCCCGCCGACCGCGCTTTGCAGGGCGATGATCCGCATCCGCCGGCTGATGTGCATAAACTCATCGACCTTCTCGAGGGAGTTGTCCATGATCACAACACCCGCGGCTTCGGCGGTGACATCGCTGTTCTGGCCGATGGCCATGCCGACCGTGGCGGCCATCATCGCGGGAGCGTCATTGATGCCATCACCCACGTAGAGTGTTTTGGCCGCAGCCGCTTCCTTGCGGACGATCGATAATTTTTCCTCCGGACTTTTCTGCGCGTAGATTTCCGTGATCCCCACTTGCTCAGCAAGATAGCGCACTTCCGACTCGCGATCGCCGGACACGATCATCACGTGCGCGAAATGATGTTTCGGACCGAGATGGCTGATAAAGGAACGGCTCTCAGCGCGCGGCGCATCTCTGAACCGCAATGCAGCGGCGTAGCGCTCGTCAATGACCACCACGCATTCAAGGCCGCCGGCAATCGGCGGGAGGTGTTCGGCCCCTGTAACATTCTGGCCGGCCAGTTTGTTTCGGCTGGTGATTCTGACCTGATGGCCGGAAACGACTCCGCGCAGTCCCTGCCCGGGTTGCTCACCCACATCACTGGCTTCGGGGAGTTGAATCCCTGCCGCTGTTGCCGCCGCCAGGATGGCGCGCGCCAGAGGATGTTTTGAATACCGCTCCAGGCTGGCCACCAAGGTTAGGACGTCTTTCTGGACGAAACCCGGCGCGAGGAGTTGTTCGGTGAGCTTGGGCTCGCCATAAGTGAGCGTTCCCGTTTTGTCGAAAATCGCCGTTCGACAGCCGGCGATCTGCTCGAGAACGACGGGACTCTTCACGATGATGGCCCGGCGGGCGCAAAGTGAAATTGAACCGATAATGGCTATCGGAATCGCCAGCAGCAACGGGCACGGAGTGGCAATCACCAGCACCGCGAGAAAGCGAACGGCCTCTCCGCTGACGGCCCATGCGATCAGCGCGACCGTGACGGCGACCGGCGTGTAGATCGCGCCGAGTTGATCGCCAAGTCGCCTCAACTGCGGACGCTTCGATTCGGACTCACGCATGACCTCCATAATTTTCGCGTACCGTGAATCGGCGGCGAGCTGGGTGGCGCGGATGCTTAGCGCCGACTCCCCGTTGATGGCCCCGGATATCACCGAAGATCCCGACGTCTTGGTGATCTGAAATGGTTCGCCGGTGAGATAGGATTCGTCCATCATCCCGTGGCCGTCGATTACCACGCCGTCTACCGGGCAGATGTCATGCGGATAAATGACAAGCGTGTCATCCACTGCGATTTCATTCAACGGGATATCAACAATTTCAGACGCGCGCTTGCGGTGGGCGATCGAAGGCATTCGCTTTGCCAGGGCGGCCAGCACCGACGAGGCGCTGCGAAGTGCGTAACTCTCCAGCGCTTCTCCGCCGGATAGCATCAGGACGATAATCGAGCCGGCCAGGTATTCGCCGAGCAGAACGGAGGTAATGATGGAAATGCCGCCGAGCAGATCCGAGCCGAATTCTCGCCGCAGGAGTTTCCGGAGCAGATCATAGACGAGTGGCAGTCCGCCGACCGTTAGCGTGACGAACAAGGGAATCTGGCAGGCGCGAGGATTTGCATGGAGTGCAAAGCGGAGCAGCAAATGCACGAAGATGGCTATGATCGACAGCGTCGCGATGATGGTGGTTTTACGTCGGCAGACACCGGACATTAATTTTCGAAACTGACCGTGAGGCGGTTCTTGATTCAATGATGACATAGTCTCCTAACTTTCCAGGTTCCTTCGGAACTTCCTATCCCTGCCGCACGATTTCGACCGAACAATGGGCTCGTGCTGCCACCGCCGCAGAGACCGAGCCAAGAAGTAACCGTTCAATACTGTTGTGCCCTTTGGCGCCCAAGAAAATGCAGTGCGCTTCCCACCGTTCTGCTTCTTCGACCAGGTAGGTTTTGGGATTGCCCACCACGACGAGCGTCGAAGCGATGAGTCCAATGGCGCTGAGTTCTCGGGTAACTGTCTTGACGGCACGGCGGGCCCACGACTCGCCATCGTCATCGCCCGTCCACATCCAAGACGGATGTGGAGACGACCCGGGCATGAACAGAGCCGAAACAAATTGCGCGTTGATTACTGCGATGACTTTCACCTCTGTACCGGCTGACCACGCTCGGCCAGCAACGGCGCTGACCGCCACGGCTGAGTTTACTGAGCCGTCAATTCCAAGGATTAGCCGGGTAGGGGCACCGACACCTGAAGCAGCCTTTTCGTCACCACGCGAGACACGTACTGAACAGGTGGAATAGGCCAGAACGCTCTGCGACACGCTCCCCATCACCAATCGCCCAAGGGCGGACCTGCCGTGCGAGCCGACGATGACGAGGTCCGGGGTGAAGTCAGGCGGTTGGATCAAAGCTTCCGAAGGCGAAACGGGGTACGCTGCGTGAGTGACTTTCCATCCGAGAAAACGCGCTTTTACAAGTATCTCTCCGTCCGCCGCTAGAGTCTTTGCCGCTGCCATGCACTCACCCGCTATGGCGTGCGCCTTTCTGACGATCGGTGCCTGCAAATCCGACGTGCCGTTTGCCGACTCGTAAGAAGACCGCGGTAGCGACGGCCCCACGCATCTGCGGCGGACGCGACATGTGCATTCACATCAGATGGAAGTCCTGCGCGATCGAGTTGGTTGATGGCATCGCGTGCGGAATCTGAACCGTCGAAACCAATTAAAATATTCATGACTGACTCCATAGCTGCGATCGCAGGAGTTTGTACCTCGCAACTCGCTGTAGAACTTTGACCCACTCCACCACGCCCTCAGGAACAGAAAACGGGGCTGAGAACGCTTCCCATTCCGAAACCGCGGGTGGGACGGTATGGAGCACCTTCTGCAGGAACGGCACGTGGACCTCGACGATCTGGAGGGTCAGACAAGTTTTCACCGCGGCCCAGAGCCACCTGTTCGCAAATGCCGGCTGGTGAAGGCGGACCGCCGCAAGGAGCGCGCGTTAAAGTTGTTGAAGACCTGAGTGAGCGCCCGTGGAATGTACGCTATTGTTGTTGACTGGCTCAAGCCCGCGCCGTCAGACCGATGGAAATGCATTCATATCTCGATTCGCATGTATTTTAGAAAGCAATGGCTTTCACGACCGCTTCGGCAACCATCTGCAATTATTGCCCCTCAGATTGAGAAAGGCGAACTTTAATAAAGAATCTGCTGAGTTTGATTTTGTTGACATCCCAGTGATAGCTCACCACGTAAAGAGCCATCGCTGACAGGACATACCCAGCATCGCTGGCGTGGCGTTGGTCGGCATCATACAGGCCGTTCCAGCCGGCCTGCTGAAACGCATCCCCTGCACGTGCAACCGTGTCTTCCCCCGCGCCGGCAGAGGCGTTCAGGATCGCGGCGGCGGCATAGGGTCAGGTCTTTTGAATCGATCGCCTTACTCTTGGCAATTGGCGAGTTGTACACGGCGGCTACTGCGATCGGGCTGATCAGCGTGGGCGCGGGGAGTTGATCTCCAGCCCCAAACGGGTGGCCGAGTGCGTAACTATTGCCATAGTACAGGAGCGAAAGGGCGGCCTTCGTGACGGGGGGAGTGGAGTCGACCGAAGCGCCCCGAACAATGCCGCGACAGCGATGGCCGACAGCGCCCCATCGTAAACGCGCACTTCATCGAACGCTCCCTTTGCAGCCCTCGATTTATTCGCCTGGGCTCCAATGCTCAGACCCATCTTGCCGTTTGAAACAACAACCGCAGTCGCTTCACTCCTCTCGAGAATTCCGTTGACGTACAGATTCATCGTAGTGCCGTCATACGTTGGCACTACGACGGCCGCGGCGACTGTTGCCGTCGAGAAATCATGCACGGGAGGCGAATCAATACGCAACACAACGTGAAAGTCGCCGAATCCTGGTAAACCGCGATGACGATTCCTCGGCGGAAATCGACTCAACACATATTCGAAAGGAGCCTTAGCTATGAAACGCAAGAGCAAGCATAGCCCCGGGATGATGCTATCTGAAAGCTTGCGATATACCTCAAATTGAACCGCTCTAGCAGGCTGTCACGCGTGCATTGTGGAATTGTCGCGACTCTGCATTCAGCCCTGAAGGGGCAACGGGCTGTAGCCACGGGCGGAGCGGATCGCGTAGCGACTCAGCGCAACCCGCGGGTGACCATCGGAAATCCGAGCCGCTGCGGGACGGCGGAAGCTTCCGTCGGCGCGCATGGAGTCGAATGCGGTCGATTACTCAAACTGCGCGTGACAGACTACTAGTCGCGAACCACATCATCCGACAGTTCATTTGGGTTCGGCCCATCTGCCGGAAAATGCTCCGCGAGCAATCGGCCCGCCATGCCGATGGCGTGGACCAAACCGCCGGTGAAATCGGATTGCTTGAAATGTTTCCCCATTTCTCCGGCGAGTTTTTCCCAGAACGCCTGCCCGCACTTTTCGTGGACGGCCACGTCGCCGATCACGGCGAACTGCTGCGATTTCGGCGCGACGAAAATAAGCACGGCATTGCGGGCTTTCGTGCGGTCCATCTTCAGACGCGTGAATTGCTGCTGGGCGGCTTCGACGGCGCTCGTCACGGCGCGATGGCTGATGAACACGCGCAACTCGCCGGTAGTTTTTTTTTCGGCCAATCGGATGGCGCCCGCGATTTTGGCGTCTTCGATTTGTTGGAGGAATTCATTGGTCAGCATCACCAACTCCCTCCCGCGCCGCCGCCGCCTGTGCTGCCGCCCCAACTGCTTGGGCCACTGCTTCCACCACCCCCGCCGCTCCATCCTCCACCACCACCCCAACCGCCGCCGCCAACGTACCAGCCCGATCGTCGGCCGGTCGATCCGAACGAGGTGTAACGACGCGAAAGAAACTGAAGCAGAAAAATTAAGAGAAAGATTCCGATCGGAAAGACCCAATCTGGCAGGTGGCCGGTACCTTTGTATTCGCCGCGCGTAGCCTGCAAAATCGCGTTGACGCCCGACTGGATTCCTCCGTAGTAATCGCCGGCTTTGAATTTCGGTGTGATTTCATCGTCGATGATTTGCTTACACGTCGCATCCGGGAGTGCGCCTTCAAGTCCGTATCCCGGAACGATAAATAACTGTCGGTCCTGAATGTATATCGCGAGGATGACGCCGTTTTCCTTGTCCTTCAGCCCAGGTTTCCATGCTTCATAGAGATGAATGGAATAGTCGGCCACCGATGAGGTAGACGGCAACTTCGGAAAAATCGCGACCATTACATTGTTCGATGTATCGACTTCAAATTTATGAAGCTGGGCTTCAAGTTGTGCAGTGTCTGACACGCTGATGACGTGTGCATAGTCATTGAGAAAACGATCCGGCCGCTGAGGATATGTGTCTGCCGCCAGGCTTCGCGCCGGGGAAAACGACACCACCGCCGTCATAAGGACGACACACGCTGCGATCCAGATTCGCCCTCTGGGTTTCATGAGCGGTTAATGCGCTGTGGTCGGCGACCCGCCGTCGAAATTGAAATTCACCGGCGGCACCGTCTGTGCAGCCGGGGTGGCGGTGAAGTACGGCTTGGGCGTGAAGCCGCCCATTCTGGCGACGATCATGGACGGGAACGACTGCACTTTCGTGTTGTAATCCTTCGTCACGTCGTTGAACCGTCCTCGCTCGGTGGAGATTCGGTTTTCCGTTCCTTCCAGCTGCGCCTGCAGCGTGAGGAAATTCTTGCTGCTTTTGAGATCGGGATACGCTTCCACAGTCACGAGCAATCGGCCCAGCGAGCGGGAGAGCTCGCCCTGAGCTTTGTCGAACTGTTCCAGCTGGTTCGGATCGTTCGGCGCCGCGTTGGTGTTGACGTTCACGCTGGTGGCGGCGGCGCGGGCTTGGATGACGTCGGTGAGCGTGGATTTCTCGAAGTTGGCCGAGCCCTGCACAGTGGCGACCAGGTTCGGCACGAGATCGGCGCGGCGCTGGTAGACGTTCTGCACCTGAGCCCACTGCTGATCAACCGCCTGCGAGCGGCTTACGAGCCCGTTATAGCTTACGCAACCGCCGAAACTGACGACGATCACCAGCAGAACAATCACCCCGAAAAATCCAAGAATGTATTTCATGTTTTAAATTCCTCCAACAATGCGACCGTTGCTCAGCTCCCGCCGCCGACGAACGTTACGATCTCTATTTCATCGCCGGCGTTGATCGGCTGATCGTACTTTTCGCTGCGGGCCAGCCGGCGGTTCCATTCGATGGCTACTTTTTCCGGCTTCAGGTTGAACTGCTCGACGAGCGCACGGAGCGTGGTTCCATCGGCGAGTTCGCGCGGTTGGCCGTTCACGGTCACTTGCATGACGTTATCGTAGGGCGTTCATCGCGGGCCGTGAAGTGCGACGTCGATATAAATGACCGCCGTGGCTATAAGCGACAGGACGATGCCGACCCACGCCTGCACGCGCTGTGCGACGAGCGCGTCGGGCAGCGGGCGTCGCTCGTCCTTCATCTGGCGGAGCACCACGATGCCGATGAAGAGCGCGACGGTGATGCCGTAGATCGGGATCGGCAGGAATTTATCCGCCAACGAGTACGGAGAGATGTGCTCAAGCTCCGCCCGCGGATGGCGGCTGCCGGGGAGGAAGACGAAGACGATCGACGCGATGAGCATGATCAGCCCGAGCCACGCGTCGAGCAGCGCCACCCACGCCGGCGCGGGCGTGGCGCGGCGAGGAGCCTGCGGCGGGTCGATCGGCGGCAACGGTGAGATGAATTCTTCCTTCGGCACGAATCAAAACCTACGCCCAAATCCCCGTGACGACAAGCGGCCGCGTGGTACGATGGCGGCATGAATCGAATCATCCTTGGTGCGTTGATCGAAGCGGCTGGGTTTGCTTTCTTCGTGATCGGCGGAATTCAGCAGGGCTTTCCGCCGAGCGCGGGATGGCTGGTGCCGGCGGTTGTGATGGTCGTCGCTGGGAACGGGCTGGTGGTGTTGACGATTGTTTCGAAGATCGCCGCGGGCAAGAAAACGCCGCGGGAGTGAGATCTGTACCTCGCCCGGTATTCCGGGAGAGGGTAGGGTGAGGGTTCTGATTCCCGCGATAAGCAGGGTTGGAATTAAGAAAGTTTTCGCGACCGACACGTGTGAGGCCAATCGCCAAGGGCTTGGGTATCTCGGCAGAATACTCACCCTGCCCTCTCCCGGCGTACCGGGCGAGGGAACACAGCAGTCAATCTTTACCCGCGCGACGTTCCTGCCGGCGTTCGCGGGGCGGCGGAGCCTACCGGCTGCGTCGGCAAACCCGCGCGGCGTTGCAGGGCTTCGCGGTAGATTCCCTTGAGCGGCTGGGAGACGATGTTCAATCCGCCGTCAGCGTCGATGCTGAGCGTGTAGAGCCGGTCCATCTTGAACGGCCCCCACGGCCCTTCGCCCTGTGCGACGCGTACGCCCTTCTTTTTCCGCAACTCCTCGTCATCTGCCAGTTGCCAGAAGCCGGCCCACAACTCTTTCTCATAGTTGCTGACGCGCGGGTCGGCCCCCTGGTAAACGTCGGGGATTTTTCCCGGCTGATCGATCTTCGGCCCCTCGGCGGGTGTTTCCTGATCGCCGAAGGCGCGGACGAACAGCGCGATGCTCTTGCCCCGCAGCGGGTCATTTTCCTTTACCAGTTCGCGGTCGAACTTGATCACCAGCGCGTCGACGTGAGCGTAAGCGCCTTTCACCGTGAGCACCTTGGGCGGCAGTTCGCGGCCGTCCTTGGCGTATTCGACGAACAGCAGCGTGGTGTTCATCACGCCGGCCACTTCGTGCTGATCGGTGACGATCACCTCGGCCACGCGGTTTTCGCTGCTGAGGCGCTTCACCACGGTTTCGAGCACTTTTTTGTCCTGCGTGAGCTGGTCGATGGTGTGCTGGGCCGAAAAGTGGTCGCGGTAGATGTACAGGCCCACTGAGCCGATCGTGATCAGCAAACAGAGCGAGATGATTCGGCCAAGGCCTTTGAGCATTTGAACGCCTTAGTCGATGGGGACAACCGGGTCGGTCGTCGGGCGGACGAATTTCGCGTCGGCCCAGATGCTGGTGACCGTGGCCGCATCGGAGACGACGACATCGATGACGGATCGCACGCCGGCGTCGCTGACGAAGACTGATTCGCTGCCGATGTACTTGTGGTTTTGATCGACGTAATGCGTGGTGATCGCGCCGTCATAGCCGAAGCGGTCGGTGATCGGGTACGCCTCGATCTTCTTGCCGTTGAAGCGCAGGGTACTCAGCACGCCCACGTCGATGTAACGGAGTTTCACCTGCGCTTCGCCGCTGAGATAGCTGGCGAAGAGATACCCGCGCGGCTCATTGGTCGGCATCAGGCGCGGCAGCAGATGGCCGAGCGCCTGCGGCAGGTAAAAGGGAGGAAGCACGCGTTCGACATCGGGCAACGTCACCTTTTTGTTCACGCGATGGACGGCCAGCGTGTACACGTCCACCAGCTTCACGCCGAGGTTTTCGCCGCGAAAGCTGCGCTGGGTCGTGGGGACCGGGCCGATGTCATCGCCTTTGAGCCGATCGATCGCCACGGGTTTTCGGCGTTGTTCGCTCGATCCGAACTCGGTGGCGTGGTACTTCTCGGTTCCGCCGGTGAAGAGCCAGATGCTCGACCAGTTTTCGATCTTGCGGTCGAACGAAACGTGGTACCAGGTTTCGCCGTCGATCTGTTGACCGCCTTCGGGGACAGTGCGGGAGCGAATGCCGATCTTCAGGCCGGGAATCGTCCCGATCGTCTCGGGTTCTTCGACGATGTAGGAATAGCCGATGTCCTTGCCGTCGCGGATGACGCGGATGTACTGCTCGGGCACGAGGACCGATTTGAGCTTCTGGTCGGTCCAGTTCACCAGCAGCGATCGCGTGCGGAACAGGCGGTCTTCCTGGTCGAGGCGGAGTTTCTCCGGGTCCATGACCTGTACGGAATCGAGCACGGCCTCGAACGTTTTGACGGCGAGCCGCTCGGCGTCGCTGGGCTGATCGACGGGCTTATCGAACGATTCGCCGGGCGTGGAATAGATGATGTTGTAGTACGATTGCTCGTTGGCCTGGATGATCGCCTGCTGGATCAGCTGGTGCTGCACGCCGTTGGTGGCGCGGAGCATGAGGATTCCCGCATCGTGCCCGGCCAGCGGCATGACGTTCTGCCGCAGGACTTTGCTGTTGGGCATGTTGCGCGTGAGCTGGGCGGCGGTCATTTCGAGCAGGCCTTTGTCTTTTTCGCCGTTGATGACCGGCCCGGGGGTTGAGGCGGGGATGGTCAGCGGGATCGGCTTGGTCAGACTGACGTGAGTGACCCGAAGCGTGGTTTTGGCCTCTTCGTTGATGAACTCGACGATCGCTTCGCTGCCGGCGCGGGTGATGGTTTTGCTGCCTGCCGGCGGGCGGAGGGAAATTCCGGCCGCCTGCGATGAAAATGCTGGCCCGAGCGCGGGTTGCGTGCTGGGCGCTTCATCAGGCCGGCCCTGGAGGGAGGGCAAATCAGACGGCATGGTCGGCTGATCGGCCGGGTCAGCCCAGGCGGCAACGCCGATCGCCAGGGCGCCAAGAAATACGGTCCATCCACGATTCATAACAGCCTCCAAGGGATATTATCGGCCGATTGATCGCCCGCCCGCCAGCCCACTAGTGAGGTCTACGACTGATTCGATCCAGAAGGTCGCGAAACAGCAATAAATCGGCCTGTGTGAGGGGCCCACTGACGGTTAACCGCACCGCCAGCGCCTGGCCGTCCGGCGAGACGGTGGCGGCCGTGTATTCGGCACGCTCGAAATTTCCCAAAAAATTGCCGGAACGCCAGTACACAAGCCCGTCGTATCCGGCGATTGTCACTTCATCCGCCTGGTTTCCGTTGTCTTCGGGCATCGGCCCGGAGCCGAGCAGGTTTTGGGCGGCCAGGAAATCCGGCAGCGACTCCCCTCCGCGCAATTCAGCTTGATAGAACGCCAATCGTCGCGAACGCTTCTGCCGCGCCGCCCGGCCGCCATCGCGGGCATCGACCTTTAGCACGGCGGTCGAATCCAAGATCAAATTCCAATCGACCGGCACATGAACAATGTACTGCCCGCAGGCAATGGGCGGCGAGTACCGCGCGTCCTTTATCGCCCGGCGGTGCGATGACGCGATCGCCGCCACGCCGAGCATCGCGCCGAGCAACGCCCACATGACCGCCTGCAACGCCCTTCGCCGCCACGCCGGATAGTGCCACCATTTGGACATCAGGGTTGCGATTGTAACCGGGAAAAATGCAAATTGCAGAATGCAAAATGCAAAATGAAGAGATGATAGACTTGTCTTGTCCTTATTTTGCAATTTGCATTTTGCATTTTGCATTTCACATCCAATTTCTTCCAGTACACTCCCCTCATGCCGATCGATCTGTCCCCTTTTTCTGCCGTTCTGCTCGATTTGGATGGAACGGTTTACCACGACGAATTCCCCCTGCCCGGCGCGATAGACCTGATCCGCCGGTTCCAAACCGACGGCCGGCCCTTCGCCTGCCTCAGCAATAGCACGACTTCGCCGCTGCGCGTGACCGAGCGACTGGCGCGCATGGGACTGGAGGTTGACCCCTCACACATCTACACCGCCGCCGCCGCGACGGCCGATTACGTGCTGCAGACCTTCGGCAAGACCCGCAAGCCGCGCGTCTTTAACCTCAGCACGGAGGGCGTTCACGAGATGCTCGACGGCTCGGTCGACTGGGTGCAGACGGCCGGCGAGCCGTGCGACGCGGTGATCGTCGGCACGCCGATTAACGTCTACGCGACCGAAGATCGCGCCCGCCTCGCGCTGCAACTGCTGCGGAAGAACGCCGCGTTGATCGGGATCTGCGCTGACCGAGTCTACCCCAGCCCGCGCGGCCTGGAGTTCGGCAGCGGCGCGTTCTGCGCGATGCTTGCCTTCGCGACGCAAACCACGCCCGTCTTCTGCGGAAAACCCAACGCAATCTTCTTCCATGAACTCTGCACGCGGCTGCACGTGGATGCCAAGAGCTGCCTGCTCATCGGCGATAACATCGAAGCCGACATCATCGGCGCAAAAGCCGTCGGAATGAAGACGGCGCTCGTGCTCACCGGCGTGACGCGCCGGCGCGACCTGCTGGCGATCGCCAAGGAGCATCAGCCGGAGTTTGTGATCGAAGAGCTGACGGAGATTTGAAGCATTTCTCTCCGTGGCATGGGCGGCTCGCCCATGGTCTTCTCTTTTCAAGCAATGACACGGGCGGGCCGCCCGTGCCACGGAAAATGTATATCAGCTTCAATCCCCCATCTTGCAGTGATGAAGACTATTTGATTCGGCGTTCGAGAATCACTCGTTTCTACTTTCACGCCGTACTTCGCGCCATTAAACTTTGACATACATGTCACCCAAAAGCGCACGTCGGCATTCGCGAGGGATCAGTCTACTTGCTCTTGCCGCGCTGTGTTTTGCGCCGATCCAAGCCCAGGCCGCCACACCAGACGAAGTCGATCAGGCCATCGCAAAGTGCGTTGATTTCCTCATCAAGCAGCAGAAGGACGGCAACTGGGAACCCGGTGTTCCGGAACAGCCGGCGAGTATTTACGTCATGGATGCGTACAAGAAAGGCCTCGGCGGGATGACCGCGCTGGCTACCTACGCGCTGATCGAAGCCGGTGAAAGGCCGACCTCGCCCGAGCTTACCAAGTCGATCGACTTCATGATGAAAACGCCGACCGACACGATGTATTCACTGGCCGAGCGGGCGCAGGTCTGGAGCCGGCTTCCGCCCAGCGATGCGGTGAAGAAAATGATCTCGCGCGATGGCGGGCTGCTTCTCAAAGGAATGAAGCAGGCCGGCGTAGGGAAAGGTCTTTACCACTACTACCTGACCGACGAAGGGTACGACCACAGCGTCAGCCAGCTGGCGATGCTCGGCGTTTCGTCGCTGCAGCGGCGCGGGCTGGAAGTGCCCGACAAATTCTGGCAGATGGCCGACGCCGGGTGGCGCAGCCACCAGTTTCCCGAAGGGTCGTGGGCATACCGCAACGACAGCCGCGAGATAAAAGCCGGCGAAACCAAGCCCGAGCCGGGCATGACCGCCGCCGGCGTCGCTTCGCTCTTCCTCACCACCGACGCCCTGCACGGCGATGGTATCGAATGCAACGGAAACCTCGCGGACAAGAACATCGAGCTCGGCCTGAAGTGGATGGGCGACAATTTCGACAAGGTCTTCGACGGCGCCCGGGCCGGTCCGTACTACGCGCTCTACGGCGTGCAGCGAATCGGCGTGGCGAGCGGTCGCAAGTACATGGGAACGCACGACTGGTACGCCGCCGGCGCGGATTTCCTCGTCAAGCACCAGAATCCCGACGGCTCGTTCGCCCACCTGGAACGGCGAGACATCTTCCAGAAATATCTGAACCTCCCCGAAACGTGTTTCGCGCTGCTCTTCCTCGCCAACGGCCGCGCGCCGGTCATGGTCAACAAGCTGCAGTACGATCTCACCGACGCCAAAGGTGCGAGAGTCGAAGGCCCTTGGAACCAGCGCGGCCGCGATCTCTCCAACCTCACCAAGTGGGTCGGCCAGCAACTCGAGCGGCCGATCAACTGGCAAACCACGCCGCTCACCGCGCCCACCGACGAACTGCTCGACGCGCCGATCCTCTATATCTCCGGCAGCAAGGCGCTTTCGTTTACAGCCGGGGAAAAGGCCAAGCTGCGCGATTATGTCGAATCCGGCGGGCTGATCCTCGGCAATGCCGACTGCGGCTCCAAGCCGTTTCTCACCAGCTTCATCGCGCTGGGGCACGATCTGTTCCCGCAATACGAGTTCGGCGTGCTGCCGGCGAATCATGCGATCTTCAAACAGCAGTTCGACGCGACAAAATGGAAGACGCGGTTCCCCGTCAAGTCGCTCAGCAATGGCGTGCGCGAGCTCATGGTGATCGTGCCCGATGTCGATCTCTCCCGCTACTGGCAGGCCAACGCCCACGGCGAGCGCGATGCGTACTTCGAGCTGGCCGACAATCTTTTCCTCTACGCGAACGGCAGCGCGCCGCTGCGGCGAACAGAGACATTCGTGGTGAAGGCTGACCCGGCGATCAAGGCGGAAAAATCCATCAAGCTCGCCCGGCTGGATTACCCGGGCAATTCCGATCCGGAACCGGGCGGTTGGCGCCGACTCAAAAACGTTCTGCACAACCAGGACAAGGTCGACCTCACGATCGACACCATCAAGCTCGGTGAGGGCAAGCTCGGCGATGGAAAGCTCAATGGTTGCAAACTCGCACACCTCACCGGAACGGAAACCTGGAAACCGAACGACGCCGCCAAGTCCGAGTTGAAAGCGTTCGTCGCCGGTGGCGGCACGCTGATCATCGATGCCGCCGGCGGCTCGACCGCATTTTACGACTCGGCCCGCACGGTGTTGGTTGATTTGTTTGCGGAAGTGTTGAAAGAGATCGACGACCCGCTGCCGCCGGACCACGCGCTGTTCGGCGGTAAGGACAAACCGATCGAAATTCGCTACCGCCGCGCTTCGGCCGCGGTGGTGGGGAAAGAACTGAAATCCGCAAGAATCCGCGGGCTCAAGGTCGGCGGCCGGCTCGCGATCTTCCTAAGTCCCGACGATTTATCCGCCGGCCTCACCGGCCAATCGACCGACGCGATCGTCGGCTACCGCCCCGACACGGCGACGAGTCTGATGGAGCGGATGGTGATGTTTGGGCAGTAGACGAAGGTGAGTGATTTACATCAGTGACATGGGCTGCTTGCCCATGAGTGCATGTGCGCATGCACGATGAGTCGTAAACGACTCATCAAGCACGAGGGCAGCGATCTTCGTATCTCTCATCAATTAAGATCGCTTCGCTCTTGCCGAATCGACGAAAACGTCGATCGTCGCGGCGTACCGCGACCATGGGCTGGCAGCCCATGCCACGAAAGACAACAGGTCACAGCGCTATTTCGCCTTTCGAGCGCACAGCCACCCCAGTTCCGACCAGACCTGAAACCACCGGCCCAGCTTCGCCGGCGCGATCGACTTCGGCGATTTCGCCATTGCCAGGTCGCACGCCTTGGCCAACGGCTTGCCGGCTTGCAGATTTTTCAATATCTCAAACGCCGCCGGTTCCAGGCGCTTGTAGAAGATCATGTTCTCGTATCGATGCACCGCCAACTGCGTGCGCTTGGCGCGCGGCAGGCGGACCGGCTTGTGCTTTTTCCGCTTGCTCGGTGTTTCGATCGCGTTGCTCGCTTCGGATCGCAACGCGTCGCTCTGCCGCTTCACCGCCATGATGAAATCATCGAGCGGATAGGCCATGTCCAGCAGCGTGAGGTACGGCTGCAGTGAGAGCTTCAATTTCCGCGGATCGGTGGCGGCGACGACGTCCGGCGAGATGACCGCGTCGGCCGGGCCGTCAAAGGCGATCACCTGCGCCCACTCGAACCGAACCATGTCGAGCACCATCGCCTGCCGTTTGCCGCCCCACCGCGGCTGCTCCGCAAGGAACTTTTCGAGCTTCGAGCCGAGGTTGCGGAGCGTGAAACTGCGCGAGGGATATTTGTCGAGGTACGCCTTGGACATTTCGTGAAACGCCGCATCGCCGATGATCGCGCGAATGCCGGGGTAGTCGTCGTAGAGAATATCGAGCAGGCGGAACCAGTACTGCCGGTTGTAAATCTCCAGCCGCTCGAGCGAGGTCAGACGATCGTTCGGCTTGATGAACGACTCCGCCACCGGCTGCATTGATCGCGGCGTGCGGTCATTCTCATCCAGCCGCCCACGAATCGCCCCGGCGGCGAGGCGTTGGATTGCCAGGAGTTTTTTCGGTTTCGCGAGCTTCATGCTGTCCATTCAGAATGAACACCGACTCATAGAGTCACAGAGAAGAACAGACAATATCTTAAACCAATGCTTCTCTGTGCCTCTGTGTCTCTGTGTTCATTTTCTCCCGCGTGATCCGCTTGATGAATTTTCGCGCCTTTAGCGCCTCTCGGTGCACCTCGTCGAACGACGGAATGTGCGCATCCCACTCCAGCAGCGTGTTGGTCGGGCCACAGCGTTGTAACGCGCGCTCGTAGAGCTTCCACACCGGATCGATCACGGCGTGGTCGTGCGTGTCGAGGATGTATTTTTCGTACTTGCTGTGACCGGCGATGTGCATCTGGCCGACGCGCTCGGGGTCGATGGCGTTGACGTAATCCATCGGGTTGAAGCTGTGGTTCATGCTGCTGACGTAGATGTTGTTCACGTCGAGCAGAATCCCGCAGTCGGCCCGCTCGACCACTTCGTTGAGAAACTCCCACTCGGTCATTTCTGAAACGTGGTACTCGGCGTAGCTGCTGACATTTTCCACGCAGATCGGTACTTCCAGGAAATCCCGCGCCTGCCTGATCCGCTCGGCGGTGATTTTTGCCGCCTCGAACGTGTACGGAAGCGGCAGCAGGTCGTGCGTGTAGGTGCCGTCGACGCTGCCCCAGCATAAATGATCGGAAAGGAACGGCGTTTTCGTGCGCTTCACGAGCGCCTTCAATCGCTTGAGATGCTCGCGGCTCAGCGGGTCGGCCGAGCCGAAGTACATGCTCACGCCGTGCTGGATGACTTTGTACTGCTCTGAAATCGCGTCGAGGATTTCCAGCGGTCGGCCGGCGTCGACCATGTAATTTTCGCTGATGATCTCGAACCAGTCGCAGGTCGGTTTTTTGGAAAGGATGTGCTGGTAGTGCGGCACGCGCAGGCCGATGCCGATGCCGAGGTCGGAAAAACCGTTGAAGCGATTGGCGGGCATACGGAAGTCTCAGGAGAAACAACATCGGCGCGGCCCGATGACAGGCCGCGCCGATGGATTGTGAACCGAATGGAAAAACTATTCCTTCTTCGGAGCTTCTTCTTCGGTCTTGCAACCGCCGTGGCCCTTGCAGGTGTTTTTGCCTTTGCAGCCGGCGTCGCCGGTCTTGCAGCCGCCCTGGCCCTTGCAGTCGTTCTTGCCTTTGCAGTCGTGCTTGCCGACGTCTTTCGTGTCGCTCAGGGCGCGAACGCCGGCGAAGGTCTTGGCGAGCTTGTTCGTGCTGACCATGGCCTTACCCGAGACAGTCGGAGTCGGCGTGGACGCCATCGCGTGCGATGCAGCGCCCGCCATCAACCCGCCAACAGCGGCCGCGATCAGCGACATTTTCATGGAATTCTTCATATACGATCTCCTTCAGAAATGGTTCCCTTACCTATGCCTCATCCGAAAGGAGTGAGACATGCAACCCAAAGTGTGTTTACGGCTGATTCGGCCGCACCACCTCCTTCCGATCCAACATTGGACGGCGGCAAACTTCCTTCAGCTTACCGCTGAATTCCGTCGCCACGAGTTAGAGGTATTTACGAAACCGCTGGAGAAGCGGATGTATTCCCTAGTGCAAAAATTATAACCGGCAGGCGGTCTACTTGACCAGTTGGACTTGTTCCGGGCGGGTCACGGTGGTCGTGAACGAGCCGTAGTTGTTGTTCCATTCCCAGCCGTCCATAGTGCCGATGTACAGGCGGGTAGCACCGTTGGGGACGATGAAGCCCTGCTTCGTCGTGCCGTCATTTTTTAGCCCGTCGCCGATGAAGAAGATCTGGCGGATCTGAGGGGAAAGCGTGGTGAAATCACGGTTTGTGCTGGTGCTGAAATCCAAGGTGGCCGGCGGCGAGCCCTGAGTACTGGGGACGTTGTCGTCCAGAAAGACGCCGACGACCGAGTTCAAGGGGCACAGCATGTTGCTGAGCCCGTTTTCCGCGCCACTCCAGTTGCCTTGGACGTCGTTCGGGTTGCCGTCGGGGGTGAAGCTGGCCATGGCGGGATCGTTACCCGCCCCGCCATTGATGGAATCAAACTGCAACGCCTGGCCGGCGGTGAGGGGGACGCCGCTCATCAGCTTGGGACAGGCAGCCGGGGCGTAGTCGGGATTGTTATGCGGGTTGCCCACATTCGCGCTCGTGCCGTTAGCGGCGCCGGCAAGCCACGGGCAGCTGGTGGCTGGGACATTCAGCGACACGTTCACCGCGGCGGAATACATCGCGATCGACTGGGCCGTCACGTCGCAACTGGGCTTGCCCAGGATCTGCCCGAAGGAGAGCGGGACGGCGTTGCTTGTTGCGGCTGTGCGGCGAGTGGTAATGCGGATCGCGTTAGCGCCGCTCCGAGCCGAGCCCGTCAAAACAGTAAACGTCTTGTTGGTGATGCTCCAAGTGCCGAATTCGATGTCGCTGTTCTTCAACACAACGGTGGTTCCGTCGGCGGTGTTGTCGTTGGCGGCGTCTTTGGCGTTGGCGATCACGATGGACGTGCCGTCGGGGATCGACATGGCCGCGTACCGGGCAGCGGAGTCGGCGGCGCGGCGGAGTTCGGTCTTGGCAAGCTGCACTCGCCCGAGATCCACAGCCAACGACGCGAACGCGCAGAGCACGACCATAGACATCGCGATGTAAATCAGCGACATGCCGCGCGAGCGATTGGCTTTGAATTTCAGCTTCTGATTTGTCTGCAGCATTTCCATTCTCCGTTTGACATCGCCGCGTGCGTGTCGGCTTTCTATAGTCATCCAATTCATCGACGGATTAGGCAAGCGGATTCGGTAGGCGAGGAAAGTTCGTGGGTCTGATAATCTTTGGAATGGGAGACTGTTCCCCGTTTAGCCGCCCCGCGTGCGGGGCGCGATTCCTTTCCGTCAGAATCACGCGCCGCACGCGGGGCGGCTAAACAAGATCCAAAAAAATTCCCGCCCGCCGATTTGCAATCGGAAGTCATCGGATGCCGTAAGAGATACACAACTCATTTATTTTTATGTGTTTACGCGATTTTATCGCCTCATTCATTACGGCCGGAAATGCGTCTGGTGCTACACTGGGGCTACACTC
>JBBQNK010000073.1:0-19262 GCA_038329865.1 Tepidisphaerales bacterium | reverse complement strand
CGTCGGCTTGGAATTCACCTGGATGCCCCCGTTGGGAACGATCAGCGAGATGTTGCCGTTCACATCGATGCCGGTGCGACTGGGGTCGAGCGTGATCACGCCCGCGCCGAACGAAGCGCCGGCCATCGCGATGGCGGTCCGCGAAACGTTCGACGTGTTGTAGCTGTTGCTGGTATCGCCGGGATTCAGCACGAGGTTGACGACCGGCGCGAAGAGAAGATTCGTCGTCGCGCGCTTGCGATCTCTGCTGATGTCTTACTACGGGTTTGCTCTGAGGTTCAATGAGGAACTTCTCACTTTGATCCAGAATTGGCCGCACGCACGTCATGTTCCACCAATCAAATCGATCGTGCCGATTGTGGAGAGTGGATAAACTTTTCTATCTGAAAGGAATGGGAATGCTCATCCTGGGCAAGTAGGTAAGTTGTCCATTTTGTAGCGAGCGCCAACGCGGATGGGCCCGGTACATTGAGATGAAAATTCGTTTTGAACCTTGCTCGGCGGAGGTGAGAAGAATTTCAGAAAAGGCGCGATCAAGTTGGAAGGAATGTCTGGGCGTTACAGATCCTTGCGCAATCCCATTCCGGATTGCGAGGCTTCGATCTTCCGCTTCAATCTGGCCGACCACATCGCGCCGAGGAACGCAGCCAGTTCCATCGGAAGGGCAAAGCCGACAATCGCGGCGCCGGCGGGCATCTTAAACGCGATGATCGCCAGGGCGCACACGATCACGATCAGCACCTGCACGGGAATTAACGTTCGACGATATTGCTGCCACATGGAAACCTCCATTTGTACGCCGTAGAGAGAGAAAACTAAACGCTCGCCTCGATCATCAGGTCCGCCTTGTGGCGCGTCACGTACACGCGAAAGTCGCGATAGAGCAATGCCTTGAACACCTCGGCCCAGGGGAAGCCGGCGGCGTGGAAAATTTTGATTCTAAATCCGCCGGCGGCGTCCTGCAGTTCGCCGGTGTCGCCCATCAGGTAGCGCAACAGTTCCGCGACGTCGATTCCCGGATTCGTCACCGGCGGCTCTTTTGGATTGGCCATGGTGACTCCTTAGATGGCGGCCTCGTTTAATTCGCCGGTTCGGATTCGCAGCGCCTCGGAAATCGGCAGAACGAAGATCTTTCCATCGCCGACGTTTCCGGTCTTGGCTTTTTCCACGATCGTATCGATGGCGGTCTGTTTATGCGCATCCGTGACGACGACAAAGATCATGACTTTCGGCACGAATCCCGCATCCATCTTCGGGCCGCGATACTTCTCGGTATGTCCCATCTGCTTAGCGTACCCTTTGCACTCGGCGGCGGTCATACCGACGATGCCTTTCTCGGTGAGGGCGCGTTTAACGACCTCCAGTTTGTTCGGCTTGATGACCGCGACCACAACTTGCATGACGACCTCCGATGGAAATTCAACTACGGCATTATATGAGGCGGCGGGAGCATCGGCGTGCTGAACCAATGCGTCTGCAGCCCCAGCAAGACGGTCGCCACCAGCATCGACGCGATACTGACGAGAAATCCGATCTTGAACCAATACCCGAATTTGATCGTACCGAACCCACGCTTCTCCAGCACGCCTACAGCAATGATGTTGGCGGTGCTGCCGATGACCGTCATGTTTCCCATGAACGTGCCGCCGAAAAGCATAAGCCAATAGATCGCCTCTGGGTAGCCGTTGGGGCTGACGTGGTTTCGAACATCTTCCACGACCGGCATGAACGTGGCAACGGCCAGCACGTTGTCGAGGAAGGCTGACAGCCAACCGGTCGTCCAGCCGACGATTTGTATCAATATCGCCGGGTGGCCGCTGCCGGTGATTTCCAGCAGTCGGCCGGCGATGACGCTGGTCACGTGCGTTTCCTGAAGCGTGCCGACTGATGCGAAGAGCATCATGAAGAACAGCAGCGTCCACCAGTCCACCCGGCGTTCGACCAGTTCGCGAGCCTTCTTGCCGCGGAGCAGCAGCACGATCGCGCCCATCGTCAGCGACGAGCCGACCATCATCGTGCCTTCGGGCAGATGCCCACCTGTAGCGCCGAGCAATCGGCCGAGCAATTTTTCGGTGAATCCGTGCGACATCAGCAGCGTGATCGTGCAGAGAAACACGACCCACGAAATGATCCGCTGGCGGCGGTCCTCCGGATCGAGCTCTTTGAACGTCGGCATGTGAGTAACTTCAGGGACGTACTCCGGCTCGGCTTCGCCGGTGTCGCTGTCGCTTCCACCAACCACAGCCGGCGCCATCGCCCCTTCAATCGCAGGCTGCTTGGCCTTCAACAGGGCGGCGTGCTCCGATTCGATCGCCGCTTCAAACGCACGCACGTCTTCGGCAAACCACCAGCGGCAGATCACGTACGTGATGATATTGACCACTACCGCGATCGGGGCCGACCAACGCAGGAATTCAACGAAAGTAAATCCGGCCTTTAAAGCGATCATCACGCCGATCGGGTTACCGATCGAACTGGCGGCGGAACCGATGTTCGTCGCGAACACCAGCATGATCACGAACGGCACGGGATTGAGCTTGTGCCGCGTGGTGATGTGCAGCATCGTGCCGGTCATGAAGAGAATGCTGGTGACTTCGTCCACCAGCGCGGCGGCAATCGTGCCCATGAGCATGAGCACGATGAGCAGCACTTTCGGGCGCGGACCGACCCAGCCGAGAATGCTTTCAACCACGGCTTCAAAGAACTGGTTTTCCTCGAGGTAGCCGATGACCAGGAACATGCCGACGAGGAAGATGATGACGTTTAGACTGGCTGACTGCGTAAATCCTTCAACGCTGAGCAGGTTCAGCGCCATCAGCAACGCGATTCCGCCGAATGCAAACGCCACCCGGAAATCGCCGAACAGCAGCGTTCCGTAGATGAACATCGAAAAGATGACGAGACTGAGAATCTGCCGGTTGTCGAACACCAGCATGCCGGTCCAGCGGCAGACGTACAGCGACAGGAGCGTGCCGCCGAGGAGCAAAAAGAACTTGGCCACATTCGACATGAGGAAAACTTCCGCGAGGCGTTAGAGGCGATTCAAAATGGCCGGAGTCTACAAAGCCCCCGGGCGCTGGTTAGAGCGCCCGGGGGTTCAAAGGATCACTGAACAAATCGCAACTGCGTGCTTCTGTGAATCATTACATTCCCAGTTGAGCCCTGGCAGCGGCAATTTCCGATGCCGGAACATTTTCCGGCATCACCGGGGTGATGTACTCGGGGTAGCCCGGAGCTCCCATTTCGGGGATATCCAGACCGGCGATTTCCATTTCCGGAGAGACACGATTGCTGCCGAGGACCTTCCCGATAAGGAAGAAGATCAGGCCGCCGGCAATGGCATTCCAGAGGAAGCAGGCAATCATTGCGATCAACTGGGCTCCGAACTGGTTGAACTTATGTTCACCGTACAGGAACCCGATCGGGCCGTAGCTGCCGTCGGCGAAGATGCCGACGCAGAGCAGACCGAACGCGCCGTTCACGCCGTGAACGCTGATCGCGCCGACCGGATCATCGATGCCGATCTTCTCGAAAAAGAACACCGACCAGACGACTAGGACGCCGGCGATCAGACCGATCACGAAAGCGCCCCACGGTGCGACGTATGCACAGGGAGCCGTGATCGCCACGAGACCGGCGAGCATGCCGTTGCACATCATCGACGGGTCAGGCTTCTTGCCCGAGTGAATGCACCACATGTAAAGGCAGCTGGCGAGAGCGCCCGAAGCAGAGGCGAGCATCGTGTTCACCGCGACCACGCCGATGCGGCCGTCAGCAGCGAGCGACGAGCCAGCGTTGAAGCCGAACCAGCCGAACGCAAGGATGAACGTTCCGAGAATGACCATCGGAATGTTATGGCCGAGCAGCGCCTTGGGCTTGCCGTTCGAATCGTACTTGCCGATACGCGGCCCGAGCAGCCAGGCGCACACGAGTGCCAGAACGCCGCCCTGCATGTGCACGACGGAAGAACCGGCATAGTCTAGAGCACCGACGCCCAGCGAAGTCTGCCCGAGCTGAGACAGCCAACCGCCGCCCCACACCCAGCAGCCGTAAATCGGGTAGATGAATCCACCGATGAACAAGCTGAAGATGAAGAAGCTGGACATCTTCCAGCGTTCCGCCAGCGCACCGGTCGGAATCGTGGCGGTGGTGTCCATGAACACCATCATGAACAGGAACCAGGTGAGGGCCGAGGCATCGTAGCTGTTGCCGGAGAGGAAGAAGCCCTTCGTACCGAAGAGCGTCCAGTCATGATCAGCGATATGCATGACGTACGGCGCATTGAGCGAGTCGTTGGTCGGCGTAGTGTTGATCGACGCCGGCGCCTTGCCCGCTCCGCCGCACATGAGTGCGTAACCGCAGATGAAGAAGCCGGTCATGCCCAGGGCATAGACCAGGAAGTTCATGCTCATGACGTGAGCGGCGTTCTTGGCGCGGCAGAGGCCGGTTTCCACCAAGGCAAAGCCTGCCTGCATGAACATGACCAGGAAGCCGGCGACCAGCGTCCAGACAATGTTCACTGCCACGCCTTCGGGGCTGGTCAAAGCAGCAGCGCCCGCGCGAGGATCAACGGCAGCTGGAGCGGTGGCGGCCGGTTCGGTCGTCGGGGTTTGTGCGTGAACCGACGAGCAAAGTAAGAATAAGCCAAGAACTACCACGCACGGCAGTAACCAAGGACGACAACGCCGCCCCAACTTCGAAAGAATGTTCATGCTTCACCTGGGCTAAATGAAAACAAGGTCACGGGGCCGAGCGCTCGACCTGCTTCGTACCTGGTTCTGAATTTAAAAACGATGCGTCAATGCGCATAAGTTCTCAGATTTGACTTGGCAAAGAGAATGCCAGCATCAAAAATACGCGCGAGATGCATTGCAAATGGCAGCGCCCAAGCCAAGAACGCCTCGATAGGCTTGTTTTACGCGCAGGAGCCGATCGACACTGCCGATTAATTGCGCGAAACTCCAAAGGTGTACAAATCGCCGACTTATTGCGATTCAATTCCGCCTTTTCTCCCCGAATCCCACCCCTAGTGAGCCAGAAACTGACTATAATTTCGACGAAAAACTATAAGATGCATTGCAAATTGCAATAATATATGGAAGTGTAGCTTTTGCGTACGGGTTTTCCACAGGCAAGTAGAAATCGTGCAAAATGTACACGCTCATCAACCTCTGCCTATTCGATGCGCACCTGTCTGATCTTTATAACCCAATAAAATGCGATTCTGCAGCGGGTATTCGGTTTGCGGTGCGGCAGGCGGAATTCCACCTGTCTGTTGAGCCGGCTTTTATGTCAGAAGTACGTTCGGAACCCAGAGCCCTTCGCATCCTCGTCATTGAGGATAACGAGAGCATTCGTCTATCCATTGCCAAGTGCCTAGAAGCCGAAGGGGATTCGGTCAGGGCCGTCGCAACGATCGATAAGGCGTTTGAAGAGACGACTCGGCTGGCGTTCGATCTGATTTTCGTTGGTCTGAACAACGGGCTCGACCATATTCCGCGCCTGCTTTTAGAAAATGCCTGGGCCCGAGTGATTATGGTCGTCTCGGAGGCAACGGACGAGTCAGCACTCCGGGCCTTGAAACTCGGCGCTTCCGATTACATCAGCAAACCGATCGATTCCGCCCAACTTCGGCACATCACCCGCAAAGTCGCTGAGCGGCGGCGGCTTGAACGCACGGTGGATTCGCTGCAGAAAGCCCTGGACGCGGCGGATCTGCTCGCGGACCTGCCGACTTCCAACGCAAAGCTCCGCGAGTCGGTCGAATTGGCCAGGCAGGTGGCGAACAGCAATGTGGCCGTCCTGATTCGCGGGGAAATCGGAACCGGCAAGCGCCGGCTGGCGCGCGCGATCCACGAATGGAGCCGGCGATCGCGATCCCCGTTCGCTTCAATCGCCTTCCAAAACGCCGACGATGACGCCGCCGAGGCCGAGCTGTTCGGCGGAGCTGCGGGTGACGCAAACTCCGTCGGCGCTGTCGCGTTTTGTCAGGGCGGCACGCTATTGCTCGATGAGGTGAGCCAGGTTCCGATGCGTCTCCAGCCGCGCGTGCTATCGCTATTGAAAGAGCAGGAATTCGAATCGCAGGACGGCACGAAGCGCCGGCCCGGCGACGTACGCATCATCGCCACAACGCAAACCGACCTGCAGACTGCTATTGCCGCCGGGCGGTTCCGCGAAGATCTGTTCATGGCGCTGAGCGTGATTCAAATCGACCTGCCGCCGCTGCGCGATCGCGGCGACGATGTTTTGACTCTGGCCGACCGCTATCTCACTCACTTCGGCCGCATCCACCATCGCCCCGCCGCCGGATTCAGCCGCGACGCGACCTTCGTGTTGAAGACGCACACCTGGCCCGGCAACATCAGCGAGCTTCGCAACGTGATCGAACGAGCGGTGCTGGAGTGCAGCTCTGAAACCATCGGCATCGAGCACCTGCCGCCCAATCTGCTGACGGTTTCGAGCGCTCCGCCCGACATCCCGGGAATTCCCGCCGGCGGGCACGCGGTGGGCGATCTGGTGGCGCTGGAAGTAATCGAGGCCGAACACATTCGGAAGGTCCTCGCGTCCGTCCGCACGCTCCGCCGCGCCGCCACGGTGCTCGGCATTAACGCGAGCACGCTCTACCGAAAGTTGCGACGGCTGGAATCAGCCACCGGCCAGGACAAAACCGCAGTTTGACGCGACTCACTTCACAACCTGCGCAGATGTGCTGTGATCCGGGGGATCGCCCCATCATGGCTATTGCGATTCACTTTCGGGTAAATCGTCATCCTGCGGTACTCCGAAGGATCTGGCCTCTCCGCGCAGTCGGCTAGATACGTCGGAGTACCTCAGGATGACGACTACCAGAGTCGGGCGATACAGGTGAACTTGAAATGCTCCCAATGCTTCCGACCATCTCACGACGGCCAAGCCTGGCGATCAAGATGCTCTCATGCCGATAAATCACCCGAAAATGAAACGCGTTAGTAGACCGTCCGCTGATCGTGCGTGAGTTTCTCCGCGCTCGTCTCACCTTCGCGAAGGCGGTTCGTGCGGTACGCCTCAATCAGCCACTCGAGCGTTTCGATCTGGCAGCGCAGTTCCTTGCCGCGTTCGGTGTCGCCGAGGCGCCGCGGCTTGTCCCACTCGCGGATGATCGAAACCGTCGGCACGATATCCACGCCGTCGCGGACGGCTGCGTCCACCGACTCAAAGTGATGGTGCTTGGCCAGCAGCGTGCGGTCGGCCTCCATCACCAGCGTGAAGCCGTGGTCGCCGTACGCTTCGGAGAACGCGCCGTCGATGGTGATCGCCTTCCCGCTGCGCTTCAGCGGCGATTCGCCCTTCTCGATCTTCACCGGCACGTGGCCGTTGACGATCAATCCGCCGTCGGGGTCGACGTCAAACTCCGTCAGCACTTTCTCGCAGAACGAAGCTTCGTGGATCAGCGAGAAATACGCGTCCTTGGTTTCATGATGCGGGTGTTCGTCGACGATCAGATCGCGCTCGAGCGTGGCGATTCGGTCCTTGCCGAACAGCGGCGAACGCGGGCCGCACCAGAGGTACCAGAGCACGTCCAGGTCCGGCAGTTGCTGCCGCTCCAGCGCCCGTCGGACGACGCGGTCGATGGCGTCGAACATGTCGCGGCCGGCCCGCGATTCGCCGTCGATCGTCTCGGCTAAAAACCCGCCGTACGCATCGCACGGCACGCAGCCGTGGAAAATTAAATGCGCGTCGCGCACCAGATACATCGAGCCGTGGGTGACCACATATTTCATGTGCTCCCACAGCTTCTGACTGGAAACGAACGAGTGCCGCAACCGGCCCATGCACTCTTTTTCCTCGGCCGACAGTTCGTACGGATTGGCCGGGTCGATCGTCGGGAAAAGCGTGTCGCGCAGCGGGTAAACTTGCCCGTCGATCTCGATCGTGCCGGCCTTGTGATCGATGCGGTGCAGCAACCGGCGATGGCCTAAATCCCACTGCGGATTGCGCTCGATGACCTGTCCTTCCAGTTTGAACTGCATCACCGCAATGGCCTTCTGCATGCGGGCGACGACGTCGGCGGGCCGCATTCCCTTTCCCTTGGACTTGAAGAACGTGGCCGGGTCGTCGGCGTAAACGGTTCTCGCCAAGTGCTCCAGCGGCGTGAGTGGAATGCTGTACCCTTCATCGAGCTGCCCCAGCCGGCGGTAGCGCAGCGAGACGCGCAGCACCGTGCAGATCAGCGCCTCATGCCCCAGCGCCGCGCCCAGCCACGACATATCGTGATTGCCCCAGATGAACGACACGTTCGGCTGCTGCCGCAGGTAGTCGACGACCTTATCGCCCCGCGGCCCGCGGTCCCAGCAATCGCCGCCGATGATCAGCTCCCGGATCGCCAAATTTCGCACCATTCGCCCGACGAGGTGAACCAAATGCAGCACGCGGCCGCGCTGGCTGAGCTTATCGACGATCGCTTCGAGGAACTCGCTCCCGCGCTCGGTCGTCGGCTCGTTCAACATCTCCACGAGCAGTTCCTTGTACTCGGTCGGGAAGACGTACATCGCGCGCTTCAGGCTGTAACGGGCCGAGAGAATTCGCACGAGCTCGAACTGATTCCGCAGCGTACGGATCGCGAACGCGCGTAGCTCTTTCGGATCGGTCAGCGTTTGCTCCAGCCGTTGCACCATCTCAGCCGGGTAGAACGAGAGCGTGAGAAATTCCTGAAAATGCTGCTTGCTCATCCGCCCGGCAAAGAGCTTTTCAATCAGTGGACGCAATGAGCCGGAGGCGTTGTTCACCACGTGCCGGAGCTTTTTGTCCTCGCCATGGATATCGCTGATGACGTGAACGGTGCCCTTGGGCAACGTCAGCACCGCGGCCAGCCGGGCGATTTCAGCGGTGGCGGAGTCGATATTAGGGAATTGCGTCGCGAGCGCGCGCAGAAGCGTGATTTCGTGTCCGTTCGAACCCGACGCCGGAGAAACGTTTTTCATCGACCCACCAAAATTCTGATCATTGACGATTTGTTCGGAAACGCGGTCTGGCAATTCTAACGGGAATTCACATCGATCACGAGAGGAGACCCGGGATGAGTCCGAGAGAAAACGGCTTAGTTGTGGCAAGCTATGACGCCCACGCAGTTTGTAAGGCTCACCGACAGCCCGAATTTGAATACTCGACGATCGTCTTGACACATTCTTTGCTTGTATCACCAGCTTGTGGAAAATCCCCACCCGCCTGCCGAGCTGACCGACCTTGCACGACATTGCTTTTCGCATGCATCCATTCGTCCCGGTCGATTTGATTTGAGTTGCCTTCCCAGCGCGCGATCGCGCGACTGAGTTTCGATCATTAGGCAGGCACCGATCGGTCGAGCGTTTACTTTCGATGAAAAGGGCAGATTCATTCTCGTTCGGCGTGGCATCGCGATTGCTCGCATGTGCTTTGATTGCTCGGATTCATTTCGCATCCGGCACGTTCCCAAGATTTAGTGCTTTCCTTTTCGCCGGAGCCGTTACCACAAGAGCGGCTCCGGCGAATTTTTTTTCGCGCACAATGCAATGCGTTCTAGAAAAGACAATACAACCGCGCCAGAGGCAGCAACGCCGCCGGTTCGCAGGTGAGCAGTTGGCCATCGGCGGTCACGGCGTAGGTTTCTGGATCGACGGTCATCGTGGTTGCGGCGTCGTTGAGTTTCATATCCTTCTTCGTCAGGCCGCGGCATTTTTTGACGGGTTCGATGCGCTTGTTCAGGCCGTAGCCGCTGGCATTTTTCACTGCAGCGCCGCTGACGAACGCCACCGACGACGCGCCCGTCGCCTTCCCGTAGCTGCCGAACATCGGGCGCATGTACACCGGCTGCGGCGTGGGGATGCTGGCGTTCGGGTCGCCCATCTGCGCCCAGGCGATGATGCCGCCCTTCACGACCATCTCCGGCCGGCTGCCGAAGAAGGACGGCTTCCACAGCACCAGGTCCGCCAGCTTGCCGACTTCGACCGAGCCGATGACGTGCCCCATGCCGTGCGCGACGGCCGGGTTGATCGTGTATTTCGCGATGTACCGCCGCACGCGGAAGTTGTCGGCGTCGCCGGAATCCGGCGCGAGCGGCCCGCGCTGCTGCTTCATCTTGTCGGCCGTCTGCCACGTGCGGGTGATCACCTCGCCGATCCGCCCCATCGCCTGGCTGTCGGAGCTGATGATGCTGATCGCGCCAAGATCATGCAGAATATCCTCGGCCGCGATCGTCTCGCCGCGGATGCGGCTCTCGGCGAACGCCACGTCTTCCGGCAGGTTCTTATCCAGGTGATGGCAGACCATCAGCATGTCCAGGTGCTCATCGATCGTGTTGACGGTATACGGCCGAGTCGGATTCGTGCTTGAAGGCAGCACGTTCATTTCGCCGCACACGCGCAGGATATCCGGCGCGTGCCCGCCGCCGGCGCCTTCGCTGTGATACGTGTGAATCGTGCGGCCCTTGAATGCAGCGATGCTGTCTTCGACGAAGCACGATTCGTTGAGCGTGTCGGTGTGGATCGTCACCTGCACGTCGAATTTTTCCGCGACGGTGAGGCACGTATCGATGGCGGCGGGAGTCGTGCCCCAGTCCTCGTGCAGCTTCAGGCCGATCGCGCCGGCTTCGATCTGCTCGGCCAACCCTTCCGGCTTGCTGGTGTTGCCCTTGCCGGTGAAGCCGAAGTTGAGCGGCAGCGTGTCGGTCGCCTGGAGCATCATCTTCATGTAGAACGCGCCCGGCGTGCAGGTGGTGGCGCACGTACCGACGGCCGGGCCCGTGCCGCCGCCGACCATCGTCGTCAGCCCCGCGGCGATCGCCTCGTAAGCCTGCTGCGGGCAGATGAAGTGAATGTGCGCGTCGAAACCCCCGGCCGTGATGATCTGCCCTTCGCCGGCGATCACTTCCGTCGTCACGCCGACGATCATGCCCGGCGTAACGCCCGCCATCACGTGCGGATTGCCGGCCTTCCCGATCGCGGAAATCAGCCCGTTCTTAATGCCGATGTCGGCCTTGTAAATCCCCGTGTAGTCGACGATCAGCGCATTGGTGATGACGCAGTCCAGCGCATCGGCTTGAGACACACCCGCCGCCTGGCCCATGCCTTCGCGCAGAACCTTGCCGCCGCCGAATTTGCATTCGTCGCCGTAGTGGGTGAGATTACGCTCGACTTTTACGATGAGCGAGGTATCGCCGAGGCGCACGCGGTCACCGGTCGTCGGGCCGAACATATCGGCATAGGCGGGACGGGGCATTTGGTAGGCCATGAATTTCTCTCTTTCGAAGAAATTTTTACCACAGAGATCACAGAGGACTCAGAGAGAAATGCCTCCCGTGGACTCTGTGTTCTCTGTGGTAAATTCTTCATCAGCAGTTGAACATCTCTCCCACCATCAAAAGCAGCAAGAAGCAGACAGCCAAGGTCGCCAGCGTTCCAAACACCCGGGCAAGGATCAATTCAACACTTCGCGAAGGCTTCTGCCCGTAGTTCAGCACCAACGTCGGGAGATTTTTCGGTGCGTCAGCCATCACTATTGGTTAGCGAAGCCCGCGGCGTTCAGTTTATCGACTGCCGCATCGCGGCCCGCGTCCGACACCTTTCCATCCGCGAGCGCGTTGCCGCCGTGGATGATTTTCTCGCCGGCGATTTCGGTCAGCGTGACGGTTTTTGTTTCGCCCGGCTCGAACCGCACGGCCGTACCTGCGGGGATGTCCAGGCGCATGCCGTAGGATATTGCGCGGTCGAATTTGAGCGATTTATTCGTCTCGATGAAGTGGTAGTGGCTGCCGACCTGGATCGGACGGTCGCCGAGGTTGGTTACTTCGATCGTCGCTGTCGGCCGGCCGGCGTTGAGCTGGATTTCGCCCGGCGCGATCATCGTTTCTCCCGGCAGGATTTTTTCGTCGCCCGCGACGAACAGCGAAGTCGCCGGCACAGGAAGGAAGCTGCCGTAGAGTGCGAGCTCCAGATTGCCGTGCTCGGCAACGATCGGGTGATGCACAGTGACGAGCTTCGTCCCGTCGGGGAAAGTTCCTTCGACCTGCACTTCGACGAGCAGTACCGGCACGCCCGCCATCACCTGCCGCCGCCCAAGGAGTTGCCGGCCGAGATCCATCAGCTCCGCCACGCGCCTGCCGTCGCGGATGAATTCGAGCATCTGTGTGGCGATGAGCCCGACGGCTTCGGGGTAGTTGAGCTTCACACCGCGGGCCAAGCGCTTTTGCGCGAGGAAGCCGATGTTATGGAGGAGGAGTTTGTCGAGATCTCTGGGGCTCAGGTGCATGGGTTTCTCATTTTATAAAGCAGAGGACAGAAGGCAGAGGCAAGAAAGAGAACGACTGGCTGAATGCTCTCCATTTCCATTCTTGTCCTTCTTCCATTTTGCATTCTGCATTCCGCATTCTGCATTTCCCCCTCACCATTTCCGCGCCCACGGGCTCTGCCCGAGTAGCGGCGTGACGAACGACAGCAGTTCGCGGACGGATTTCGTCGCCAACTCGGTGGTGACGGCCGCCACGCGGAGGATCGCGCCGCCGTGCAGCGGGCCGGCGGTAACCAGCATTTCGCCGCGGCGCTCGAGTTTGCGGGCGTGGACGGTTTCGATCAACTGCTTTGCGGCATCGGCGCACAGCGGGCCGAGTACGATCGCGCTGGCGAAGCAATTGTATCGGCCGGTGCGGAACGGGTCGTCGATCGCGCCGTGATTCGCGCCGCCGATTGCCCCGCCGCCCGCGCCGCTGCCCGCGATATCGCCCGCCCCGCCGCTCGAATCCAACAGCATCGCATCGTGCACCACGCGGCGGCCGGCGACGAAAATATCGGTGCTGGTGCGGTAGCGATTCATCGCCCAGCGCTCGCCGCGCGCCAGCCGGCCGCAGGTGAACCAGTCGAGCAGCACCAGCGACGCACCGGCGGATAAATCGAACCGCTGCTTCTGCTCGTATCGCGCCGAGGCGAAGCAGACGATCGGATCCGGCAGCACGGCCAGCAGCGCGCCGTCTTCGACCTCGACCGAAAGTTCCTGCTTCGCGATCGCGCCGGCGGGGCTGCGGTAGATTTTCGTCGAGGACTGCGTGGCGATCATGCCTCGCGCCCCGGCCCGGGCGCAAACCCGCAGCAAAATTTCATCCCCCGCCAGCAGCCCGCCGCCGAACGTGGCGGTGATGACCCACGCCGATAGCCCGCCCTGCCGCGGAACGAGCAGCTTGAGCGGATTGCCCGCCCGCCACTTCGTGACGACCGAGCGACCGTCAACGAGTTCAAACTCCACCTCCGCCGCCGACGAGGCGGCCGCCCGGTGTACGGCGGGGGCGAGATCGGCTTTCATCGCACGCCCGGGCCGATGAACTCTCGGCAATGCCGACTGGCACGCGAAGGGTGCGCTACGCGAACAAATCGACTTCTATTGCGGCCTGCTCGCGATTGCGCCGCTGCTATATCGGATTGATTTCCATTGCGGTCAGCGATTGATGGCGGCGCTGTGAGCACCGAACGGAATTCATCGCGGCCAGCGTGCGATGACGGCGCTGCGGGCATCGATCCGTCTCCACCGCATGCACAGCGTGATCTCGTCGCTGCAAGTACGAATCGATTTTCATTGCAACGTCGCATGATCGCGTCCTTCGTTCACACGCTCAGGTGCTGATGCACGATTTCCGGCGTCAGCTCGGCCGTCTGCCCGCTGTAGCACACCTGGCCGCGGTTCATGATATAGAACCGCTTGCCGAATTCACGGACGAAATCGAGATATTGTTCCACGAGAACCACCGTCATGTTCCGCTCAGTGGCGAGCTTGCGCAACACCTGGCCGATGTGCTGGATGATGTTGGGCTGAATGCCTTCGGTCGGCTCGTCGAGCAGGAGGACTTTCGGATTGCCCGCCAGCGCCCGGCCGATGGCGAGCTGCTGCTGCTGCCCGCCGGATAAATCACCGCCCATGCGGTGCGACATCTGCTTGAGCACGGGGAAGAGCTCGAAAATTTCCTCGGGGATTTGCTTAACTTTGTCGGTCCGCCCTTCCAGGCCGATGCGGAGATTTTCCATCACCGTGAGCTTGGGGAAAATCAGCCGCCCCTGCGCCACCCACGCCAGCCCGGCCTTGGCGCGCTTGTGCGACGGGAGATTGGCGACGTTCTGGTCGTCGAGGCTGATTGAGCCGCGGGATGATTTCAGCACGCCCATGATGTTTTTCATCAGCGTCGTCTTGCCCACGCCGTTGCGGCCCATGACGCAGGTGATCTCGCCCGGCTGCATGACCATGCTCACGTCGCGCAGCGCCTGCACGGCTCCGTAACTGAAATGAAGATTGCTGATCGATAGCATGATTAAATCGAGTAAGAGTTCACCGTCCCAGGTACGCCTCAATAACCGCCTCGTTGGCTTGCACTTCATCGAGCGTGCCGTCGGCCAGCACCATGCCGCTGTCGAGCACGGTCACGCGGCTCTGCAGTCGGCGGACGAAATCCATGTCGTGCTCGATCACGATGATCGTGTGATTGCCTTTCAGCTCCGATAGCAGCTCGGCGGTGAGCACGGTTTCCTTGTCGGTCAGGCCGGCGGCGGGTTCGTCGACGAGCAGGATCTTCGGGCTGGCGACGATGAGCATGCTGATCTCCAGCCACTGGCGCTCGCCGTGGCTGAGGTACTTGGCCTGGCGGCGCGCGTGCGTGTCGAGGTGAACGCGCTTGAGCACCGTCATGATCTTGTCGCGCTCGGCGGAGGTTTCTTTCGTCCAGAGGTTGCGGAACACCCCGCGCCGGCCGGGCAGCGCGAGTTCCATGTTTTCGTACACCGTCAGGCTGTCAAAAATCGTCGGCGTCTGGAACTTTCGGCCGACGCCGACCTTGGTGGAGATGTCGACGTCGGTCATGTAGGTGACATCGAACTTATTGACGAACACGCGCCCTTCGGTCACGCGGGTTTTGCCGCTGATGACATCGCACATGGTGGTTTTGCCGGCGCCGTTCGGGCCGATCACCACGCGCAGGTCGTTGAAGTGGACGCCGAAGTTTTTGATGTCGAGCGCCTTAAAGCCGTCGAATCGAACGACGACCTCCTGCAGGTACACCGCGTAACTGAGGATCGCGTCCTCGCTGACGTGAACGGTTTCGCCAACTGATTTCACGCGACGGCTCCTTCCTTCACGGGGACAGTCTCGGCGGGAAGGTCGTTGATGTTCACGTCCGGCCGGGCGAATCTGCGCCACAGGCCGATCAGCCCCTCGGGCATAAACAGCGGCACGGCGATGAAAAGCACCCCAAGGAAGTACGGCCAGGCATCGGGGAAGGTAGATGAGAGCATGTTAGCAAAGATGTTGATCAGCAGCGTGCCGATGACCGCGCCGCTGAGCGTGCCGCGCCCGCCGACCGCGACCCAGATCACGATCAGGATCGATTCCCCGGGCATCATCTTGGAAGGCGTGATGATTCCGTTCTGCGGCGTGTACAACATCCCGCCGATGCCCGCGATAATGGCGGCGACCGTGAACGCGAACAGCTTCAGCTTCAGCGGGTTATACCCCGCGAATCGCAGCCGGCTTTCACTATCACGAACGGCCACCAGCAGCCGGCCGAGGCGCGACATCGTGATCATCCGGCAGGCGATGTACACCAGCACCACCGCCACCACCGTCACTACGTACAGCCCGAGTTTCACGTTAGAACTGGTGAGATCCCACCCGGCCAGGGTCTCGAAATTGGTCATGCCGTTCGTGCCGCACAGGCGGGTTTCGTTCCGCTGGAAGATCAGAAACACCGCCAGCGTCATCGCCTGGGTGATGATCGAAAAATACACCCCGCGAACGCGCGAGCGAAACGCAAAGTACCCCAGCACATACGCCAGCGCCCCCGGCAGCATAGTGCCGAGCAGCAGCGCGATCGGCAGTGACTCGAACGGCTTCCAGAAAACCGGCAGCTGGAAATCAAAGACGGAGGTGACGACGAACAGGCACCGCGGAATGCCGTCCCCGTCGAGCGGGCCGTGCAGCACTATGTGCATGCCGATCGCGTACGCGCCGATGCAGAAAAACATCGCCTGGCAGAGGCTGAGGATTCCGGTGTAGCCCCAGATGAGATCCAACCCCATCGCGACGATCGCGTAGCAGAGGAATCGCCCGAGCTGGTTCACGCTGGTGATCCCGATCGCGCCGCCGCGGTAGAGCAGCGGGACGGCGATCAGCAAAATGCCGATGGTGGCGATGGAGCTGATCCATTCGATCAAGCGGACGGTGCGGGCGGAGTTGGGTTGGGCACTTTCCATAGCTAGATCGCGATAGGCAACGACGTTGGAGTTAGACATCGGCCAGCCTTCCCTTGGCCGGGAACAGGCCCGAGGGTTTGAACTGGATGAAAACGACGACGAGGATGAGCATCCACACGTACGCCCAAACCGCCTGCGCCAGCGGCTCGATGAGCTTGGCGAACATGCCGAGCCCGAATCCGGAGATGATGGTGCCCGCGAGTTTTCCCACGCCGCCGGTCACGACGACGAGGAACGAATCGATGATGTAGTTCGAGCCCATGTTGGGAGTGACGCCCTCGATCGGCGCCAGCGCGCATCCCGCCAGTCCCGCCAGTCCTGCGCCGAACGCGAACGTGTAGAGGTCAATCCGTTTGGTGGGCACGCCGAGCGCGCCGGCCATCGCGCGGCCTTGCGTGGTGGCGCGGAGCATCAGGCCGAGCTTGGTTTTGTTGATGATGATGTACGTCAGCAAAATGCACGCGATACAGAAGACGATCGCGAACAGCCGGTTGTACGGCAGGATGATATCTGCGTTAATTTCCCACCCGCCCTGCAGCCAGCTGGGTGCTTTCACGCCGATGTTGTCGCCGAAGCGGCCGCGGACGAGCTGGATCAGCACGTACCCCACGCCGATGGTCGCCAGCAGCGTATCGAGCGGCCGGCCGTACAGGCGGCGGACAACGGTGAACTCGATCACCATTCCCACCAGCGCCGCGGCGATGAACGAGACGGGGATCGCGAAGACGAAATACCAATCGAACGCGCTTTCCGGCAGCCAGCGCTGGAACGCCAGCTGCGTAATGTACGTGGCGTACGCGCCGATCATCACCAGCTCGCCGTGCGCCATGTTGATCACGCCCATCAGCCCGAAAATAATCGCCAATCCCAGCGCGACGAAGATCAGGATCGATCCGCGACTGACGCCGGAGAAGAGATTTGAAATCAGCGCCACTTTCGTCTGCCAGCTTTCGATCTTGTCGACCGCGACGGCGTAGCCGGCCTGGGCCTCGGGCGACTGCTCTGCGGCTTCGATCTCACGCACGCGGTTCATCGCCCGCAGGCTGGCCAGATCGCCGAGCTTGGCGACGGCGGCGTGACGGGCCTTGAGCGCGTCGGCCTCCTCGGGATTCTTCGCCGGGTCGGCGGCGGCTTTCAGATCAGCCTTCACCTGCTCGATGTCCGCCTTGGCCGTGGCCACTTCCGCTTGCGCCACTGCGATGGCGGCGGGGTCTTTCGACTGGTTCGCCTCGCGGAGGTGCGTCGTCGCAACGCCCATCTGCTTAGTGATTTCAGAGAGCTTTCCCTGGGCGGCCTCGTATCGCTGCATCAGGCCCTTGGCGGCGACTTCCAGCTGGATGCGGGCGATGCTTTCTTCGATCGCGGTGTGAATCTTGGGCGACGTTTCGCTCTTGAGCACCTCCTGCAGGTACTCGATGCTGCCGGCGTTGTCGGTGTCGCCGGTTTTGAGGATGGCGGCGAGTCGCGCGACCGGGTCGGGATCCAAAAGGCGAATCACGTTGGCGGCGTCGCGGAGCATCATCTTTTCGCGGCGCGAGGGGGAAACGTCCTTGCCTTTGAGATCCGCCAACGTCATCACCAGCGGCTTGCCGTCGGGGCCGTTGACCGGGGCGCGGGTGAGCGGATCGACGATGTCTGCCGCCTTTTGGCCGGTGGCGTTGGTAGTGTCTAAGCCGACGACGATCTTGCCGTCGAGGTTGTAGACGGACTGGTTGGAATACGCTTCGAAAAAAGAGATCAGGCGCTGATCGCCGGTGTGGACCAGTTCATCGATCGCTTTTTTGCGGGAGGAGAAGTCGTCGGGGACGAGCTTGATCAGCAGCGACGCCGCCGCCGGCGCGCCGGTGACGGTGGAAGTAACAGTGGCAGGAGCGGTGGTGGGCGCAAGAGCCGGCGCAGTCTGCGCCGACGCGAATGGCGCCATCAGCAAGAGCACCATCGCTGCCGCTAACGGCAGGCAAGCCCACGACGGGCGGGAACACGAAGCCATGCGCGGGTCTTTCTCTGGCCGCGCGGGTTGGTGCCGAACCATACCACATTCGAACGCAGGATTCACAGATTTTTCAAACATCTTTGCAACCCCGGAATGCGGCCGAACATCTAGCGAATCCCGCGATGTCGGGAGTCGATTTCGCGCTCGGCGGAATGAGTAAATCCCTCGCGAGAACAACCCGGGAGGATAACGGTTGCTGGCGGACGTCGGATCGAAAAGGGGCGGCTCAGCGTTAGCCGAGCCGCCCCAGGTTGAGCTTTCGAGCGGCCGAGGTCCGGTTACTTCTTCGGACCACCGGTCGGGGCCGGAATCTTGCTCGCATCCGGCCAGAGGTAGGTGCTGTACGAGTCAGGGTGAACCAGACCCTTGCTCTTCCAGACGATCTTGAACTGACCGTCTTTCTGGATTTCGCCGACGTAGACCGGCTTCCAGGTGTGCTGGTTCTTCGGGTCCATCATTTTGGCCCCGCCCGGCGCGTCGAACTTCATGCCGTAGACTTTTTCGCGGACCTTGTCCACGTCAAAGCTCTTGGCTTCTTCGCACGCCTTGGCCCAGACGTAAACGCCGTAGTAGGCGGCTTCGATGGGATCATCCGTCACGCGATCTTTACCGCCGGGGAGATTCATCTTGACGCAGTAGGCCTTGAAGTCGTCCACGAACTTCTTGTTCTCGGGGGTGTCGATCGACATGAAGTAGTTCCAGCAGGCCAGGTGGCCGACCAGCGGAGGAACGTCCATGGCGCGGAGTTCGTCTTCAGCAACCGAGAACGCCATGATCGGGCAATCGCTGCTCGTCAGGCCCTGGTTGGCGAATTCCTTGTAGAAAGGCACGTTGCTGTCGCCGTTGATGGTCGAGAGCACGCACGCCTTGCCGCCGGCGGCAAACTTCTTGACCCGGATTTCCCAGATGGCAGTGGACTCCACGTATAATGAATTGTCGTTTGACCGCATAAATGCAGGTGTTTTTCGACGTTCGGGACGTGAAGTCTGGAGAATCCAATGGGTGAAGGCAGCAAGGAGGCTCTTCGGGTG
>JBBQNK010000072.1:0-19472 GCA_038329865.1 Tepidisphaerales bacterium | reverse complement strand
AGCCGGCCGGAAACGGTCGGCTAGATCTTCGTTGGTGGCTATAGTGTCAGGGTCACACCCGTTCCCATTCCGAACACGGTCGTTAAGCCTGATACGCCGATGATACTGCTTCAGCGGGAAAGTAGGTCACTGCCAGCGTTTTTAAACGGAGCCCCGGTCCCATAAGGATCGGGGTTCTTTTTTGCGCCCACTTTGCTCTAATCTCCTCTTTGAATTCAGTTCCATCTGAGGATTCCATCGATGAAGACCGAAGTCGCCGCCTACTACTTCCCCCAGTTCCATCCCGATCCCCGCAACGACGCCTGGCACGGCCAAGGCTGGACGGAGTGGGAACTGGTGAACAACGCAACCCCGCGCTTCCCCGGCCATCGCCAGCCGATCCTGCCGGCCTGGGGGTGCTTCGACGAGAGCGACCCCGCTTGGGCCGCGAAGGAAATCGACCTCGCCGCGGATCACGGGGTGACGACTTTCTTATTCGATTACTACTGGTACACCGATGGGCCTTTCCTCGAAGACGCCCTCAACCGCGGCTTCCTCGCGGCACCGAATTCTCATCGCATGAAGTTCGCGCTGATGTGGGCCAATCACGACTGGACAAATATTCATCCGACCACCTTCCGCAACAAGCCTGAAGTGCTCGCCCCCGGCCGGGTAGGTCTGCCGGCCTTTGAGCGGATGACCGACCGCATCATCCGCGACCATTTCTCCCGCCCCAACTACCTCACCTTCAACGGCTGCCCGTACTTTATGATCTACGAAGTCGGCACGTTCATCTCCGACATGGGCGGCCTTCCCGCCGCCCGGGCGGTGCTTGATCGCTTCCGCGAAAAAGTCATCGCCGCCGGTCACCCCGGCCTGCACCTCGTCGCCAGCGTGTGGGGCATGTCGGTCTTGCAGGGCGAGGTGAAGATCTCCGATCCCGCGCAGGTCGCCCGCGAGCTCAACTTCCAAAGCTGCACCAGCTACGCATGGGTGCATCATTTCCACGTGAATTCTCCCGAGAATTTCCCCTTCGCCAAATACACCGACGCCGCCGAGGCGAATTACAAAGTCTGGGAGAAATACGCCGGCATCCTCGGCGTGCCGTACCACCCGAACGTGTCGATGGGATGGGACCCGAGCCCGCGCACGATCCAATCCGACCGCTACGAAAACCGCGGCTATCCGTTCACGAAAATCTTCATGGAGAACACGCCGGTCGCTTTTCGCGACGCACTTGCGAAAGCGAAGGCGTTCATCGACCGCCAGCCGTTTGCGGAAAAGATGATCACGATCAACGCGTGGAATGAATGGACGGAGGGGAGTTATCTATTGCCGGATACCGTTCATGGGAATGCCTATCTCGAAGCGATTCGCGACGTGTTTGGCGACTAGTGCGAAGTCATCTCAACAATTCATGGATGAACGCAATCGCTTTTTGAGCTGGCCGCATCACTTTAGAGTCAGCGCCGCCCGGGCATCTTTCGCAAAGCGGATCGCCTCTTCCACCGACGATCCGGTCGCGGTGAGGTGTCCCATCTTTCGACCTGGCCTGGGATCGCATTTGCCATAGAGATGGAGCTTAGCCGTCGGAATCGCGCACGCCGCCGCCCATTTAGGTTCGCCGGCGGTCCATTGATCGCCCAGTAGCTGCACCATCGCCGCGGGGGCGAATTGCCGGGTGGATCCGAGCGGAAGTCCGCAGACGGCCCGCACCTGCTGCTCGAATTGGCTGGTGACGCACGCGTCGATCGTCAGATGCCCGCTGTTATGCGGCCGAGGCGCGAGCTCGTTAATCAGCACTTTGCCTGACTTGGTCAGAAAAAACTCCACGCAGAGCACGCCGACGACATCAAGCTTCTCCAGCACGCCGCGGGCGATGTCCGTCGCTTCGCGATACACCGCCGCCGGCACGTCGGCGGGGCTGATCGACAGGTCGAGGATATGATTCACGTGGCGATTTTCGATCACGCCCCAGTGCGCAAACTCACCCGATACACCGCGGGCCGCGACAACGGATACCTCGCGGTCGAAGTCGACAAGCTGCTCGTAAATCAAATCAATCTCGCTGGCCGAACCGATGGCGGACGGAATGTCGGCGGCTGATAGAATCTTCGACTGTCCTTTGCCGTCATAGCCGAAGCTGGCGGTCTTCAAGACGCCGGGGCCTAGCGCGGCAAAAGCGTCGCGAAGTTGTTCGACCGTTCTGACGGCGCGGTACGGCGTCACCGGAAAACCGCTGCTGCTGAGAAAATCTTTCTCCCGCAGCCGATGCTGCGTGGTATGCAGCACCCGCCCGTCGGGCCGAACGATCGCGTGCTTCGCCGCCGCCTGGGCGGTGGGGTAGGGAATGTTTTCAAACTCAAAGGTGACGACGTCAACGCCTTTAGCGAATTCTTCCACCGCCGCTAAGTCGCCGTACGGCGCCGCGATCTCCTTATCCGCCACCTGCCCGGCCGGCGTGTCGGTCTCGGGCGAGAAGATGTGCACGCGGTAACCCATCTGCCGCGCCGCGATCGCGAGCATCCGGCCGAGCTGCCCGCTGCCAAGCACGCCGATGGTTGTGCCGGGCAATATGGGCGATTGACGGTCGGGCCTACCAACGGGCATTGCGCTCCAGGAAAAGATGAATCATGGCCGAGGAATTTTCCGCCTGCGGGAGCGGAGTGCTTATGAAGTCACACTGCAATGATCGTAAATGATCGCTTATTTGGGCAATTCGTCTGACAAAACCGTCCGGGTTTGCTTGGCGCGAAACGCCTTGAGCTTTTCGCGATAGTCCGGGCGACTGGTCGCCAGGATCGACACCGCCAGCAACGCTGCGTTAATCGCACCGGCCTTCCCGATCGCCAGCGCGCCGACCGGAATCCCCGCGGGCATTTGCACGATGCTCAGCAGCGAATCCTGCCCCTTCATGACTGCCGATTCCACCGGCACGCCGAGCACCGGCAGAACCGTGTGCGCCGCCGTCATGCCCGGCAGATGCGCCGCGCCGCCCGCGCCGGCGATGATCACCTGCACGCCGCGGGCTTCGGCTTCTTTTGCGTGTTGCGCCATCAGATCGGGCGTGCGATGGGCCGACACGATTTTGCATTCGTGCGGCACGCCGAACTCGTCGAGCGTGACCGACGCGTGTTGCATCGTCTCCCAATCGCTCTTGGAGCCCATGATCACCGATACCAGTGGCTGTGGATGATTCCGCATTAGCGCGGCCATCTTATCAGAAACTTTCCCCGCACGACATTGCACCCATCGCCGCCGCGCCTACGATGGCGGTGATGATCCGCCCGGGGGAAATTTTCTCGCATTCAATTACATTCGATCCGGCCGGCGATTTTGAGGCGTTCCTCAAATCCGTTCCCGCCCGGTGGGTTGTTTATCTCTTTACAGACGAGGCCGATCGCCCCGTGCAGCTGCTGTGCGTGCGGAATCTCCGCAACAGTGTGAAGCACCGTCTCGGCCTTGAGGAAAACGCCACGCCGAGCAAGCGCGTGAATTACCGCGAACTCGTCCGCCGGGTGCATTGGGTGCGGGTGAACAATACGTTCGAGTCGGACTGGGTTTATCTCGAGGCAGCCCGCCTCTGCTTCCCCGCGCAATATGAAAAGTTGCTGGGCTTCCGGCCGGCTTGGTTCATCCATGTGAATTCGGAAGCGGAATTTCCACGATACACGAAGACGACCGATCTCTCGCTCAAGGCCGGCCAATATTTCGGGCCGATGGAGGATAAATCCGTCGCGTCGCGATTGATCGAGATGCTGGAGGACGCGTTCGATCTCTGCCGGTACTACAACATTCTGGTGCAGTCGCCGAAGGGATTGCCGTGCGCGTACAAGGAGATGGGCAAGTGCCCCGCGCCGTGCGACGGGAGCATCAGCAGCGAGCAGTACCGCCGGCTGATCGAATGGAGCATGCGGGCGATCACCGACCCGGCCGAGCTGATCCGCGAGCACACCGCCCGCATGAAATCCGCCGCCGCCGATTTGCGGTTCGAGACAGCGGGCAAGATCAAGCAGTACATCGACGAGCTGGCCGCGATGCACCGCGGGCCGATGCAGTTCGTCGGCCGGCTGGCGGATTTCGCGTTCGTCTCGCTCCAGCACAGCCAGAACGAGCGGTCGGCCGAGGTGTTTCTCATCTCTAGCGGCGCGATCGAACAGATCGCGACGATTTTGTCCGAGGCCGGCGTGTGCGATGAGCTGATGGCCACGATCTTCCGCCGGGCGGAGGCGTTCACAACTGTCGCGATCGAACGTTCCGCGCAGGAGCGCATTGCCGTCGTATCGGCGCAGCTCTTTGCGACAAAAAAATCACGCGGAGCGTTCGTCCGGCTCGGCGAGCTCAACGAAACGACGCTGGTGAAGGCGTATTCGGAACTGCAGAAGCAAACTCAAACTGAAACCGATGCGAATGAAGAGGGGATCGTGAAGGAACTGCAGGGATGACGGTTCTGGCCAACTTACAGAAGAGAATTTGAACACAGAGACACAGAGGCACAGAGAAATCGCAGAGCAAGTAATTTGTTTTGTATTTGTCTGCGTTTTCTCTGTGCCTCTGTGTCTCTGTGTTCATTCCCTCTTCCGACTGCCAATAGACCGATGTCCGATAACTCCCCACCATTCACGGTCCTTCGATTTCCATGCCGATGATTCAATGTCGTGCATTACGAATCGAGGCGGCATGTCGGATCATGATCATCACTGTCCGTTTCTCAATCGCTCCGATGCCCGCTGCGGCGATCATCTGAAAATCGACAAGCTCGATCACGCGTTCGAGCACTGCTTTGATGTGTACGCGGCCTGCCCGGTGTATCTTGAACTGCTGATCGAGCGCCGCACGAAGTCGGCCGACAAGCTCGCCAAGCCGGCGTTACAGTTGCAGGTGAATCGGCCGGTGCTTGAACGGATGGGAACCACGCATGTCAGCCGGATTGTCCAAGTCCAGGTCCGCCGGTCGCTTGCCTACCGCAACACGTAGCGCTCAGCCGAAGGTGCGCGAGTTTTTGATGCACCTGGCCAGCGAGCGCGGGCTGGCGGAAAATTCTATCCACGCCTACCGCCGCGATCTGGAAGACCTCGACGACTATCTGAAGAATCGCAACCTCTCGATCGTCAAAGCGACGGCCGACGAATTTCGCGGATATCTGCAGGATCAATCCCGCAAAAAACAATCGACAAAAACCGTCGCCCGTCGGTTGGCAGCGATCCGGCTGTTCCTGCGATTTTTAAGCGAAGACGAGAAGGAAGCGCAGAAAATCCTGCAGCAGCTCGAACGCCCCAAGCCCGAGCAGGATCTGCCGCACGTGCTCAGCCGGGCCCAGGTGAACCAACTGATCGCCGCGCCGCCGCCGACGTCGCCGCTGTTCACGCGCGATGTCGCGATCCTCGAACTCCTCTACGCCAGCGGCCTGCGCGCCAGCGAACTGTGCGACCTGAAAATCCGCGATGTGAACCTGCAGGTGAACGTCGTCCGCGTACTCGGCAAGGGAATGAAGGAACGAATCGTCCCACTAGGCCAGGCCGCCAATGAGGCGGTGAAACGATACGTCCAGGAAGACCGCCCCAAGTTCGACAAAACCGGCACGAGCGAGATCCTGTTCCTCTCCCGCACCGGCAAAAAGCTCACGCGGATGGCCCTCTGGCTGATCATCGACCGCCACGCGAAGGGGGCCGACCTGTACAACCGCGGCATCTCTCCGCACACGCTCAGGCATTGCTTCGCCACCCATCTGATCAGCGGCGGGGCGGATTTGCGCGTCGTTCAGGAGTTATTGGGCCACAGCGACATCAGCACCACGCAGGTGTACACTCACGTCGACCAGTCGCGATTGAAATCGATCCACGAGAAGTTTCATCCGAGGAAATAGGGGCGAGTTTTTAGGGGCAAGTATTCAGGGGCAAGGGGCAAGTAGCAGACAAGAAGCAAGTTTCTCAAAGGCAGAAGGCATTTCACTTGCCCCTTGCCCCTTGATACTTGCCCCTCTTACGCAACCATCGATTCCCGCCGGTTCTGAACCAGAAACGCCACAAAAATATGGCGGAGGCGTTCAACCGACTGGGTCTGGTAAAAATCGGGCGTGAAATCGAGCGGGAAACGCGATTCCTGCTTGGTGAACTGGTGAATGAGCTGCTCGCGATCCCACGTCGCTACGGTGCAGAGAAGTTCGTCTAAGTTAGTGGGTGGCATCTTTTTCACCTCTACTGTTACAACCGACTATAGGCGGCGTTTTAAGATCAAATAAATAAATCGAGAATTTGCCCAGTGTGATTCTTATCGTGCACGTGGACCGTTCGCTTAATCTCCAGCGCCGCGGGAACCGGATTTTCCCAGGGCAACGTCCGCCACGGCGGCTGCACCCATGACTTCGACGCCCGCGCACCCTCCGGTTGCGCGGGGGCCGGTGCCGGAAGCGCCACTTGCGGTTCCGGATGAATCACCCGCCGCGGTGCGTACGTCGGCGTTGGGTGATAAATCTTTCGCGCCTGGATAGCCGGACTGGGATGAATCGGCCGGGACTGCGCGTCGAACCGGTCGGCATCGAGAAACCGCATCGGCCTACTCGGGGCCGGGCCGATCGCCGTGGCGGCGGAAAGCTTCCCGCTGGCGGCGTCGGCGGCGCTCATCGCGCCACGGATGGATTTGACGATCTTCAAATCCAGCGTTGCGACCAGCAGCGAGATGTTCGATTCGACGCTCACGAGGAGCTTCTAAGCAAACTTCGCTGCTCTCCCCGGTTTTACCGCTGCTCTACGATAAAAATCCCCTGTAAAACATGAGTAAAAACAATTTTTCTTTCGATTTTTCGTGGCACGTTAATTCAGTCCGTTTATGCCGGATGATGCGCCGCGGCATCATCGCGCGAGGCGTGTGGTGTTCATTCGACGCTTGACGTGGTTATCCGCCGACGCGAGAGTTCGATTGTGGAGATGCATTGACCTCAAATGAACTCAAATGAACTTGATTTTCACCTGCCGCCGGAACTGATCGCGCAGTCGCCGGCGCCCGATCGCGCCGCCTCGCGGCTCTTGCACTACCGCCGCACGGGCGGGGTTATCGACCACCTTCATTTCTCGGACCTGCCCGGCCTGCTGCGGCCCGGCGATCTGCTGATATTGAACGATGCCCGCGTCGTCCCCGCCCGGTTCGCGTTGCGGAAAAGCACCGGCGGAAAAATCGAAGGGCTCTTCGTCCGAGAACTCGCGCACGGGCGATGGAACGTGATGCTGCGGAATCTCGGCACGTTCACCGGCGAACTTCATTTCGAAGCCGATCCGACCATCGCCGTGAGCGTGCTGGGTTCGAAAGACGGCGAGTACGAGATCCAGGTCCGCTCGACCGAGCCCGCCGCCGCGCTGCTCGACCGGCTCGGCCGGATGCCGCTGCCGCCGTACATCAGGCGGGAAAAGGAGCACGACGACCGCGACGAGATGGACCGGTCGAGGTATCAGACGGTGTACGCCAAGGCGTCCGGCTCGATCGCTGCGCCGACGGCGGGGCTGCATTTCACGCCGGAACTGTTTTCACAACTCGAAAAGGCCGGCGTTCAAAAGGCGTTCGTCACACTGCACGTCGGCCTGGGCACGTTCAAGCCGGTGGCGGTTGATCGGCTGGAAGATCACGCGATGCACGTCGAGGCTTACACGATCGAACCGCTCGCCGCCGGCGCGATCAACGCCGCCAAATCCGATGGCCGGCGAGTCATCGCCGTCGGCACGACGGCGGCCCGCGTGCTGGAAAGCCAGCCGGCAGGAACAATCGAGCCGAAATCTGGCGAAACGGGGATTTTCATCTACTCGCCATATGCGTGGAAGCACGTCGATGCGCTGATCACCAATTTCCACCTGCCGAGAAGCACGCTGATTGCTTTAGTCGCCGCGATGGTCGGCCTGGACGAGCAGCGCCGGATCTACGCCACGGCGATCGCCGAAAAATACCGCTTCTTCAGCTACGGCGACGCGATGTTCGTGGAATGATCTTTCGGTCTGTGGATCATTTTGAAATTCACACTTTGATGCGACTTACGCCGGGCGCTGTTTGACCGGATTCCGCCGCATGAGAGCTGCGTCGACGAAGAATCCGGCCGCACAGCGACCGGCGTGAAATTCAGGCAGACGCATTAAAAAATTTCGTAGCATGGGCAACCTGCCCATGGTGCGTGTACTCATGCACGATGAGCGGTACGCCGCCCATGAGGCAAGAGCGAAGTGATGTTCGTGGAGTGATGACGAGGCACGCTGGCTCTGGCAAATCTCCCTCTCCCGGCGTACCGGGAGAGGAACAAATCCCACTTCGAACGCCGATTTTACTTGACTTTCAGTTCGTAATGTGTTAGGGTTCTCCGAAGTGCTGTGCTCTTTGACATCCGAATAGAAAAATTCGTGCGGCGAAGATGCGGAATCAGGCGAAAACGGGTCGGTTTTGAGTGAAAACGGGGGCGCTCAGGGGTCGCAATGGGGGCGCTTCGGGGGCGCTTTAGGGGCGCTTTTTTCCGGGTCAAAAATCGCGAATGCTTGGCCGGTCAATGACTTGCGCGAATCAGTGCAGTCTTTCGCGTTTTTTTTCTCAACGGGGGTCAGTTACTCAGCGACCGCGACCGGCGTGGTCTTGCGGTTGTATTCTTTCGGGTTGTAAGCCCACAGCACGTTCGCCACGTTCGCCGGCGGGAGGGCCAGGTCGGGGGAGGCGGGCACCTGGAGGTAGGCGAGCGATCGGGTGAGCACGCGCGTCGCGCCGGGGGCGGAAACCGCTCCGCCGAAGTAGGCGATGCTGCGGTCGGGTTCGTGGATGATGAACGCGATGACCAGCTTCGGGTGCTCGTACGGCGCGCCGCCGATGTAGCTGCTGGTGTACCGCTGATCGTTGTAGCCGGCTGTTCCGCCGCTGATGTGGGCGGTGCCGGTCTTGCCGAAGATGTTCCATGTTTCCGACTGCGTGCCGCGGGCGGTGCCGCGGATCGGCACGTCGCACAACACGCGGCGGATCTGGGCGGCGGCGGTGGGGTCGATCACAACCGGATCGATCGCGATCGGGCCGGCGGTGTTCTTGCGGGCCATCGGGATCAAGTCGCCGTTATCGTCGAGCGTGCCCTTCACGATGTGCGGCGAAACTAGCCGCCCGCCGTTGGCGATCGCGCACATGCCGCGAGCGAGTTGCAGCGGCGTGACCATGAGCTCGTAACCCTGCGCGATGGATTCCGTGCTGTACTTGGTCCACTTCCGCAGCGGCGAGACTCGGCCGGAGTCTTCGCCGGGGAGCTCAATGCCCGTCTGCTTACCGAAGTTGAACGTGGTGACGGCCTTGAACAGGTTCGCGTTGCCCATGCGTTCGCCGAGCATGCTCATGCCGATGTTGGATGACTTCACGAGCACATCCCAGGTGGCGAGCTTCGGGTAGCCGTGCACGTCGGAGACTTTTCGGCCGTAGGGCGTGGTGTAGTGCGCGCCGTTGAGCGGCCAGATTTCATCGAGCCGCGTGATGTGCGCCGCCAGCGCCGGCGTGAGGATGAACGGCTTGATCGTCGAGCCGGGCTCGTAGGGCCAGTTGATGGCCTTGTTCGTGCGCGTCTCGGCCGTCGAGTCGTCCATGTTCTGCGGGTTGTAGGTCGGCCAGTTCGCAAGCGCCAGCACTTCGCCGGTTTCCGGATTCATCACGACGACTTCGCCGCGCTTGGCCTTCACCTTGGAGCACGAGTCGGCCAATTCCTGCTCGGCGATCATTTGAATGTTCGCGTCGATGGTGAGCATCAGATGCTTGCCGTGTTGGGCGGGCACGTAGTCTTCGGCGGCGATGGACATGGAGCGCCGCTGAGCGTCCTTGAGCATGCGGGCGTAGCCGGCCTTGCCGGTGAGGGTGGAATCGAACTTGAGCTCAAGACCGTCGAGACCGACGCCGTCCTTGCCGCGGCCGCCGAGCACGTGGGCGGCGATGGAGCCCATCGGGTAGTAGCGCACGTCGACGGGGATCATCCCCAGGCCGGGGATTTTGAGGGCTTTGATCCGCTGCACGGTCGGGTCGTCGAGCGTCTCGGCGAGTTTCACAAATCGGCTGGTGGCGCGGTCGGAAAGGATTTGCGAAAGCTCGATCGGATCGCGATCGAGAATGTGCGAGAGCTTGGTGATGTCGTCGTCCATGTCGGTGAGGGTGCGGCCGTCGGTCTGGTAGCACTCCTGCATGAACTTCGGATCGCAGTAGAGCGTTTCGGTCTGAATCGAGCCGGCCATCATGATGCCGTTGGAATCAAAGATGCTGCCCGGCCGGGCGCGGAGCGTCATGGTCTGGAAGTGCTCGCGCTCCGCCTGGCGAATCGTCTGCTGCCGGCCGTAGCTCTCGAGGTACGCGACTCGGCCGACGAGGGCGCAGAGCATCAGGATGAGAACGACAAAGATGCTGCCGGCGCGGAAGGGGGAAAAATTCGCCATAGGACAATGCTCCAAGGTCCTATAAATATCGGCGTAGTGGGGCGGAAAACTGGAGAAAGGAATTCGAGTTGGAGCGATGAGCTTCTGTGTCTCGTCATCCGGACTGGGTTCTAAAAAGTCTCCAGAGCTTCGACTTACGAAACGCCGTCATTCCGAGGTACTCCGAGGAATCTCGGGATTTCGAGCGACTTTCGTGCTTTCGAGATCCCTCGGAGTACCTCGGGATGACGATGCTCGCGAGCTTGATTTGTGCTGGTGCTGAAAGGAGAAAACTGTGTCCCGCTGAAGCGAGACACGCCGGTGAAGAGGGCTCGCGCGAGGATCAGAGGGGAAACTATTCCGCGTGCGGGTCCGCGGTCGGGTCGATCCACGTTCCCTTTTCCGCGGGGTGAGGCTTAAGCGGCGCGAGCTTGAGCGCCTGATCGCCGACGGTTTTGCTGATGGCGTTGGGCGCGGTGTAGACGGCGATCTGCAGTTGCTGGTTCCACAACTTCGCCTGGCGCGATTCGATCTGGCTGTGGTACTTGCTGATCTGGTAGCCGATCTCCCGCTTCTGCCCGCGCAGCTGCAACATCGCCACGGCGATCAGGACGGTCGAGATTAGGCAGAGGAGGAGTTTCAGCATAGGACTTAGAGAAAAGGACTTAGGACTTGGTGAGAAAAGGCTCGCGACTTATTACTAAGTCCTAAGTCCTTTTCTCTCAGTCCTGCCGTTAGTTCGCCATCGCCAATGGCTTGGCCGGGAGGCGGAGTTTCATACCGACTCGGACGGCGTCGGTGCCTTTGAGGGTGTCTTTGTTCAGTTCCTTGATGGCCGTGTACGCGCTGCCGTTGCCGAGTTGTTCCTGGGCGATGTGCCAGAGGTTGTCGTTTTCTTTGACGGTGTAGAAGTACGCGGGGTTGGCCGACGCGGTGCGGGTGTCGGGCTTATCGGCGGGCTTCTCGGGGACGCGCGGCGTCGGCAAGGGAAGGACGGCAACGCCAGTCGGAGCGGCGGGCGCGGGAGCGGGGGCGCTCGGGATCACGTAGCTTTGGCCGGCGATGATCATGTCGGGATTGGCGGCGAGTTTGGGGTTGGCCTTGAGGATTGCGTCGCGGGTGGCCTTGGTGCTGGAGCCCATGGCCTTCAGGGCGATCTTGTTCAGGTTGTCGCCGGACTGGGCGACGTACATCTTCGGCCCGGCAGCGGGCGGGGGCGTCGGGCGGACGGTGTTGTTGTTGTTGTCCGGCAGCGGGATGGTGCGGTTGCTGCCGTCGACGAGCGTCTCGCCGTGCTCGGCCGCAGCCCGGGCGAGTTCAGCGGCGCGGGCCTGTTCATAGGCGCTGGGGCCGGGCGTCGGCGCGGCGCGGTTCGGATCGACTGCGGGGCCGGCGTTGTTGTAGTTGGAAGCAGTCGGCCCGCCGATCACGATCGTGCCGGTCGGCGGTCGGGCGGTGAGCTCTTCGCGCGTCGGAACAGGTGCCGGCGGAACGACATCGTTCGGCGTGATGACGCGGGCGATCTCGGTGCTGTGTGTTTCGCCAGGAGCGACGACCGCGCCGTGCCCGGAGCGCTCGGCGGTTTCCAGCGGCGCCTGCGGCAGCTCGGTGGTGGCGGCCATGTGATCGGAAAGGAGAATCCCGACGACGATGATGAATGCCAATCCGACCAGAAGACCGATTTTCGTTTCGCGTGTCATGATGTCGCCTTCGGCTCGAGGACTAAGGACTCAGGACTTAGTGCGAAGGCGAGGACTTGTTTTCACTAAGTCCTAAGTCCTAAGCCCTAAGTCCTTTCGTTCAGCCACTCGAAGTTTGGCTGAGCGCGACCTTGGGTTGCGGGCGATTTCGTCGTCGGTAGGGGAGAGGGGCTTTTTCGTCACGAGGGCGAGAAAACCGGTCTGCTCCGCCGACCGAAATGCCTGCTTCACTGAGCGGTCTTCCATCGATTGAAAACTGATCACCGCGAATCGCCCGCCCGGTTTCAAAAACTTCGGCGCCTGTTTGAGAAGGGCATCGAGGTTTTCCATTTCCTGGTTGACGGCCATCCGCAGGGCCAGGAATGTTCGGGTGGCGGGATCAATCTTCGCCGGGGCTCCACCCCGACTTGGAATGGCCGACCGAACAAGGTCTGCCAACCGCTCTGTGGAATTGATCGGCGAGATGCGACGTGCTTCACCAATCTTTCTCGCGATTCTTCGGGAATAATGCTCCTGCGCGAGGTTGTATAGGACGTTGGCCAAGTCCTCCTCGCTCCAGTGCGCGAGCAAATCGGCGGCGGTTCGGCGGATGCGCGGATCGATTCGCATATCGAGCGGCATGTCGGCGCCGAAGGACAATCCGTAGTGCGGATCGAAGAGCTGGTTGGTCGAGAGACCCAGGTCGGCGAGGATTCCATCGACCGCGGGAATGCCGGCCGTGTGAAGCACGTCGGGCAGCTCGGCGAAGTTGGCGTGGAAAAGTCGGGTGGGGCAGGCGACATCTTTAAGGCGGGATTGTGCGAACTCGAGGTTGCGCGGATCGACATCGAGCCCGATCAGCAGGCCTGTGGGGCCGAGGCGTTCGGCGATGATCGAGGCGTGCCCGGCCCGGCCGAGCGTGCAGTCCACGATCGTCTGCCCCGGTTGAGGGGCGAGCGTTTCGAGGATCTCGTCGATCAAAACCGGATCATGCCCGGCCGGCGGGAGGTTCATGGCGGGATGGTAGCGGTTGCGAGCCGACAGGGGAATTTGACCCTGCAGGCCAGGAATAAGTGAATCCCTGATAGACGCGATTTCCACAGAGTATAAATTATCTTACACGGGCTTCGGAATTTACTTGCTGGTCGGTTTTTGTTAGCGTAGAATGTACGTATTGGGAGTGAGGTCTATCAAAGGTCTCGCTCGTGAGAGACGGTGGTCGAAGCGGTTGGATGGCCGACGGGCAATCTACTGATCGATCGAGTCGGAACGTACCGGTCGCGTAAGATTCCGACTTTGTCGGAAGTTCGCGATAGTGCGAGCCGGGCGTCTTCTCCCCCCGTTGTAGCGGGGCCCCGATCCGTGGGATGACTCAGCAGTATCGCGTACGTATTGAATTGTCCTGCACTGTCAGCGGTGAAAGAGGTGAAGGTGCTTCGATTCCAATCGAAGCAGATTCAACTCGACCATCGCACCAAACGCATCGCTTGTCTGCCATTGCTCGCAGGACGAATCCGTGTCCTGGAACAAACGCGATCAACGGCAGACCCGCGTGCGGGATGTTCAGGGGCGGTGGCACAACCCGAGTCGGCCTTCGTCTCCGGGAAGACGAAAACGCGCCGACGTGCTCGTGCCTTTGACAGCCCGAAACACCCACCGCCCCAAAACACCGGGGCATCATCGACCGACCTGTGCTCAGCATCCTGCCGAGCCGAAATCGAGCCGGAATCGAGATAACGCGGCATCCATGCCACTACGACTCCGGCCAAGCGCACGCGAAGCATCCTGTCATCGCGCACGCGATGGTCGCGTGCAAAAACCGTTCACAAATTTTGTAAGTCCTTCCCTGGATATGGTTCGCTCCCGTCATCCAATGACAGGAGACTTGCCCTTTTCCAGCGACTTGGAGCAATCAAATGCTCCCTCAAACTGCTCGCCAAATTCGAGACGACGAACAGCTTTTTACTGCCACTTTGGATCCCACAAATGTGCCCTTACACCGTCGGCCGGGGGGCGGTTACCGCTTGGCGAGCCTGCTTGGCCCGCAGCGAGACTTCCGCGATCCGGCTATGATTTGTCTCCACAAACGTGTTAAACGCGTCGCGGCTCCACAATTCCAGGTGGTCGCGCGCTCCAAACAGCGTGATCTCTCGACCCAAACCGGTACGACGCAATGTCTTTTCCGGAATCAGGATCCGGCCCTGCTTGTCCAGCTCAACCCGGTTGGCCAACGCGAACGTCAGCTGGTCGTACATCAACGTCTCTTCGCCCGGGGCGATATCCACCGGAACTTGCTCGGCCAGGTGCTCGTAGGCCTTCTCCGTGTACAGCCAAGGCTTCCGATTCACGCCGAACACCAGGAAAAAGCAGTTTCCGTCGCGTTCAGGGTCCAATAACCTGCGGATATCAACTGGTATGCTCAATCTCGATTTTTCATCGATTGTGAGTTCCCATTCGCCGACCAGCAGAGGACTTCGTAACATTCATCCCACTTCGTAGTATTTTCGTACCACTGAGGGCGAAATCTACCCCACTTGGCCCCACATGCAAGCGAAAAATAAATTTGTGGACAAAATTCATTAAAGATTTTTCGATGTCGGTGAAAAGTGGCGAAATGTCGTTACGCAGCGGAAGTATAACGCGCGCTCGTGAAAAGCGTGTGGGCAAAATCCCGATTATTTGACTTTATTTTTCGAGGCAACGCTTCGATTGATGACTCGAATGATGATCGCGACGAAGAGGACGATCGCGACCGCGATCCAATGCATTGAATTGGTTTGGCCATGCAATCGGCCGAGGACTTGCGAGATCGGGCCGATCAAGTTTGTCGAATCATCTGCGGAAAACTCCGCGTGCAGGTAGGTCGCGAGCGCACCACCGATCGACCAGAGTGCGACTGCCATCCGCAGCGCAGACATAAATGTGGGACTCGATTTCGGCTTAGGTAGCACAGCTAGTGTGGTCAACCACAAAATCGTCAGCGTGGCGGCCGGCCAGAAATCGCTCGTCGGGGTCGCGGAAACAAAGCCCGCCGCCTGCATGAACGGCAGCGACGAGAGGATCACGGCAACCGCCGATCGCCAATCCGCCATCAACATCGGCCACAGTAGCGCGGCCGTCGCGATCTGCGTCACCAGCAAAACATCAATCGCCAGAAACTCCGGCGGGGTTTGTCGCCGGTTCGAAAGCTGCAGGCCCGCGGCACCGATCGCCAACGCAACCAGTTGAATCGTCAGCCAAAGCAGCATTGGCTTCATCAGAGATGTAGCGGCGGCGGACGTGGTGGCGGGGTTCGTCATTGGGCCGAAGCTTGCGGCACGGCCGCGGGGCTTGGGTAGGTGATCTTATCAAATCTCAGGTCGAGCCACGGCTGTTTCGCGTCGACCCGGCCGTATTGCTGGTAAATCTGCCGCAGGCTCGCGATTTTCTGCTCCGGCGAAACTTCGATAAAGAAATCCGCCGCATTCAACGGCCGGCCCCAGCGGATTTCCGTATTGTACCGCGTGATCAGGACGATCTGAGCTTCCTTCGCGCTGTTCCGCCGACCGACGTTGGTCACGTTCACCTTCAGAATGTCCTGGGCGAACGGCTCGTCGTTCAGAAGTTTGACCATCTGCAGGCCGGCCTGCAAATCCTCGCCGCGCCAGATTTTGCCCGGCTCGGGCGGGGGATTGAACACGCCGTCGATGACGCGGATGTTCACGCGGCCGTCGTTGCCGTGCACGATTCGGGTGGCCATGTTGCGCGGGTACTGCTCGGGAAGTTTCACGCCTTTGCCGTCGATCAGTGAGTAATAGTCGCCCCAGCGAACCAGCGCCGCCGGCGTGCGATAGTCGGCATCGATCTCGAGCGTATCGCCGGCGGATTTGTCGTAGCCGCGGCGGACTTCGTGCACGGTGGCGATCCAGGGATTGCTCTTCAACTTCGCGAATGTTTCGACGAGGAGTTCGTGATCGAAGGTCGATCGCGCGGTTGAAGGCGAAGCGGCCTCGATGATCTGTGCCGCCAGCACGTCGCTCATCCACACGGGCCGATTTTTCAGCACCACCGTCGGCGGCTTGGTTTGCTTGTCGACTTGGGTATCCACGTACGTGAGCGAAACCTTCGCTGCCGTCGCGATCGCGCCGACGAAAAGGGCGATCGCCAGCAGGTGCAGCCACCAATACGAGCGCTGCTTGGCGGGCTTGGCTTTCGATTTGTCGTTCGACGGTTTGGCCATGTCCGAGTTCCCATGCGCCGCCGCTGATCGCGCGGCGACTCTCGGTTGTTATCGGACTTTTCGATGGAGAATCTTAAGTCGAATCACCGCTCGGGGACTTGCTCATTGGTTCGTGTACCGGACGGACTCCACCCATTCATTCCCGCGAAGGCGCAAGCGAGCGAAGACCCGGAATGAAGTTCGCGGCTCGCTTGCGCCTTCGCGGATTGATCCAACGCATCGCAGGAAGCAAAGTTCATCAAACGATGAGTGAGAGTCACCACCCGAATAGGGAAGTATCCACTAAAACGCCACCGTCAGGCGGATCGTCAGCACTAGCGCATTGTCGAGCGACGCATCACCACCCGGGTTAAGGATGTACTGCAGGTCAGGCTTCACGCTGAAATACGGCGTCACCTGAAAATTGTAGAACGCTTCGACCGACGTCTCGTACTTCTTCGTGAATCCCGCGCCGGCGTCGTCGGTCAATCGTGCTGCTGCTACGCCCAGGCCGATCGTGTCCGGGTTCTCCTTGTCGAACGGCCCGACCCAAGTCAGCCCCGCTCCGAAATAGTCCGTCACTTCGCTCACGTCGCCGTCGGCGTGGCCGTACTGCAGGACTTACGATTACCCACATCTCCGGCGGTCGGGGCGGCGGAGGGGCCGGTGTTCGGCGGGAGCGGCTTCGCCGGCGGCACCGTCGGCGAGGTCATGGACGGCGGACCTTGGTCTAGCGGTCCGATCGTCCGTAGCCTTGTAAACGCCGGTTGAAAAGTGGAGCGGTCGGCGGTCGAAAAACGTAGCGCCCGGGATCAAAGTACTCAGGAGCCTGGCGACTGTCCACGCCGGGCTCGGGACGCTGCTCCTTTCTAGGTCTTGGATTCGCCGGTTGGGCCGGGCGTTTTCCCGTCCCGGCGACGCCGGGCGTCCTTCAGGCGATAGCTCTCGCCGTTGCTTTCGATGATGTGACACCGATGGGTCAGGCGGTCCAGGGTGGCTCCCGTCAGTCGCTCGCTGCCCAGCACCTCCACCCAACGCTCGAACGGCAGGTTGGTGGTGATGATCAGGCTCGTCCGCTCGTAGGCGGTGCTGATCACGTCAAACAGCAGTTCGGCGCCCAGTTTGCTCGCCGGCACGTACCCCAGTTCGTCCAAGATCAGTAAATCGAGTTTGGCCAGTTGCTGTTTCATTCTGCCCAGCGCCCGTTCTTCCCGGGCTTCCATCAATTGCGTGATCAACTCCGTCACCCGCCAGAACCGCACCTTCTTTCCCCGCCCGCAGGCCTCGATGCCCAAGGCCGTAGCCAGGTGAGTCTTGCCCGTTCCGGGATTGCCCACCAGCAGGACGTTCTCCCGGCCGTCGATGTAGACGCAACGCATCAGTTCCGTCACCAGCGGCCGGTTGATCGACGACTGGGCGGCGAACTCGAAGCCCTCCAGGGTCTTGGGACTGGGGAACCGGGCCGCCTTCAGCCGACGCTCCGATGCCCGCCGTTCCCGGTCCAGCAGTTCCAGTTCCGACAGTTGCAGCAGGAACCCCAGGTGGTCCACGTTCTCGGCCGCACAGCGAGTGGCCACCTTTTCACACTCGCTGTGCATCGTCGGCATCTTCAACGCCTTCAGATGGTGCTTGAGCAGCACCGTGCTCCTGGTTTCGATCTTTTTCATGCCGCACCTCCCGCCAGCAGGCTGCGGTAGGCCGCCAGATCCGGCGACTGGACCTGTACGCTCTTGAGATGTGGTCGACCGTCGAGGCAGAATAAGCCCACCGGCGTTTCCTGCCGCTGCTGCAGGATCAGGCGTACGGCGTCCACCGACAGCGTGTTGATCGCCAATGCCTGCTCGACGGCGTCGGCCACCTGACTGATGCCCGCTCCCTCCAGCAATCTCAGCACCTTGATGAACTGGCGTGTGCCCAGCCCGGACAGCTCGTTCTCCAATCGCCGCCGCAGAATGCCAAAGCACTCGGGCAACGGCCAGTTCTCCAGCGGGCGGGCAAAGTCCAACGCCCCGGGCTTGCGTTCCAGCAGGGCCAGGTAGTGCACGGGGTCAAACTGGACCTGCTCTTTGCCCCAATGCCGCCCGTGGGTGGCGACTACCTGGTCGCCAAGGAGGATACGAACCTGTTCGATCGTTCCGACCACGGTCAGATCATGGTGGGCACAGGCGGTGGGCACTGAGTAGTCGTTGCAATCGAAACGCAATAGCGACAGCGAGTTGGCGGTCGCGGTGCGGACCCGGCGGGCTTCAAAGGCCTCGGTCGGGAGGGACCGAAAGACCGCTTGTTCTTCGGACAGCAACCGGGCCTTGGTTCCCGGCTGACCTCTCACGGTCCGCTGCAGGTCCAGCCGGCAGGCCTCTTCCAACTGCCGGTTGAGGACTTGGATGCTATCGACCCGGGGGAGCGGCACCAGGAAGTTGCGCCGTGCAAAGCCGATCAGGTTCTCCACATGCCCCTTCTCGTTGGCCCGCCGCACCAGGCAGAAGTGATGGAGGAACAGATAATGGCTTTGCAGCCGCAGGAACTCATCGGTCAGTTCCCGCTGTCTCCCGGTCATGATCCGTTTGACGGCGATGCGGCTATTGTCGTAACTGATCCGCCGGGGCACGCCCCCGAAGAAGGCAAAGGCCCGGCGATGGCCTTCCAGAAAAGCCTCGGTGCACTCCCGGGGAAAGGCACAGCAGAACAAGGCATCGGAATAGGGCAGGCTCATCACCAGGAAGGCGATGGAGGTCTGCCGGCCGTTGAGGAGGATGTCCCCTTCGCCAAAGTCCGCCTGGGCCTCACCGGGCGGATGACTCAGCGGGACAAACACTTCGGCCTTATGACGATGCCACGCCCGCACCGCGTCCTTCACGATCGTGATGCCCCCGTCGTAGCCGTTCTCCGCCTTGAGTCGATCGTAGATCCGCTGGGCCGTGTGCCGTTGCTTGGGCTTTTGCAGGCGGTCGTCCTTGAGGATCTGATCGATGATCGGCTGGAAGGCTTCGAGCTTCCGCTTTCTGCGGGGCGATTGCATCCGGTAGCCGGGGGGCTGGGAATGGCCCAGGATCTTCTGCAGCGTGTCCCAGTGCAGGCCGAACTCTTTACAGATCGAGCGTTTGCTCTGTCCGTCCACCAACACCCGATGACGAACCTCTTTCCATTGTTCCATGTCCGTATACACCCAGTCTCCTCATGAAAACCTCCCATCAGATTAGCGGCCTGCGGCCGCCAACC
>JBBQNK010000071.1:0-19875 GCA_038329865.1 Tepidisphaerales bacterium | reverse complement strand
CGAGACTTGATCCACGAGCCGACACATCCGACGATACCGACTGGCCTCCATGCTCCAGCTCCTTTCTTGGTCGAAAGAGCCAGTATGGAGGCCATCTCGTTGCGGCGCAAGCGTTTCGAACCGCGGCGCATAAAGTTGGGCCCGCCCGTGATTTGATTTCCAGATGACGACAATGGGCAAGCCGCCCATGCCACCTTCAAATGAACCGCAACTCGGAATTTACTCCGGCTTGTACAAGCCCGGCTCCGGCACGTTCGGAATGTTCAGCTCGCGCGGCAATACCTTGCGGTAGCCGAGCTGGCGCATGACTTCGAGCAGTTCGGTGAACGTCGGATAGAGACGCTTGTTCAATTTCTTGTACAGCTCGACGGCCATCACGAACTCGAATTGCAGTTCGTTCATTTCGCCTTCTTCGGCGGTCTTGCGTTCGTCGGAAAGCCGACGGCCAGGCCCGCGGCGACGCTCCAGGCCCGTATCCTCGCGGCGCTCTTCAACGCGACGTTCCGGCCCGGTGTACCCGGCTTCGGCGGCGGTCTTCGTACGACGCTGCAGGCCCGTACGGCGATCCACGCGCACCTTACGGCGGTCAGGCCCTTTGCCTTTGACCGGCGTGCTGTTCCGCCGTTCGATTTCTTCGGCGACGGGCGTTTCTGCTTCGCTGTTTGGACCGACCATAAGAGCACCTCTCCACGCAATATCGGTCGATTCCGCCCAACCCTTAATCTTTACCACGGCCGATAAACTTCGGGACTTTTCGGCCATACTTGATTGAACTTGATATTTTCGAAGGCTTGTCTTGCCGGCCGGTATCTTTAACCTATCGAGCACTTCATACGCCAAGGAGCATGGTTGAAACCGACGAGCATCTTCGACACTTTTCACTACGGCTGCGACTACTACCCCGAAGCGTGGGACGAATCCCGCTGGCCCGATGATCTCGCCCGCATGGCGGCTGCCGGGTTCAATGTCATCCGCATCGGCGAAGGCGCGTGGAGCTACTGGGAACCTACTGAAGGGCAGTTCCAGTTCGAACTCTTCGATCGCGTCATCGCGCTCTGCAAAAAACATAAGATCAAAGTCATCATGGGCACGCCCACGTACGCCGCGCCGGCGTGGGTGAGCACGAAGTACCCGGAAGTCCTGCGCAAGGATTTCAACCGCATCCCCATGAAGCACGGCGGGCGCCGCAATCTCAACTACACCTCGGCGAAGTATTTCGATCTTTCCGACAAGCTCTGCACCGCGCTGGCCGAGCATTACAAGAACGAAAAGCAGATCATCGCCTGGCAGCTCGACAACGAATTCAACTGCCACATGGACGTGAGCTACGCCGAGAGCGATACGATCGCGTTCCGCGCCTGGCTGAAGCAGCGGTACAAGACGATCGCAAAGCTAAACGCCGCGTGGGGCACGAGTTTCTGGTCGCACACGTACAACGACTTCGATCAGATCGATATGCCGCACCCGACGGCCGCTTACATGAACCCGCACCAGATTCTGGACGAGACGCGTTTCATCAGCGACTGCGTCGTGCGCTTCGCCGCGCGGCAGGCGGCGATCATGCGCAAGCACAACCCGCGATGGCCGATCACCACCAACGGGATTTTCGGCAACATCGATGCGCCGGCGCTGGCGGGCGTGATGGACTTCTGGTCGCACGATCAATACCCGCTCTTCTACGCCGACGGCGACTGGGCGGCGTACGGCAGCAAGCTGGTCGAGGCGCGATCGCTCTCGCAGCCGTTCACGATCATGGAGCAGCAGTCCGGGCCCGGCGGGCAGATGTCGTACCTGCTCCGCACGCCGCGGCCGGGCGAGATTCGCCAGTGGACGTGGCAGTCAATCGCCCACGGCGCAGGAGCGTTCCTCTACTTCCGCTGGCGGACGTGCCCATTCGGCTCCGAGCAACACTGGCACGGCCTGATCGAGCCTGACAACCGCGACACCCGCCGCCTGGCCGAGGCCAAACAGACCGGCGAAGAAATCCGCCGCCTGCCGCGGGCGTTTTTCGAATCCAAGCTCGCCAAAGCCGTCGGCGTGCTGCGCGATTTCGACAGCGAGTCGAATGATCGCCGCGTGAACACGTACACCAAGGAAGCCGCGAACGAGCACCGCCGCTGGTGCCAGGCGTTCGAGCGCCAGCACGTGCCGACCGACTACGTCTGGCCGACGACTGATTTCGCCGGCTACAAGCTGATCATCGCCCCGCACTCGGCCATCATCACCCCGGCGATGGCGAAAAAATTCACCGCCTTCGTCAAAGCCGGCGGCACGCTGGTGCTCGGCGCGCAAACCGGCACGATGACGATCGACCTGCACCTGATCGACCAGCCCGCCCCCGGCGTGATGCGCACGCTGGCGGGCATCGAAGTCGACGAGTGGACTACTCTCCCACTCGGCGAGCCGCGCCACGTGAACTTCGCGGACGGCAGCACCGTCGCGCTCAACACGTTCGTCGAGAGACTTCGCCTAACGACCGCCAAGCCGCTCGCCACCTGGGCCGGCACCGACCCGCTGCTCGCCAACTCGCCAGCGGTGACGATCCGCAAATCCGGCAAGGGCCAGACGATCTATTTCGCCGGCTACGCGCTCGATCCGAGCCTGCCCGCCCTCACCGCAAAGTGGCTTGAACTGGCCGGCATAAAGCCGATCGCCGATGTCCCGCCCGAGGTAGAAATCCTCGACCGCCGCGCCGGCAATCGGCGGTTCATCGCGATACTCAACTACGCAAAGACCGAAAAAACTGTTACCGCACTGCCGACCGGCAAAGATCTGCTGACTGGGCAAAAGGTTGATGGCAATTTCACGTTGCCGCCATTTGGCGTGGCGATTGTGGAGACGAATTGAATGGTTCCTCGCCCGGTACCCCGGGAGAGGGAGAAATGCCGGCCCACGATCAACAAGACTCCCCCGCCGCTCAAATCCTGCACTCATCTCGGCGCGTGTGCGTTGATGCGATACCATCGTCGGCGTCGCTTCTTCACTCACTCGGCCGTCACGATTCATGCTCGCCAGCGCGATCGCAATTCGCTCGCTCCCCTCGCTGCTGACGGCCGGCGTGTTCGGCATCGTGGCGATCGCCCTGCTGTTCCGCCGTCGCAAATCGCTGCCGCGGCTGACCGTGGCATGCCTGTTCGTCGCGATAGTACTGCTCGTGCTGGCCGGCGGCGAGTTGCTCGTGCCGCTGCCGCGCACGGGGGAGATCGTGGTGATGGTCGATCTTTCGCCGAGCACGCGGTCGGCGATGTTTCGCGATCGCGCTTCGCTCGACAGCCGGCTCAGGCAACTGCTCGGCTCGCGATCCTTCCGCCTGCTCGCGTTCGCCCAGCGGAACGAACCCATGCCCGCCGGCGATCGGCTGGCTGATTTGCCGGCGCCGCAAACCGTCTTCGACCCACCGACCGACGCCGACGCGATTGTGCTGCTGAGCGACGGCCGGTTCGAACCGCCGAAAAATGCCCCGCCAATTTTTCCGGTGATCGACCCCGGCTTAATCGATCCGCCGGACGCCGCGGTGATCGACGCGCGCGTTCGTGGTGGTTCCACGGCTTCCGCAGCACCAAATCACGATGAATCACGAACCGAATCAACAAGTCGCCCAGCGTTCGGCGATACCGCCGCTGGCGCCTCCCGCGTTGCCGACGCGGGCGATGCTACGGTCGCTGAAATCACCGTTCGTCACCACGGCGAGCCGCGCACTCTTTCGCTCGACAGTGCCGCCGCGACCACGATCACGGTCGACGGCGACGTCCTCACTCGCCGGCCGCTGGCGGTTTCGCAGTTCGCCACGCATCGCGCCGAACTCACACCCGGCGACGCCTGGCCTGAAAATGACGCGCTGACTTTCGCCGACACCTCGCACCGCGAGTGGCCCCGGTGGTGGATCGGCAACGCACCCGCGCCGCCAGGATGGGCCGCGTTCGCGCCGGCTGCGATTCCTTCCGACCCGGGCGAATTCCTTGCGCCGTCGGTGATCGCGTTGAGCAACGTCGCCGCCGACGATCTCTCGCCGGCCGCGATAGAGCACCTGCAGCAATACGTCCGCGACCTCGGCGGTTCACTGCTGATCCTCGGCGGCGATCACGCGTTCGGCCTCGGTGCTTACAGCGGAAGCGTGCTCGATGATCTCTCGCCGCTCGCCAGCGATCCGCCCACGCCGGCGATGCAATGGTTGCTCCTCACCGATGCCAGCGGCTCGATGGCGGCGGCGAATGGCGACACGCCCACCGGTTCGAGCGGCGGCCTGATCGCAAATCCTGAACATCCCGGCGCGGCGCTCTCGAGGTGGTCGGCAGCGACGAGCACTCTTGCCGCCGTCGTTCGCGAACTCCCCCCGGCGGACTCAGTCAGCGTCGGTTCGTTCGCCGCCGACGTGCGGTGGTGGATCAATGCCGTGCCCGTGCGCGACGCGCGCTCGCAAACCATCCCGCCCGCCAACGCCGTGCCCAGCGGGCCGACGAATCTTCAGCCGGTGCTGGAAAAGCTCGTCGAGCAGGCCGGTGGCGATCAGCCGAAGAATCTGCTCGTGCTGACCGACGGCGAGGCCACGCTCGACCACGCCGATTCGATCGCTGCTGCGATGAAATCCAAACAAATCCGCCTGCACGTACTGGCCATCGGCAGCGGCGCGGCGCTGCCGGCGTTGCGATCGATCGCGACGACCACCGGCGGCAGTTACGCCTTGCAGTTGGACGCCGCCAAATGGCTCGCGAGCATTCGCACACTGGTGCGCGGCGCAATGCCGGATCGCGCGATCGCCGGGCCAATGCGGTTAAAATTCTGGGACTATTTGATAAAGCAGCCTACACGGACGATCGAGCGAGCGAATCGAACGTGGCTCAAATTGCCGGCGGCCACGCCGCTGGCGTTCGGCGACCCCTTAGCGCCGAACGGCGGCATTTCACTCGATTCGGCAGTGGTTCCACTGGCCGGGCGGCAGACGATCGGCAACGGGCAGGTTCTCGCGTGCGCGTTTACGCCGACCGCCCCGGAGCTATCGGTGCTGGCGGCGCTCGTCGCCGCACCGCCGCGCGATCCGCGGTATCAAGTGGATTGGCAATCGGCCGGCAACGGCAAGGTGCGGATCGATGCGGCCGATCGCGGACGAATATTGAACGGCCTTGCGTTCGAGCTGCGCCTCTCCACGCTATCCGTCGCCGCCGCCACGCTGCCGTTCGAACAAACTGCCCCCGGCCGATACGAAGCGACTTTGCCGGAATCAGCCGAACCGCGACTGGCGAAGATTTTTCTCGCCGGCCATGAGCTCGATCGCCAGCCGATCGCCGGCCGGTACCAGCACGAATTCGACGCGATCGGATTGGATCGAGCGGCGCTGACAAACCTCGCCCACGCAACCGGCGGCCGCGTGATCGACCCGGACGTGAAGCTCCCAATCGACCTGCCTCGCCGCTGGCGCGATGTGTCACTCACGCCGTTGCTGGCCATCGCGGCGGCGGTGTTGATCGCGGTTTCGCTCGTGCACTGGAAGCGGCGGGGTGGCGCAATATTGAACAAACCACCGCGACACCAATTGTCGTCCTGAGCCTCCGGCGTCATCCCGAGGTACTCCGAGGGATCTCGGGATGACGAGCGATTTTCGTGGCGTCGAGATTCCTCGGAGTACCTCGGGATGACGGTTACTTCGACTTCTCAAACATACTCAGAGGACGACGGAACAACACTGATTGCCATTTGCGATCATCGCGTACCGCTATCACCGACGATCACATCGCGCGCAGCGTGATATTGCCGATCTCCGCCGGTGCGTTGATGCGGAGCGGGAACCAGTTGCCGACTCCGTTGGAGACGAACATCTGCTTGCCGTCCGGGCGGCGGTAGAGGCCGGAGAGGTAGCGGAAGCGGAGCGATGCCGGGTGGATCGGGCCGACGTTGATCTGCCCGCCGTGCGTGTGGCCGGCGAGGACGAGGGGGATGTCGGCGTCGCCGAGGTAGTCGAACGCGTGCGGGTGATGCGCGAGCAGGATGGGGAACGCGCCGGACCTGATCTGGGGGAAAAGCGTTCGGACGGAAGCCGCAATATCGGCATCGCCCGCGCCGCCGGCCCCACCGGCGTCGGCCAGGTTCGGACCGCCCCACCGCAGGGCGAGCAGTTGAATCTCCTGGCCGCGAACTGTCACGACGTGCGAGCCGTTGATCGGCATGGCCAGGCCGGATTTTCGGACCTCGTGCTCGAACGCGTGTCGGCCCATCATCAAATCATGATTCCCTTCACAGGCCGCGAGGCCGAACTTCGGGTCGCAACGTTTAAGGACAGAAATGCCCGCGGGCAAGTCGGCCAGGTCGAAATCGATCAAGTCGCCGGTGTAGAGGACGAGGTCGGGCCGCATCGCGTTGGTTTTTTCGACGACGGCGTTGAGGAGCGCGTCGTCGGTGAACCGGCCGACGTGAATGTCGCTCACGTGGGCGATGCGCAGCCCGTCCAACGCCGGCGGCAGGTTGGGGATTCTCAGCGTGACGGTGTTGATGCGGAATTGATCGAACTGGCTGTACGCCCGCCACGCGCCCAGTGTCGCAAGCGCGGGTGGAGTCGCAAGAGCGGCCGCGGCCAGGAACTGCCGGCGCGAGTTGAACGGGATGGGTTCGTTCGCGACGGCGGGCGGAGCGGCGGAAGCTGAATCGACCGACGGCGAAGCGGAGATTCGTCGAGAGATCTGTCGGGCGACTCGCCGCACTGAAACCACCAAAACGTGCCACGCCAGCCACGGCAGCGCGAACATCACGTGCCAGATGTAAACCGCCGCCACGATCGGCTGCGGCACCCAGTGAAGGATGTGCCCGGAGATCGCGCGCGAGAGGATGATCATCAGCATGCCGGCCGACATCGTGAAGCTCCACGCGTTGACGGCGCGCCGCCAGGCGCGCGGCCGGCGCATGCGGGCGGCCGACTTCAATGCGTGCCGCCACCAGACCACATTGCCGGTGATCATGCAGGCGACGATGGAGTAGAAAATAATCGAGCGCATCAGTTCATACGCGGTCCGGCGTTTGGTCATCGCGCTCGGCCATCGGTCGCAATTTCGCGCGCTCGCGACGGCAGATCGTTGCGAGTTGGCAGAACACTTCTATACTCCATTGCGCGTGAAAATGCTTCTCGCCATTTTGACAACGTTGGCCGTTCTCGCCGGCGGGTGCGTGCGGCGGCAGGTGTCGGTTACTTCCGATCCGCCGGGCGCTTTAGTTTACATGAATGACCAGGAGATTGGTCGCACGCCGTTTACGCGCGATTTCACGTGGTACGGCCGGTACGAGGTGGCGGTCCGCAAAGACGGTTACGAGCCGCAGAAAACCGATACCAGTATTTACGCCCCCATCTGGCAGTGGATTCCATTCGATTTCGTCACCGACATGCTGCCGGTGACCGATCGCCATCAGCTGCACTACACGCTCAAGCCCGCCAGCACCCAGCCGGCAGACAGCCGGGCGATTCTTGTGCGCGCACAAGAACTGCGGACGAAGTTGTAATCGCCGTAGACTGCTTCTGCTCAAATAAATTGCGATTGAATCGACTACGCCTACGCCGCCGCGAATACCGGCTGCGCGAGGGCTGACTTGTTGTTCGATACCACTACTGTCTCCCACAGATCAATGCTGCGGAGCTGAAAGCGGTATTCGATCTCCAAACCCGTGCGGGTGATCAGTTCCTGCAGCGCCAAATCGCTCCGCCAACCCAGCTTGGTGCAGATGGGCGAAAGGGCCTTTTCCACGAGAGCGACCAGGCGGTTGGCCGACTGGAAATGATTGAGAATCACTATGCGAGCATTCGGCTTGGCGACACGCTGCGCCTCCACCACCAGTTGCACCGGATCGGAAACCACGCTGATCACATGACTGATGAAAATATGGTCGAAGGTGTTGTCCGCGAAAGGCAATCGCATCGCGTCGGCCTGAAAAACCGTGGCGTGATCGAGGTTCCGCTCGACAATTTTTTTTCGGCATTCGCGAAGCATGCCGCTGGAAAGGTCGACGCCGATGATGCGCCCCTTGTTCGGGTAATAATTGAGCGAGCAGCCCGTGCCGATGCCCAAGTCGAGGACTTTGTCGTCGTCGCCGATGTTCATGTGCCCGATGGCGCTGGCGACACGTCGTTTGACGAGCCGGCCGAACGTGGCGTCGTAGAAAATCGAGTGGACGTCGTAAATCTTCTTAGTGCTGGCTTCCTGCATGGCGAATCACTTCCCTTGAAGAGCCGGCGATTGGGACCGAAGCCAGCTTGTGTCAATTTAGTGACCTTTTGCGCATTTGCCAAGTCAGGCATTCTCTTAGGCCGCGAAATCGTCGATTGGAGGTGGATGATTCCTCGCCCAGTTTCTAATTTACATCCGGCGATCGGAAAGATAAGCTCAAGAATGAGGAATGAGCGAACGGCCACGGCTGTCGGACAGCTCAGATTTACCGTTCGCCGGCGTTTCTCGGCAGGGCCAAGCCCTGTCACACCGAACGAGCCAGGCCTCGGCCCGCGCGGCAATGGGCAAGGACGCGTCGCGCGGGAGATTCACGATTGGCGCGGAATTCCGGGAAATCCGGAATTTGCCGGTCGGAGCCGTTCGGATGAAAGTCGTACCGACCCCCGCTGCGACAATTCGTCCACGCTCGATCCTTGCGATCGGGTCCAGTATCCCCCGATTCTGAACACTCAATGTCCCGCGAAGGCGCAAGCGAAGTTTCTTGCGGATCCGTCCGTTGAGTCACTTGTGAGTCGCTTGCGCCTTCGCGGGGAATGAAGTGAATTGCGAACTAAACCTTCTCGGTTCGCGTCTTACTATTATGGTGTCGCCTAAGCTTTTACGGGAGATCGCCAGATGCCTAAAGCCAATCCCCTTTCATCCATCATAGATCGGAAGCTCGATGTCGCCCGTTTCCGCGAGCAGCATTGGGAAGGCAGCTTCAACGAGTACCTCGATATCGTCTCTGAAAATCCATCCGTCGCGCGCAACGCATTCCAGCGCGTGTTCGACATGATCATGTCGTACGGCACGGAGCCGTTCGTGCAGTTCAAGCAGGAGATGACGCGCTACAAATTCTTCGGCGACCCGATCGAACACGGCGCCGACGCGATTTTCGGCCTGGAGAAGCCGCTCATCCAACTCGTGGATTTCTTCAAATCCGCCTCGCAGGGCTACGGCACGGAGAAGCGAATCCTGCTCCTGCACGGGCCGGTCGGCTCGAGCAAATCCACCATCGCCCGGCTGCTGAAGAAAGGTCTCGAAAATTACAGCAAGACCGAGGCCGGCAAGTGCTACACGTATTCGTGGCGCCTGCCCAAGCACATGAACGGCAACGACGACGGGGAGCAGTACGTCGACTGCCCCATGCACGAAGAGCCGCTGCTGCTCATCCCGCGCGACGCCCGCGGCGACGTGCTGGAATCGATCAACGAAAAACTGCCCGACGACCGCAAGATCAAACTCTACGGCGACTGCTGCCCCTTCTGCCGCAAGATCTTCGGCGACCTGCTCGAGCAGTACGACGGCGACTGGAAGAAATCGATCGACCACGTGCGCGTAAAGCGGCTGATCCTCAGCGAAAAGGATCGCCGCGGCATCGGCACGTTCCAGCCGAAGGACGAAAAGAACCAGGACAGCACGGAACTCACCGGCGACATCAACTACCGCAAGATCGCCGAGTTCGGCAGCGATTCCGACCCGCGCGCCTTCAATTTCGACGGCGAATTGAACATCGCCAACCGCGGCATCGTGGAATTCATCGAGGTGCTGAAGCTCGATGTCGCGTTCCTGTACGACCTGCTCGGCGCGAGCCAGGAGCACATGATCAAGCCGAAGAAATTCGCGCAGACGTACATCGACGAAGTGATCCTCGGCCACACCAACGAGCCGGAATACAAGAAGCTGCAAGGCAACGAGATGATGGAGGCGTTCCGCGACCGCACCATCAAAATCGACATGCCCTACAACATTCGCCTCGACGACGAGATCAAGATCTACCTCAAAGATTTCGGCCCCGAGCGCGTACGCGGCATGCACATCGCTCCGCACACTATTGAAGTGGCCGCCATGTGGGCGGTGCTAACGCGATTGGCCGAACCGAAGAAGGCGGGCATCACCAAGCTGCAGAAATCTAAGCTTTACAACGGTAAATCGATCCCCGGCTTTACTGAGGACAGCATCAAGGAACTCAAAGAAGAGGCCCCGCGTGAAGGAATGAACGGCATCTCGCCGCGCTACATCCAGGACAAGATCAGCAACGCCCTGGTCAGCCACCAGGCCCAGATCGACAAGGCGATCAACCCGTTCATGGTGATGAACGAACTGGAAGGCGGGCTTTCGCACCACTCGCTCATCACGGATGAGGAACTCAAGAAGGAATACAAGGAGTTGCTAGCCGTCGTACGGGAAGAGTACGAGGATATGCTCAAGGCCGAGGTGCAGCGGGCGATCAGCGCCGATGAGGACGCGATCAAGCGGCTCGCGACAAATTACATCGAAAGCGTGCGGGCCTACACGCAGCATGAGCGGGTGCGCAATCGCTATACCGGGCGCGATGAGGATCCGGATGAACGCCTCATGCGGTCGATCGAAGAAAAAATCGACATCCCCGACAGCCGCAAGGATGACTTCCGGCAAGAGATCATGAACTACATCGGCGCGCTCTCGCTCGACGGCAAAAAATTCGAATACAACACCAACGCCCGGCTGCTCAAGGCACTGGAGCTGAAACTGTTCGAAGACCAGCGCGATACGATCAAGCTGAAAAATCTCGTCAGCACCGTGGTGGATGATGAAACGCAGCAGAAGATCGATGTCGTGAAGCAACGCCTGATCAAATACTTCGGCTATAACGAGACCAGTGCGACCGACGTGCTCAATTACGTCGCGAGTATTTTTGCACGCGGCGACAGCAAGCAGGATGATTGATCGCCGTGTGCGGGTAACTATTGGAAGGATTCCATGAAGCGTTTGGTTTTGTCGATTTTGTTTCTCGTTTTGAGTGCGAATTTCGCACTGGCAGAAGACCGCGCCAAGCTGCAGGACGGGCAGTACGTCGCGATCATCGGCGATTCGATCACCGAGCAGCGGATTTACTCGGCCTTCATGGAGGACTACTTCCTCATGTGCAAGCCGGCCGTCGGTTTGCAGGCGACGCAGTTCGGTTGGGGCGGCGAGCAGGCGGGCGGATTCCTGGCCCGGATGGAGAACGATCTGTTCCCCTTCGGCAGCAACGTCGCCACAACCTGCTACGGCATGAACGACGGCGGGTACAACGCGCTCGATGACGTCCGTCGAAAAACCTATCACGACAACCTCGCCGCCATCGTGCAGAAATTGAAGGGTTCGAATTTTCAAACAATCGTTGTCGGTTCGCCCGGCGCTGTCGATAGCGATTCAGCGTTCAAGGGCGATACCAAGCGCGCCGCCGTTTACAACCAGAGCCTGGCCGAGGAATGCGACATCGCGAAAAAAGTCGCCGACGGCGAGCACGTCTTCTTCGCCAACGTTCACGACCCGATGATGGACGTGATGAACAAGATGAAGGCCAAGTACGGCAACACCTACCTCCTCTGCGGCACTGACGGCGTTCACCCCGACCGCAACGGCCATCTCGTGATGGCGTACGCGTTCCTCAAGGCGCTCGGCTGCGACGGCAACATCGGCACGATCACCGTCGATCTCGCCGCCAACACCGCCAAGGGCACCGATGGGCAGAAAATCATTTCCGTCGATGCCGGCAAGGTGAAAATCGAAAGCAGCAAGTTCCCCTTCTGCTTTTTCGGCGACCCAAAGGCCGCCAGCGCCACCACCGGCGTCATAGAGTTCCTGCCCTTCAATGACGACCTCAATCGATACACGCTCATTGTCACCGGCGCCACCACGCCCAAGGTGAAAGTCACCTGGGGCAATGCCAGCAAGGAATTCGCGACGGTCGACGTAGCCAAGGGGATTAACCTCGCCGCAGAATTTCTGGACAACCCGTTCTGTGATCGCTTTCAGGCAGTCGACGCCAAAGTGCACGACCAGCAGGCGGCCGAGGTCGATATCATCCGCTACGCGATGCATAACCTCGCCGCCGTCAAGCGGCAGGTGCCGGAACGCAATGATTTGGTCCAGCAGATCACCAATGAACTGGTGAAAAAGGATAATTCGCTCCGCGAAGCCGCCGCCGCTGCCGCCGCGGTGCCTGTGACGCATGAGATCACGATCGAGGCGATGAACTGATCGTTCGCCGCCGGTTTGGGAACGCAATATGAACATTCGCAACCGTCGCTCCGGAGCTTCGCTGATTCTCACCGGCATCGGCGGGCTAGTCTTTTTCTGGCTGACCGACCAGCGCTACGGCCTGGCCTCGCAACTGTCCGGCACACCCAGCAGCATCGACCAGGCCAACCAGGTGCTCCCCGGCACGATCGTCGGCATCGCTTGCTCGGCTATCGTGCTGTTCATCGGGATCTGGCTGCTGACAAGAAAGACGACGTGAAAAAGTATGATGTTGTTAAATCGCACATTCTCGCCGTGGCTTCAGCCGCTCCGCTTGGCCGCCGTTGTTGCTGTGATGCTCCTAGGCGGCTGCGCCATGTCGTACGAAAGAACCGCCGCCAGCGACGCGCAAATTCTTGACGGCCCGTGGAAGAGCCTGGCTTCATCCGATGCGACCCACGAGCGCGGCTACCTCTTCGCATCAGGCGGCAGTGCCGAGTGGTACGAAAAATCTACCGGTGCACCGTGGACCGAAAGCACCGTGACGTTTTCGAAAAAGTCGCACTGGGACGTAGGCGCCAACGGCCACCTGAACTTCGGCTCAGCCGGCGCGGTCGTCACCCGCGCTTATCGCCTGGCCTATCCCCATCTTTGGATCGAAGGCCTCGGCGATTTTGAGCCATCACATACAACTTTGACCACCGCCCCATGATCCTCAAGATCGAAAAAGATCACCAGCGCTTCCGGCAGATCGTGAAAGGCCGGATCAGGGAGGATCTGCGCAAGTTCCTCACCAAGGGCGAGTTGATCGGCAAGGAAGGCAAGCACCTGATCAGCATTCCCGTTCGCGGAATCGAACTCCCCCACTTCCGCTACGGCGACAACTCCGGCGGCGTAGGCGCGGGCGAAGGAAAGGAAGGCGACGCTGTCGGTAAAGGCCAACCTGGCAAAGGCCAGGGCGGCACCGAGGCGGGGCAACACTTGATGGAGGTCGATCTCTCGCTCGATGAGCTGGCGGAGATCTTGGCCGAGGAATTGAAGCTGCCGCGGATCGAGCCACGCGGACAGCACCGGATCACAACCGTTCGAGAGAAATATTCCAGCCTGCGGCGAGTCGGCCCGGAATCGCTGCGGCACTTCAAGCGGTCGTTCAAGGAAGCGCTCAAGCGGCAGATCATGACCGGCAACTACGACCCGAATAATCCAGTCATCATCCCGCAGAAAAAAGACATCCGCTACCGAAGCTGGAAGGAAATCAAAAGCCCGCAGAGCAATGCAGTCATCATTTTCATGATGGACGTTTCCGGCAGCATGGGCGAAGAGCAGAAAGAGCTCGTTCGCCTCGAAAGCTTCTGGATCGACACCTGGCTGCGCAAAAATTACGAAGGCATCGAAAGCCGCTACATCGTGCACGACGTAAGCGCCAAGGAAGTCGACAAGCACACCTTCTACCACCTGAGAGAAGACGGCGGCACGAAGATCAGCAGCGCCTACCGCGCCGCCAAGCAACTGCTAGACGCCCACTACAGCCCCGACGAATGGAACATCTACCTCTTCCACTTCAGCGACGGCGACAACAGCTCCGAAGCCGACAGCCGCGAGTGCGTGAAGCTGCTCAAGGAACAACTCCTCCCCGCCGCCAACATGTTCGGCTACTGCCAGGTCGCCAGCGCCTACGGCAGCGGCAACTTCATTAACGTTCTGCACGAACATTTGCGAGGTAATGAAAAAGTGCTGACCAGCCGGGTGAATTCGAAGGACGACATTTACGACTCGATCAAGACGTTCTTCGGGAAGGGGCACTGATGGGTGAATTGAAAGCGATTCGAGTGCCTGCGAGAAAACTTCGCACGAGTTATAAATTACAAGCTATCACGCGGACGGAATATCTTTGGGGAATGTTCGCCATGCTACAATCGGTAGGACGACTAAAGCGCATCAGCCGTTATCATCAAGGATTACTCGACGGCATGAACACGGCAAGCTCGAACGAGCGATTGAACGGGTCCCCTATCATCAGGCAGACATTTCCACTGTTTGCTGCTATCGGTCGAACCGTACCACCGGTACCGTCGCCACTGCGCACGATTCGGTAACACAGTCTCGTAGGGTGTGCTTTAGCACACCAATGAAGACGCGGTGTGCTGAAGCACACCCTACACTAAAATATGGCTTCACCAACGCTCATCCCCTTCCCTCCGGAACTGCTGGCCGCCAAGAAGCAGATCCGGGAGATGGCGCGCTCCTACGGGCTCGATTTTTTCCCCGTCATCTTTGAGATGTGCGATTACGAGCAGATGAACCAGATCGCCGCGTATGGAGGATTCCCGCAGCGCTACCCGCACTGGCGGTTCGGCATGGAGTACGAAAAACTCCGCAAGCAGCACCACTACGGGCTCGGCCGAATCTACGAGATGGTCATCAACAACGACCCGTGCTACGCCTACCTGCAGGAGAGCAACGCGCTGGTCGATCAGAAGCTGGTCATCGCGCACGTTTACGGCCACAGCGATTTCTTCAAGAGCAATCTCTGGTTCAGCCAGACCAATCGCAAAATGATGGACGAGATGGCCAACCACTCCACACACGTCCGCAAGCACATCGAAAAGCACGGCTACGAAGCGGTGGAGAACTGGCTCGATACCTGCCTGAGCGTGGAACACCTGATCGACCCGCACAGCATGTTCCTCAAGCGCGGCCCGAGCGACGATGCCGTGCCCGAAATCCCCCGACAAGAGGCTGTCACCAAGTACAAGAGCAAGGACTACCTGGATCGCTGGATCAACCCGCCCGAGCGCCTGGAGGCTGAGGCGAAGAAGCTTCGAGAAGAAGCCGCCCGCGTCCGCCACTCCACGCCCAGCCGGCCCACGCGCGACGTGCTGCAGTACCTGCTCGAGCACGCCCGCCTGGCCGACTGGCAGGCGGATTGCCTCTCCATCGTGCGCGAGGAAGCCTACTACTACGCCCCGCAGGGGATGACCAAAATCATGAACGAAGGCTGGGCCAGCTATTGGCACAGCACGCTGATGACCAAGCATTTTCTCGACGCGTCCGAGATCATCGACTACGCCGATCACCACAGCGGCACCGTGCACATGCCGCCCGGCGGGTTCAACCCGTACAAGATCGGACTGGAAATTTTCCGCGACATCGAAGACCGCTGGAACAAAGGAAAGTTCGGCAAAGAGTATGAAGAATCCGAAAATCTCGGCGAGAAAAAGAAGTGGGACAAGGGACTCGGCTTCGGCCGGGAGAAAATCTTCCAGGTGCGGAAAGTTTACAACGACGTGAATTTCATCGACGAGTTCATGACGCCGGAGTTCATCGAGAAGCACAAGTTCTACCAATACGGCAAGGACCCGCACACCGGCCAACTAAGAATCGTCAGCCGCGACCCGGCCCGCATCAAACAGACGCTCCTCTACCAACTCACCAACATGGGCCAGCCGTTTATTTACGTCGTCGACGGCAACTACGCCAACCGCAGCGAGCTGTACTTAGCCCACCGCCACAACGGCCTGGACATCGAAATCAAATACGCGATCGAGACACTGAAGAATGTCCACAAAATCTGGCAACGGCCGGTGCACCTGCAGGCGATGATCGACGAAGACATGATGCTCTTCAGCTACGACGGCACACAGCCGAAGCAGCAGGCGATTCATGACGAACTGCCGAAGCCGGCGCATCAAGTCTCATGATTGAATTATTGCCATACCAACCTCTTGAGAATACGTGGGCATGGACCGCAATAATTTTCTGGCCGGCATCTGCACTGTTGGTTTTATTCCTTAGAACAAGAGTTCTTTTTAACTTGGCCTTGTCCGCCTATTTGATTGGTGGACTATCTTGGTTCGATTTGAATTGGAGCGGTCTGAACGATACCTCCGAGCACTACACAACTGGCACCAACGAGGTTTATCGGGCTGTCGTTGGACTCGCAATTCTCCTCCCGCTGCTGCCGACTCTGCTTGTTCAATCACGCAAGGTGAGGCACGCGCGACGCTCAGGATTTACCGTCCTGCCTTCTGGCCCGAGGACATAGTTTGAACTCTCGTTGGCTAAACAACTCCCCGCAAAGTAACTTGAGAGAATGAGTGAACGGAATCTTATCACCGCACCCGATTCTGCGGCATTGGCATTCGCTGCGGCCAATGCGTTTGCCGCGGCGGCATCAACCGCGATTGCGGATCGCGGCGTCTTTACCGTCGCGTTATCCGGCGGTTCAACGCCCAAATCGATGTTCCGTCTTCTCGCCACGCCGGTTTTTACGCTTCGGACGGATTGGTCGAAAATCGAAATCTACTTCGTCGATGAGCGCTGTGTCCCGCCGGATCATGCGGACAGCAACTTCAAAACGGTCAACGACGCCTTGCTCTCGCGGGTGCCGATTCCGAAGGAAAACGTGCATCGCATGCGCGGCGAGATCGATCCGGAAACGGCCGCGATCGAGTACGGCAAGATGCTCAAGGCCCGCTTCGGCGACGGCGGGGTCGATCAGTTGTGGCTGGGCCTCGGCGACGACGGCCACACCGCCTCACTCTTCCCGCACACGCCGGCGGTGAAGGAAACGCACCACCGCTGCGTGGCCCAGCACGTTGAGAAATCGACCACCGGCGACAGCTGGCGGATCACCATGACCGCGCCGTTCATCAACCGATCGGCCGAGGTGATCGCACTCTTCGCCGGCGCAGGGAAAGCGGCCGCGCTGAAGGAAGTGCTGCACGGGCCGCGTGATCCGGAACGGCTGCCGATGCAGTTGATCCAGCCGGCGTCTGGCAAAATGGTTTGGATGATGGATAAAGCCGCGGCCGGCGAGTTGAAGTGACAATCATCGTCAAATGCCGATCAGTATTACTTATCGCGCTTGCCTGCAAACACCGTCATCCCGACGTACTCCGAGGGATCTCGGCGGTCGAAGACCGCTTGATTTCCCGAGATCCCTCGGAGTACCTCGGGATGACGGTTCGCGACCGGTGGGTAGTGGAGACTTTCTAGCCACGCTCTCAGGATGACAATGACGTTACCTGTCGGGTTGGCCAAGGAGTCCCGCTGAAGCGAGACACGCCGAAGAACTGACTTCACACGTCGAACGAAATTCTCTGCGCCAGCGGCAGAGCCGTCGAATAATTAATCGTGTTCGTCGATCGGCGCATGTACGCCTTCCACGCGTCGGAGCCGCTTTCCCGGCCACCGCCGGTATGCTTTTCGCCGCCGAACGCGCCGCCGATTTCTGCGCCGCTCGTGCCGATGTTGACGTTGGCGATGCCGCAATCGCTGCCGGCCGGGGCGAGGAATTGCTCGGCCTCGCGAACGTTGCCGGTGAAGATGGCGCTACTCAATCCCTGCGGCACGTCGTTGTGGATCGCGATGGCCTCGTCGAGCGAGTCGTAACCCATCACATAAAGAATCGGCGCGAACGTTTCCTGCTTCACGATCGCGGCACTCGTTTCGATCTCCACAATCGCCGGCCGAACGTAAAAGCCCACGTCGAGACCGCCTTCCGTCACGCGCTCGCCGCCGGTGATGATTGTCCCGCCCTGCTGTTTCGCGCTCGAAAGCGCCGATTGCATCTGCTCGAACGCGGCCCCATCGATCAGCGGCCCGACCAGCACGCCCGGCTTGCCCGGAGGGCCAACGATCAGCCGGCCGTAGATTGTCGAAAGGCGTTTCAGCACGTCGGCCTTGATCGAGTGGTGCACGATCAGCCGCCGCAGCGTGGTGCAGCGTTGTCCGGCGGTGCCGGCGGCGGCGAAGACGATCGCCCGCGTGGCCAGTTCCAAATCCGCCGACGGCGCGAGGATCATCGCGTTGTTCCCGCCGAGTTCCAGCAGCGACCGCCCGAGCCGCTTCGCCACCGCTTGCGCCACCGCTCGCCCCATGCGCGTCGAACCCGTCGCAGAGATCAGCGGCAGCTTTTCCGACGCCGCCAGCGCCTCGCCCACCGCCCCGCCGCCGATGACCACGCACGAAACACCGGCCGGCACTTCGAGCATTTCTGCGAGCACTTGGGCGACAATGTTCTGGCACGCGATCGCACACAGCGGCGTTTTTTCGCTCGGCTTCCAGACGACCGGATCGCCGCACACCCACGCGAGCATCGCGTTCCACGCCCACACCGCCACGGGAAAATTGAACGCCGAGATCACGCCGATTGGCCCGAGCGGATGCCACTGCTCCATCATGCGATGGCCGGGCCGTTCGCTGGCGATTGTGAGGCCGTAGAGCTGCCGCGACAGGCCGACAGCGTAGTCGGCAATGTCGATCATCTCCTGCACTTCGCCGAGCGCTTCCTGCGAGATCTTGCCGGCTTCGAGCGAGACGATTTTCGCGAGGTCGGCTTTGTGCTCGCGGAGTTTCTGCCCGACACGGCGGACGAATTCGCCGCGGACGGGCGCGGGGACGGATCGCCAGATGACGAACGCTTCGGCGGCGGCGGCGATGGCGGCTTCGACGTCGCCGCGGTCGGCCGAGGGAAATTCCGCCAAGGTTTTACCGTCGATCGGCGAACGAGCGGCCAGCGCCGGCCCGCGCGTCGGAATCCATCGGCCGCCGATTGAGAGGCCGGTGAGATCGGTCGGGATGAGTGGGTTCGGCAGCATTTTTTCTCCTGCTCCTTCGCCCGGTACGCCGGGAGAAGGTTGGGATGAGGGTTCTGTCTCGATGGGCGAGACGTTGGCAATTTGCAGAGAGGCAGCGAGGGAATAACTTTCCGCGAATTCTGTACCTTTCGAGTTTCCCGGCAGAACCCTCACCCTACCCTCTCCCGGCGTACCGGGAGAGGGAAACACTTTTGCAATCTTATTCCGCCGCGCGGTCAAACGTCGCAGGTGCTGTTCGTTCAAACGAATCCGACCGCCCCGCCGTGCCGGCGTGTTCGGCGCCGGCGTAAGCGTGGCCGAAGCGATTCGCTAAAAACTGCGCGAGCGGCACCTGCTCCTGCCGCACGAATCCGCTCGTCGCCGGCAGCTTGCCGGTGGCGTGCAGGTCGACCGTGGCGCAGATCGCGGCGGCCGTCGTGATTTGGATCGCGCTCGCGCGTACGCCGCGGAATTCGCCGTGGTAGATTTTTCTTGCGTCGGTGATTTGCGTCAGCCGGTCGTCCTTCCAACCCGTGGCGGTGCAGAAAATCAGCACCACGTCCTGCGGCGTCATCGGGATCGAATTTTCCAGAATGTCCTTCAAAATCTCGCGGCGATTGTTCAGCCGCAGTTCGTTCATGAGGAATGCGATCAAATCGCGATGGCCGCGGTAGCGGATGGTTTTGTAGTCGAGCAGGCGCACGTGGCTCGCCAGCGTGTCGCACAGCGTGCCGACTCCGCCGGAGGTGTTGAAGGCTTCGTAGTCGACGCCGTCGAGGGAGAAGTGTTCGAGTCCTTCGAGCGGCAGCACCTCGATGAGCTTGCCCTCGTGGATCGCTTCGCACGCGTTGCCGTACTCGTTGATCAGGCCGTCGGTCGACCAGGTGAGATTGTACTTCATCTCGTTGGTCGGGAAGACGGGGAGAGCGCCCACGCGCAGCCGGACTTCGGCGAGCGTGTCGAACTTCTCGGCGAGGGAGTTGGCGGCGATCGAGACGAAGCCGGGTGCGAGTCCGCACTGCGGCATGAAGATCTGGCCCGGCTTGGCTTTCTCGGAGAAGCTGCGGACGATCTTGGTGGTCTCGACGTCTTCGGTGAGATCGAAGTAGGAGAGGCCGTGCTCG
>JBBQNK010000070.1:0-20124 GCA_038329865.1 Tepidisphaerales bacterium | reverse complement strand
AGCACCCTCGGCGTACCACGGGAAGACGGAAACACACCCTCCGCCGCCCGCCACGGTTGATCAACCGAAGCGGGCGTCGGATGAATTGTTTCCGTCATCCCGAGGTACGCCGAGGGATCTCGGGAGCACGAGAACCGTTTGAAATCCGAGATCCCTCGGCGTACCTCGGGATGACGCTACACCTGAAGTTGACTCGCTCTAGAATTTGTGTAGCCGGCGAGCTTGCTCGCCGGCTACACGGTCGGAACGGTCGGAACGGTCGGAACAGTCCGATGATTTGTCATGTTGCCTACAGGGGTCGAACCTGTAACCTTCGGATTCGGAATCCAATGCTCTATCCAATTGAGCTAAGGCAACGCACCGAACCCATGATTATGCGGCAGAGGCGTGGGTGATTCAAGCAAGCACTTCGCTCGCGGGGCGCGTTCGTGCCGGCTAGGAATGAACGGGCTCGGGAGCGGCCGCGGCGACCAGTTCGATGGTGAAAATCGCCCGGAACTGTTTCCCGTCCTCGGACAATTCAAAACGATGCGTCGCGTGCAGCATATCCGACCAGGCTTTCACTAGCGCAAGCCCCAGCCCGCTGTGGTGACCGCCGCTGCGGGCGGCGCTCTTTCGCCAGAACGGCTCGGCGACGTGGGCGAGGTCTTCGCACGACAGCGTCTGGTTCGTATTTTCGATCGTGAGGACGACTTGCCTGTCGCGCGCCGCCAGCGACCAGGCGAGGCTGCCGTTCCTGGGGGAATGATCGGCGGCGTTGTTGAACAGATTGGTGAAGATCGAATTTAAAACGACTGGGTCGGCCAGTACCGTCAGGCCGGGTTGGGCATCGACGGTCACTGCAAGCTGGCGCGCCTCGGCCGCCGGGCGACTCCGATCCCACGCCGCCAGTGCAACTGCCGAAATATCGACGGGCCGGAGTCGCTGCTGCATGGATTGGCCGCGCGCCAGGGCCAGCAGTGCTTCGACCAGCGATTCCATCTGCCTTGCCACCGCGAACGCGTCGCCGAAGAACATGTGGCTGTCGATGGTGGCCGCCTCATCGCGCAAGGCGACTTCCGCCAGCGTGCGCAGCTCGGCGATCGGCGTGCGGAGTTCGTGGGCGGCATCGGCGGTGAAACGCCGCTCGCGATTAAACGCCGCTTCCAGCCGGCTCAGCAACTCGTTCAATCGCGAAGAGATCGGCTGCAATTCCGCGGGAATCGCCTGCACATCAATTCGGCCGTGCAACTCGCGGCTGTCGATCTGCTCAACCTGCGCGGCGAATCGGCGCAGATGCGAGAGCCCGGCCCTGGTTGTCAGCACCGTGACCAGCACGATGCCGATCGCCATCGTCACCGCGGCGGCGACCATGGCGGTGAGCAACGACTGGAGGCGGTCGTCCAGTTCGCTCCTGCTTTGCGCGAGCGTGAGATACATCGGCCGGGGCAGTTCGGTTGGAGCGGCCTTGGGTTCGAAATCGTCGATGTCATAAGTCGGCGTGAATTTCAGCACGATGCAACGGCCCCGGCTGCCGTCGCGCAAATTCAAATCGCGGTAGCGGACCGGATCGGTCCCGACATCAAACGGCAATTTGGTGTTGCCGAGCGACAGCGAGTGAAACATCACGTCGCCGTCGCTGTTGACCACTTGTAGATAGTTAGCCCGGTCATTCCGGGAAAATTCCGGGAGCGATGATTGCTCGAAATCCGCATTAAAACCCTTCGGCCCGATGCGCATCAACGCCGCCAGCGAAGTCGCTTTGCCGCCAAGTGCCTGATCGAATTGGCCCGCGAAACCCGAGCGAACCCGCAGGTAGAGCAGCAGCCCGACCAGTACGGCCAAGCCCACGCTGGCCACCAGTTGAGTCCAGAACAAACGGCTGGCGATCGATCTCATGGCGTAGGCGCCGAAAGAATATAACCCATGCCGCGGCGGGTCTGAATGATCGGCGCCGCTCCGCGCAGCTCCAACTTCTTCCTCAAACTGCAGACCGCTGAATCCACCACGTTGCTCATCGGCTCGACATTGCTTTCATAGATGTGCTCCTCGATTTCCTGCCGCGGAATCACCCGGCCGCGATGGAGGACCAGGTATTCCAGCACGTTGTACTCGCGCGGCGCCAGCGGAATCGCCTGGCCGTTCTGCGAGACGGTCTTGGCGGCGGTATCGAGCACCAACTCGCCCAGGCCGATGCGGGGATTCTTCTCGCCGACTTTTCGCCGGCCGAGCGCTTCGATTCGGGCCAGGAGCTCGTCGAAGGAAAACGGCTTGACGAGATAATCGTCAGCGCCGGAGCGCAGCCCGCGCACGCGGTCTTCGGTCGTATCCTTCGCGGTGAGGATCAGAATATGCGTCTGCTTTCCTTCACGGCGAAGCTGCGCCATTACAGAAAGGCCGTCCATGCCCGGCAGCATCAAGTCGAGAATGATCACGTCGTAGTCGTGCGTTTGCGCGTACCACAAACCTTCCGGCCCGTTGCCGGTGACATCAACCGCGTAGCCCGCGCTGCGCAGGCCAGTGCTGAGTGACCTCTGCAGCCGTTCGGAATCTTCGACGAGGAGTAATCGCATAAAAAATCGCTTTCTCCATCATGCCCTCGAGGGGCGATGGATTCCATACAATTATGACCGTGTAACGACGACGATGCGAAAAGTGCCGGGTTTTGTCGGCGGATGCTTGTCGCCCGGGCCCTTTTCACCGAAATCGGCCGTCGGCAGATAGAGCGTATGCGTATTCGGATCGAGCGTCATCGTGCGTGCCCCGAGTTGGGTGTGGATCGTCTGCGTTCGCTCGAATTTGCCGGGCAGGGTTTCTTTGACCACGGTCACCGTGCCGTCGTTACAACTGGCGAACGCTTCGCCGGTGAGCGGATCGAAGGCGCACGCGTCGTCGCCGTCACCGATGGGAACGGTCGCGAGCGTCTTGCCGGTTTGGGAATCGACGACGGCCATCACTTTGTTTCGGCAGCCGCTGAACAGGTGGTGGTGCTCGGGATCGATCGCCAGCCCGGCCGGTTCTTCTCCGCCGTCGATTTTCCAGGTGCCATCGACTTTCATCGACTTGGTGTCGATCGAGACGATCTCACCTTCGGCTTCAAGATTCACGAACACGTGCCCCGCGCCGTCCGCCACCGCCGATTCGGGCCCGCCGCCGAGGGGGATCGTCGCCCGTGGCGCCGCGCCCGGCGCGGCGGCGGAATCGATCACGGTCGCGGAGTCGCCTTCAGCGTTGAACGCGAAGATGGCTTTGCTGGACGGGTCGTACGCGATCGCGTCGGGCCTTTCGCCGACGGGCGTCGTTCCGATGACCTGCCCGGTCTTTACATTAAAGATCGTGACCGAGTTCGACTTGCCGTTGCTGGTAAACCCGCGGCCTAATTCGGGCGCAATCGCGACGCCGTGAACACCGGCTGTATTGGGTATATCGCCGACGATTTCGCCGGTGGCGGGCTGGATGATCTGCGTGTGCGACGAGCGCGGCACGTAGAGCAGCTGCGTGCCGGGATCGAAAGTCACGTAATCCCAACGCCCTTCGCCGCTGACTGAAAATGTCTTGGAAATCTGGTACGGCCCGCCCGCGGCAGCATCCTGATGCTTCGAGCCCAACATGCAGCAACCCGAGGCGAGCGCGAGAACCGGTAAGATCAGATACTTCATTTGATTTCTCCTCTTACTATGACGTGACCGGGGCGATTTGTAATGCCCAGCATCACCAGTACGGCCGGAAATACGATCAACACCAATGGCAGCTGTGCGACCAGCCCTGCGATGATCGCAATCGCCAGCGGCTGCAGCATGCCCGAGCCTTCACCGATCCCCACCGCAAGCGGCAGCAGCGCGAGAATGGCGGCGAAAGTCGTCATTGTGATCGCCCGCATGCGGAAACTGCCCGCGGCGATCAAGCGATCGCGAATGCCGCCTTCGTGCGGGAAGTCGGCAAATTCTGAAAAGTAAAAGATCGCCACTTCCGTCACGTTGCCGACGATCATCACCATGCCCATGAGCGAGGAGATGTTCAGCTCCGTGTGCGTTACCCAAAGTCCAAGGAACACCACCGCGATCGCGAGCAACGTGGTGAAAATAATCGCCAACGCCACGCGGAAGCTTTCGTACAGGTACAACAGTAGCAGGAATACCAGTGCAGCGCCGGCGGCCATTACCTGTAACAGTCCCCGGAATGCGATTTGTTGCTGTTCGTACAATCCGCCGAGCGTGTAACGAACGCCGGCGGGTAGAAAATTGGGCTGGTTGAGCACGGCCTGCACGTCGCGGATGGTCGAACCCAGGTCGCGATCGCTCCGGCCGGTGACTGAAACGACGCGCTTCAGGTCCTCACGCGTGATTTCCGGTTGGCCGGTGATTCGGTGAAGTTCCGCCACGCGCTTGAGCGGAAAGAGGTGACCGTCAGGGGCGCGGATTTGCAGGTTTTCGACATCCGCCGTTGTCTGGCGGGATTTTTTGGGAATCCACACCCGCACGTCGACCAGCTTTTCGCCGACCTGGATCTGCGTCGTGACGCTGCCGCTCAAGAGGTCTTCGACGCTCTTGGTCAACGAGTCGGGATCGACGCCTTCCAGCGACGCCTTGGCACGATCGACTTCGATATCCAGCGCATCGCCCGCCAGCACGATGCCGCTCTTCACCTCGGCCGCGCCGGGGATTTTTTCGACGGCGGCTTTCACTTTCTCCGAAGTTTCGATCAGCGTTTTTTCATCCTCGGCGAAGAGATTGACGACGATCGGCTCGGGGCGACCTGTGAGATCGCCGATCAGGTCTTCCATCAGCTGGGCCAACTCCACTTCCATGCCCGGCACGGTGTGCTCGATCTGCCCGCGCACGTCGTCCATGATTTCTTCACTCGACCGGCGCGGAAACGGCTTGAGCCGGACGAAAAAATCGCCGGCGTTGGATTCGTTCAAGTCGCCGCCCAATCCAAAACCGGTGCGGCGGGAGTAGGTCTGCACTTCGGGGGTCTTGCGAAGAATCTCTTCGACCTGCTTGAGCATGCGGTCGGTCTCGGTCAGCGAAGTTCCGGCCGGGCCGACGTAGTCGATGATGAAACCTCCTTCATCGACGGAAGGCATGAAACCTGTCGGCACTTTCTCGTACGCCATGTAACCGCCGACGAGCAGCGGCACGGCGATCAGCAACGCCAGCCACGGCAGTGCGAGCATGCGGCGCATCACCGTGGGATAAACCTTCGGCGGTGAGTGCGGCTCCATGTCCTGCCCCGGCCCCTTGAGGAACCGGGCGGCGAGAATCGGAATCACCAGCCACGCCACCGCGAGCGAGACGACTAGGCTCGAGGCCATCGCCAGCGACAACGCGCCGAAGAACACGCCCGTCACGCCGACTAAAAATGCCGGCGGGATGTGAATGATGATCGTGGAGAGCGACGAGCCGATCAGCGGCTTGGTGAATTCATCGGTGGCATTCAGCACGCGGCCCTTGGCGTCGGTCGCACCGGATTTTGAATGGTGCAGGCGGCGCACGATGTGCTCGGACATGACGATCGCGTCGTCGATAATCAGCCCCACCGCCGCCGCCATGCCGCCGAGCGTCATGATGTTCAGCGTCTCGTTGAACAGGTAAAGCAGCAGCGCCGTGACCGCCAGCACGATTGGCACGGAGAGCGCAGCGATCAGCGTCATCCGCCAGTTGCGGAGGAAGAGCATGAGCACGATCGCCGCGAGAATCACGCCGATGATGACGGCGTCGCGCACGCTGGTGGCCGATGCGGTGATCAGGTCGCTCTGGTCGTACCAGTTGGAGATTTTCACGTCCGCCGGCAAGCGGGCCTGCTCCTTTTTCAGCGTCTCGCGGATGCCCTTGGCGATTTCGACCGTGTTGCCGCCCGGCTGTTGGTAGACGTTGAGCAGGACGGTGTCGTGTCCGTCGGCGGTGGCGCGGATGAACTGCGGGGCCGCGTCGCGACGGATCACCGCCACGTCCGCTAGGCGAACGATCCCGCCGCCGCTGGAATGTAGGATGGTCTGGCCGATCTCGTCGATGCTCTTGAAGCGCGTATCTGTAACGACGAGATTGAGCTTGTAGTGATCCTCGATCTGCCCGACGGCCGTGAGCACGTTGGAGGCGGAGAGGGCTGCGGAAATGTCGGAGATGGACAGATGCTGCGCCGCCAGCCGGGCCGGATCGACGACAACGCGATATTCCTCCGCCCCGCCGCCGTCCACGCCGATGTGCGCCACGCCGGTCACGGTGGAGAGCACGGGGCTGAGTTGGAATTGCGCAAGGTCGTGCAGTTCGCTGAGCGGCCGCGTCGGCGATGTCAGGCTGTACGCGATGACCGGGAAAACCGTCGGGTCCATCCGGCGAGCTTCGAACGACGTGCCCGGCGGGAGCGAGGAGAGCAGCTTGTTAATCTGCGATTCGCCTTGCAGGAGCGCGCCGGTCATGTCTTCACCCCAATCGAAGGTGAGCCATATTTCGGCGCTGCCGCGACTGGTCGTGGACCTCACGCCGCGTATACCCGGGATGGCACGGAGTGCTTCTTCCACCGGCCGGGTGATCTGCACCATCATCTGCTCGGCCGGTCGCTCGCCGGCTTCGAGATTCACGCGGATTCGCGGGAAATTCACGCGCGGCAGCAACGAGACCGGGAGCGCACGCACGCCGACCACGCCGCCGATGACGAGGACGATCAGAAGGAAAATAATCGATCGGGCGTGATGATCCGCCCAGCGGGCGATCTTCACGGCTTCTCCTCCGATTCCTTGGTCGTCCCCTTTGTGGGAACTTCAGACTTTTCACTGACGGCCGTCTTCGGCTCGGTGGAAGGTTCCGTCGTCGGCTCTTTGACTTCCACTTCCATGCCGTCTTCCAACTGGTAGTTGCCGGCGATGACGACGACGTCACCTTCGGCTAATCCTTCGCCGATGACCTGCACGTTGCCGGCGTCGGTCAGGCCGAGCTTCACGTCGTGCTTGACGGCGTGCTTGTCTTTCACGGTAAAGATCGCGTAACTGCCATCCTCTTCCGGCAAGGCGGCGGCGCGGGGCAGGACAAAACCGTCGGCGGAGGCGCGAACGATTTCGCCGGTGATGAAGCTCTCGAGCATCAGATGCGAATCCGCCGGCAGCGCGACGGTGACGCTCACCAGCCGAGTTGCCGGGTCAACGCGCTGGCTGATGAGGCGGATCTTTCCTTCGATCGCCTCGCCGCCGGTGCGGTTGGCGGGAAAAAGGTGCACGGCCTGATCGCGCTGCAGCGCGCCGGCGAATTCCGGTTGTACGCCGAGCACCGCCTGGATGCGATCCGCCGCCGCGATCTCCACCAACGGCCCGCCGGCGGGAATGATCTGACCTTCCTGCGCGTCCACCTTGCTGATCACGCCACCGGCTTCGGCCTTGAGTAGGTGCGACTCGCCGACGCCGCGCTGCACCAGGCTGTCCAGCTTGAGCTGCGCCGATTGCAACGCCTGTTTGGCCTGCGAAATCTCCTGGTTCGTCGCCAGGTGATCGTTCATCCGCTGCTCGGCCTGCTTCAGATCATTCGTCGTCGCGGCGACGGCATTTTTCGCGTCCTGCAGCGCGACGAGCGCATCGGGGCTCGCTTCGACTTTCACCACTTCTGCCCCGGCCTCAACCTTCTCCCCCGGAGCCGCGGCGATGTGCACCACGCGCGATTCGAACGGAACCGAGATCACTTTTACGTTGCCCGGCTCGGCTGTAATGGTGCCGTACGCGGTAATGGTTTCGGAGATCGATCCCTTGGTCAGCACCATCGTTTCCACCTCGCCCACCGGCTTTTCTTCTTCCTTGGCCTGTGTAGTGGCGCTTTCAGCGTCGGCGGATTCGTGCGGGTGCTTCACGCCGAACCAATACCCACCGCCGGCCGCGGCGATCACGGCGACCAACAGAATTACAAACCGGCCGATCGTCTGCTTCATCGCTGCGTCTCCTGTGTCGTCGCGCCGCGGGCGGGCGATTGGTGGGAAATGAATTGCCCGCTGGCGATTTCCAGCGCGATCCAGTTCTGCGTCAATTCCTGCCTGAGCTTTAGGATTTCAATCTGCTTCTGCGCGAGCGTGGTCCGAGCCGTGTAAGCAGTGAGCACGTCGGCGTTGCCGTTCTGCAGGGCGGCCTGGTACGTCTTGACCAGCCTCTCCAGCGCCGGCAGCGCCGCCTCGGCGGCGACGATTTGATCATTCACCGCCGCGATTCCGTCGAGCGCCTCGGCGATATCGGCCCGCGCGGTAAACACACGCTCGTTGTACTCATCAAAAAGCTTTTGCCGCGTGGCCTGCTCGGTGGCGATGGCGCCTTGGTTACGGTCGAAGATCGGGATGTCGATTCCTACGCCAAAGCCGATCGTCTTGACGTTGCCGGTGTCGCGCGCGCCGTTGAAGCCGAGGTTGATCTTCGGAAACTGCCCGAGCACCGCGGCGCGGACGGACTCTTCCTGACTTTCATAACCGCGTTTGAGTGCGAGCAGATCCAGCCGGCGGTCGGAAAGATTGGGCAGCAACTCATCCATCGCCGGCGGCTTGGTAGCGGCGGGCAGCGGCTCATCGCGCAGCTTAATTTCGGTAGCCGGCGGTACGCCTAGGGCGCGATTGAGCACCTGTCGTTGATGCCGCAGTTCTTTCGTCTGGCTCAACACCACGCCACGGGAATCCTGCCAACTGGCTTCGGCAGCAGACAGATCGAGGAGCGTTTTGTCGTGGCGATCAAACGCGCCACGCACCACCGACAGATTCTGCGCGAACTGCTCGTCTACTTCCTTAGCAGCCGCGAGTTGCGCCTCTAGCGCCAACACGTCGTACGCGGCGAGCTTGGCGGTTTCGGCGATTTGCCATTCCTTCCACGCGATATCGAGCTCGATCGCCGCAGAATTGGCGGCCGCGGCACGCTTCTTGGCGTCTAGCGTGATCAGAGAAGTCACCTCCCAGTCGGCCCCGATGCCGTAAGCGGTGAAGCTGTCGGCGTGATCGGCGCCGAGCGGCAGATCGGCATTGGCCGAGAGTTGCGGATTCGGAAGCAACCCCGCCTGCAGCAATTGCGCCGCGGCGGCGGACCGTTGATCGCGCTCGGCGCGAAGCTCGGGGTTGACCAGCACCGCCAGCACCCCGGCTTCATCGGGCGACAGGCCGCGCTTGAAATCCAACGTCACCGGAGCCAGAACCGGGTGTCGAATCGAGCCTGCCGAAACGCGCAGCGAACTGGAGTCCGGCAGCGCCAGCGAATTCGCAGCCGGCGCGGAGTCCAGCGGCTTGGCCTGGTACTGCACGCACCCGACGGTGCCGATTGCTAAGCTGAACAAGGCGGCGGACTTGATAACGCGGCGAAACGTGAGCATCGAAGAATCTTTTCCAGCAAGTCGAACGTTGAAAACCGAATAACAGCGCGAATTATTACGGCCGACCATTATGGTGACGTTACGGAACACGGTACGAATGAATTCAGTCGCTCAACAAGTCTGAACTGAATCATAATGACACAATCTCGCAGGGATACACTCAATGTGATACACTCAAAGTAATGTTGTCGGCGTCAACGGATTTGACAATTGATCCTGATCGAGCACAACGTGCCGAATCGCCACTCGAGTCTTATAGTCTGACCAAACTCTTTCTGGCCGCGCTCGTTTTCCGCCTGATTTACAATGCCTTCCGCGAACTCGTGCCGGACGAAGCATATTACTGGGTGTGGTCGCGGCATCTTTCAGCCAGCTATCTCGATCATCCGCCGATGGTCGCTTACCTGATTGCGGCATCGTCGCGACTGTTCGGTTCGACGGAATTCGGCGTGCGCTTGCCCGCGGCGCTGATGTCTTCCGCGACGGCTGTGCTGGCAACGTGGCTGGTGCAGTACCTGACGCGCGATCGATCGGTCACGCGATTGGCGGCGATCATTCTGGTGGTCAGCCCGGTGATCACCATGACATCAACCCTGATTACACCCGACACGCCGCTGATGTTCTTCGTCATGCTCGGGCTCTGCGTCGGCGTGCGGCTATTTGATGATTCGCAACGACCGCTCTGGGCGCAGACGGCATGGTGGTGCGCGCTGGGCGCGTGCAGCGGCCTGGCGATGCTCTCGAAATACACCGGCGTCCTGCTCCCGACGGCGGTGTTTCTACTCGTCATCACCAGCGTTCGCCGCGAACTGCTTCGACCCGGCTGTTACCTGGCGGCGATCATTGCCATCGGCCTATTTGCGCCGGTCATCTGGTGGAACTGGAAGCACGATTGGGTTTCGTTCCGATTCCAATTCAACCACGGCCTGGAAAACGACGACGTGCCCGGTCTCCTCGGATTCCTCGGCTATCTCGGTGGATTGCTGCTGACCTGGACGCCGGTGCTGTTCGTCGTGACCGTCGCCGCGATGGTAGTGAGCCTGCGCCAGTTTCGATCGCAGCGCAACACCGTTCGGCTGGTCTTAATAACGGCCGTGCTGCCGCTTGCGCTGTTTGCGTATTCATCGTTTCATAAAAAGGTCGAAGCCAATTGGCCGGCGATGGCGTTCGCGCCAGCGGTGGTGATTCTGGCGATCTGGGCGCAGCAGAATTTTGCGAAGCGTAAGGGCCTGCTCAGTCTCGGGTGGAAAATTGCCCTGGTGTTTACCGTGATCGCGCATATTCCGGAATTGGCATTGATGGCGCACATCCGCATCGTCCCCGCAAATGACGTCTTCGGATGGCAGCAATTGGCGCAATGGGTCGACGATTCCAATGACGGCGCGCCGGTCTTCTGCAGCAATTACCAGAACGCGGCCGAGCTTTCGTTCTATCTCAAGGGCCAGCCTGAAGTGTGGTCGGTCAACACCGATCGTCGCAGTAACGCCTACGATTATTTCGACGACAAACCCGACCTCGAAGACCTGGACCGCGTCGCATTTGTCGGCGGCCAGGAATCGATCGTCGACCGCTACTTTCCCACGCTCCGATCTGCGGACCTAAAGGTCAGCCGATTCGGCCAGCCGATCCGGACTCGCACGCTCACGCTCGCCGATCGGACTGTTCGATAGGCGGCAAGCGCCGCGCATGCCGCGTCTGTGGATCGAACGGCAATTGCGTTATGATCCGACGCGCCGAGGCGCGGTCAATGAGCGAGATTCACATCAGCGATTATTCACTCGTAGGACGACGGACTAAAGAGGCAATCGACCAAGGGCTGGCCGATGCCACGTGGTACGCTTCGCCGGTTCCGAAGCAGAAAATGCGCGAACTGCTGCAGCGCCGCGACGGCCCGGCGATTCGCGATTCGCTCATCTGGTTCGGCCTGCTGATCGTCACCGGCTATCTCGGCTATCGCCTGTGGGGCACTTGGTGGACGATCCTGCCCTTCGCGATTTACGGCGTGATTTACGGCTCCACCTCCGATTCGCGCTGGCACGAGGCCGGCCACGGCACGGCGTTCAAGACCGACTGGATGAACAACGTGCTGTATGAGATCGCGTCGTTCATGGTCTTGCGCGAATCAACGCCGTGGCGGTGGAGTCATACGCGTCATCACAGCGACACAATCATCGTGGGCCGCGATCCGGAAATCGCCGTGCCGCGACCGCCGAACTTGCGGAATTTGTTTTTCAGCTACTTCAACCTGCAGAATTTTCCGACGTACTTCCGCGGATTGATCCGGCATTCGCTCGGGCGGATTTCTGACGAAGAAAAAACGTACCTCCCTGAATTTGAGTACTGGAAAGTATTTTTCCACGCTCGCGTTTATCTGCTGATCTACGCGACCGTGATCGCCATGGCGATTTATTTCCGCAGCCTCCTGCCGCTGATGTACATCGGCCTGCCGAACCTCTACGGCTGCTGGCTGATGCCGATTTACGGGCTCACGCAACACACCGGTCTGGCGGAAAACGTGCTGGATCATCGGCTCAACTGCCGCACAGTTTACATGAATCCGATCAATCGCTTTTTCTACTGGAACATGAATTACCACCTTGAACACCACATGTTCCCGCTGGTGCCCTACCACAATCTGCCCCGGCTGCACGAGTTGGTGAAGGACGACACGCCCACGCCGTACAACGGACTTTGGGACGCGTGGCGAGAAATCATTCCCGCGGTGCTGCGACAGACCAAAGACCCGGCCTACCATGTCCGCCGACCGCTGCCGACACCGACGGATCGGCGCGAATCGAACCAAGTGGCCGAGGTGATCAGCGGCAACGGCCGGCCGATTTCCGCCGACGGGTCGATCGACGTCGGCTCGGTCGAATTGCTCGGGTATGAAGACGTCATCCGTTTCGATCACGCTGAAAATACCTACGCGATCTACCGCCTGAAAGACGGAAGCTTCTACGCGACCGACGGCATCTGCACGCACGGCAACACGCACCTAGCCGACGGGTTCGTCCGCGGCGATCAGATCGAATGCCCCAAGCACAACGGCCGATTCAACGTCATCGACGGCTCGCCGAAGCGCAAGCCGGTGTGCGTGGCGCTGCAGGCCTACCGGGTTCGCGAAGAGCACGGGCGGCTACTACTGAATCTCAAGTCGACTAACGCTGACATCACCAGCCAGCAAAAAACCTACACCTTCCGCGTCATCAGCAACGAAAGCGTCGCGACCTTCATCAAGGAACTGGTGCTGGAACCAGCCGACGCGAGCTCTGTCGTCACCTATCAGCCCGGCGACTACATACAACTGCTGATTCCCGCGTACGGCGAGATTTCGTTCCGCGAGATCGACGTCAAGGAGCCGTTCAGAAATGTCTGGGAGCAGCAGCACGTATTCGACTTCAAAAGCGTGAATCACCTGCCGCTGAAGCGGAATTATTCCTTCGCCACCAATCCGGCGATCTGCAAGCAATACCGCTTCAACGTCCGCATCGCCACGCCGCCGCGCGGGCAGGATTGCAACGCCGGATCAGGCTCGGCGTACGTGCACCGCCTCAAGCCCGGCGACACCGTGCAGGCCGTCGGGCCATTCGGCGAGTTCCATATCAAGCCGACGACCAGCGAGATGATCTACATCGGCGGCGGCTCGGGCATGGCGCCGCTGCGGTCGCATATTTCGTACCTGTTGGAAACCTTGCAATCGACGCGACGAATCAGCTTCTGGTACGGCGCGCGATCGTTGCAAGAAGTCTTCTATCGCGACTACTTCGAGAACCTGGCGAAGGAATTTCCGAACTTCACGTATCACCTGGTGCTCTCGGAAGCGCAGCCGGAAGACAACTGGAGTGACCTAACTGGTTTCGTTCACGAAGCATTGCGGGCGGAGTATCTGAACGGCCACATCAATCCAGGCGCGATCGAATATTACCTGTGCGGCCCGCCGGTGATGATCCAGGCGGCTCGGGAGATGCTTAAGCAGTTCAAGGTGAGTTCTGATCAGCTTTCCTACGACGAATTTTGAAAGTTAAACACTCCAATCGCGTGCCCAAGTCGTGTACTATGATTGGCCCGGCGTTATAGTGAGATCGAATGTCAGCCAATCGGAAAATGCAGTATTTTGCCGGCGGATTTTGCCTTCTTGCGATCTCCGCTGGCGGTTGCGATGACCGCGACACCGTGAAGGTATACCAGGCGCCGAAGGAAGCGGTCATGCCGCAATCCATGGCCGACGCGATGCCGGCCAACAAGCCGCCGGTCGCCCCGGCGGGCTCAGCCAACACCACTGAACCGCAATGGACCTTGCCGGCGGGTTGGTCGGCCCTGCCGGCGCAATCGATGCGCTTCGCCACCTTCCGCATCGACGCGAACGACCCCAAGCTCAACGTAGCCGTCTACCAGTTCGGCCCGGAATCGGGCGAGGTATTGCCCAACGTCAACCGATGGGAACAGCAGATCGGCGCACCGCCCACGCAGCCGGCGGATCTTGCGAAAGTCGTCACTCATTTTCAGAGCAACGGGCTGCAGATGGATTACGTCGATATCAAAGGCGCCCCCGCGCCGGAAAAGCCCGAAGGCACGCGGATGCTCGCGGTAATCCTCCCCGTGAACGGGAAGGTTTGGTTCTTGAAACTCGTCGGCCCGCCGGCGCTGGTGGAAACGCACAAGGCGGAGTTTGATTCTTTCCTAAAGTCGATTTCGTTCGCCGGCGCGCCGGCAAATACGAACACATCGACGAACGCATCGACGAACGCATCGACGAACGCGCCGGCGATCCCGCCGACGAATGGCCCGACAGCAACATCGCCCGGCAGTGCGCCGCCCGCCAAGGCACCGGAACCGGCCGGCCCAGCCGCCGCGGGCGCGATTCCTGCTTTCAAAACTTTTACCACGCCGGCCGGTTGGACACTCGATCCGCAGGAACGCCCCATGCGCATCGCGACGTTCCACATCGCCGCCGAAGCCCAATCGGCGGACGTGATCATCACCGCGCTCCCGGCGAAGCAATTCGGATCGGCCGAGGCGAATCTCAATCGCTGGCGCGGGCAGGTCGGCCTGCCGCCTGTCGCCGATGCCAATTCAGTCGAGCGGACCAAGCTGACCATCAGCGGCGGCGAGGGATTACTCTTTGATTTCACCGGCCCCGATCCGGCGACCGCGCAGCGGCTGATCGTCGCGCAGGTTAACCACGGCAACAGCACATTCTTCTTCAAGCTCATCGGTCCGGCCAAACTCGTGGAGCAGCAGAAGACGGCGTTCGATTCGTTTCTTAAATCCGTAGAGTTTGCAGCGGAGTGATCGTTTGTTGAAAAAACTCCTGTCGCCGTTTTCGTCCCTGAAATTGACGATCGTTCTGATCGCGCTGTCGATCGTGCTCGTCTACGCCGGCACCTGGGCGCAAGTGGATAGCGGCATCTGGACCGTTCAGAAAAAATACTTCCACAGCATCTGGACGTGGATCGATCTCCAAACGTTCCTCCCCCGCCCGCAGCCCGGCCAGGCAAGAATCCCCGGCGGATTCCCCTTCCCAGGCGGCTACACGCTCGGCGGCCTGATGCTCGTCAACCTGCTGGCAGCCCACGCGGTGCGATTCAAATTATCGCGCAAACGCATTGGCATTATCCTGATTCACCTGGGCTTGATCCTGCTCATCGTCGGCGAACTGCTCACGAGCGTGCTCGCCGTTGAAAGCGACATGAGCATCGAAGAAGGCACGATCGCCGTCTACTCGGCCGACACGCGCTTTGCGGAACTGGCCGTGATCGACCCCTCCGCGTCGGCCAATTCCGATCTCGTGGTGACGTTTCCGCAAACGCAACTGAAGCCCGGCGCGGTGATCCATCACCCGCTCGTGCCGTTCGATCTTCGCGTGGACGACTACTACCGCAACAGCCGAGTGCTCGGCCCGATGCAGAACACCCCGACCGCCACCCGCAAAGCCACCGCCGGGTTCGGCCGCAGCGTTTTCGTCGAGGATCTGCCGCCGGTCTCCGGAACTGAAGCCTCCATTCCAGATATCCCATCGACGTACGTCACCGTCTCCGCTGAGGGCCGCGACCTCGGTACTTATCTCCTCTCCTGCATTTTCGAAGGCGGACAGGAAGTTCACGTAGGAGACAAAACCTATCTGCTCGAGCTGCGATTCCAGCGCCACTACAAGCCCTTCACGATGGAGCTGCTGAAATTCTCGCACGACCGCTACCTCGGCACGGAAGTGGCCAAGAACTTCTCCAGCCGCATTCGCCTGATAGATCCGACGCGAAATGTCGATCGCGAAGTGCTCATCCGCATGAACGAGCCGCTCCGCTACGGCGGCGAAACGTATTACCAGGCCAGCTTTCAGCCGGACGATAAAACGACGATTCTGAAAGTCGTTCACAACCCCGCCTGGACGATGCCATACATCGCCTGCGTGATCGGCGCGCTCGGCATGCTGATCCACTTCGGCACGATGCTGATCAGCGCGATCAGCAAGCGATCCACGCGCCGGGTGAACCTGGCTGCGCTCACGGCGGCGCAGCGGTCGACAAAAAGATCGAAGAATTCGCCGCTGCCCGTGCTGCCGCTTCAGACGAAACAGTCGATCTGGTCAGGGCTCGCGCCGTTTCTCGCGGCGGTGGGCGCGATGATTTTCATCTTCGGCATGTTCAGCCGGGCGATCGCGCCCTCGCCGCCGGCAACTTTCAACTACGCGGGGTTCGGCCGCATTCCGGTGACGTTCGACGGGCGCATCCTGCCGTTTGATACGCTCGCACGAACATCGCTGCAGGTAATCCTCGGCCGCGAATCCACCCGGATCGGCTCGGATGAAATCCCACCCGATCAATGGTCGAAAATCCCCTACTCGGACTGGAAATCCGTGCCCGCCACGCGGTGGCTGCTCGACACGCTGACTTCCACCGACGCCGCCAACGAGTACCGCATTTTTCGGATCGACAATCCCGAGCTCCTCGGGCTGCTCGGGCTCGACCAGGACCGCAACCCGCGGCTTTTTTCAATCCGCGAAATCACCGCGCACGCCGCCAAGCTGCAGGAGCAGATCGCGCGGGTTCAGCAGATCCAACCCAACAAGCGCGGCCTGTTCGAACGCAAAGTCGCCGAACTTTCGCAACACCTGCAACTCTACGGCAGGATTCGTTCGCTCGACGATCTCTATCTGATCCCGCCGCTCGCGGCCGGCGAGGAGTGGCAACCGATCGGCCCGTTCCTGCCTCGGCCGGAAAATCTCACGCCGAAGACGAACCAGGCTTCAGATCTGCTTCTCAACATTCTCGGGGAGTTTGGCAATAAAGATGTCGGGAAATTCAACCTCCGCGTCGAGCAGTACCAGCGGCTTTTGGAGTCGGCGTTGCCTGCGGACGTGGAGCGAGCCACGTTCGAATCGTTCTTCAATCGGTTTGATCCGTTCCTGCAATCGCAAATCCTGTATGTACTGATTTTTGTGCTCGGCTGCGTCTCCTGGCTCGCGTGGGGAAAAGCGCTCGGCCGGGCGGCGTTTACGCTCCTGATCATCAGCCTGTTGATGCATACGTTCGGCCTGGCGTCGCGCGTCTACATCTCCGGCCGGCCTCCGGTGACGAACCTTTATTCATCGGCGGTTTTCATCGCGTGGGCGTGTGTCGTGTTCGCCGTCGGGCTGGAGATCTATTTCCGCAACACCATCGCGACAGTCGCATCGTCGGCGATGGGATTCACCTCGCTGCTGATCGCGCACCACCTCGCCGGCGACGGCGACACGATGAAGCAGTTGCAGGCCGTGCTCGATACCAATTTCTGGCTCGCCACGCATGTCGTCGCGATCACGCTCGGGTACACGGCGACATTCCTGGCCGGCACGCTGGCGGTGGTTTACATCCTCACCGGCGTGTTCACGAAATTCCTCACCTCGAAAGCACCGGGCCAAAGCGACGAAGATTCGCCCGCCCGCCTGCTGCCGCGCATGGTCTACGCAATTCTCTGCTTCGCGATCTTGTTTTCGTTCGTCGGCACGGTGCTCGGGGGAATTTGGGCGGATCAATCCTGGGGCCGATTCTGGGGATGGGATCCGAAGGAAAACGGCGCGGTGCTGATCGTGCTTTGGAACGCTCTCACGCTCCACGCGCGCTGGGCGGGCCTGGCCAAGCGGCGCGGCGTGATGCTGCTGGCCGTCTTCGGGAATATCGTCACCAGCTGGTCATGGTTCGGCACGAACATGCTCGGCGTGGGGCTTCACTCGTACGGCTTCATGGACGCGGCGCTGTTCTGGCTGCTGATGTTCGTCGTCTCGCAACTGCTGATCATCGCGATCGGCAATGTCCCGATCAACTACTGGCGGAGCTTTCGGCCGGTGGATTCCAAGCCCGTTGCCAAGCCCGAACCCCTCGCCGTCGCGAACTGATGCGCCTCGCACGCCCTACTTTTTCTTCGGCCCCGTAAACGCCATGACATTCACCGGGCTCGTTGCCGCGCGGCCGATGACTTCTGTCGATTGAGTCGCCGCGTTCACCAACTGCTTGGCCAGGTCGATCGCGTCGACGAGCGATTTGCCGTTCGCAAGCCCCGCCGTGATGGCTGCACTGAAGGCAGACCCGCTGCCGATGGTTTTTGTCGCGCCGAGTTTTCCGGAATACTCGCGAAAGTCCTTGCCGTCGAAGAAAACGTCGATCGAATTCCCCTCGACTTCAATCCCGCGAATGACTACCGCCCGCGCGCCGCGATCAATCAACCGCCGCGCGGCGTCTTTCGCCGCATCGACCGTCGTTAGCGTAGCGACATCAACCCCCGCCAACTCCGCCGCCTCCTGCCGGCCGGGCGTAATCACGCACGCGAGCGGGAAGAGCTTGCTCCGCATCGCCTCGATCGCGTCGGCCGAAAGGAGCTTGTCGCCGTTGCGCGCCAGGATTACCGGGTCGCACACGTACGGCGCGAGACTGGATTTCTTGATCGATTGGTGCACCGCCTCGATAATGCCGGTATTTGCGAGCATGCCGCTCTTGGTCGCATGGACCGTGATGTCTCCCGCCACCGCGGCGATCTGCCGGAAAACAACGTCCGGCTCCATCGCCTGAATGTTCTTGATTTCCGCGGAATTCTGGACGGTCAATGCGGTGATCGCCGTCGCGCCGTAGACGCCGAGCATGCTGAAGGTCTTGATATCCCCCTGAATTCCCGCCCCGCCGGTCGTGTCTGATCTGCCAATCGTGAGTGCCGTCTTCATAGGCGGACAAAATACCGTGCGGCGAAGCATTCGGGAAGCAACGCTGGGTTTCGATGGTCCAGGTCGGGAATTTCACGGAACTATTCGGCGGTTGAGCTGTCCAACCTGTTAAATGCCGGGCACTCTCGTCGCGATGTGAATCGCGCCGCGGTATCCTTTCTGAATACGAGAGCGTCCTGTGGCGGATCAACCGAGGAATCAATCATGAAAAAGTGGCTAGCATTGGCGGTGTTGTCGGCGGCGGTCGGAGCGGTGGCGATGCCGGAGATTTCTTTGGCGCAGCAAGCGCCGGCGACGACGCAACCCGCGGCAGCGCAGCAGGCGGACGTGCCGGTGAAAGCCGTCGTGCTGTTTTCGTCGGGCGTCGGTTACTTCGAGCACTTCGGCACCGTTAAGGGAGACGGCTCGACGGAGTTGCGCTTCAAAACCAATCAGATCAACGACATTTTGAAATCGCTCATCCTGCAGGATCTGGACGGCGGGCACGTCAACACGATTCAGTACCCGTCGCAGGATCCGATCGCTAAAACGCTCGCAAGCTTTCAAGTCGACATCTCCGGCAATCCGCCGCTGGCGGAACTGCTCAACCAACTCCGCGGCGCGAGCGTGACGATCATGGCCAACGGTGACAAGATCGACGGCACGGTGCTTGGCGCTGAGAGCCGGCAGATCATCGTTCAGCCGAACACCCAACCGGTAACGACATGGCGCGTGAACATCCTTTCCGGCGCGACCATCCGGCAGATCGAGCTGGACAAAATCGCGGAAGTAAAATTGCAGGACCCGAAACTGCAGGACGAGCTTAGCCGGGCACTGGCGGCACTGGCGCAGGCGCGCGATCAGGACAAGAAGCCCGTCACAATCAACTTCACCGGCCAAGGCGATCGCCGCGTAAGAATCGGCTACGTCGTCGAAACGCCGATCTGGAAAACCAGTTACCGCCTGATCCTCGGCGCGCCGGCCCCCGCGGCGGCAGGCGATAACAAGGGCGCCGCCCCCGCTACGCAACCGGCCACCGTCAACAAGCTACAGGGCTGGGCCATCGTCGAAAACCAAACCGACAACGACTGGGTCAACGTGCAGCTGTCCTTAGTCAGCGGCCGGCCGATCTCGTTCGTTGAGGATTTGTACCAGCCGCTATACATCCCGCGGCCGGTGGTGAAGCCGGAACTGTACGCCAGCCTCAAGCCGCAGACGTACGAAGGCGGCGAACAACTGGCGAAAGACGACAAAGCCGCCGACCTTGATAGGGATCGCGGAGGAACCGGCGGAAGAGGACCCAGCGGCGGACAGTTCGCCGCCGCGGCCCCAATGGCACCACCGGCGGCAGCTCAGAAAATGTCTGGGTTGCAGGACCAACTTGCGGCCATTGAAGAGAAGCCGATGGACGCCGCCTCCTCCATCCAGTCCGTCGCCTCCGCCGCCAAGATGGGCGAGCTGTTTCAATACACCGTCGGCAACGTTTCTTTGCCTCGTCAGAAGAGCGCGATGATTCCGATCATCACCGATGACCTCGAAGTCGAAAAACTCTCCATCTACAACCAGGCCGTGCTCGCGAAAAATCCGCTCAACGGCGCACGCGTGAAAAACACCACCGGCAAGCACCTGCTGCAAGGCCCGATTACAGTGTTAGAC
>JBBQNK010000069.1:0-20597 GCA_038329865.1 Tepidisphaerales bacterium | reverse complement strand
AGACTCAAGCTCAATAGCGCCAGATGGCGCGTCCGCCGGGCGGAACGAATCGGGATGCTGCGATGCCTGGAGGCAGGCGACCTGTGGTCCAAGTTCTGGAAAAAAGTCGCATAAATCTACCCGGTAGAGGAACTACACCCGTGCTGAGGACTGAGTGCTGAGTTAAGACGGGGTTAACCCGCGATTTTTGAAATGTTTGATGATTTGAGTAATCGTTCAAAGCGATCGGACGAATGTACTTGCCGAATTTTTGTATCTCGCCGCAGAGTCCAAATTTCTAACTCGCGGCCGGGCCGACACATCGGCCGATTGCGGGTCGAAAAATGAGGTTCGGAAAGGTACAGAAAGGTTCGGAAAGGTACGGATAGGTACGGAAAGGTACGGGTTCGAATCGAGTTGTTTCCGGCGAAACGCAAATAAACTACGACCCTATTCGGATTTTCAACTCGTCTCAGTTCGTCGTGTAACTATTCAATTGTCAATGAGCGACTCCCTCTCCCCAGCGGACTTTGGCGAGCTCAGTCGAGCCGGGAGAGGGCAGGGTGAGGGGAGAAACGCCATTCGTCGATCTGCGTTCGCCCGCCGAACAACGCAACACGTCGTGTATTCGACCAATCGAACGCCGACGGACGAACAACGTCTCGCCCCTCACCTAACCTCTCCCCTCGCGGGGAGAGTGACCAGACAGCGACTTCGCTCGCGCGAAATCGCACCCATATCTATACGACGGCCGACAAGAAAAGTCGGCCAAATTCTGCGATTTTGCGGCCGATTTATCACATTTCTACAATCCCCGGCCGGGCCGGGAGTTGGGCCGCGGGAACTGGCGAAAAAGTCATCCCCGCGCAAAAATTCTTGCATTGGATCGCGTTGATGATGAAATGGAAGCGCGAGAAACGCTACGCCACTCATCCGCACATTAAGGACAGATTCCGATGTCGACACCTGAGCCAGAATTCGATCCGCTCGACGCCGTCGGCACACGCCTTCAGGCTGTCGGTTACGACAACCTCAACGACTTTGAAAAAAAAAGCTACTACGCCGTCTATTGGTTCAGTACTGAAACCGAGAACGGCGGGCTCCACCAGTTCTTCTTCAACTCCACTGGCGGATACGTCCTCGAAGTGCGCATGGGCCTGCGCATGATGGGAGCGACCGAAATACTGAAAATCCTCGACCACGCATTGGCCATCATCGGCCGAACCGAACTGCCGCGCGGCGATAATGAACGTCGCGAGATCATCCTCAAACTTTCCGAAGACGCCCAGGACGAGTTAGACGCGCTGACAGATGAATTCTACGACTGCCCGGAAAGCCTGTTTAAAATAGAAGCGGAGTTCGTACAAAAAAATCGTAATCATTTCGGCGGGGAGACCTAAAGCTGGTATGTCGGAATTGGAATTGTGCAGGCTGGGTTTCGACCCACCATCTTCCTCAGATCGTTGGTGGGTTGAAACCCAACCTACAAGAGGCGCTTATGCGGCGAAAACTCATCGTCATCCTCGCCGCGGTATCATTCATCGCGGCGGTGGCGGTTGCGGTCCTGTGGGTGCGCAGCCTGGGTACCCGCGGACAGGAACGGCGGACACCGATCGCCAGCGTTGGAAATTGGTCGCTCTACGTCGATCCGTCTGAAATCACGCTACTTTCCCTGCATTTGGACGGAGTGAACGATTATTATGAATCCGAGCGGGAGTCTAATGGCACGCCGGAGGACGCAATGGCTTCCACATGGCGGAATGAAGTAATCGATGACCAGCGAAAAGACCTGACCAGCGGCGGGCTGCTCCGCGACGGGCGGCAAGCCAACGAAGCCGACGCCGACGTTTTTTTCGCGCGAGACGTATTCGAGTTTGGAAGCAACGCCCGATACGGGGGCATGTGGTCCTACTGGCGATTGCAGCTGCCGTGCTGGGTTGTGATCGGCGGTGCGCTGATCCTGCCAACGATCGCAGCGGCGCGACTCCGGCAATCGCAGCGCCGGGCCGTGGCGGGGGCATGTGCGGTGTGCGGCTACGATCTCCGGGCAACGCCTGAGACGTGTCCCGAGTGTGGGACATCACGCGAAATGAAAGGGGAATGATGGACGACTTCACCGCGTTGAAAGAAACCGAGCACATGTTTCAATGGCTGGCGGACAAGCCGTACGCGGCCGTTCGCGCGAATATCGAAGACATGCTCATGCAGCAGGTGGCGGGATCGCGACTGGCGGAGTTACGCATCACCTCGGCTCCACGGTGGCTATCCGGTGCGCGGAAGTCCGAGGATGAGGCCGACAAGGTGATCCTCGTTCGGGCGGGAGTGGCGTTTGAGTTTGCACTGCGAGTCGAGGCTGAAGGACGGCATCACGATTTGCGAGGCGTATACACGTGGGTCGGTGTTCATTTGGACAAGCCGGGCCAGCAGAAGCAGCGCACGTGGTTGGATTTAGACGGGAATCTCGCGGCGTTTGGATCCAAAGGCGAGTTAATGTCCCGTGTGTATTTTGAATTGGCTTCGGAATGATTGCTTTAGTCGGCGCGGGGCGTCGGCCACTGGCAACCTCACGATAGGGCTAAAATCAAAATAGATTGCATTCTGCTAGTCTCCTCGCAGAGCGAGGTCTCATTCGGAGAAACTCATGAAAAAATTCACCGTCGCCATGCTCGTCGTACTTCTCTTCGCCGGCGGCATCGTCCGCGCAGAGAGCCCGGCTGTGCAGGAGGCCAAGCAGTTGATGGTCGCTGGGCAGTATCCTGAGGCGTTGAAGTCGATTGCCGCGTCGCTCAATGGGGCGACGAAGGAGACCGACCCCGGCGAGCGTTATCAGCTGCTCATGCTCAAGGCCGAGAGTCTGCTGCACACCGGCTCGTTCGATCTGGCGGCGGCGGCGTTTGATTCGGCGGCTTATACGGCGACGGACCACCAGGCCATCATCGTTGCCCGCGCCGATGCGGTCCTCGTCCGCGCTTCGCCACAGGGGAAGTACCGGGCCGACGCGGCGGAGGAGCCGATCGACATCGTCAACCCCGAATCCCGCAAGAAGGCGTTCGTGGCGATGCGCGAAAAGGTCGCCAAGTCGATCAAGCCGCAGCTCGATAAGGCGCTGGCCAGCCCGACGCTGTAGCCGATGATCGATCTGCTCCCGTCGATGCTCGACCTGGCGAATCTCGACCTGGCGATCGACGGTTCGATCACTACGACGAAGGACGACCTGCTGAAACTCGGCGCCCGCGCCCGCGAGTTGATGAACACCGAGCTTCGACGCGTTTCGATCCGGCTGGCCGTCACCGAAAACGCCGCCAACTCCTGGGACGCCGGCTATCGACGGGGCCTGCTGCCGGCCGAGAGGGACGATCTCCGGGACACGGTGGCGTACCTGCAGCGGATCGAAACCACCGCCCGCTCCGCCCGCCGGCGTGCGATCGAGCTGGGGTTTGACGGCAAAGCCTGGGAGCCGATCATCGCCGACGCCGGCGACCTTGCGGAACGAGCGCGGGCGATCCTGGCGTTTGCCCTGTAGACCGGCCGGTCTTTGGCGAACTGCGAACTTCAGCACATGTTGCTGCGACGATCTCGCCGATAGTCGACGGTCGGTTTGATGTGCGAGAAGCAGCGGCGGTCGATGTTCGAACCGGCCGCATGCGTCAGTGACAATCCGCCTATCCAAGAGGCCGGCCGGAATTTCCGGACATTCACTTGTCCGGAAAATTTTCAGTCATTAGTATGCTGCCTCTTTCCAACCGCACGAATTTGAAGGTTTCGGCCGCGTTTTTTGCACGGCCGTCCGGGCGAAATCTTTTCGATGGGGGCGATCGCGATGGATCGTTCGAAGTCAGGGCAACCCAGCCGCCACAACAACCATCCCGCAACCCGCGCGCAGATCAGCAGATCAGTCGTCGTCATCGAATCGATCGAGTCGCGGCTGTTGATGTCGGCCGCGGGCGCGGCGGCGAGCATGAAGAGCGGCGCTGGTACTTCATCGGGTGGCACGAGTGTTCAATCGCAGGCCAGGGTCGCTCCGGCTGTCGCGCTGCCGGCAACGCCCGTCGCGCTGACGGCGACGCCTTTGAGCACCACGCAGATCAACCTCGTCTGGTCGACCACCGACTCGCTGGCCACTTCGTACTTCGTTGAGCGATCCACCGGCGGCGGGGCGTTCACGCAGATCGCCACGGTCACTTCGAAGAAATACAGCAACACCGGCCTGGCGGTGAACACCACGTACACCTACCGCGTGATCGCGCACAACTCGGCCGGATCGTCGTCGCCGACCGCGCCGGTGTCGGCCACCACTAAGAACAAAACCCCCTCAACGCCCATCGGCCTGACGGCTACGGCCATAAGCTCGAGCCAGATCAATCTCGCGTGGTCTACCAGCGATTCACTGGCGACGAGTTTCAATATCGAGCGTTCGCTCAACGGCACGAGCTTCACCAGGATCGCGACCGTCGCGATCAAGAGCTACAGCGACACCGGCCTAACGGCGAGCAAAACGTACACCTATCGCGTGAGCGCGACGAACGCCGTCGGCACGTCGGCGACGAGCAGTAAAGTCTCGGCAACGACAAAGGCGCCGGTTGTGCTGACGCCGGCCGCGCCGATCAATCTCAAGGCAACGCCGGTCAGCATCAGCCAGATTAATCTCACGTGGTCAGCCGGCGATGCGCTGGCGACGGGATTTATCGTCGAGCGATCGACCGGCTCGGGCTTCACGCAGATCGCGACCGTCGCGACGACTTCGTACAACAACACCGGCCTGGCCGAGGGCGCGACGTACACCTACCGCGTGACGGCGTACAACGCCTCCGGCTCATCGCCCGCCAGCGCTACGGCAACGGCCGCCACGCTGAAGCGCCCGGCGGCGCCGATCAATCTCGCGGCGTTGCCTGTCAGCATCAGTCAGATCAACCTGACGTGGTCGGCCGGCGATGCGCTGGCGACGAGCTATATCGTCGAGCGATCGAGCGGGGCGGGCTTCACGCAGGTCGCGAACGTCGCGACGACGGGCTTTAACGACATCGGCCTGACCGAAGGCGCGACGTATTCGTACCGAGTGACGGCGTACAACACGGCCGGTTCTTCTCTCGTAAGCGGCACGAAGTCGGCCACCACGCTGCAGCGGCCGGCGGCGCCGATCGAACTGACCGCGACGCCGGTGAGCATCAGCCGAATCGATCTGGCATGGTCAGCCGGCGATGCGCTGGCGACGGGATACCTCGTCGAACGATCGAGCGGGGCGGGCTTCACGCAAGTGGCGGACGTCACATCGCAGAACTATTCCGATATCGGTTTGGTCGAAGGCGCGACTTACACTTACCGCATAACCGCCTACAACCTCGCCGGTTCCTCGCCCGCAAGCGCAACCAAGTCGGCCACCACGCTGCAGCGCCCGGCAGCGCCGACAGGACTTACCGCCACGCCGGCCAGCAACAGCAAGATCGATCTGTCATGGTCCGCCGGTGATGCGCTCGCCACCGGCTATATCGTCGAGCGATCCAGCGGGGCGGGCTTCTCGAAGGTGGCGGACGTCGCATCGCAAGATTATTCCGACCTCGGCCTGACCGAAGGCGCGACCTATACGTACCGAGTTACCGCGTACAACACGGCTGGTTCGTCACCGGCCAGCGCCACGAAGTCGGCCGCTACCCTGCAACGCCCGGCGGTGCCGATCAGCCTTTCGGCGACGCCGGCGAGCATCAGCCAAATTGATCTGGCGTGGTCCACGAGTGACGCGCTGGCGGCCGGGTTTATTGTGGAGCGGTCGAGCGGCGCGGGCTTCACGCAGATCGCCGACGTATCGACCCAGAGCTACTCCGATACCGGCCTGGCCGAAGGCGCGAGCTACACCTACCGCGTGACGGCGTACAACGACATCGGCTCCTCGCCGGCCAGCGCAACGTCGTCGGCCAGCACGCTGCAACGCCCGGCGATGCCCACCGCGCTCACCGCCACGCCGGCCAGCATCAGCCAGATCAATCTCGCCTGGTCGGCCGGCGATGCGCTGGCGACGGGATACATCGTCGAACGATCCACCGGCGCCGGAGCGTTTGCGCAAATCGCGACGGTCGCCACCAACAGCTACAGCAGCATCGGCCTGGCGGAAGGAACGGCGTATACGTTCCGCGTGACGACGTACAACGCCGGCGGGTCTTCTCCCGCGAGCGGCACGGCGACGACATCAACGTTGAAGCGACCGGCCGCCACCAGCACGCCGGTGGCTTCGCCGGTCAGCGCCAGCCAGATCAATCTCACGTGGACGGCCGGCGATGCGCTGGCGACGGGCTACATCGTCGAGCGATCGAGCGGGGCGGGCTTTACGCAGGTCGGCAACGTCGCGACGACCTCGTTCAACAACACCGGCCTGACCGAAGGCAGCACCTACAGCTATCGCGTGACGGCCTACAACCTGGCCGGGTCCGCCCCGGTGAGCGGCACGGTCACCGCAACCACGCTCAAGCGGCCGATCGCGCCGATCAATCTCTCCGGCACGGGAATCAACAGCGGCCAAATCAGCCTGAAGTGGACGGCCGGCGATGCGCTCGCGACCGGGTTCCTCGTCGAGCGCTCTGCTGACGGAATCAAGTTCACGCAAGTTGCGAACGTCACCACCGCCAGTTACACCGACGGCGGCCTCTCGGTGAGCACCGCGTACGTGTACCGAGTCACCGCGTACAACACCGTCGGCTCATCGCCCGCGAGCCTGACCGCGACGGCCAGCACCACGCCCGGGCCGATATCGCCGATCACCCTGACGACGGCGGTCGTCAGCCAGACGGAAGTCGATCTCACCTGGGCACCCGGCGATGCCATCACCGACGGTTATCTCATCGAGCGCTCGACCAACTTCGGCGCATTCACGCAAATCGCCGACATCACCGATACCGCGTTCAACGACACGACGCTTTCGCAAAATACGATCTACACCTATCGGGTGAGCGCGTACAACGTCGACGGAAAATCCGCGCCCGCCACCGCCCAGGTCACCACGCTGCCCGATCCGATCCCCGATCCGCCCGCCGCTCGGCCGGACGCGACGAGCACCGGCGTCGATCCGTCGGTCGTCCTCACGACGTTGGCCGCCTTCAAGCCCAAGAGCAACACCGCCTACGCCAACCTGTACATCACCGGGCAGATGACGCTCACCGGGCTGACGAACATCAGCTTCACCAACTGCATCATCGACGCCGGCGGCACGAAGACGTACGACGTGCGGTGCGACGGCGCGACCAACATCGTCATCGATCATTGCGAGCTCAAAGGCGCCACCAGCGCCGCCATCTACGGCGACGGCTACACCGCGACGGCTAACTACGTACACCAAATCAGCGGCGACGGTTTCAAGGCCGGCAATAACGTGATGCTCTACGGCAACTACCTGGAAGATTTAGGCTACAACAATCTCACCGCCCACGCCGACGGCGTGCAGATCGTCGGCAGCTCGCACATCCGCATCATCGGCAACTATTTCAACATGCCGATCAACACCGGCACGAACGAATCCAACACCAACCTGTTTTTGCAAGGGGCTGCGCGGGATGTGATCTTCGCCGGCAACTGGTGCCTCGGCGGCAACTTCAACATCCACGCCTACGCCGACGGCGGCGGGGGATCGACGATCTACCTCATTAACAACACCTTCTACACCGGCACGGTGCGCTACGGCTTCGCCCAGATCGGCTCGGGCGTGCACTGGGACGGAAATCTGACCGACACGGGTTTGATCGCATTGCCGGCGAGTAAGTAGTGGAGTTCGGTGATACCGGAATGCAGCCACGTGCCGAAAGGAGCTCATGCGGCCATCTGTCGTCTTCCATCACGTGATCGCAGTGCTGATCATTCTGCCTGGCTGCCGTGCGAGCGGTGATTCGGTGCCACCTGCGGCAACGCAAGTTTCAAAATCTCCCGCAACGACCCAGAGTTTGTTGAAGCACAAGCCAACGAAAATAGAAACCCCGGAGTTCATTCGTCTCTTGGAAACGGGTGATCTCATTTATATTGAAACCCGTCATTCGCAGACAATAATCATTCGGCTGGTTGATGGCCGCGAGTTCGAAGGCGTTTATCGTCAACCCAAGAGCGGCCCGTACTCCGACGTCGAGAAGTTTTTCGATATCGCTAATCTTGCGGGTCATATCGTGGATACACGCACGAATCTGAAGCACCGGGTGCTGATGGGCGTTGCATAGTGCCGTAGGGTGGGTTTCAACCCACCATTCACTCAGGTTAAAAGCGGTGAGTTGAAACCCACTCTAAGAGAGGCCGACTAGAAGTGAAAATACTTACTCTTGTTATCCCGGCGATCATGCTGTGTGCATCGCTTCCCTCCGTCGCGCAACCCGCGCCGGCCACCAAGCCCACCACACTGCCGACCACACAGCCCACCTTCGACATCACCCTGCAAAAGCCCGCCGACTCTGTTCAGGTGAAGCAGGATCCGCATGGCACGACGTTCGTCGTCGTCAGCGCCACCGGCATCGGCTCAGTGGAGATAGTGCCGGCCGGTGGGGCGTTCACTGGGAAGGTCGTCATTCGATTCACCTACGCCGACGGCCGCGGGTTCGCTCGGATGGAAGGGAAGACGGTCACGACCGAATCGGGCACGCTGACTGAAAGTGAATTGCCCGCGGAATTGCGGAACGGGGCGATTGAAATCGACGTGCCGGGCAAGCTGCTCGCGGGGGCCAAGCGGCTCAAGGTGAGCTGGATCGATATGTACCGGTGAATCGGAATGGAACGAGCATGGGCCGACTCAGTTTTATTTGCGCAATTGCCCTGGTTGCGATCGGCATGGCCGGATGCGCTGCGCCGAAGCCGGTGCGCGCCGCGAAACCTACAACGACGTGGACCGGCATTGGATTAGTCATCGGCTTGGACGGTCACGGCGACGGGCCGGACTTTCCGGGGCTCGTGAAGTCGATGGCGGCTTCAAAACTCGATGCGAACATCAAACCGGCCGATGCGGCGCTGGTGATGATTACCGCAACCTCCGACGGGACCGACAGCCCGATGGTCGTTTATGTCAGTTCGATTGGAACGGCGGATCGACTGAACGGCGGCGTACTGGTCAAGTCGGTGCTGTATGAGCCCGTTCCACGTCCAATGCAGTGCATGATGGTGACGGGCAAACTTGTGGTGGGCAAGGATCACGAGACGGTAGCCTCGTTCACCACCCGGCCGGTGATCGTGCCGGTTGATGCAACAAAATGATTCCGGCCCGCGGGAATATTGCCCGGGCGATCAATGTTCAGCTTGAAAGCGCCGGGTTTGAATTGAAGTGGCATGGGCGGCTCGCCCTTGGTCTTCGTTCGGACGGAAAGACACGGGCGGGCCGCCCGTGCCACGAATAGATTCTCGGCAAGGTTGGCAAAGGACGGTTTCCTTGCGATACGCATTGCTATTCATCGGATTAATCACGTTCTGCGTGGCAGGTGCGTCGGCGGCGCCGAAAGAGAATCCCGTGAAGGCGGAACTGCTCGCCGATATGTCGGCCGTCGTGCCGGGGGCGACGTTTAACGTGGCGGTGAAATTTACGATTGAGCCCGGCTGGCACATTTACTGGATCAATCCCGGCGATGCGGGATTGCCGACGACGGTGAAGTTCAGCGCGCCGGCCGGCTTTAAGGTTGAGCCGCTGGGGTATCCTACGCCGATTCAATTCGATCAACCCGGCAACGTGGTCGGGTACGGCTATACCGAATCGCTGGTGATAATGGCAAAGGTCACCGCGCCGGCGGATCTGAAGCCGGGGACGGCGGTCGATCTGTCGGCCGACGCGAAGTGGCTGGTTTGCAAAGACGTGTGCATTCCCGGCAAGGCGGCGGTGGCGCTGCAGCTGAAAGTTGACGCGAAATCGGAGAAGGCGAACGAAGCACTGTTCGCCGATTGGTCGGCCAAGCTGCCGGCGGAGGCGGGGAAGACGGCGGTCGTCACTCGAACCGTGAAGAACGAGGATCACACGATTTCACTTAAGTGGCAGGTGCCGGCGAAAAATATCGAAGTCTTCACCGCGCCCGGCAACGGCTGGGCCATCTCGAATGTACAAATTGTTAATAACGGCGAATCGGCCATTCATTTCACCGCCAAACCGCTGAATAAACCCGCGGCGGCGGTCGAAATGCCGGTGGTCGTCGCCTACGATAATGCCGACGGTCAGCGGCGGAGCATTCAACTGACCGAGCATCTCGGCGAGAAGTAGTTCGACAAGTATTTCACAAACCAGGAGCAGATCATGCGGAAATTTCTATCGGCCTTTGCGTTACTCGCGGTTGCAGGATTGATGTTCACTCAGCTGGCCGCCAAGCCCGCGACGTTGGAGCCGTTGGCGATCGGCAAGGCCGTGCCCGATTTCAAGCTTGAAGACCAGAACGGCAAACCCGTGAGCCTCGCGGATTACAAGGGCAAGATCGTGGTGCTCGAGTGGTTCAACGAAGACTGCCCCTTCGTGCAGAAGCACTATACCGCCGGCCACATGAACACGCTCGCGCAGAAATACGCCGCCGATGATGTGGTGTGGATCGCGATCAACTCCACCAAGACCGCGACGAACGCGAGCAACCTGAAGGCCGCCACCGATTGGAAGATGGATCGCCCGATCCTGAACGACTCCGACGGGAACGTGGCCCGCGCGTACCGTTCGAAGAACACGCCGACGATGTACGTCGTCAATAAGGACCAGACGCTCGCCTACCGCGGCGCGATCGACAGCAAAGCCTCGACCGAATCGGCCGACATCGAGGGCTCGACGAACTACGTCGCCCAGGCGCTCGACGAGCTGAAGGCCGGCAAGTCTGTCAGCGAGCCGGAGACGAAGGCGTACGGCTGCAGCGTGAAGTACGCGGAGTAAACTCTGTGGTCATTATCAGAGAATTTCGAAAGGGATGAGCCGAAAGGAGGCGCTCTGGCAGGCGGTCCGACCGACATTTTGGTGGGTGGCCGATTCACGCGACTACCGGGAGAGAAAATCGTCAAGGCCGGCGTGTTTTATTTCGGCCAAGGCGAGATTCTACCGAGCGATCTTCGCCCAGGTAGTTATCGCGCGGACTTGGCGAAGGTGTATCTGACAACGACTCGGTTGGTCATCGCGTCTACCTTGGGCCCTATCGCATTATTCAGTCCGCTGGCGTGGTTTGTTTTTATGATCCGTGGCCGGCGGCTTTTGTTTGCGATTCCCTATCAGGCAGTGGCGGCGGTTGAAATTGGATCGAACAAAACCAGGCATTTCTCCATTTCGACGGTGACCGGTCGAAAATTCTCGTTCAAATCAGACTTTGGGTGGATCGCCTCTGAGAAATGGGTGGCAGTGCTGGCGAAGTTGGTCATATCCATAACGCCTGAGAGGGAGCCGGTGGTCGAAGGACGGATCACAAAATTTTCACCTAAAAATGCTTAGCGTGCGGCCTCGGCCTAAAGTCGGCGGCCTGAAACTTCGTCCGTAAATCACCGGCCTCACTTCGCCCCCTCCGGTGGTTTTTCTCCCAGATATTTCTTGGTGATTGCGTTGGCCAGATCTACGTCGTTGATGTTGGCCAAGGTGCAGAGCCAAGCCAGCACGTCTGCGAATTCTTCTTCCAGATTGGCTCGATCATCGCGTGCCAAGGCCCGGGCCAATTCGCCGACTTCTTCGCTGAACCACATCCACGTCTTGGGCGTGCCGCGGGCGCGGTCGGCGGATTCGTAGCGGTCGGAAATGTGCTTCTGGAACGCGGCAAGGGTGAGGTCTTCTGGATTCATGCGAGGGATTTTGGATTGGTTCCTCTACCGGTAGTCCGGGAGAGGGTAGGGTGAGGGTTCTGTTATATCTTGCAATTATTGGGCGACCGGGCAGAACCCTCATCCCCCCTTCTCCCGGCGTACCGGGAGAAGGAGCAAGAGAGTACGAAAATCAGTTCGTCCCTAAGATTTCCTTCTTCATCTGCTTGTCGTGCCATTCGTCGATGACGGCGACCACCTTGGTCTCCTTCGCGGCCAGGTCGGCTTTGCCGGCCTTGGTGTATAGCTCGGCCAGGATCTCGTGGGCGTTTTTGTCGTACGGGTCGATGTAAACGGCTTGCTGGCCGTAGTAGATGGCGTCATCGAGCTTGCCGGTGTCGCGGTAAAGGCCGGCGATGCGCTTGGCGTAGCGGTTGTCCTTCAGCTCCACCTTGTGAAGGATGACCAGTTGTTCGATCGCCTTCTCCGGCTGATTGACCGCCGCCGTCGAGTACAGGCCGGCCAGCCGCTGGTGCGGGAGCGAATCCATCGGGCGGATCTTGGCGATCTGCTCCCAGATCGGGACGGCATCGGCGTATTTCTTAGACTTGATCGCGTCCTCGCCTTTCTTGCGAAGGCTGTCGTACTGGTCGCTGGTCTTTTTATCGTAGCCCCACGTATTTACCTGCGCCTTGGTCCAGACTTTGAAATCGGAGAAGAATTCCGTCTCACTTTTGCCGAGCTCTTTCTTAAACGTGTCGGCCTGCGTCATGCCGTTGCGGAAATCGACGAGCATCGCCAGGATCGCCGGGTGGCCCCACTTTTCTTCGATGTAAGAGCAGATCCAGAATGATTCAGCATAAGCTAGCTGCCGGTCGATCGGGCGCTTGGGCCTTACGAAAGCCCAGGTGAGATTCTCCAGGTCGAACAGCTCATTTTTGTTCACCGCCTGGTAGAGCATCGGGATCCACTCCCACCGCAGCGGCGCGTGCTCCTGCAGGACGGCCAAACCTTCGGTCATCCAGTGGGCGATTCGGTTGTCGGTCGCACCGAGCGTCACGGTGTGCGTGAACTCGTGACGAAGCACCGAAGCCCAGTTGAACGGCCCGAGCGTGTACTCGCCCTTGCGCGGCGAGACCATCGCGATCACCCGGCCGGTGCTGGCGCCCACAGTGCCGATCCACGGACTGCCCGTCGTGCGGACGGAAAACGAACTGTGCGTCGGGTGCACTTCGATGATCGTCTTTTCCTTCGGCCAGAAGTTGTACTCCTTGCACACGTCGGCGTAGATGCTTTCGAGATAGTCGCCGAAGTATTCCGGAATGACGGGGTCTTCGTCTTCCTTGTACCTGATGGTGAAATGCTCAGTGTCCGTCTCCTTGTAACTCTTGAGCATGTCCATCAGCTTCATGTAGTTGCTGGTGGCGACGTTGTACGGATCGAGGGCGCGGGCGGCTTCCAGCGTGGTGCGGGCCAAGTCGTCATCTCCCCATTGGGTGTAGAGCAGGCCGAGCCCGTTGCGGGCGGCCGTCCACCAGGGGGCGCGTTTAACGGCGACGGCAAACATCTCCGCCGACCGCGGATACTGCCGCAGCGCTCGCAATTGCTCGGCTACTTCAAAATAGGCCGAGGCGTTTTCCGGGTCGATCGCCTCGACACGTTTGATCACTTCCATGGCCTTGTCGTCGTGAAGCTGAAGTGAATACGTCGCCGCGAGCAGGCCCATGGCTTCGATGTTTTTCGGCTGCTGCGCCAGCACGCGGTTGATCGGCTCCTCGGCCTCCTTCGGGCGGCGCTGCAGGAGCAGGTTGCGGGCTTCGAGCAGGTCGGCCTCGATCGAATGCGGGTTCACGTTGCGGATCGCGTGGATCGCCGCGTCAACGCCGTCAAAGTTGTAAGTCTCCAGCGAGATGACCGCGAGCAGGGCGTAGGAAGACGCGTCGTTGGGATTAGCTTTGAGTGCGGCCTTGAGTTCATCGGTCGCGTGCTGCTGGTCGTCGTGCGAGAGGTCGTACTCCGCGGCCGCGACACGGGCGGGCCAGTACGTGCGGTCGACCACGTCGTACGCTTTGACGAACATGTCAAGGATCGTGTTATTGAGCTCGACCGAATCCCTGTACGCCGATGTGAGGCTCGCCCAGCGGTCCAGCCCGCGGGCGACGAGAGTGAGGTCTTCAGCGCTCTCAAATGCTGCAGCTTTTTGCCCGCCCCACAGGTCGAGGAACTTATGCGGCTCGGTGTTGAACCACTCGTACCCTGCACGGGCGTGGACCTGATCGCCGGAATCTTCCCAGATGCGCGCCTGGTAATAATGCCCGGCGATGGAATCGGGGTGCGCGTCCAGATGCGTCTTAAGTACGGCCAGCGCTTGGTCGGTCTTGCCGAGGGAGGCCAGGATCTGGGCGGTCAAAATCTGCACGTGGGAATCGGCGGCGACTTTATCGTCGGACAAGGCCGCCAGCGCCTCGTCCGTTCGACCCAGCGCCCAGAGCGAACGGCCTTTTACGATCGCGGCGCGGATGGGGTCGACGTCCCCGGCTTTGCTGAGCGTCAGCAGCGACAGCTTGTACCGCCCGGCCCACGACTGCGCTTCGGCCAGCTCCACCGGGCTGGTCTTGATGTAGTCCGGCAGATCGAGCGGGGGAAGATTTTCCGGCAGAAACGGCGCCAGCCATTTGATCGGTGCGGCGTTCTGCAGAATCTCATCGCCCGCCGCCGCCGGGCAGACCGCCGACGCGGAAAGGAGCCCGGCCAAAAACGAAACGAAAACGGTTTGTAGTTTCATGGATGATCTCAATATTGCCCGCAGCCAGTATAATTGATTGAAGCAATCTATGCCCGATCTTTTCGACTATGTCGGCAACCACGAGCAATTCCCCGTGCTTTCGCACTGGGATTTCTTCAACCACGCCGGCGTTTGCCCGATTCCTCACGCGGCCTCCAAGGCCATCCGCAAATACGCCCACGAAGCCGAGGCCGGGGCGTATTTGGCCGGCGCGTGGTACGCCGACCTGGAAAAGCTCCGCGTCGCGTCGGCCAAGCTGATCAACGCTCACCGCGACGAAATCGCGTTCATCAAGAACACGTCGGAAGGCATCAGTATCGTCGCCAACGGCGTGGATTGGCAATTCGGCGATCGCATCGTCACCACGGCCGTTGAATACCCCGCCAACATTTACCCGTGGATGGAGGTGGCCCGGGCGCGCGGCGTGAAGTTGATCCTCGTCGATGAAGTCACAGACGCTGCCGGGCGGCGACAAGTTCCCACCGAAAAGATTTTAGAAGAAGCCGCCGACCCGCGAACCCGGCTGGTCAGCCTTTCCCACGTGGAATACGCCTCCGGCCAGCGGCACGACCTGACCCGCATCGGGGAATTCTGCCACAAAAACCAGAAACTCTTCTGCGTCGATGCGATCCAGACTATGGGCGTGCTGCCCATCGACGTCAAAGCGATGCACATCGATTACCTCTCCGCCGACGGCCACAAGTGGCTGCTGGGCCCGGAAGGGGCGGGCGTTTTCTACTGCCGCAAAGAGCTGATCGACCGCACGCGACCATTGATGATTGGCTGGCTGAACGTCGTCGACCCGCAGAACTACGGCAATTACGATTACACGCTCAAATCCGACGCCGGCCGATTCGAGTGCGGTACCCTGAACATCCCCGGCCTGCTTGGCCTCAAGGCGTCGGTCGAAATGCTGATGGACTGCAAAATCGACCTCGTCGCCAGAAGAATCCAGCAACTGACCGACCTGCTCATCCAGGGCTTGAGTAAAAAAGGTTACAAAATCATCAGCCCCCGCAACCTCGGCCAATGGAGCGGCATCGTGAGCTTCACCAGCCCAACGCACGGCCATGAGCAATTGTTCAAAATGCTGCGGAAGGAACACAAGACTGAAATCGCGCTGCGCGAAGGCCGGCTAAGAGCGTCGCCGCATTTTTACAATACGGAACAGCAGATCGAGCGGCTGGTGGAGCATTTGCCGGGGCATTGAATTCGGATTGACCACGGAGGCACGGAGGCGCGCTTTACGGTTGAATGCCATTTGAAAAATAAGAATCGGTCATGATGCAGTTTGATTTTTCGTGGCACGGGCGGCCCGCCCGTGTCTTCTTTTCCGCCAAAAACCATGGGCGAGCCGCCCATGCCACTTCAAACTGCACCACTACCAAAAAGATCTAACAATGGGGCACCAACAAGCGGCGTGATCCTACGAGTTGCCCCCCGTGCCTCCGTGCCTCCGTGGTTCAATGTTTTCGATGTTTTCAAAATCCGCCGACGGCACCGCGGCGAAGAAGAGATCGCTTTCCTGATCGAGATACTCTGTCAGCACGTCGCCGTCGATCACACGCTCACCCGTTTTGACGAATCGCGAAGGAATCGCCGCCGCGCTCGGCGCGGTCGCGTCGTCCACTTTTATCGGCGATTGAATGACCCACAGCCGATCGCACGCTCCGGCGTCGAAGAAGCTTCTCGCCAGCGTCGGCCCGGGCTCGACGAGCAGGTGCGTAACGTCGTTCATTCGATCGCTCTGCACCAGCGCCGGCAGGGCGATGCGGCCGCGAAGATCGCCCGCCGCCTCGCGCAGCGTGACGCCGGTGGCCATCAGCGCCTTGATCCGTTCCGGGCCGGCTTCGATGAAACCGTCGCGCGTGAAATAGACTTCGACCGGCAGCTGATCGGTCGTCATCGCCAGCCGGCTCGTAGGCGGCAGCCGCAGTTGGCTGTCGAGCACGATGCGCGTCTGCAGGCGAGATTCGTCGACGCGTGCCGTGAGCAGCGGATCGTCGGCGATGGCCGTGCCGATGCCGATGAGGATCGCGTCGGACTTGGCGCGGAGCTGCTGCACGATCGCCGACGTTCCCGCGTTGCTGATCTGCATCCGCTTCCCGATTAGGCCGGACTTCGGCGAGCTCGGTCGAGCCGCGATTTTGCCGTCGGCCGTCTGGGCCCACTTCATCGTGACGTACGGGCGATGGTGAATCGTGCGTCCGATAAACGGCGCGAGGAGTTGCTGAGCCTCACCTTCCATCACCGGCCCGGCGACTTCGATCCCGGCCGCCCGTAGCATTGCCAGGCCCTTGCCGTCGACATCGGGATTCGGATCGACGCAGCCGTAAACCACGCGCGCGATTTTCGCGGCGATCAGCTTTGGAGCGCACGGGGGCGTTTTTTTATTCAAATGGCAGCACGGTTCGAGCGTCACGTACGCCGTCGCGCCGGCGGGCGATTCGGTGCAATTCGCCAGCGCCGTCGGCTCCGCGTGCGGCCCGCCGAAATGGCTGTGGCACCCTTCGCCGATCACCCGGCCGTCTTTGACGAGCACGCAGCCGACCATCGGATTCGGCTCGACCTTACCGCGCGCGGTCATCGCCAGGTGAATGACCCGCTGGATGAATGGTTCGTCAAAATTTGCCATGCGTGTTGCTGTTGGCGATCATAGCTGCGGGCGTTGTGCGATGGTATCCCGAGTGGGTCGCGGTGCGGTTTCAAGTGGCATGGGCGGCTCGCCCATGGTTTGCGACCGAAGCCAAGACACGGGCGGGCCGCCCGTGCCACGGAAAATCGATCCGCATCACCGCTCTCGAGTTGTAAATGAGATTTTTCCCCGTTGTGTGTTGCTCGATCCTGCTGACGGCCGCGATGGCGGCGGGGGGGGTCGCCGATCCGACGACTGCACGTTTGTCGGCCCCGACAACGGGTCCGACGACGTCACCTTCAGTGATTTCACCTCTCACCGTCGATCTTCAAGCCGCCGCCAAGCCGCTGATGGATTTCGCGCAGTGGTGCGCGACGAACAAGGCGAAATCGGTCGGCGAATCAGCACTGCAGGCGGCCAAGTCAGTCGTCGATTCGCCGGATCGCCTCGTGCAAATCGCGTACGCGCTCCGCAGCGCGTCGGATGATGACTCCGACGCGCCGGCGGTAGCGAAAAACCAGCAAGCCGCCTACGAATCCGCCGCCGATCTGTTGCAGAAATTCTCCGCGCTTTCGCACGCGGCAACGGCGGACGCGACGTTCGATTCGTACCTCATCAAGGCTGTCCGCCTTTCGCCCAAGGGCCGCCTGCCGTTACTGAAGGCCGCCGTCGCGCGGGCGATCGGGGCGCATCAAGCGCAAACGGTGATCGACGCCTACGCCGTGCTGCTTCTGCGCGACAATGCGTACGCGATGACGCTCGAAAAAGGCCTGCTCGAATCCGGCCAACTCCCCGCAGCGGCGCGGAAGGGAGTGGCGGAGTATCTCGCGGGCGATCAGGCGCTGGACGCACTGGCGTACCTCACGCGGCTGGCGCCGGTTGATCCGAAAGAGTTCGCCGCGAGCAAGTATCAGCCGTGCACGGATTTGCTGGCGGCGCGATCATTGCTGGTCCGCACGCCTAAGCATGCGATGGTGGCGTACGTGTCGATTCCGTGGAAATGGTCGCCGGTCAAACCCACGCCGGTGATTTTCTGCTTCGCCGGTGCGGGCAAGGATTACCAGAGCCTTTGCGACAGCTATCACAATGTGATCGGCGACGGGCCGTTCATTGTCGTTGCGCCGGTTACGCTTTCCAACACAAACGTGGTGGACGACGAAGGATTCCACAAGTGGTACGCGAAGGAAGTCATCAAGATCTACGCCAGCGAGACGCTCAACGCGCGAACGATCGCGCAGCGGTTGGAATTCGATCAGCCGGGCGTGCTGGCGTTGTTCAAATCGATTCACGACGCGGCCAACACAGAAGACCGCATGTGCATCACCGGATTTTTAGGCGGCGGCATTCCGTGTTATGCAATGATGATCGAATCGCCGAATGTCATCGCCGCCGCTGCTCCTGCGTGCGCGAACTATTACCTCAACCTGCCCGCTCACGGCACGGCCGCGGGGATTAAGGTCCAGCAGTTTTTTGGGGAAAAGGATCCGTACAATGCCGCGATCGGTAACGGTCGAGGCCTGATCGCCCAGGGCCGCGAGGCGGCGGGGTCGTTGAAAGCGATGGGCTACGAGGTGGCGGAGCCCTCTTTGGTGCCCAATGCCAGTCATGTACCGATGGCTTCGCAGGTCGTGGACTTTTTTAAATCCGCCAGAGTTGGAAAGAGTCGGTAATCCACTGGCGGAGCGTGGGGCGGCTCAGTCCAGTGCTTCGGTGCCCTTGGGTTCATCCTGCGGTTGCTTCTGGAAGAGTCCGAGGATCAGCATCAATCCCACACCCGTGCAGAGCATGATGTCGGCCACGTTGAAAATCCACGGAAAAACATACTGCCAACTCGGGAAGAATCCGCGGAGTGGATTGGACCAGTCGGGCAGGGCGTGGATCATGTCGCGCACGTAGTTGAATCGCACGCGGTCGTACATGTTCCCAAGCACGCCGGCTAGCAGCATGCCCAGAACGATCTGCGTAAACGCCCGCCGTCCGCTGGTGGCGAAGAGGTACGTCAGCAGCGCGATCGCGAAGAATGAGACGATGACGAACAGCGCCCACTGCCCCTGGCCGATGCCAAAGACGGCGCCGTGGTTTTCGGTGTACTCAAAGTGCAGCCAACCCGGGATGAACTGGATGATGTCGCGCGAGCTTTTGAGCCGATGAACCGCCGCCCGCTTGGTGAGCAGATCGATCAGCAGGCCGACGAAACACGTACCGGCGAAGCGGGCGATGGCGCGGGGGTTTTTGAGGTTTTCGGTTGGGAAGGGCATGGGCGTGCTTTAAGTGGTATTGGGTATTCGTTATTGGATATTAGGTTGATCGGATGACGCCGTTTGGCTTTATCGCACAATCCGTCTCACCCAATACCTAATACCGAATACCCAATATCATTCACCGAATCAGCCGCTTCTCCAGCATGCGGGCGTACTCGATGGAGTACTTCGCCCATGGCTGCACTTCCAGCCGCGGCTTGCCGATCGGTTTGCCGGTGCCTTCGCAGATGCCGAAGGAGCCGTCCTGGATTTTCGCCAGCGCCTGGTTGATCTCGCGGAGAACAAGGCGGTCTTTTTCGACCAGGCCGAGCGTGAATTCCTGCTCGTAGTTGTCGGTGCCCATGTCGGCCATGTGCATCGGCAGGTTTGAGAGGTTGCTGCCGCTGCTGGAGCGGAGCGCTTCGGCCTCCATCGAGCCCATGTCGCCGACGAGTTCGCGGCGCTTGGCTAGGAGCGCGTCGCGGTACACGTCGAGCTCGCGTGAGCTCAGGCCGGCCTGGTTTTTCTTGGGCTTGCCGTCGGTCGTCACCATCACCGGCACAGGGCGATTGACCATGGCGGGCATCGGCTTGGGCAGTCGCGAAACCGGCACGTGGCGGACACTTGATTTCGGCGGTTCGTAGTTCGGCACGACCTTGCCGTTGTGCTTACCCGGCTTGTGGTGGGCGGCATGCCCGTGCTTGAGGATCGACCCTTGCACGAGCTGCGGCTTGCCGGAAGAAACCGGCTTGAGCGGCGCGGCCTTGGCGGACGCGGCTTTGCCTTTTCCGGTCACGACTGCTTTACTCGCTGCGGGGGCTTTCTTATTCGCTGCGACGGATTTGGTTGCGATCGGGGCAGGCTTGCTCGCGACGACCGGCTTGCGCGCGGCTTTACTCACGGGTTTAGATTTCATGGAAGACTTTACGGACTTCACAGAGGACATTTTCTTCGACGACGCCGGCTTATGACTCGACTTTTTGGCCACGTTACCCCGTGCTCCTTTCGCCGCGAAATCTCCGGAAACTGCATAGAATCCAAAAAAATGAACCCTCGATCCAGAGACCCGTAAGTATACGCTGGAACACGGGTTGCTGTCAATAACGATAGCTCGCGGGCGGGATCGGGGGTGTAGCGCGCCCGCCGGGTAGATTTTGTATAATGTGCTGATAACCGCGGCATGGAGGCCACTCGTGAATCTTTCTCGACTTTCTTTGCGTGAACGTCTTGCCGCCGAACAAGCGATTTTGACCCTTCGAGCTCTGGA
>JBBQNK010000068.1:0-21842 GCA_038329865.1 Tepidisphaerales bacterium | reverse complement strand
GCGAGTCAACTTCAGGTGTAGCGTCATCCCGAGGTACGCCGAGGGATCTCGGATTTCAAACGGTTCTCGTGCTCCCGAGATCCCTCGGCGTACCTCGGGATGACGGAGACAAAACATCCGACGCCCGCTACGGTTGAAGTTGATATGCTCTAATTCAAAAACCAAAATCCATGGTCGTCCCAATTTTTCCATCAAAACTCGGCGCATAAAAAGGCCGCACGGTGGAGGGTTAGAGTCCGTGCGGCCTGGCGGAGGAGGAAACGAGGCTTGGTGCGAAAGTGAGTTGGGGGTCAGGCAACCCACTTCGCGTTGTATTGTTGTGACGACTTTTTTAAGCCGCCCGGCACGACCAGTATGCTGTTCCAGCCGGTCTTCGTCGCCTCGATGCCGTGCGAGGCGTAGTCGGCATACGGTTGACCGTCAGCCAGGTACCGGAACCGGTACTCGCCGCCGCTGAACAATTTGCCCAGCGTCCACCAGCCGTCGCCGGCAGAGGTCATTTCGATCGGAGCCGCGTTCCAGCCGGTGAAATCACCCACGATCATCACGGCGGCCGCTTCAGGGCGGTAGAACTTGAACGTCACGGATCCGTCCTGATTGATATTCGTCATATCCGTTTGCTCCTACGGAATAAGATCATTACAAACCTCGTGCCATCAAATGTTAATTCGCGGAAAATGTAACGGGCCCGGATGTGCAAAATGGGAAGATTTCGTTTGCTTCGGGAAAAAATCCCGTATTTTGTATTTCAGATTCTTCAACACATGTTAGATTCACTGCCGCAAGACTGTTCGGCTCCCTCCCAGCAGCGACGCTATATGCGGCATCCGACAAAACGATGCCCATCTGATGTGCAAGGCATGAAACGATCCTCCCTGCGACAAGTCCTTAGTCCGCCCCACCGCCAAACGTCTATCTTGTTTTGCGGGTTGATTTTAGCTGCATTATCAGCGCTTACCGGCTGCCGTCCGATGCTTGAAAATAGCGCAAAGCCTGGCGCGTACGACTCGCCGTTGTTGCGGGCGCTGGACTTGAATCCCCCGGTCACCCCGCTTGCCTTGCCGGGCGCGATTGAGCTCTCCGCCGCCCGTAATGAGTGGGTCAGCTTCAGCGTTGAGATCGGTGAAGACGCCGCGGCGCAAACGCCTTCCGCCCGCTCGCTGCGGCTGACCTCGCCGACCATGGCCGCCTCCGCGAACCTCTCCGCCTTAGCGCTCCCAGCCGATGTGTTTACTGCCTGGCAGATCGTCGCCATGCCGGTCGATCTGAACCGCGCCAGCTACGTCCGCCACACCGGCGTGACCAGTGATGTCGCCGCCCAGCCCCGCGCGCTTCTCCCGCTGAAGAGCAAGGACGGAACGATCGCTCTTAGCCAGCTCCGCCTAACCAAGCCGGCGGGCGCGGCGCAAGTGTGGTTCGATCTGCACATCCCGCCCGGCACGCCCGCGGGGCAGTACACGTCGCGGTGCGATCTGCTCGACTCGCACAACGCCGCCGTCGCGTCGGTCGATCTGCATCTGACCGTTTACGATTTTTCCCTTCCCGACGAGCACCATCTGCAGCTTCTCAGCCCCCTCGATTGGACCCGGCTGGCCGCTCTGTATCCTGAACGATTCGCCGGCCTTCGCCCCACGCAACTCAATCGCACCGAGCCGCGTTACGCTAGTGCAGTCCGCACGCTCGATCAGCTGATCACGCTCGCGCACGAAAATCGTTGCCAGGCGTTTGTGCCGCGACTCGGGCCGGTCGTTAAATGGCCCGTGGGCCAATTGCCTGACGTGGATTGGGAGGATTTCATCGGCCTGGTCTCACCGTGGATGAAGGGCGACGCGTTTGCCGATGGCCAGCCGCTCGGCTTCTGGCCGATCCCGCAGCCGGAGTTTCTGGCGCGGTACGCGCGCCAGAGCCAGCTCGATTATTATCAGAACGCCGCTAACCGATTCGATCAGAATGAATGGCTGCCGCGCTCGGCGATCATGATCGACCCGCTGCACCCCGGCCGCGCGAGCGGCGCCGACAGCCTCGAGCTTTCGCTCCTCGCCGCCGACCTGCTGAATGACCAGGCGCGCGTGCGCGTCGCCCTGCCGCTGGAGATTGATCAGCTCCAACTCGCCAGCGCCGCCCGGCCCACGATGATCGAGCCGCTCAAGGCCGGGCGATTGCTCTGCAGCGCGCCCAATCTGATTTTCTCCCCGCCGATTCAGTTGTGGCCGGAAGCCACGCCTCGCCCGCGCCGCTGGCTCCGCACCGACTTGCCCGGCCTGCTCCCGTACGCCAGCGCCGGCGGCGACGAACGCGACGTCCGCCTCTTCGCGTGGCTCGCCTACCTGCGACAGGCCGACCTTGTCATGTTCTCCGGCTCGCTGCCCGGCACGCCCGACGCCGCTACGTCGGCCGACCCGGACGATCTCACTTGGTTCTACCCCGGCGAGTGGTTCGGCCTCGATCAGCCGGTGCCGACGCTGCAGCTTAAGTGGCTCCGCCGCGCCGAGCAGGATTGCGAATACCTCCTGCTCGCCAAATCCCGCGGCGATGTGATCGGCCCGCTCCTTACCGCACGGGCGATCACCAAGCCGGTGCAGATCCTCGGCATGGAGTCGCCCGATCCGGTCTTCTCGCTGATGACCGGCACAGTCGACCCGGCCGCCTGGCGGACGGTGAAGGACCTGCTCGCGCGGCGCATTCTGCTGCACCAGCCGGGGCAGGTCGTCGATCCGCGTAACGAGCGCCTGATCGACATGCAGAGCCTCCACTGGCTCGAGCCGCAGGACCTGCAGTATCAGCTTGCGCGCACGGTGCAGTTCATTACCGATCCGGCGATGCCCAACGAAGTCGGCGTGCGCGTGGGCGTGGATTTATACAACGCCTCCGACGACACGCCGGCCGCCAACAGCATTAACTGGTCGAGCGTGCCCGACCCGTGGATTTTTTCCCCCTACGGCCAGGCGATTCCGTCGCTGGGCTTGTTCCAGGTGAACCGCGCCACGCTGCCGGCGCGGGTGAAGCTCAACCGGCTCGGCACGGGCCCGGCCGGCACGACGCCGAAGCCTGTCGAATGGTCTTTCACCAACGGCTACTCTCACAAGACGTACGCGATGCAGGCGGTCATTCCCGTCGCGCCGGTCGATCGCCGCACCACGCCGATGCAAATCAACGGCTCGCTCGAGGAGTGGAACTCCGCCGACGCGATCCAGTCCGGCCCGATGGTAAAGATGCTCGCCCGCCCCGCCCTTCAGCGGCAGCAGCTGGAACCCGCGACTAACCCCACGCGCCTTTACGCCGCCTGGGCGGATGACAATTTCTACGTCGGCTTCCGCCTGCAGGGTGTGACGCGGACGGACATTCTCACCACGCAGAATTTCGTGAACTACCAGGACCGCCGCGCCTGGGGCGAAGACTTGTGCGAGCTGCTCATCCAGCCGCAATACGCGGACAATTCGCTTGGCCCGGTGCTGCACGTCGTCTGCAAACCGACCGGCCAATGGGTCGAACGCAAACTCGATCGCCGCTTCAACGCCGACCCGTGGCAGCCGATCGAAGGATTGGCCATCCGCTACGCCGCCACCGTCGACGGCGGCGTCTGGCGCGGCGAGCTGGCGATCCCATGGAAAGCCCTGCTCGACCCGAAACTCCCACGACCGAGTTTGCTCCGATTCAACGCCGTCCACCACGTCGGCGCGACAGGAGAAAGTGCCAGCTGGGCGGGACCGATCGACTTCGGCCGCGACGAATCGTTCATGGGATTGCTCGTCCTGCGCGATCTCGACGCACCCAACGCCGCGCCGTCGCAACCGACGAATCTGACGCAGGATGGGCGATAAACTCTGCGTAGCCGCGCGCACTAGTTCGCGGTGAGCTATAAAAAAAGACCTTCTCGTGCCTGATCGAAAAAGCTTAGGCGATTAATGGACTCCGCGAAGGAATCTAAAACCTTCTCGCATTTGGACCGCCTGCTCGCAGGGTTCAGTCGATCAATCGACGCTGCCCGCCAGTTGCCCACTCCGAATTCGGAAGACGACGAATTCATCCGCTGCGGCATGATCTGGTTCTCGCAAATCTTGTCGCTCGATCGGTGGAACCGAAGTCATTTCGAATATGTCTCATTGCTCAGGGACGAAATCAGCGGAATTGAATTTTCGGGTCACTGGATTCGGTTTTGCTGCCTGTCAACTGGCTATTTCGTGGGAATGGCAGAGGCAGGGCTGATCGATTAAGTATCTCTGAAATTATCTAAAGCACAGACGCCAGGTTTCATGTGGTTGCATGCCGAGGCGTTTACTTAAGTTGCCCTGCAAAAACCGTGATTGGAGAACATTCAAAATCCAAGAATCTGTCCTCGAAGCCGAGCGGCAACCTCCTTCTCCCTCCGGGAGAAGGCGGGGATGAGGGCGAACGGTAAACAACGCATCCCGGCGATCGCCCTCACCTAACCTCTCCCGGAGGGAGAGGGACCGGAAAAGAATTGACGATTGATCTCGACCCGAAATTCATGAAGATCAATCTACAGGCGGCATATGCGCACAATCCGCCGGAGGAGAAAGACAAAAAATGATCTCAGGCAAAGAAGCGCTCGCCCAGTTGCGGGCCGGTAACGAGAGGTTTGTTTCTGACGTACGAACGCACACGCTCTCCAGCCAGGAGCGGCGGGCGGAGTTGGCTGGGGGGCAGGAGCCGTTTGCGATTATTCTCGGCTGCTCGGATTCGCGCGTGCCGGCGGAAATTGTTTTCGACCAGGGGCTCGGCGATTTATTCGTCATCCGCGTGGCGGGGAATATCGTCGCGCCGTCGCAGATCGGCAGCGTGGAGTTCGCCGCCGAGCGATTCGGCACACGGCTGGTCGTGGTGCTCGGGCACACGCGCTGCGGCGCGATCGCGGCCACGCTCGAAGAACTCAGGCGGCCGAGCGAAATGCAGTCGCTCAACCTGCGGTCGATCGTCGATCGCATCCGCCCTTCCGTCGAGCCGTTGATGGATACCGAACTTCGCAACAAGCCCGAAGAACTCATGCAGCACGCCTGTCGGGCGAACATCCGCGTCAGCACCAGCCACCTGCGGCACGGCTCGGAGGTGCTGGAAAACCTGATCCAGAAAGACGGCCTGCTGATCGTGGGGGCCGAGTACTCGCTGGAAACTTGCGTGGTCGATTTCTTCGACGGCGCGACGAAGGCGAAGTAATTTCTCGCGTCAATTCAGGAAGAATGAACGCGGAGACGCGGAGATTCGGAGAAAGCACGGGCGAATTATTCTTCTCCGCATCTCCGCGTTGACGCTTCCGAAAACATGCAATGAATCTCGGTGACACTCCACCTCCCCGGCCGGTGCTCCCTTACGCCACGCCGGCGGTGCGGGTGGCGATGCCGGTTCTTGGATCGTTCATTGGATTGGCGCATGTTCCTGCTGCTGCTGGCGGGGCCAATTCTGGCGATGGCGATGTCGCTTTCGATCATCAGCGTGCTCGATGGAAGCTCGGCGACGCGGGCGGAGATTATGACGGCCGTCGGCTCGTGGTTGAGCGGCGCGGGAGCGATCTGGCTGGGGATCTACTGCTTCCGCTGGGCGAAAAAGCTAGTCGACGGCAAGCCGCGAGCCCGGCCGGGCGAGTAAATGGTCGATCGCGATGCCCCATCAACTTCGCCGCTGGATTGCGCCACGCCGGCGATACCTCAATTTCCACCGCGGCCGATCGTCGGGTCATTCGTCGCGATACTCGGCGTCGGCGTGACTTTGCTCGGGATCGTCTTGCTGCTGCCGCTTGCGCTGTACTTCATCGAATTAATTTCCAACGCTCGGTTCCACGCAGACGCTTACGGGGTGTTTGTTGTGATCGCGATGTTCCTCATCGGAGCCCTGTTCATTTATTTCGGCATCAATTGGTTCAAGGAGGCGATCGGCATCATCACCGGCAAGCGGCGATTCATGGCGGTTCCTTCGCCGGCGAAATCGAACGCGCCCCGGCGGCGTGGAAGTTGACATCACCGCGTACCGGCTTAACACTACGCGCCATCGGCGGAGTCCGATAACTCGGCGGGAGGCTTATTCGTTCCGGTTTTACCGCCGGCCGAGGGCTGATAACAATGCGTGCGGCGCGATATTATCGCCGACGATTTGCGGCAAAAAACGGCGGCAAGTATTTCACGGATCGCTCATGCACATCGCGATCCTGCAACGATAAAAGCGGCACGGCGACGCATCGAATTCGAATCCGAATCCGATCGCGCCGATTTCCTTCACGGATGGACGGACCATGCTATTTCCTTCTCACCTTAGACGGCCGATGCTGTTATCGGCCGTGCTCTGCGGAATGATTTCTCCCGCGCTTACCGGCGCGGCGGACTCGCCGACGACACAACCCACGACACAACCCTCTTCTCAATCGATGACCCATTTGACGACCGAGCCGATCACGCCGCCGGTCATCCAGACCGTCACCGGCCGCAAGACGGTTGACGCCGGCGATGTCGATCGGGCGCTTTCGTCGCAGTGGCTCGCGGTCGATCTCCAGCCCGGCCAAAGCGTTTCCGCCTGGGGCGCGCCGGTCACGGCCAACCCGCGCAGCACGGTGCTGATCGGCAGCAGCAGCGAGTTTCAGTTCTGCGTGGTGACCGCCGGGCAGGTTCGCCGCGGCGATTTATCCGCCGACACGGGGCATGTCATTTTCTGGTCGATGAAGCCCGGGGCCAAGCCGCAGGTGCTGGAGTTTTCCGGGCGCGATTTTCAGCAGTCGATGCGAACCGCCGGCCGCGATGATCTGGCCGACTCGCTCAATAGCTTCACCGATTCGCAGAACAAGCGGCGCTGGTGGGGCCTGGTTCGGCCGATGAATGTAAACATCGGCGCGCCGATGGGTGCCAGCGTCGACCAGACGCGCAAGAGCTACCTCCTTCAGCCGGAAGTCGTGAAGATCCGCAAATCCGCCCGCAATGCAGATGACATCGCGCCGCTCACCGCCCGCGTGATGCTCGCGCATCTTAAATCGCAGGAAACCGATGGCGTGGCGCAACTGCTCTCGCCGGAGTGGTTCCTCGAGCCGGCTAAGCGCGGCGAGCTTGACCAGGCGCGCCACGCGGTGGCTGCGTCGCTCGTGGGCCAATCGTGGACGAAGAACATCACCGACAACTCGCTGCGGGCCACGGATGACCCGATGCGGTACTGGTTCTCGTCGGGTAAGCAGAATTTCATCATGACACTCAAACCTTTCGATGAGATGGTGTACGTCCTGTCGATCGTGCCGGAGGAAAGCAAATGAAGAAGATTATTTCACTCGGTTTCGGCCTTAGTCTGCTCGGCGGTTTGATGATCGCCGCGCCGGCGCATGCTGAAGACAAAGGGCTCGACGGCAATTCAGTGTACGCGTGGCTGAAGTCGGCCGGGTACGTGAACGAGAGTGCGCCTGCGGATATCAAGCCCCGCACTGAAAGCGGCGCGACGACCAAGCCGTCCTCCGATCAAGGAGATTCCGCCGCCGTCGCCCAGGCGAAAAAGACCTTCCCCGACTTCGAGCAATACCCGGCGTATGTACAGGCCAGCCTGCTCAACGCGCAAGCCCGCGGCGACTTCTCCGCCGGCAGCACCGGCGCCGCCGTGCAGGCGATCAACGCCGGCGACTGGTCGCAGGCTGCCACCAGTTACGCCGCCCTGCCGGGGCATTCCGACGCTGACGCGCAAGCCTTCACGCGCTACGCGAAGGACCGCGGAATCGAGCAGACGTGGGACCGCGCGGTGGCCGTCGGCGCTGCGTCGTTCGGCAACGTCAACGTCAAAGCGACCGACGCCTACACCGCCAACCATCGGCTGAAGGAACTCGTCGCGACCGACACCGACAACCGCCAGCGATTCGCCAACAACGCCGGCAGCACTTCGTTCTCGTTCACCGTCTCGAGCAGCACGCGCGGCTTCTTTGATATTTCCGCACCGGCCAACCAGACGTTCCAATTCACCGTGCTCGATCGCAACGTGCAGGACGGCGACATCGAAACCATCCGCCTCGTCAACGGCACCGGCACGCACATCAACCGGACGGTTTCGCTCCTCAACGCCGGCACGGTGATCACCACCCGGCTGCAGAAGGGGCCGAACGAGCTGCGGATTCTCGCGCGGAACCAGGGCTCGCAGGGGTTGAACACCGGTGGCGTGCGGATCGACAGCACCGTGCTGACCGGGCCGAACGATCAGGACATCGCGTTGCACACCGGGGAAACCGCTGTGCTGAGAATCACCGGCAGGTAGGTTTTGGCGAGTCCGTTTTCATCCAATGTTTCTCCATCGACCGAAGGGATTTATGTCGATCCGATCAACCGTAACCAGTGTGACATTTGGCGTGACGTTTCTAATCGTAGCGATGCTGGCCGCCCCGGCGCTGGCGCAGTCGAACGACGCCCGCGCCGCTGCCGCTTCCGAGCGCGGCGTGCAGTTTTACCGCCCGGGCGATTACTCGCTCACCGCCGCGCCGACCGATCACGACATCGTCCTCATGGAGCCGTACCATCCGTGGTACCTCACCGTGCACGGCGAAGTCGATTTCACCAACAACGCGTTCCTCACCTCGCCCAAGCACGCTGACACTTGGGCGTCGGCCACCGTTGACGGCGGCTTTGAGACGACGATCGCAGAGAGCTTCGACATTCAGATCGGTGCTCAGCTATCGGCCGCGCGGTTCAACCACTACTCGCAGCTCGATACCGACTCGATCGCCGGCATCGTCGCGATCAGCAAAACCATCGACTCGGTGCGTTACGGCGTAGAGTACATCCCCTCGCAATATTTCGGCCGCGGGTTTGATGAGCGCAGCCTCAACGCCAACGAGCTGGCCGTTTACGGGCGGTACATCAAGCCGTTCGACAACCAGTGCACCGGCGTGCTCTACGCCCGCCTCAGCCGCCGCTGGACCTACCCGCACGATTACACCAACGACCGCCTGGCCGTCACCGCCGCCGTGCAGCACGAGTGCACGCCGCAGCTGGTGGTGAACGCCGGCCTCACGCTCGCGTACTCGGTGTACGACAACTACTTCCAAAACATCACCGGCGAACGCCGCCGCGAGTTGCTCGTCACGCCGTTCATCTCCTGCGTCTACCAGATCAACGGCTGGAGCACGGTCGGCATCGCGCTGAGCTACGGCCGAAACTACAGCAGCATCGACGCTGTCGACTACGAAGCGGCGTCGATCTCGCCGTATGTGGAATTGAACTGGCGGTTCTAGGTTAGCCGTTGAATTTCACGCCACTGCTTATCACCATCGCCAGTGAAACCGATGCCCTTTCAGTACGAGAATAAAGGGCAGCATGAAGACTCCCACGACCATAAAGATGACCCCATCTTCGCCCCTGCCGAACCACGCAAAGATTCCACCGACGACAATAATTCCTCCGACGCAACCTCCGACAACTCCCCGAATTTGCAGAACGCCGGGAGAATGCGTGAGGGCCTTGCGCGTGGTGCTTTTTTGTCGCAGCTGAAGCAAACCGCAGATGATGGCCAAGATAGCCGCTGACACAGCAATCCATTCACACCTTACTGCGAATGCCTGCACATCCGGCGTGTTTGGATCGACCACGTTGGCGATTGCCAATGCCGTACAAAAAATGGCACCGGTGACTGAAAGAACGAGCACAACCTGCGACGTGGCAAGCTCGCCGTGACCCACTGACGAACCTGGTTCTTGATCATTCATGCTGGTCGACAAGAGTAATTGGCGATCGAACCTGAATCAAAAGACCGCGATTCAGAATATGATTGGCGCAAACGAGCTTCTAAAATACGCTCATGTGCGATTTGGTTAGCTCGATAAGAGCCGATGGGTTGACACCCACACTACAACACGATTTTAAAGGAAATTTTCATGCCCTTCGCCATCAAACCCGGCAGTAAAGTGCTCTTCACCGGCGACTCGATCACCGACGCCGGCCGGCGCGACGCTCACTTCCCGCTCGGGAGCGGCTATGTGCACATGGCCGTCGATCTGATCACCGCCCGCTATCCGGATCACAAGCTCACGTTCCTCAACACCGGCATCAGCGGGAACACCGTGCGCGACTTATCGAGTCGCTGGACCGATGACGTCATCCGCCATCAGCCTGATTGGCTGTCGATCATGATCGGCATTAACGACGTTCACCGCACGATCAACAACGTGGTCGGCCAATCGGTGACGGCCGAGGAGTACGCCGAGATTTATCCGAAAATCCTCGGCCGAGTGAAGAAGGAAACCAAAGCGCAGCTCGTGCTGATCGAGCCGTTCTATATGTCGATCGAATCCACGCCCGGCACGCACCGCGCCAACGTGCTCAAGCAACTCGCCCCGTTCCAGAAGACCGCCGCCAAACTCGCCAAGCAGTACAAGGCCCGCTACGTGCCGTTCCACGCGATGTTCCAGCGCCTGCTGAAGCTCCACCCCGCCGACCGCTTCTGCCCGGAGCCGATGCATCCGAATCTGTCGGGGCATTTAACGATGGCGCACGAGTGGCTGCGCGTGATGGGGTGGTAAAAGCGGACGGAGCGATTACTTCCCGCCGTTCAATATTCGCTGCACTGCGTCGTCGCTGGCGGACTTGAGCGTGGTGTAGGAGCGGTCGGATACTTTCAAGACAACGCTCGCGGCCTGATGTGACTGGGGTTTGATCTGCTGTTTTTCAACGTCGGTCAGCGTGAGATTCGCGAGCGATTTGTTCATCATGGTCCGGAGCGGGTCGGCCTGCCAATCGATTCTTTGCGCGGGTGCGAGTGTCTCTTCGATCGACTTACGGAACTCGCGGGCCTTGCCGAGCACCAGCTTATAGGCAGCCAAGTGTTTTTCACGCGAGTGCATGATCATTACCGGGTCGGCATTGCCGCCGACGAGAAGCATGATCTGCTGCGTCTCCTGCTCGTCGGCCCGGAGCGATTTGAACTCGGCCGGCTGCTGGGTTTGCAGGTCTTCGATTGACTTGACGTATCGGGTTTTCGCGGCGGCGATGGAATCCGTTTGCGCGGCGGTCAGCCCGAGCGAGGCGGTGCTCACCTGAATCATCTGCGATTCATAAGCGAGTTGATCCATCACCGTTTCAATCTCCGGCACGGCCGGCACTTTGGGCGTTGCCGCGGGATCCCCGTCCTTCACGCGCAGCTGCGCGGGCACGAATTCAATCGGCGGCGGCGGCTTAAGTTTTTGCCATGCATCTCGCGCTTCGGCGAGCGTCGCATATTGCCCTTTGGCGGTGCGATCGGCGATCTGCTGCAACTTGATGTCCAACTGGGCGTCTGCTTCGATTCGCTCCTTCGCGCCTTCTACAACGGCCGGTGTGACCCCGTTGATCACTTTCCACTTTCCGTCGACGCGTCGCAGGTCGTAATCGTCGGAGAGGTCTGTGTATTTGAAGCTGGTTTCGATCAACTCGGCCGAGTTTTTGTGGAGAGTGACTTTGCCGCGGGCGATCTGCGCGGGAATTCTCAGGACGTCTTCCGGCCGACGATCAGCAAGGGATTTTGCGTAGGCCTTGCCCTCGTTGCCGAATTTATCCGCCAGCGCGGCGATGAAATGATGCCGGGCGGCGCTCGTCCAGATCTGCTTTCCACATGCTGCGATCGAGCGGCTCGGTGATATGCGTCCGATCAAAGGCGTCAAAATCATCCCCTCGCTCAGCCAGCACAGCAGCGATCACCGCGGCGCGAACCTCGTCTTCAGGCTTAAGTGGCTGGGTGGATGGCTTCGTCGCCGGAGCAGCGGCGAGGCACGGAACGAGCAACGTCAGAAGCGCGAGTGAATAGTGAAAGCGATTCATGATTCCCCGATCTTGTGCGGAGATTATATCCGCGATCGGCCAGAAAAGATAAAGCGATACACGCTCAGTTCCGTAACGTCGGCCTTGGCGGCCCGTACAAAAACTACCCCGCCGGGCGATCGGCCCACGTCAGCAACTCGGCCGGCGGCGACCATTCCGTCGCCAGCATGCCGAACACGATTAAGTTCCCGTAAAAATCGCCGTAGCTCGCGGCGTCGCGGCGGACGCCTTCTCGGCGAAAGCCCAGCCGGTCGAGGATCGCGCAGCTCTTCGTGTTAGCCTCGTCGGATTGGATCTCGATCCGGTGGCGGTGCAGGTCGGTGAAGATGAAATCGATCACGGCCGCGCACGCCCGAGTCATCACGCCGCGGCCGCGGTAGGCTCTTTCGAGAAGGTAGCCGAACGAGGCCGCGTGCGGGTCGGCCATTCGCACGCTGATCACGCCGGCGAGGTGCCGGTCGGCCCAGATGCCGATGAGCCGCTTGCCGACGGTGGCCGCATCGGCGATGAACTTTGCGGCGTCGAACGTGTCCGGATTGCCAAGAAACTCCTCCACCTGCGGCCGTCCGACCCACGAGTTGGCCATCCGCTGCAACTCCGGGGCGTCCGCGGCGTCGGTAGGATTGAGTTGACGGAGGTGAAGTGGTTCCATGATGGTTTGATCTCGCCGCTTGGCACCTTCATCGATCTCGTCCACGGCGGCTCGCCAGCGGCCGCTACAACTTGATCGGCAATCCCAACGAAGTCAGCACGCCTACGCCCGCCGGGTCGCTGCAACTATACCAATCGTGGCCGTCGTCTTGATCGAGTGCCCGGCGGAGAAGGAACCTGTCGCCGACAAGAAAATAAGAGGGTCGGCCGAGATCCCATGCATACTCTCCGCTGATCCAGACAGGCGCGACCGGCAGGCCTGCTTTCTCCAACTTTTCAAGCGCGCCAGGTGCCACCGCGATGAGTTCGCCGCCAAACATGATCTCCTGCAATACAAAACTCACGAGGAAATGTGAGAGCGGTCTTTCCAATTGTCGCCAGACTGGTCGCGTGTCCCATTCTTCTGTTATCCACACCGCTGGATCGACGCCCGTGCGCTCCGTTGCGGCCACCCAAACGCCTTGATTTTCCCATACGAATACCAGGCGGTTGTCTATTATCTTGAGCGGTGGTGCGTATTCCTTGCCGACGATCCCAGCGAGATGGTCCTGAACGAAAAATCGATTTGCGTACGGTGTACCAACATTGGGCCCCGGCCACCGCCCAGCAAACCTGAAGAAACGTTGCAGCGGATCGGGCATCTCAATCGATCGCACGTCGTCTTCCGTCGCACCAAATTCCGGCCGACGTGGCCCCAAGTAGCGCTGAAGAAATGCTTCGAGCCCTGCCATCCGTGCGTCAGTGGTTGTATCGGGAATGAGCGGATTCATGAATTGATCTCTTCGCTAACTCTGAAAAGCTCGGTTGCGTCGAAATCGCACGAAACCCCAAACAAGTAGCCCCACCCAAACCACGCCAAGCACGGCCATCAAGAATGAGACGATCGCCTCTTCCTGACCGTCCAGCGCCGTGCTCATGTCATCCGGCGGGCGGTACGGTTCGATGGCCATTTCGTGCAGCGTCCAGAGCAATCCGCTGACGAATACCAGCAGCACGATCGGAAGGATGAGCGACTTCGTCTGTCGCGTTTCGGTGTGATATTCAAGGGAGTGAATCGGCGACATTGATGCTCAATATAGCGTCGTCTGCGTGTGGGTTGAAACTTCGTTCTTGCGGATCGCTTCGAGCTCGGAAATTATAGGCCCACGCGATCACGCCGCAGATCGCCCCCACGGCGTGGGCGAGTGGCACGGGGACGAATCGGCCGGCGGAGTCTACAAAGAGGGCGTGGGCGGTGACGAGCTCATACGCCGTCTTGCCGATCAGGGCGGCCAGGCCGATCGACATTAAAGCGACGACCGCCCAGCGGCGGTCGCGAGCGGCTTGGGATAGGAGCATCATCGCGAGCAGCGTGAACAACGCCGAGTCGATCCCGCTCAGGCCGCGATAAGTTTGGAGCGTGGGCTGGAGCGTGAGGATCGCCAGCGGGATCGCGAGGATCGATAGGCCGATCGCGGCGAGCGTTCGGCGCGGGTTGATCGCGCCGGCGGCGAGGCCCAGGCCTAGCAGGACGCCGACGTTCCACGCGAGATGTTCGCCGCCGAAGTGCGCGAGGTGGCAGGTGATCAGCCGGTACCACTGCCCGGCCAGCAGCGGCGTACGGTCGAACTGCAACCGATCGGCCGCGCCGGGGACGATCGCGACGAGCAGCGCGGCGATCGCGAGCAATACAGTCGGCAGCGCGCCGAAAAGGCGACTGGCCGCCGACGTCTTGAACCGTTGCGAAGATGTTGAGACATGGTGCATCGAGTGCCCTCGCATTCCGCAGAATTTCAATCGTCATCCTGAGCGGGTGTCTAAAAAGTCCCATCCAAAGTCATCCTGAGCGAAGCGTAGGACCTCGCGGACGCCCTTAACGTTTGTGGAGTTCAACAAAGACTTCCATCAAAATCTTTGCGGGAAAGCAGCGTTCTCGAATTCGATCATCTGCGGGATTCCGAGAGGTCCTTCGCTGCGCTCAGGATGACGAGCGTTGGAAATTTCGCGATTTCTCACTTTTTTAGACTCCTTCTCAGGATGACGAGCGCTATTTCTTATATGGGTTTCGTCGCCCCCATCGAAAACCGAGAACACCCCCGCCGGTCGTGCCGCCCCGCACGACCGGCTGGGCGTTGTTACCTCACGCGGCGTGTTTCCTGCGGGCTCCTTTCCGCAACATCCATGCTGCTGCGACGAAGCCGCCCGCCAGCAGGCCGGTCAGCGGGTCGATCGCCCCGCCGCCGCCTGTTGGGAGGGTGAAGTCGAAGTTCTGCCCCTTCGGGTGCGAACCTTCCGGCGGCGCCGACGGAGTCGCCGGCTGCGCGGGCGATGACGCCATCGGCTGGCCGGCGGGGTTGGCGTTGATCGCCATTTGATTGGCGGGCGCCGCTTCTACCGGGCCGAGCGCGAGAGTCGCCTTGTCGCGTAACGCGGCGAGCTTGGCGTCGGTCTTCTGCTCGGCGGCCTTGTCGCGCTCGATGCGCAGCGCGTTCTTGCGATCGATGTGCCACCGCTGGAACTCATTGTCGTTCTCCAGCACGATGAAGCTCGTGTACTCAGTGGCGATGCTGTACCCCTCGCCGAGGCGGACGATCTCATTGATCGCGCTGCTGCGGTCGCCGGCGTTGTCGGCGTCTTTCAACAGGCGATCAACGCGGTGCCACGCCCACATACGCTCGATCTCCGGGTTGGCGTCGTCCACTTTCGGGAAGGCCAGTTCGCCCTTCTGCGCGAGGTCGTGCCCCATCACTTTCGCAGTGAGCTTGAAGCTGCTCGTGCCGTCGCCCTTGTAGCGGCCGTAGATTCGCACGGGCTGGCCGTGGAAAAGATTGGGCATTTTGATCGGCTCGACGTCGTAAACTTTCACGCCTCCGAAATCGAGTGCGAGATCGGTCGCCACCGGGCGCTGCAGCTTGCGCTGGAACGCCTGCGCCTGGCGGGTGAAGTCGTCACCACGGGAGATGAACGCCGCCAGCCCGCCGCTATCGTTGGCGATCGATTCGAGTAGCGCGCGGTTCACGTCATTACCCACGCCGACGGTGAACACCCGGCCGTTGGCGGGCCGATTCTTGATCAGCGTGGCGAGGCCCGCGCGCTCGTTCTGCTCAGTCAGTCCGTCGCTCAGGATCACGACGTTGAGCGGGCGGTCGGCGTTGTCGTACTTGTACGCCGCGTTGATGGCCGGCGCGAGAATCGTGCCGCCGCGGGCTTCCTGCGTCGCCAGGAACGTAGCCGCCTGCTTCTTCAGGTCGTCCGTCGCCGGCTGCAGCTTGCCGAACAGCGGGTGCGGCTGATTGTTGAATGTCATCACTTCAAAGTGGTCGTCCTTGTCGAGCGACTCGATGAAGGCCGACAGGCTTTTCTGCGACGATTCGAGCTTGCCGTCGTCGGTCATGCTGCCGGAGATGTCCATGACGAACACGTAGTCCATGGAAGTTTTCAGCGCCGCCAGTTCTTCGCCGGCCGTGAGGGTGAGGCTGAAGTAACCGTCTTCGTTCTTTTCTTTCGCGGTGATCAGATCGATTCCGGTGTGCGGGCGGCTGATGTGGTAGGCGAGCACGACGTCCTTGGAGAGATCGCCGGTCTTGGTTTCCAGGCTGGCCTGCTCGTAGGTGTCGGTGTGTTTGGCGATGGCGAAATCCTTCTGGTGGCTCGGGCTTTTCATTTCCGTGATCGGGATTTCAGATTTCACATCGACGGTGATCGCGAATTTTCCGTCGGCCTTGCTGTCGACGGCCTTGCGCGTCTGCGTCGCCAGCGGATAGACGTAGGTGGCCCAGTCGTGATCGAAATCGAGCTCCTGGTAGTACGTGACCTGCACTTTCTGCTCGGCCCGCGGGGCGATCGGGAAGACGCGCATCTCGAAGGTTCGAAAATCGACCTGCTCGAGCAGGCCGGGGTCGCGGCGCTGCGCCTTGTAGCTGTTGTAGATCTGGCGGGCGCGTTCTTTCTCGACGACTTCGCCGGTCATCTCCTTGCCGTTGATCCACATGGAGAAGTTGGCGACCGACGCGCCGCGCGGTACGGGGAAGGTATAGAGCGCTTCGACGGTTCGGTCCTCGGTGTTCAGAAACACCTGCGTGACGGTGGTGACGGCGATTCCGTTGTTGATCGTCACGTGGGCCGAGTGCTCCTTGATCGAAAGAACGCCGCCCTGCCCGCCGTCGGCGATCAGCAGACCGGCCGCTTGCACCGGCCGCGCCCAACCGGCGACGGCGATCGCCATGGCAACAAACAGGGCCGCCCACTGCGGCCGAGGAAAGGAGAGTTGACGCATAAAGGCCTCCCGTGAAATGTAAGTCTGCGAAATAAGCCGTTCGGAACACCCGAAAAGCTTGTGTTCACTAACTTAGTGGATGGTAACATAGCGTCGCGTTTGGGGTTTGCAAGCAAAATTTTTTTCTGGGGACAGGAAGGCCGGCTTTCGCCCTCAGGAAGCCTAGATCGAATCGACTTCAGATGTATCGCCTGAAACTAAATAACGTCATCCTGAGGTACCCCGAAGGATCTTGCCGGCACTTGCTAACAGGCTAGATCCTTCGGAGTACCTCAGGATGACGATTGCTGTGAAACAACGCGAACTGACTTTTCAGACACGCTCTCAGGATGACGTATGTCGCGAGAAGCGGCGGTGAATTCCGCCCGCGCACACCAAGTGGACCGATTGGGACAGGTCGAGCTAGTCTTAGTGAGATTGAATCTGCCCCGCTTGATTCCCCGCGTACTAGTGGCGGTACTCGCCGAAGTTGCCGTCACCGCCATGGCCGAGGGTTTGCTCGTAGAATTTTTTCCCGAGTTCGCGGCCGCGCTTTTCGTCGATGTTGCAGAGCGCGAGGACGAGTTCGCGGGCTTCACCGAAGCGCTTTTGTTCGATCTTGCCGTCGGCCATTGTGGCGATGGCGTTGAATGAATCCCCGTCCTTCATCGCGCCCAAGGCTAGTGCGGCTTGCATGGCAATCTGAGTGTCGGAGTCGCGAAGCAGCGGCCGGAGAGCGGGGATGGCGCGCGGGTCGGCGCCGGCGGTGAGTGCGCAACAAATGTAATAGACCGCAGTCTTGCCGGGAGTTTCGAGGAGTTTGAGCAGCGTGTCAGTGGCTTTGCCCGCGGGCTTGCCGAGATCGTAAAGAATTATCACGGCGGTGTTGAGGTCCTCCCCGGTCCTAAGGCCCGCGCGGAGAACGTCTTCGACCGGACCGACGGCGGCTTCGCCGAGTTGACCCATGCGCTCGCGCAAGGGCCTGTCGAACTCGCGCATATAACCATGAGGGGCGGTTTCGACTCGCAGAAACTTCGCGAGAGCGGCGGCGGCCTTGGCGTGATCCGTGATGGCGAGAGCTTCTTTCCATTGGGAGGAGATTTTCACGCCATCTTTCACCGCGGCAACAAGCGAGTCGGCGGTGTCGGCGTGAAACTTGGCGTCGCCGCGGACGAGCGTGTAGCCGCCGGGGTTGCTTCTCTGCGAATAGGTATAGCAGTCTTTGTCGGCCATCCAATAAACGGCGGGACTGTGATCGTCGAGTCCGACAGGAGCAAGGTTGCCATCGGCGTCGAGGAAGAGCATGGCAACTTTGGTTTTGGGTTTGCCCTCGGGCCCTGGTATTGCGGCGATAGCGCGGATGTTGGCCAGGCCCGGAATGGTCATCGCCTTCTTATCGCCGAGCTTTTCCTTACCGAAGTAGACCTCTTGAATTTTCACGTCATCGCCGGCGACGTAAACCTGAACGATGATTTCAGACGCGATACAGAGGTCGTTCACCGAGTAAAAAGGAAGCTCACGGGCTCGGATAGATCCAGCCATTGCGGCAACGAGGATCGTCGTGAGAAGAATAATGCGAGCGGGCACAGAGGCCTCCCGAGTTAGAACGATTGTAACCTAGAAAGAAACGCTAGCCTACGTTTCGCTTCCATCTTTTCCGCTGGCCAACTTCTCATAAAAAAATGGATCGGCGACATAATCGCGGGTCCCCGCCCCGACGCACGACTTGGCCATTTTATTGTAGCTTCGCGCATGAAAAAACCCCCGGTCTTGCGACCGGGGGTTTTTCTGGATTTGTGAGAAAGAAGGCCGGGGGTTTAATCCCGGACTAGCCTCATGTGCCTTATCACTGCAGGAGGGATAAGACGGACTGAGGGCTCGCGTTGGCCGTCTTCAGCACGCTCTGAGCTGATGCTGAGAGGATTTGCGCCCGAGTCAGGTTCGCCGTTTCGGCGGCGAAATTGGTGTCGGCAATCGCGGATTCAGCGGCGGACGCGTTTTCGTAAGCCACGCCAAGTGCGTTCACGGTCGAACCGATCGTGAACTTCTGGAACGCTCCGATTCGACCACGCAGGCTCGAGACCTGGTTGGTGGCCGAATCGAGGATCTTCTGGGCCGCGACGAGGTTGGTGCTCGTCAGCGAGTTGGTTCCGCCGGACCCGAGGGTCGAGAGGAAACCGAGCACGCTGTTACCGAGGCTGCCCGTCGAGACCGAGGCGATACCGATCGACGCCTTGTCGGCTTCGGTCACCTTCGAGCCGAGCGAGAACGTCGCTCCGCCGCCGGTGATGCCGAAGGTCTTGGTGGCGCTGTTGGTGTTGAACGCCGTGGCCAGGTCGAACGAGACGTCGAGCGAACCGGTGCGGTAGCTGACGCTTCCGCCCTTGGCGCTGGCGGAGGCACCGTTGACGGTGACGACCGCGTCGACACCTGAAGACGAGGCCGCGGAGACGGCGTACTGGCCGCTCAGGGTCTTCAAGCTGACGAACTGCTCCGAGCCGAGCCCGGTGCTGTTGGTCACCAGGACCGAACCGCTGACCGCAGCCGAGACGCCGGTGGCGGCGGTCTGGGCGTTGATAGCGGCGGCGACCGAGGCGACGCTCGTGCTCGAGCCGAAGCTCAAGTTGACGCTGCCGAGGTTACCGGTCACCTGCAGCGAAACGTTGCCCGAGGTGGTGCCCTGGTTGGCCGTGATCTTTCCGGCGCTGGCGCTGCTGACGACTTTGACCACGACGCTGACCGTCGCACCCGACGGGATGGCGGCGCTGTTCACCTGCAAGCCGGTGATCGCGCTGGTGCCGACCGTGCTGGTGGTGTAGTCGAGGTTGCCGTTGAGCAACTTGGCGCCTTGGAAGCTCGTGCTTCCGGCGATTCGGTTGACCGTGGACAAGATCGAGTCGACCTGCAACTGGTTAGCAGCGACTTCGTCAGAGCTCAACCCGCCGGTATTGGCGGCCTGGCTGACGAGGCCCTGCAGTTCGGTCAGCAGATTGCTGACTTCCGACAAGCCACCTTCGGCCGTGCCGAGGATGTTGCTGGCGCGGTTGGCGTTATCGATCGCAGTGGTAATGCCCTGCGTTTCAGCCTTAAGGTTCTGGCTGGCGATGAGGCCGGCCGGGTTGTCCTTACCGCTGTTGATTTGTAAACCGGTGCTGAGCCGTTGAAGGCTCGTGTTCAGCGTCTCATTGTTCTTCGCTAAAGCGCGTTGAGCAATGAGCGAGCTGACATTGGTGTTAATTCTGCTCATATAAAAGGTCTCTCCGTGACGGTTAGTAATGCGCTTTGTGGATCTGCGGTCCACAATTGCGCCCTTCAGTCCCTTGAAAGGCTGCGGGAGTAAACTCTCGCTGGAGTGAACACACTCCGTAACCGCAAGTCTGCTCTTGCGGGTCGATGGTCAAGGTGGTCACCATCGACTGCCTTGTGGGAGATTTTTAAGTCTCCCGAGGAAAGCCCGTTTCGGGGCCTCCCACTGGCTGGGGTCTCCTTTCTCACAAAATCCACGAGGCCAGATTGATCTATCCTCGTAGGGGTCGTATCGACTGTGACAGGAGGGGGACTTTAGATGTGTGTATGGGCAGATTTAAGCATTCGTTATGGGTCGCAGCGTCTCGTAACCCCTGTAAAACAACCGAATTACAATGATCCATCGGATCCCTCGATGTTTTATCAGACGGCCCCGGTACCCTCGCAAGTTACTGGACCATCGAATGATTAAATTTCGCAAAATCGCGTGAAAAATATTTTTGATAAATCGAAACTGAAGGGCTTCAGGAATGAACTAGCTCGAACATTCATTAAAATCATTCGAACCGCAATCCGTCATCCTGAGGTACTCCGAAGGAGCCAGCCTGTAGAGGCGGAAGTCCAGATCCTTCGAAGTACCTCAGGATGACGACTCCCCACGGATTGCGGGCGATTTGGACACAACAACTTGCTGTGCGAGAACTTGAAAAATAATCCGCATCTCTAGGGCTGGTACGGTAGAATGTTCGCACCGCAATGCCCGCGCGATCAACCATGACCGATCCTCCCCCGCAAGACGACACCACCCTCGCCCGGCTCGCGCTCGCCGGCGATCGGGCGGCGTTTGGCGAACTCGCCCGGCGGTACCAGTCGCCGCTGTTGCGGTTCGCTCGGCGTAGCGTCGGCGGCGATGCGGAAGACGTCGTTCAGGAAACCTTCGTGAAGGCGTTCGAGCGGCTTGGCCAGTACCGCCAAAAGCACGCGTTCAAGCCGTGGCTGTTTGCGATCGCGTATCACGAGACGATCAACCACTTACGCCGCCGGCGCGTACGGACGATGGAGACTCTGACCGAGTCCGAAATCGACCACGACCCGGCCGACCTCGCGGCAGCGGCGGATGAGAAAACCTCGCTCTGGTCGCTGGCTCGCGAGATTCTGAGTGACGTTCAGTTCGCGGCGGTGTGGCTGTTTTATGCCGAAGAAATGTCGATTGCCGAAATCGCCCGCGTACAGCGGCGGACGTCGATCAGCGTGAAGGTGATGCTCCATCGCGCCCGGGCGACGTTGGCCAGGCATCTTGAAGCAACAAGCTTTTCCGATTTCGGAATTCCACTCCCTGCGGGTGAATTATGAACGAACAACACAATAATTTCCCGGTAGATCACCTGGCGGCGCGATTGAAACGTGAAGCGGCCAGGATGGCGGAGCCGTTCTCTGAATCACTGCACGGCCGGGTGATGCGTCGCGTGAGCGAGTCGCGCGCTCAGGCCGCCCCGCCGCCCACGGCGGCGCGATGGCCGTTCGCCGCGATCGGACTGGCCGCGGCGGCGGTCGCGGTCGCACTGGTGGTCTTCCACACGCAGCCGCCGGTTCCAGCCGTTCCGGCGCACAAGGAGATAGCCCGCGCGGACTTCGGCGCTGTCACTGACCTCATCCGCAAAACCACCGGCCCGATTCAACTGACGATGAACGTCTCGATCGAAGACCAGAGCTTCGGCCATCTCGACCGCGACGTGAAATCGTTCGGTCAGTTCGTGATGAACCAGTTGGACAACCTGCCTGAAGCGGCACCCGGGACGATTCACTGATCGTTTTTTTCGTGGCACGGGCGGCCCCAACTTTATTCATCTAAGTTTTAATCCCTTCGATTTCGCGTTGTCGGATCATGGTTTGGATCAGTTTGCCGGCGGCCCAGGTCGCGACTCGGTGCGGGCGACGCACCCACGGCGGCGGCG
>JBBQNK010000067.1:0-23376 GCA_038329865.1 Tepidisphaerales bacterium | reverse complement strand
CGCCCGAACATCGCGCCGATGAACTGTGGCAGGATCACTTCGGGCGTGGATTGATCGAGCCCGCGGATCAGGCCGTACACCAGCAGCACTGGCATGCCGAAGAACGACAGCCCGCCGTACGCCACTATCGCCACGCCCAGGCCGATGAAGATGTACGTCGGATTGAACGCCTCAAAGAACGGCCCGTGCTCGCCGCCGGGCATGGTGCTGCTGTAGAGCAGCGCTTGCCGGTACGCGGTGACTTCCCAGAACTTTTCCGCATACGGAAACGCCGGCCCGGGCACCTGCCCGATCCGCCAGATGAACTGGCTGAAAATAATTGTCGAAACAATCACCACCGGCAGAATGAACATCTCGGCCTTGATCATGCTGCTGATTTTTGTGCCGGTCAGCTCGGTCTTGCGAAAGTAGAGCGTCGTCTCGCCGTAGTTGTGCGCCGGAAACGGCGCGAACCAGATGGCGGCGCCCTTGTAGCCGGTGAGGATGAAAGTCGCCTCCTTCACGAACGGGATCGCCACCGTCATGCCGACGATGCCTTCCATGCGGGCCGAGACGTAGCTGATAATCGGCGTGTAGATAAAGCCGTAAAAAATCAGCACGCTGATGAGCAATCCGGAAACGGCGCTATTCGCCGGGTTCTGTTGGTGCGCATAGGTGAGCATGAAGTATGCGGTGAGGATCGAGATGGTCGTCGTGCAGAAGTAGATGCCCATCGCCAGCCAGATCGAAATATCGCCGCGGCCGACCGGCGGGTTGAGCAGCGCCTTCCAGTTGCTCTTGGCCACGCCCGCTTCTTCCAGCTCGTGCTTCTTGTCGAAAATGGTTTTGAACGCGTGGTAGAAGCCGATGATCGCGATCGCCGCGAGCAGGCCGAGCCCGAAGGAGAAGTAGAAGTCGAGGTAGTTGCTGTTGACGGTGGCCAGCGCGCCGATCTGCGGCTTCCACGTGTGCAGCACGCCGGAGTGGTACAGAATCGGGTTGGCGATCATCGTGACGACCAGCCCGATGAACGCGCCCACCATCGCCCAGAACGGCAGCACCATGCCGCTGATCACGATGCCCAAGTCGAAGCTGAGGATCACCGGCATGGCCGGCAGGAGCTTCTCGGTATTGCTGGTCATATCCACGAACGGCAGCTTGATGATGCTGATCGCTTCGGGCAGAAACGCGCCGGTGACGGCCGGCAGGGCGAGGTAAACCGCGCCGAAGACCAGCCCGAGCATCGCGCCGAAGCTGAAGACGCGCCACCGCCAGGTGTCCTGTCCGCTTGAGGCATCCGCCAGCGCCGAAACTCCCGCCGCGCCGACCGGGGCCATCGGGAAGGGGAGTTTTTCCACGTCGCTGGTCAGCCGGTACATCACGTAACCCAGGCCGAAATTGTCGAACCGTTGAAGTATCTGCCCGAGCGCGATCAGCCCGATCGGCACGAGCCAGGCTGCGTTGAAAAACGAGCGCGTACCGAGAATATCCGGATCATGCGGCGCCACCCAGATGGGAATGTGCTGCGCGATGCCGGTCTTGCGCATCTCTTCCGACTGTACGATGAACTGGTTCCACAGCAGCCCGCTGTTGCTGATCAGGCTCGCACCGGCCATGTAATACAGAACGTAAATCTCCGGCCGCTTCAGTACTGTGAACGCCTTGCGGGCCACTTCGATGAACAGAATGATCGTGACCCACTGCGCCGCAGTCCCCATCGCCCCGGTCCCGCCGACGACCAGCCCCATGTACATGCTGGCCGGCGTCATGATCAGCCCGACGAAGAGTCCGCCGATCATGGACTTAATGCCAAACCCGTCCTCCCAGGAATCGGGCGGCAGCATGAGATTGCGATATTCTGCTAGTTCTGCGTCTACCTTCATCGTGCTGACTGGTATTTGGTATTGGGTATTAGGTATTCGGAAGACCTGCTGAAAGCTTCTTCCAAATACCTAATTCCCAATACCAAATACTCCTCTAAACCATCCTCAACTGATCTCCCGCCGGCGGAGCGACCTCGGTTGCCGGATTGTTAAATAGCTTCCTCGATTGCTCCACATACTCCAACTGCCGCTGTGGCGAGAGCGATCGCCATTGCAAAAACTGTTTTCGCAGTTCGGTCAGGAACGTTCGGTTCATGCGGTACCAGTTTGCGTCGTTGCCGCTGAGGCGTTGGAGGACGACCTGGACTTCGTACACGTCCTTGAAGCTGCCGGGGTGGATCAGCAGCATCAAATGTTGGCGGACGCCTAAATCGAAAGGCGTGAGCCAGATGATCGCCTTCAACCCGCGGCTGGGGTGGCCGGCGTCGTCGGGGATGATGAACGCATCGACCTTGCCGGCCGAAAATTTGCCGATGCTCCCTTCGCGGTGCGCGTCGAAGAAATCCGCCAGGTACGCCAGCGCGCCGTCGGCGGCAGTTTGATTGATCGTGAACGGCAGGACCGCAAGAATCTCGTCGCCCTTCGGCAGCGGCACTTTCCAGGTGCGCTCGATGCTCGGCGCGGCGATCTTGCTCGCCAGCCGCGCGGGGACGAGGGCGCTGAGCAGTACGATGAAGAGAATCAGCCCCATCGTGATCATCGCGCTCGTGCCGGAGTAGTTGAGCGTGACGCTGCCGAGCCAGCCGAGCTTGCTCATCGCCGTCCCGACGCCCTGGCCGATGACGTAGCCGAAGACCACGCCGATCAGGCCGTACGTCATCGCTTCGGCGATGAAGAGCGCGCCGACATGAAACGGCGCGAGCCCGAGCGAGGTGTAGATGTGAATCTCCCGCCGCCGCTCGGCGATGGAACCCATCATGGTGTTGAAGATGATCAGCCCGGCGATCGCCAGCGGCACGGCCACCTGCCCGGCGCCGCTCACCTGCGGCAGCCCGCTGCCGGCGGAAACGAGCTTCACTCCATCGTTGAAGCCCGCGAACATCGCGACGGCCAATCGCTTGGAGAGATCGTCGCTGACGGTCTTCACCAGCGCCTCGTTGACGGCCGGTGGGTCGTTCAATCCGCTCTTGGCCTTGGCGGCAAGATCCGCCACCAGCTCGGCGGCGGGGCGGGTGTCGGCGTCCTTGATCAGCTCGTGCTTCGCCAAATCGCGCAGCGAAGGCTCCGGCAATATCGCAAGCGTGCCTTGCGTGACCGGCAGGTCAAACGCCAGCGATCGCAGCGAGGCGTACTGCAACGACTGTGAAATCGCAGCCGGCACGATCACGAATTGCGACGCCGACAAGTGCTCGTACGTGCTGGCCAGCTCCGACGCGCTGGAATCGGAGTCGAGATCGAGCGATTCAGAGTTGTTGTCGTCGAGCTTGCGCCCGCCGGCGTCGAGCGAGCCGGTGGAGTACTTCAGTGGCCCGATCGCTTCGCCGGAAAGCGTGGTGACGCGCTGGTCGAATTCGTCGGCGCTGAAAATACCGGCGATTTCCAGATCGATCCCGCCGAGCTTCACCACGTCGTGCTCGGCCACTTTCAATTGCTCGGCGATCGCGGACGAAAGGTAGATGATGTTCGTCTCGCCGTTCTCCAGCCGGGCGAATTTTTCTTCGCCGATGACCTTCGCGATGTTTGAAATCTTGCTCTCACCCGTCGAAAGCCCGAGCACGGCCTGGGCGGCGAAGACGCGCGGATCGACGGGCGTTTTGGCGGCCACCGGCTGGCCTTTCGGGCGGATCACGTTCGACGCGACGATGTGAATCATGTCGCGCGGGTCGGTCGGATTAAGATTCCACCACCGCTCGATGACCTGCACGTCCGGCAGAAGCACCTGCAGGTTCTGCACGGTAGACGGCGGCATCGGCCGGAACCCGCGCTGGCGGAGCATCAGCCCGGCGTACTGAGGGCTCACGCCGGTCGGCAGCACGGTCGTATCCAGAAAGCTGCTGCTGCTGGTGAAGCAGAGCACCGCGAAGGTGATCAGCACGATCGTGAGCGACGTCAGCCCGGTGCGGAATTTTCGCTTCCGCATGTTCGCGATCCCCAGCAGCACCGCGCTCATCAACACGCTGGCGCTGGCGATGCTCGCCCCCTCGGCCGTGCCGCGGCCGGAGCGGATGCGCTTGAGCTCTGTATCAAATTTCCCGTAGATGACCCAGATCACTGTGAGCGACATGAACAGAATCGCAAACGCCAGGATGATGATCAGCGGGCTGGCGCTGATTTTAAACGCCGGGTGAAACGACCAGAGCGCCGCGGCCATGATCGTGAAGATCGCGCCCAATCCCGCCAGCTGCTTGTAAATATTCGGCGTGCCGATCATCAGCCGCTCCATGCAGAACGCGAACGGCACGCAAAGCAGCAGGAGAAAGATGGCGGCGCGGATCACGTCGGTGGCCATCTCCTTGGCGGCCTGGTAGACGCGAGTTTCGCTCGCCCATGCGCCGTTGGCGTGGGCGACGAGATCGCCGCCGCGGTCGGCCGCGAGGGAGGCGTTGGCTTTTTCGATCTGATCCTTGGCGCTGGCGTGCAGCGAGTCGATCAGGGCGTTGCTCACCCCGGCGCGGCGGTAGTCTTCGATTCGGCGGGAGTCGAGCTTGAAGAAATCCTGCGCCGTCGCCAGCGCCAGTGGGCCGATGTTGTTCATCTCCGCCGGCGTGTATCCGCGCGAGAGGTCGGCCGAGCTGGTGGCGCCCTTCGCCTGGTCGTTGATGTTCAGCAGCAGCAGCCGATTTCCGATTCGGCCGTATCGCAGAACCAGGGCACTGGTCATTTCCGGTTCGACGAACCCGGCCAACATCTGGTCGCGCAGCAACATGTTAAACCGCTGCGGCTCGGCGTTTCGGCGCGCGTCAAGCGGCGTCATCTCGTTCAACGCCTGCAGGAAGCGCGGATCGTACAGGCCGACCAGCGAATACTCCGTGCAGCGGAACACCACGCTGCGCATCGGATCGAGATCAGCTCGCAGATCGGCATAGATCTTGATTTCGCCGGCCTGTTTGCCCAAATCGGTGGAGCCGACGATCGCACCGCTGTCGGGCGCTGTTTGATAAACCTGGATGCCCAGGATGCTTAAATCGAAGGGGAATTTGGTCAGCCCTTCGAAGCGGTAACGCCCCTCGCGATCGCAATCGGCCACCTCGCTGCGCCGAACACCGGCGAGCCATGGCAACGGTCGAAACGGGGGAATCTTCTTCGTCGTGGACGCCACGTAATAGTACGTGGCGAGAAATCCCGACCTGGGCAGATCAGGCACCGGGCGGCCCGGTGCTGAAGAGACGACTTGGCCTTCCACGCTGTTTCGCTGGAACCGATGGTCCGTCGTGGAGTGAAATGCGATCGCGTTCCACGCATGGCGGATAACTTCCCGCGTGGCCGAAACCTGCGGCACGATCGACGCGAGATTCAGGTTCGCCAGCGTATCGCTCGGCGTGTCGCGGCGAAGGCGCAGGTCGTCCAATGTCATCAGCGACATGGCCGGCACGCCCCAGCCGAGCGCGAGCTCGGCGTTGCTGGTGAAACTCGCGCCCGCCCAACTTTGCGGTGCGCGACTGTCGATCAGTGGCCCCATGTCAAACCGCCCGTGCAGGTCGGCGAACCACTTGGCGCCGGCGCTCTTGGCGGGATCAGGGTTTTTCGCCGCCCGATCCAACTGAACGAACCATTCCTTGAAGCTCTGCACCAGGCCCTGCGACGAAGTTCGATTTGACGCGCCCCACAGCATCGGCCCGACGCGGATTCCCTGGTCGGTGATGTCCAGCGAAATCATCAGCTCGATCGGGCGATAGTCGGCGTCGCGCTCGCGCGGGTTCAGCGGCCGGCCCAGCTTGCCGTTGAGCCACTGGAACAGATCGAGGCGCTGCTGCAACTGGCGTTGTCGTTCGGCGTTCTGCGCGATCAATCCCGGCGCGGCGGTCGGCGCGGAAGGCGGTTCGCCGTCCAGCAGTTCGATCGCTTTCGATACGAAGTGCTTTGCCGGCGGAACGAGCGGGCCGATCAGGTCTTTCGGGCGACGCTGGAAGGAGTATTTCAGCGTGCCCAGATCGATCTGCCGCTGCTCGAGCGCTTCGCGCTCAACCTTGTTCGCGCCAGAGGCGTCGCCGCCGGCGGCCATGCGCATGCGGAACAGCTTTTCCTGGTCGGTGACCATGTCGGTTTCAATGAGCTTGGAGATCCGGTCGATGGCGCTGCGATCTTCGACGGGGTTGAGGAATGTCGGATCGTTTAGTGCGAGCTTCAGCCGAGCCAGATCGTTCTGGGCCGTCGATTGCTTCGCGGCCAGATCTTCCAGGCTGGCGACTGAAATCGAAGGCACGTCGGCGAGCGCCAGGAACATCTCGCGTGTGCCGCGGTAGTTGATGGCGTCGGCACTGGTGAAGGCGACGAGCACGGGCCTGGCGAGCGGCCGACGGGCGATATCCCGCAGCATCGAAAGTCCCGCGGCGGTCTGCACCGCCTGGCCGGCGCCGGCGGCAAGATCAGGAACCAGCCCGCCGGCGTCGAGCGGGACGGAGATGCAGAGCACCCCGGGCGGATTTGCTTTCGGGTCCCACTTGTCGGGCACGGCCGTGCGGCCCATCACCAGCGCGTAGTAATTGCTGGCGAATTTTCGCTCCCAATTCACGGCTGCCTTCAGCGTCACGCTCGCCGTCAGCTTGCCGGCGCGGATCGCCGCGGCGGTGGGGCTGTCGGGAAGATAAAACCGCGGGACGTTGATCGGCAGCGAGAGTTCCATCGCCCGCAGGTCGCTATTCGATAAATCAGCAGCGCCCAGCAGGATCACCGCCCGCGCGCCGAAGTTCGCCGCAGTCGACCAGCCGTCGGCGTCGCGGCATTCCATCACGGCGATCTGCCCGTCGAGCGAGTGCGGCTTGAAGTTCGCGTATTCCTTGCCAGCCACGTAAACGAGCTTGCCGGTGATGCCCTCGACCGGCGTTGCGTTCAGCCGAACCTGCGCGGGCCAGAACGGGAAGACGTCGATCGGCTTGGCCGCCGCACCTTCCACGTCGTTGATCGTCAGCGTCGCCGATTTCGTCACCGGCGCCATCACCGGGAAGGTGTGCTTCTTCCACTCGATGTTCGGGATCGCCGCCAATTGTGATTCGAGATAGGCCGCCGTCGCGTCATACCCGGGCGAGCCGACGAGGCGCGTCGGTTGCTTTGCGATGGCTTCAAGATCGGCCCGGAAACCGGCCTCGTCGAATGGAACGGCCTTGGCCGCGGGGGCGGTGGTTTGCGCGATCGAGCGACCGGCGACGGCGCTGAAAAACAGCGCGGCGAATCCCACGGCCGTAAGTAGGCAGAGCAGGCGGTGTGAGCGGCGGCTGAGGCGAGAAGTCTTCAAGGGAAATCAATTCCTGGACGACATCCGTCAACGACTATCGAGATCGGTCAACATCGATCGAAAATATATTGGCAATGCGGACAAAGGATCAAAGTGGCCCGTCCTCCGCCGACACCGGCGCGAGTATAGCAGATGGCGGATAATTTGCGGATCGCGCGCGACAACAATTCGCCGTCCACGAGTATGATCAATACCGCATGAATGGTTCGCTCGGCAAAGACTTGCTGCCCGCAAATGTACGGCACACCACCGCAATGCGGGGACGCGCTTTGCGATGGCTTTCCATTACGATCGGCTGGGGCGTGCTGATCGCCGGCGTTGTGTGGAGCGTTGGCGCGGGCGTGGAAGTGCGGAAGTGGGCGTGGGACGCGACGCGGACCATTCGTTTCACCTTCGATATCGGTAACGGCTACAACCAGGGCGCGCGCGTCTTTGAATCCATGACGCGCATCGCCGCCCGGGAAAATCGCAAGGCGAACTGGGGCGATTTTTTCTCGGCCTATCTCGGCAACTATTCCGACGTGGTCGATCATTCGATCAACGGCAACTACGGCCTCGATTACACGCCGGCCCGGCTGCTGGTGATGTCGCTTTGGGTCAAGCATCTGCGCGAATCCGATCCGCCGATCAACGAATGGAATTCCGGCTACGAAACGACCGAGCCGCTGCTGCGATTTAACACGGCGTGCGAGGCGCTGTCGGCTATTGCGTTGTTCGCGCTGGTGCGGCACTGGCGGCGGGCGCGGGCGGGGTGGGCGATCATACCGCACTGGCGGCACCCGTGGCGCGAATGGCCGGCCGTGCTGGCGGGGCTGGCGGTGTGGTTCAATCCTGCGCTGATCTGGAACGCGCACGTCTGGCCGCAATGGGATTGCTGGCTGCTGCCGTTCTTTCTTTTCGGATTGCTCGCCGCTTCAAAGGACAAATGGCTGCTGGCGGGTTTCGTGCTGCTGATCGGCGCGAGCTTCAAGGGGCAGGTGTTGATGGTGCTCCCGGTGGTGCTTCTCTGGCCGATCCTGATGGGCCGGCCGATGGCGGCGGTGCGATTCCTGATCGGCGGGCTGGCGTTCGCGGCCCTCATGGCGCTGCCGTGGATGATCTACACCAACACCGCCCGCGCGTGGTTAATCGTGGTGCTTATCACCGCGATCGCGTCCGCGATCGTCCTCGGCCGGCGGCGGAAGTTCGATCGCGTCGGCATCATCGTCGCCGTCGTGGTCGCGATCACGATCCTGCCGCTGATGATCCGGCCGGAGTATTGGGTGCTCTATCTCGCCTCGCCGCTGCTGATGTTCATGACAGCCGTTCTGCCACGCTGGGTGCCGAGCCGATGGCTGCCGCCGTTGATACTGGCGGAGTTGGCGATGGCCATTTTTTTCGCCGGCGCAGCGTTCGGCGGGCACTTTGATTGGTTTGAAATCGGCTATCTTTATCCGCAGCATCACTACCCTCTCCTGACGATGTCGGGCGCGAACCTGGGGACGATCCTGATGTCGTACGGGTGGAATATTAAAGATACAGTCTCGCTCAGTTGGCTGACCGACATGACGATTCGATCGTTTCTCATCATGTTGTTCTGCATCACGCTCGTGCCGTGCGGCATTGGGGCTGCGATTCGCGCCAATCGACGGAGTCCGGCGATTTTAATTTCAATCGCCGTGCCGTGGGTGATGATGTTCGCCTTCATGCCGCAGATGCACGAGCGGTATTTGTTGTGGGGCGCGGTGGTGATGTGCGCCGGCGTTGGCATTTCAATCGGCGACGGACTGCTTGCGGCTGCGGTGACGTTCTTCGCCTGGGCGAACATGGCTGCCGCTACGTTGCCGAACAATCCAAGACTCGCCCCCGGTCTGACCGCGATGGTGCGAGGCATGATGTCGGGATCGGCATGGGGCGTGGTTTTCCTGGCGCTGGTCTGCCTTTACGCGGCGGTGGCGGGGAGGCGGCGAGCTCAGCACGGAATTGAGTGCAAGTCAGAACGCGAGCTTTCCGAAATCGATCCGCTCATGTAGCCGGCGAGCTTGCTCGCCGTGAAAGTGCCCAACGGCGAGCAAGCTCGCCGGCTACACGAATCTTAGCGAGATACTGCATGTTCTCTGCACGTAAGTACATCGTGTACGATTCGTTCGTCCGGCAGCCGGAAGACGTCATGAAAAATCTGCCAACCAACACGACACATCTCCGCCTCTTGCTCATCTGCCTCCCCGCATTGCTGCTCGCGACGATCGCGCTCGCCAAGCCGCACCCGCCGGCGACGAAACCCGCCGCCACGACAAACGCATTTCAAATCGGCTACATCGCCGACCCGGCCATCCCGGAAAGTTCCGGCATCGTCGCCAGCCGCAAATACCCCGGCGTTTTCTGGACGCACAACGACAGCGGCAACCCGCCGCAGATTTTCGCGATCGATCGCGCCGGAAAAACCATCGCCACGTTCGACGTGAAGCAGAAAAACCGCGACTGGGAAGACATCGCGCTCGACGACGCCGGCCACCTTTTCATCGGCGAAATCGGCAACAACAACGCGCGCCACGAGGAGTTGGCCGTCTACCAGATCGACGAGCCCGACCCGCACGCGCCGGCCGCCGGGCCGATTGAAGTGACGAACACGTGGCATCTCCTTTTTCCGGACAAACCGTTCGATTGCGAAAGCCTTTTCATCTGGAAAGACCACGGCTATGTCATCTCCAAGGATTTTGAAATGCGCCAGGCCGGCCTGTACCGCTTTCTGCTGGTGAAGCAGGAAAAGCCCGCCGTCCTGGAAAAAGTGTGCGACCTGCCGATCCGCTACCCGTGCACCGGCGCCGACATTTCCCGCGACGGCAAGCAGCTCGCGGTGATCACGGTCTGCGGCCCGTACCTGTTTGACCTTCCGAAGGCGGGCGACGTGTCAACGCTCGACAAGCTCTCGCCGAAACACGTGTTTTATACTGACATCCACATGGAGGCGGTCTGCTTCGTCGAGGAAGGATTGCTCGCGACTTCGGAATTTCGAAACGTGTATTTGTACAGGTGGAAGAATTTTGAGTCGCCAACATCCGTTGTGCCAACGACGCGCCCGAACGGCCGTTGAAGCATTTCGGCTCCGCACATTCGTCATCCTGAGGTACTCCGAAGGATCTAGCCGACTTCCTGTGAAAACCAGATCCTTCGGAGTACTTCAGGATGACACGGCTTGTGCCGGCAAACCAAGTCACTTCATCGATGGCTCCTTCGTCTTACGGCATACCAGCAAAATCTCTTCGACTTGATCGGTGTCGATCATGCCGGGCTTCAGCTCCAGCTTATTTTCCATTCGCATCGCCAGCGGCATGATCAGGTGGTTGTAGAACCAGATCGCTTTTCGCCGGCGGTGGGTGAGGAACCAGATGCCGACGTCGAGCAGGCGTGAGGAGCGCGGCTGCATGCCGTAGCCGGCGGATTGCTCGACGGCCAGGTAGTGGCGGGAGAGCTTGGCGAGAAATTCGCGCGGCTCGTACCGCCGGCAGTGGCCGACGTAGGTGTCGAAGGAATTCCACTTGGCCGGGTGCAGCGGCGTGGCGATCAGCACAACGGCGCCGGCGGCGGCGACGCGGGAAATCTCCGCCAGCGCGACGTCATCCGCATCAACGTGCTCGACAATGTCGAGCGCGCAGACCAGATCGAACGACGCATCCGGGTACGGCAGCGAGAGGATCGACCCGCGCGTCACGCGCCCGCCGCGCTCCGCCAATCGTGACAGGGCTGCGGCGCTGATGTCGAGAAAGCTCGTTCCTTCGATCGGCAGGCGAGGCCGAAGGCCGGGGGCGATTTCCAACCGTCGTTCCACGCCGCCGACGAGCGTGCTCACCAACGGCCAGGTCTTGAACCGCGTCGGCTCGATCAGCTTCGTCTCGGACCAGAGTTGCTCGTAGAACGCGCGGTTGGCGATCGAAAGCTCGCTCTCACTGCGCGAAGTTGGCGCGACGCGATCCATGCGGGAGATTGTAACGGATCGTGCTTTGATTTGAGTCGCAGCGCAACGATTGCGTCAGAAGAAGGATTTGAGTGAAGCAAGCACGCATAACGCCCGGCGTTATCCTGAGGTAATCCAAGGCAAGTCGGCTAGAAGTACATTCCCAGATGATGATCGCATCTGCTCTTGGACCATCAACAAGCAGGAGCTATGTGCAACTACGCCACGGCTGCGCCATAAAGACGCAGGCGAATTGACGGGCGATCCAGCCGAGTCAGGCGAGCATAAGAACCTTGGCAGCCACGGTCTCAGCCCCAATTCCGTCGCCAAGTGTCTGCGGCGGAGCCACCTCATCGATGCCGCCAAGGGCCCGAAGTGCCAGGCACCGACTGTGCTCGGTTCCCAAGAGGAAACGACAGTCGTCGCCTTTAGCCGGCACTCCTTGCGGCCGTTGAACGACTGCCTCCAAGCCCTCCAGGCAACTAATTTGACCTGAGACCTTATCCCTGGACCCATCCACTAAACATCCATTCATTTCCCGTGTACAGTTATTCGCGATCTCATCTCCATCTTGCTGGGAAAAAGGAAACACCATGAACTACCTCGCCGTCGCCGCGATTGCCGTCTTGTTCGTCTCCACTGCTTTGCTCAAGGCCGATCCACTTGAAGGCGGCGTTGATCCTGCCCGCATCAAGGAAATCGCCGCCACGCTCACGGACGCGCCGTTCGCCTTTGGACCGAAGATCGCCGACCGGAAAGCGTGGGATGAACTGGCGAAGAAACCGATCTACGCCAACGTGATTCCCAACGCCGAGAAAAAGGTAAAAGAGCCGATGCCGGCCATGACGTTCGACATCTACAACCTCTACAAAAAGACCGGCCAGCGCACCAAGGAGTACGGCGACGTCCGCGGCAATCGCCACGCGCGGATCATGATCTACACCTTCGCCGAGTGCGTGGAGAACAAAGGACGCTTCATCAAGCCGCTGGAAGACGCGATCGCCGAAATCTGCACCGAGCCGACGTGGATTTTTAACTTCCACGACTCCCCCGATCAGCTCAACTGGAACGGCAAGAAGACATTCATCGACCTCGGCTCGATCCTCCCCGCACACGACATGGCCCAGGCGATCTACCAGCTTGGCGATAAGCTCAGCCCCGCAACGCGAAAGCTGATCGTCGACAATTGCACCAAGCGAATTTTTGAGCCGTACCACCAGGCGATTGAAAACCCGACGAAAGACACCGCCATCTGGTGGATCAACGGCACGAACAACTGGAACGCCGTCTGCCACTTCGGCGTGGTCGGCACGGCGCTCGGTGTGATCGACGACAAGACCGAGCGTGCGTACTACGTCGCCGCCGCGGAGAAATATTCCAACGATTACCTCGGCGGGATCGGCCCTGACGGTTACTGCGCCGAAGGCATGGGCTACTGGAACTACGGCTTCACGAATTACATGGAATTGGCTGAGCTGTGCCTGCAGGGCAGCAACGGCAAGGTGAATCTGTTCGATCTCCCCTTCGCCCGCGCCGCGGCGATGTATCCGGTGCGGATCGCGATTCAGAACGGCCTGGCTCCTTCGTACGCCGATTGCGGGCTCGATCCCAAGCCCGATGTGCGCATCGCCGCGTTCGTTAATGGGCATTACCAGCTGGGAATCAAATCGTGGGAAATGCCCGACACCGCGATGGCCGGCCAAAGTCTGGCGATGTCGATGATGTACTCCTGCCCCAACAGCGCCACGAAAGCTCGCATCGCCGCCAATTCACCGGCGTTCGAGCTACGCAGCTACTTTGATCACGGCGGCGTGCTCACCTGCCGGCCCGCTCAAGGATCCGCCTGCCGGCTTGGCGTGTCGCTTAAGGGCGGGAATAACGCCGAGCCGCACAATCACAACGACCTGGGAACGTTCGTCGTTGCGGTCGATAAGGAACTGCCGATCCTCGATCCCGGATCGGAAGTCTACAACGCCCGCACCTTCGGCAAGGATCGCTACCAGAGCAAGCTGCTCAACTCCTTCGGCCACCCAGTGCCGATCATCGCCGGCAAGTTGCAAAAAGTCGGCAAGGAGGCCATTGCGAAAATCACCAAGACCGATTTCACCGACACCGCCGACACGTTTGTGATGGACATCACCAGCGCCTTCGACGTGCCCGAGCTGAAGAATCTCACCCGCACGTTCGTATACGATCGCAGCGGCGCCGGCTCGCTCACGGTGACTGATGATTTCGCATTCACCAAGCCGCAAACCTACGCCGGTGCAATGATCACGTTCGGCCAATGGAAAGCAAAAGGCGATAACGCGATCACGATCACCACCGGCGAAACGACGACAGAAGTGACGATCGACACCGGCGGCGCCGCGTTCGAGCTGTCCGGCGAAACCATCAACGAAAACGGCCACGGCAAGGAAAAGCCGACGCACATCGCGATCACGTTGAAAGAGCCGCTGGCGAGCGGCAAAGTGGTGCTGACGGTGAAGCCGGTGGGGAAATAGTTATTTTGTACTTCGGCGACCGGCCGCTCATTTTTTTTCGCTGGATGAAACTTTGTCCATCACCGCTTCGGCCATGGATGATACGGCTTGGCCGACGGCTTCGGCGGCGGTGACGGCGGCGCCGACGACGGTTTCCATCACGGCGCGGGCGTCGTGAGCGGCGGTCTCTACGACCGGCTTGAGCGGAAGGGCGCGGACTTTCTTCACCATCTTCTTCGCCGCGGTTTTAGCGCGCGTGGCGACGGATTTGGCTTTGGGTTTCACTGCTTTTTTGACGGCCTTCTTCGTGACCTTTTTAGCGGGGACTTTCTTCGCGATTTTCTTGACGATTTTCTTCGCCACCTTCTTCGCGGATTTCTTGACCGACTTTTTGGAGGCTTTCTTCTTGGCCATGAATCTCCTGGTGAGGACGTTGGGAAATGAACGCGGGTATTGTACCGGCCGGCGAGCGAAAAGCGTCAAATCGCCCGGGTTGGTGACAGAGCAATCGTGGAAAGATCGGGGACTTTGCGATTGAACGCGCCGGATGCCCACGTCGGTATCTGAGTTACGCCAAAGACCCGGGTCATGCAAAGACACAGCGAAATACGGTATTTCAGGCAAATTGCGCATTGAAGGTGGGCACGAGCGCCGGACTCGTTGGACGGGTCGGCACGGCACCGATAGATTCGTGCGACCGACATGACAATCGCGCTCGAAAACCAATCGCTGCCGCCGGTCATCAAGCCCGGCAGTTATCTGCCGTACCTGGACGGGCTGCGGGGGCTCGCGATCGTGGCCGTGCTGTGGTTTCACACGTACACGTCGTGGTTCAGGGGCGGTTTCATCGGCGTCGATGTGTTCTTCGTGCTCAGCGGATTTCTCATCACCTCGCTGCTGATCAAGGAGTGGGACCGGAGCGGCCGAGTGAATCTTCCCCACTTTTACGCGCGGCGAGCGCTGCGATTGCTGCCGGCGGTGATCGTGTTTTTGTTGGTGTACCTGCTGGTGATCGCGATCGCCCGGCCGGCGGTTTTGGTGCAATCGAGCTGGAACGCGGTGATCGTGCTCTTCTACAGCGCGAATTGGGCCCGCGTGCTCGGCCAGCCGCTATATGGGCTGGGGCATTGCTGGTCACTGTCGATCGAGGAGCAGTTTTATCTGCTTTGGCCGGTGTTGTTTGTGGGGGTGATGAGGGCGCCGGCCCGGTGGCGCGCAGGGATTGTGACCGGCCTGGCGATCGCATTGGCGGTTTGGCGCGCGATCGCACTGCTGCACGGTTCGACAAACAATCGCCTCTACAACGGCCTCGATACGCACGGCGACGGATTGCTCATCGGCTGCGCGCTGGCGTTCCTAACAGCGGGGCGAGAGCGCGTTGAACTGGCGGCGGGGCACAAGGGTCGATCGATTCTCGCGGCGGCGGTCGCGATCGGCCTGCTGGCAACCTCGCTCATTGCGCGCGAAGACAAGCCGGCATCAACGTGGTGGATGGCTCTCATCGGCTTCTTCGCCGTCGCGATCGCCTCGGCGTTTGTCGTGTGGGATTTGCGCACCCGCCCGGGCAGCGTGATGCGGCGCATCACCGAGTGGCGGCCGCTTGTGCTGCTGGGGCGGATTTCGTACGGCGTGTATCTGTGGCACTACCCGATCTACAAAGCCACGGCGACGATGCGAGAATCGCACGGCTGGCGAATCAAGTGGCCGCTGTACGTGCCGGCGGCGATGCTGACCATCGGCGTGGCGGTAGTGTCGTACCGTCTCGTGGAAGTGCCGTTTTTGCGGTGGAAGCGGAAGTTTCAGTGAGCGAGACGGGACGTCGCGAATGTTGACCTCTCGACATTCCGCCTCTTCATCGGCCTGTCCCGCTTCAGCGGGACGTGTCGAAGAGAACCCTCGGCGTCCCGCTGAAGCGGGACACGCCATTGAAGAAGAATCTTCACCCGATCAATTTGCGTGTTTCGCAATCGCCGCGAGTTGTGCGAGCCCGCTGCTCGTCAGCTCATCGCGAGTGCGGAATCGCCAGCCACTCCCCCAGTTGCGATGTAATATTTTCGACAACCCATCCGCCACGCCGCCGCTGACGATCACCGAGAGATGGAGTTTTGCGACTTGCCGCAGCAGTGGCAGACGATCGGCACTGGCGCGGGCAAGGCCGTTGACGATCGCAGAGAGCATTTCCTCGCGGGTGGTCGAAAGAGTTAGCTGAGTGAACGATGCTTGGTGCTGCACGATGCTGGTGCGTTCTCCTGCGAGGTAGGGGGCGAATTGCACGTCGCGCTCATGCGGGCTGAAGCCCGCACGCCGAGGCGATCGGTTGGAAACGAGATTCCGCAGCATCGCGTAAAACTTCGCATCGCTCAGATCGGCGAACAGTATGCGATGGGCCCAGTCCAGCGAGCTCCCCGCCGCGGCGAGCGTGCTGACGCTCATCCACTTTCTTCCGACGCCAAGGCCGCGGGTGAGCAGTCGCTCGTGCGGGCGCGGCGAAGTCGTGCAGACGGCCAGCACGTCGGTCGAGCCGCAGACGTTGAGTAGCTGACCCGGTTTCGCGCCCAGGGCGAGCATCGCAGCGCTGGTGTCCATGCAGCCGGTGAGGATGGGCGTGCCGGCGAGCAGGCCGAGTCGCGAAGCGGCGAACTGCGTGAGCGGGCCGGCGATCACGTTCGCGTCCTGCACGTCGGGGAGTTGATCGAGCCGCACGCCGACGGCGTCGCAGAGTTCTTCGCTCCACCCGCCGAGCGTTGGCGTGCGGTAGAGGCCCATGAAGCTCGCGTTCGACGGATCGGTCAACCGCCGGCCGGTCCACTGCTGAAGCAGGAAGGTGTTGAAGTGGCCGACGAGCGCGGCCTTCTTCATCAAGCCCGGCGCGTACTTCACGAACCACGCGGCCGTCGTCGAGCTGATCCCGCCAGGGAACGGCCGGTTGCCCGCGAGCTTGAGATGCCTCGCCTTGCCGACGCGACGCTCGATTTCCTCGGCGATCGCCACGCTTCGACGGTCCTGATGCGTCACCACCGGCGTGAGCGGCCGGCCGGCGCGATCCATCGCCAGCCATGACGGCGCCATCACCGTCGCGGCGATCAAATCGACTTTTTTTGCAGAAGTGCGGAGGGAGCGAATCGCCTTGGTGATCGCGGAAAGGATCGCAAGCGGGTCGACCTCTGCTCGACCGTCGCGATAGGTTGTGGGGTATTCGGTTCGCTGAACTTTGCTCGGTCGACCGCCGTCCAAGATCGCGGCTTTGACCGAGGAGCTGCCGATATCGAGGGCGAGGAGGTTCATCGGCGTATTCGGTAGGACAGACATTCTTGTCTGTCTTTCCGCTTTCGGTGGCACAGACATTCCTGTCTGTGACGAGCCGTGGTACTCCGCGGCTCGTACGCGGATGCGGCCTCCTGCCGGTTGCGGTTGGCGGAAACCGCACGGCCAGACGAGTACGTCCGCCCGTCACAGACAGGAATGTCTGTGCCACCAAATGCGCGGAGACAGACAGGAATGTCTGTCCTACCGAAGAGCAAACACGATGTTATCGCTTGTCGGTTCCCGTGCGGGCCTTGCCTTCGATGACTTCATGTTCCGAGCCGTCGCCGGACCATTCGGTGTGCCAGACGCCGGGGCCGTCGGTGCGAACGTAAGTGTGGCCGCCGAAATAGTCGCGCTGGGCCTGGATCAGATTGCCCGGCAGGCGCTCGCGGCGGTAGCCGTCGTAGTAGGCGAGGCTGCCCGAAAACGCCGGCAGGCCGATCCCGTTGTCGACGCCGAGCTTCACGACGCGCCGCCACGCTTCCTGGCGGTCGGCGATCATCTTGGTGAACTTTTCGTCGAGCAGCAGGTTGCTCAGCGACGGATTTTTCTTGAACGCCTGCGTGATCTCTTCCAAAAATGCGGCGCGAATGATGCAGCCGGCCCGCCAAATCATCGGCAGGTCGGGTAGGGTCATCTTGTAGTCGAACCCGCCGTCGGCCTTGCTCTTGTTCGCCGCGGCGAGCATCGCCATGCCCTGGGCGTACGAGCAGATTTTGCTGCAGTAGAGGGCGTGCTTCACGTCGTTGATGAATGCCTTGAGATCGCCGGCGAATTTCTTCGGCGACGGCCCGCCGAGCTGTTTGGCGGCGACAAGGCGCTGGCTTTTCAGCATGGAGATCTCCCGCATATCGACCGCGGCTGCCATCGTGGGGACGGGCACGAGCAAATCGAGGGCGGCCTTGATCGTCCACGTGCCGGTGCCCTTCATGCCGACGATGTCGACGATTTTTTCCATCAGCGCGCCGCTGCCGCGCGGGTCGGGTAGGTTGACGACTTTTTCCGCGATCTCGATCAGGAAGCTCTGCAGCTCGCCTTTGTTCCAGTCGGCGAAAACGTCTTTGAGCTGCGCGTTATTCAGTCCGCCGACGTTTTTGAGCAGGTCGTACGCCTCGGCGATGAGCTGCATGTCGCCGTACTCGATGCCGTTGTGAACCATCTTCACGAAATGCCCGGCCGATCGTTCGCCGCAATAGGTGACGCACGGCACGCCGTCGCTGGGTGCCTTGGCGGCGATTTTTTCCAGGATCGGCTTGAGGATTTCGTACGAAGCGCGATCGCCGCCGGGCATGATGGCCGGGCCCCAGAGCGCGCCTTCTTCGCCGCCGCTCACGCCCATGCCGAAGAAGTTGATGCCGGTGGTTTTAAGGTCGGCCTCGCGGCGCTCGGTATCGGTGAAGAGCGAGTTGCCGCCGTCGATGAGGATGTCGCCTTTTTCGAGCAGCGGTTTGATTTCGTTGATGACCGCGTCGGTGGCCTTGCCGGCCTTGACCATCAGCAGCACGCGGCGCGGCTTCTCGAGCAGGCCGACGAATTCCTGCATCGTCGCGCCCATTTTAAAGTTCTTGCCCTTGGCCGGACCGTTCATGAAGTCTTCGGTCTTGGCGGTCGTGCGGTTGTAAACGGCGACGGAGAATCCGTTGCGTTCGATGTTCTGGGCGATGTTTCGCCCCATGACTTCAAGACCGACGACGCCGAATGCCTGGCCGCTCATGTGTGGACCTTTCGTAAGACTGGTGTGATTGTGGAGTTTTTGGAGCGGTTAGCAACAACGCGGGACGAAATGCAGAATGCAGATTGCAGAATGCAGAATGAAGTTGAATTCATTCTGCATTCTGCAATCTGCATTCTGCATTTCCCCTCACACTCGCTGCGGCACGCGCGGTTTGTCGGGCGTGATCTTCGGCGAATCGGTCCGCGTCTTCGGCTGAATGCCGAGCACGTCTTCCACGTAGCAGCGCAGCAATTCGCCGACCGCCGAGGCCGACGCGATCGCGCCACCGGGGGCGTGCGGGGCGTTGCCGTCGAAGAGCTCACAGAGTTGGCCGTTCTGCAGGACGTATTCAAGGCAGGCGTCGATCAACTCGCGGGCTTCGATGGCGGTCGATTCGCTGCGGCCGAGCGTTCGCATCATGCCTCGGATGTACCAGCCGAGCAGCGACGGGTAGACCGTGCCGTTGTGGTACGCCTTGTCGCGCGAGATGACGTTGCCGCGGTAGTGGCCCTGGTAGTTCGAGTCGGATTGCGCCAGCGTGCGAAGCCCGAACGGCGTGAGCAGTTGCTGGCAGACTTTCGCCATCACGGCCGGCTGGAATTCCTTCGCCAGCACCGCGTGCGGCAGGGCGAGCGCGAGCAGCTGGTTCGGCCGGATCGAAGGATCGCGGCCGTGGTCGTCGACGACATCGAAGCAGCAACCGGCCGATTCGTTCCAGAACGCGGCGTTGAAGCTGGTCTTGGCGGTGCGCGCCTGGGCGCTGAGATCGGCGGCGAGTTCGTCGCGGCCGAAACGCTCGCACCAGTCGGCCACCGTGTGCAGCGCGTTGTACCAGAGTGCGTTGAGCTCTACGGGCTTGCCCTGCCGCGGCGTGACGACCCAGCCGCTGAGTTGCGCGTCCATCCACGTCGTGCCGATTCCGGCCGCCTTGCTGCTAAGCAAGCCGCCAGCGTCGGCGATGATGCCGAGATCAGTCCCGCGGCGGTAGGCGGCGAGAATTTCGATTGACGGTTCGAGCCACTCATGCAGGACTGTCGCGTCGTCGCCGGTGTAGCGGAGGTACTCGCTGACGGCTTTAATGAGCCAGAGCGAGGTGTCGGCGGCGAGGTAAAGCGGGGCGGAGCCGTCTTCGGGGAAATCCGATGGCGCCAGCCCGTTCCGCACGTGGCTGAAAATCTGCTGGATGAGACTATTCGCCTCAGCGAATCGGCCGGGGATGAGTAGCAGGCCGGTGATCGAGCTGAGCGCGCATCGCACTGAAGGAGATGGCCACGGGTACGTCGCCACGACGGCCGCTTGCTGTTGCATGTCGGCCGCGACGAATTGGTCGGCGGCGCGTAGCAGGGCACCTAAAGCCGGATCGCATACGGGGCGGCGGACGATGTCGTCTTCCTTCGCCTCGGCCGGCGACAAATTCGCCGGAATGCTGTACTGCCGCTCGGCGTTGATGACGGCGGAGTCGAAGTCGATCGGATCGGTCGAGCAAACCAGGTGCAGGCTTTGGCCGGGGTTGAGCTTCGAGCGAACCACGCCCGGCGACCAGAGGTCTTCCAGCCCGCCGTACCCGCGCTCGGCCTCGCGGCGGTAGATCGTATTGAGATACCAGAATGGTTGGCTGTCGAACGCGCCGTCGTGCGCGAAGAAAACTTCCGGCGTGCGCGCGGTGGCGGCGATGCGGTGATGCCGCCGGCTGCGCTCCTGGGCGACGAGCTTGCCGTTCCATTGGTAGGCGAGTTCATGCAGGCCGCGCAGCGCGAAGAGCGGGCGGAGTTCGAGATCGATCGAATCCTTCCCGCCCAGCAGCGTATAGCAGAGCACGACGGTGTTGCTGCCGCGGAGCAGGCGGACGGATTTTTCGATCGTCCAACCGTCGCCCTGGTAGGCCCAGCGCGGGAAAGGATCGTGATTGAACGCCCGCAGGTACTCGTGCCCGCGCGGGTGGACGGTGCCGGGGTATTCGTTGGAAGAAAGGCTGTACCGGCCGCCGGCGATGAAGAAGGATTCTTCGACGCGCGAGAGCAGAACCATGCGCCGGCGCGGGGCGGTCATCGGAGCCACAAGAAGGCCGTGATATTTTCGGGTATGAAGCCCTGCGAGCGTTGAAGAGGCGTAGCCGCCCAATCCGTTGGTGGCGAGCCATTCCTTGGCAAGCAGTCCCTCAAACCCCACGGCCGATAAATCGGTCTGGGCCATTGAGCATCCTCCATGATGTATCGGCGGTAGTGTATCTGACATTTGCAAAAATCCAAGTAAAAATCGTTTGCACAATTTGGGCGGGAGGAGTTAGGTGTTTCTTTCGCCGTTCGGAAGGGTCGTTCCCTTCGCGTCCTCGCCGCTCATTTAACGGCCGACAAGTTACATTTGTTCCGTCGGAAATCGAATCGGTGTTTCCCCGATTCTAGCGGAGAGCGCGCCCCAGAAAAGTGATTGTCGAAACCTTCAATACCGCCTGACGAAACCTTAATACTGCGGCCCGCCGGGGTTGATGTCCTTGTTCCAAAGCAGGATGCCGCCGGCCATGCTTTTCACGTTGGTGAAGCCCTGCTGGCGGAGCATTTGCGTGACTTGGAGTGATCGCCCGCCGCTCTTGCAGTGGATGACGACTTCATCGTTCTTGTGCGCTTCAAGCGACTTGCCGGCCGCCGTCCACTGGGCGCGCGGGAAGAGCAGGGGCTTCTCGACGATGTGCGTGATCTCGTACTCGTTGGGTTCGCGCACGTCGATCAGCACGAACTTCGGATCCTTCGCGTCGATCTTTTTCTTCACTTCTCGCGGGGTGGCTTCCCAATCTTGTTTGAACGCGTAACCAGGAGGCAGGCCGCGCGCGTCGAGAGAAGGGTCGGGTTTCATTTGAGTTCCTGCAGTGGAGTTTTCAGATTTGGGCGCTTTCGCGTGTTGCACTTCTTCCGCGGTTTCCGCCAGCGATTTGGGATCGAGCGCGGGCACGCCGCAGAACTGTTCGTAGTCGACCGGTGCGGTGATCGTGGGATTCTTCCCGCACACGGGGCAGTTTGGATCAGCCCGAAGCTTGAACGTTTTGTACTCGAAATCGTTGGCGTCGAAGGTCGTCAGCTTGCCGATAGCCGGCGTGCCGAAACCGAGGATGAGCTTGATGACTTCATTGGCCTGCATCGTGCCGATGATGCCCGGCAGCACGCCGATCACGCCGCCTTCAGCGCAGCTCGGCACGGAGCCAGGATCCGGCGGTTCCGGATACATGCACCGATAGCACGGCCCGTGCTCTCCTGCGCGGAGCGGGTTCGGCAGGTGGGGGGCGAAGACCGTGACCATCCCTTCGAAGCGGAAGATGCTGCCGTACACGTTCGGCTTTTTCAGCAGCACGCAAGCGTCGCCGACGCAGTAGCGGGTGGGGAAATTGTCCGTGCCGTCGATGATGACGTCGTAGTCTTTAATCAGGGCGAGCACGTTCGAGCTGTTCACGATCACCTTGTGCTCGATGACGTTGCAGTCCGGGTTCACGTCCTTGAGCCGCTTGGCGGCCGCTTTGACTTTGTCTTCGCCGATGTTGGAGACGCCGAAGAGAATCTGCCGCTGCAGGTTGGACGGCGAAACCACGTCAATATCCGCCAGCCCGATCGTGCCGACACCGGCCGCCGCGAGGTAAAGCGAGATCGGGCAACCGAGACCGCCGGCGCCGATGCAGAGGACTTTGGCGTTCAGCAGTTTCAGCTGCCCGGCCATGCCGACTTCCGGCAGGATGAGGTGCCGCTTATAGCGGTTGATTTGTTCGTTGGAGAGTTGGGTAATCGGGGGCATAAGTTTTTCCTCTGTACTGTTCTTCTTCTAATTCGATTGTTTAGCCGCCCCGCGTGCGGGGCGCTCTCCGACGCGCCCCGCACGCGGGGCGGCTAAACGGGATCATTTCTTCGGCGGTTGATACGCGCCAGCGGGCGATCGAAACGAGATCGCCATTCGGTTCCACGCGTTAATGCCGGCGATCGCCCACGTCAGGTCGACCAGTTCCTTCTCGGAAAAATGCGTGAGCATTTTCAGATACGCATCGTCCGGCACGTGCGATTCGCCGACGCGCGTGACGAGTTCCGTCCACTCCAGCGCCGCCCGTTCGCGGTCGTTGTAGTACGGACTCTCCGCCCACGCGGCCAGGCCGTAGAGACGCTGTTCAGTTTCGCCGGCGGCGCGGGCGTCTTTCCAGTGCAGGTCGATGCAGTACGCACAGCCGTTGATCTGCGAGGCCCGGAGTTTCACCATGTGAAGCAGCGAAAGATCCAGCCCGCTGTTCGCGACGTATTTATCCAGCCCGGTCATCGACTGATACGCTTCGGGGGCGACTTTGTAAAAGCTGATTCGCGATTGCATCGTGCACCTCCTAGAAACGAAAAAACCATGCTTCAAAAGCATGGCCCGTGGCAGCTATTTTGTCTGCCGCGCTTTAGCTGTTGTGCGGGACGATTTTACATCCCACGGGCCGCAAGCTGCGTCTTCAAATCGCCCTCGGAGCGGGTTGCCGCTCCGTTCAAGTTGTCTGATAAAAGCTTAGGAGGGGTGGTGGGGTTCGTCAAGATGACGCTTAGACCTGCAAAGAGAGCGGTGCGCCGCCCGCCCGCGGGGGGGGGGGGGTTGTGGAAAACACCCCCCCCCCACCCGCGGGGCCGGAGGGGGGAAACACAAAAAAGTAAGGAAAACACGAAAAAGATAAGAGGGCGATA
>JBBQNK010000066.1:0-23540 GCA_038329865.1 Tepidisphaerales bacterium | reverse complement strand
GCGTGAGATGCACGCCAACGTCACCGTGAATCACCAATGTGAGACGATCGAGCACCTGATGCGTGAAGTGACGTACTATCTCATGCGCCACAATCGTCAAACTCCATTGGGAGTTCGAGAATCACGAACGGCTATTTAGATCCTTCGGAGTACCTCAGGATGACGATACACTTAGAGTTGATCTGCTCTAGTATTTGGGAATTTTGAGAACTGCCTAGAGCACAGACTGCGCCGTCCGGAAGAACTCCGCGACGACTTTTCCGGTTGTCGGGTCGTTGATGATGGCGTTGTGATCGCCCTCGTCGAGCCACAGGTGGTACTTCGGCTGTGATGCCTGGTCGTATAGCGATTGGCCTCGGGCAAAATGAATGACCAGGTCTTTCTTGCCATGAATGAAGACGATCGGCCTTGGGGCGATGTGCTCGAGGAATTTTTCCGGCGCGAACTTCGACAGATGCGTGCCCGCGTTCAGGGAAGCCAGCGGCAGCGCGACGCGCATCACCAGCCATTCCATCGGCAGAAGAAAATTATTGGAGGCGACGTCGGCGGTCAGCTCGTAAAGCGAATCGTAAGTGCCGTAGACGGCGATCGCGTCGATGGCGCGGGCGTCATCCGTCTCGTCGCCCGCGGCGGCGATGAGGGCGGCCGCGCCCATGCTTGTGCCGACACCGAAAATCCGCTGCGATTGCTCCGGCTTGTTCTCCCGCAACCAGTGGACCGCGGCGAGCACGTCGTTGCGCTCGAGATCGCCGAAGCTGCTGAACTGCCCGCCCGATTCGCCATGCGCACGGAAGTCGAAGATCAGCACGTTGTACCCCGCCGGCAGAAAATGGGCCGCGAGCGTGAGCTGGTTGGATTTATTCGCGCCCAGACCGTGGCAGACGATGACCGTGTCTTTCGCGGGTTTGTCGCCGGGAATCCACCAGCCGCTGATCGGCACATGATCGCTGGTGACGAAAGTCACGGGCCGGTACGGATAACCGAGTTGCTGTTGCGGGTCGTCGGTCAGGGCGATCTTCGGCCGGAAGGTCATGATCGACGCCATGATAAAAGGCAGGCCGAGGATGATCAGCATCGTCACACGCATGAGCGTTGCGGCCCCAGCGCGGAACATCAGGCCGAATGTTTGCGGCCGGAGCGGGCTCACGTTCAGCAGCGTCCGCAGGCCGATCTCCATCGTCAGGTTAAATGCCCGGAGAATCAGCACGATGGACATGAGCAGGTAGCTGGTGAGAAAGACCTGTCCCAGGCGCATCCGCCCGCCGGCAAGCAGCGCGTAGACAGCATTAAGTCCGACGCCCAGAACGATCCCCATCGCAACCGGCGAAACCAGCGCCGCCATTGCCGCCCGTCCGCGCTTCCATCGTACGACCGCCCTGCCGACCGCCAGAATCGGCGCGATCACGTAGACGGCGATAAGAATCATCTGCCCGATCTGCATGCGACTATTGTGACGTGCGGGCATGCAATTGTCTTGCAAGATCGCCCGGCTGCGAAGTGCTTGGCATCGCGGTCTGAATTTATCAGTGGTCCCCGTTGGTGAACCGGTCAGCTGCGAATTTTGATGGCAGCTTGAACACTACGAACATCGCCGACTCCGGGATTCGTCTTGATCCTGATGGAGAAGGGCCCTTCCTTAAAAAAAGTCGCCCATGTTCCTGAAGATTCCCAGCCCTTTTTCAGGGCCGATTGCCGAAGCGGGGTGAGCCTTGTCCGCGCTCTCGAAACTGCATCGCGATCTAAGGCGAATTAATCTTATCTTGTCGAATTTCGCATGCATTTTCTGTGATTGCCATAGAATTCCACCCTCCGCTTCCTCGGTGCAGCCGATTTGGTTTCACTGAATTGCGTCATGTTGCGGTCATGTGGGGATCATTACAGTTTGTGAGTCGTTAGTCGAAAATGCCCTGTTCGGAGACACCAATCACTTCCGCCGGCTCAGTTGGTGTCCTGAATGGACGTCGAGAAGAGGCTTCCGCCGGCCTTTGAGTGTCGCTGCCATCGTTTACTTCGGAACGTTTTCCGAAAAGCGATGGCGGGAATGACTCTCTATGTCAGAACAGGTTCCCCACCGCAGGCGGTTCCTTTCACTTTGCACCTCTGTGCTAGTCGCGCTCATTTCCGGGATTATTTTAACGCCGGTCGCCGCGTTTGTGGCCAGTCCATTGCGTCGACGTCGCGGTGAAAGTGCGCTGGGCGATGATTTTTCAGACGCCGGCGCTCTCGATTCGATTCCCGCTGGAAAATGGACACTGCTTCCCATTGAAATTGTTCGTCAGGATGGCTGGGCCAAGTCGAAACAGACTCGCTCGGTCTGGGTATTGGTGAGCGGATCGACGGCGGAAGACATCAAGGTCTTTTCCCCGATCTGCACTCATCTCGGCTGCCCGGTCGGATGGTCGACAGACACTTCGCAATTCAAGTGTCCGTGTCACGGCGGCATTTTTAATAAAGATGGATTGGTCGTCAGTGGGCCGCCGCCTCGCGGTTTGGACCCTTTGGAATCCCAGATTCGAGACGGCCACGTCTGGATACGTTGGCAGGACTTCCGAATCAGCTTTCCGGAACGAATCGCAGTGCAAGTATAGAGCGGCCTGGCAAGCCGCTTTTGTCCGAAGGACTCTAATGAGCAACACTCCCCGCGAGGGGCCGAAAACTCAGGTGAAGGAGGACTTTTTCGGCTCTCGCACCGGATGGCGGGAATTGCGTGAGCATCTTTTGCTCAAGCCCGTCAAAGGCGGATCGCGCTGGACCGCTGCCTTCGGCAGTTTGCTGCTGTTCGCGTTCGTTCTTCAGATCATCACCGGCATCCTGTTAACCACCTGCTACGCACCGTCGGTAGGCACGGCATGGCAGAGCGTGAAATATATTCAGGCGGAGGCGCCGCTCGGCTGGTTTATCAGAGGGCTACACCATTGGGGCTCCAGCGCCATGGTGATTCTGCTGCTGTTTCATCTGGTTCAAGTATTCACCTGGGGCGCGTACAAGCGGCCAAGAGAACTCACCTGGATGACCGGCGTACTTTTGCTCGGGCTAATTCTTGTCCTTGCTTTCACCGGCTACCTTCTGCCGTGGGATGAAAAAGCATATTGGGCCAGCAAGGTGGGATTGGGAATCGTCAGCACGGTTCCATTGATTGGTGAACGCCTCAAACTCCTGCTGCAAGGCGGGCCGGATATGGGGAATCTTACGCTCACTCGATTCTTCACATTGCACGGATTCATTCTCCCCGGCGCGGTTATCGCGCTGGTAGTGGTTCACCTCTATCTCTTCCGCCGAAACGACGTCACGACCGCCTGGTGGGAAGACGACGCACTGCTCGAAAGCAAAACCGAACCGTTCTGGCCGGGCCAGGTCTGGAAGGACGGCGTCGTCGCATTGCTCTTTCTGCTGATTCTCGCGGGTTGGGCGTACTCCCACCCAGCCCCGCTTGGAGCGGTGGCCGATCCGTCCAAAGCGTATGAGGCTCGTCCTGAGTGGTACTTCATGTTTCTGTTCCAGATTCTGAGATATTTTCACGGCCCTTATGAAGTTGTGGGTACCTTCGTTCTTCCATCGCTCTTTTTCATAATCTTGTTCTTCTGGCCGCTCCTGGATCGCAGTCCTGCTCGAGATCCGCGTCGCCGGCCGATCGCCATGGGGATGCTTGTAATCAGTACGATCGGGCTGGTGGGTCTGACTATCTTTGCCGTGAAAAGTGACGTGCGGATGACCACGCCCGCGTTCGCGATGCAGCCCAAAGTGTCGGCAGCGCCACTGCAGAAGCTGAATGTGAGCGACCTTTATTCCACGAATTGCCTGGCCTGTCATGGCGTGGATGGAACGGGCAATGCCCTGCGAGTCGCTCTCCCAACGATCCCCGATCTGACCAATGCGACGTGGCAAAAAACCCAGACCGACGAGCTTTTTGCCGTTCGCATCCGCGACGGAAAAATTCCCGCCATGCCGGCGTTCAAGGACAAGCTCGATGCCGACCAGATTAAAGCCCTCGTTGCTTACACACGGGGATTCGTCACCAAGGAAATGACATCAGGAGTTGGAAAATGAATCAAATTCGTTCGAATGTCCCCAAGTGGCCGTTTCTGATTGCTGGCGTGCTGCTGGTGGCCATCTTTGCAACAACCTATGCCTTCTCCGCCGACGCTCCGCCGGACGAATGGAAGGCTCCGGCACGCGCGGCGAAAATGCAGAATCCCACGACTGCAGATCCTGACACTCTCGCGGCAGGCAAAAAGATCTACGCCGGCAACTGCCTGGCCTGTCACGGCGCGGCCGGCAAGGGCGACGGACCGGCCGCCATCGCACTCAACCCCCGACCCAAAGATCTTTCCGACCCGAAGATTTCGTCGCAAGTCGACGGCGAATTGTTCTGGAAAATCACCGAGGGCAAGAAGCCCATGCCCTCTTACGAAAAACTTTTGCCGGAAACAGATCGATGGAAGGTGATCACCTACATTCGCACGCTCGCTCCGCGGCCCACAACGGGCCCAAGCGGCGGGTGAATTCGCCGGGTCGACATCGTCGACGGTGGCGTCATCGTTCCGATTGAAGGGGTAACGAGAAGGAGAGTTCCTATGAAGGCTACGTTTGCGAAATGCGTCACGGTCACCGTGGCCCTTGCGGCGATTTCGGTCTCAGCCCGCGCGGACTCACCGCCGCCGGGACCGACCACTCAACCTTATGTGACCTGGCAGGAATATCAGAAGGTCCTCCAGCAGCAAAAGGAAATGCAGCAGCAACTGCAGGACCTGAAAAAGCAAAACCAGAACCAGCCCGCAGGCACTGCATCACCGGGGAGCCCCGCTCCCTCAGCGGCGGATGCATCGGCGCCTTCCAACGCTGAACTGGAACAGGAAATCAAAGACCTGAAGAACCAGGCGGAGCGCAACCGCAACGGTTTGGAAAACGTATTCATCTCCGGCGACGCCGACACCACCTTCTCACTGCAACGCGGATCGAATTCCTCATTCAGTGCCGGTGTCGCTCCGTTGATCCTCTGGAAACCAACCGAACGATTCCTCTTTGAAGCCGCGTTCGACATCGGTATTGAAACTGATGAAACCAACAGTTCCGCGACGAATTTCGATCTGACCATTGCCGAGGGCTCGTTCGTCGTCAACGACTACCTGATGATCGGGGCCGGCCTGTTTACCACGCCGTTCGGCGCTTATCACAACCACTTCGATCCGCCGTGGATCAACAAATTCGCGGATGATCCGCTCGCCTTCGGCGACAGCGCGATTGCGCCCGAGCATGCCGTCGGCGTTTATGTCCGCGGCGCGGTTCCGATCAGCACCATGAAACTCACGTACGACCTTTACGTCAGCAACGGGCCCAACCTGAACACGACTGATCCCGACGCGGCCGGTCAACTCAACTTCGATGAGTTCAGCGATCTGAACGACAACAAAGCCGTCGGCGGGCGAATCGGGTTCCTGCCCATTCCCTCGTTGGAATTCGGCTATTCGATCATGGGCGCCCAGGTGAACCCCGGCGGCTTCGAGAAAACCAATGCCGTCTTCCAGGCCATCGACTTGAACCATCATGCCGTCTGCGATCCGCTCGCCGGCACGTTCGATTTCCGCACTGAATGGACGTGGTCGAACGTGGACCGCGCGACCTACGATCCCGACGGCAGCCTCGGCTTCGGGCCCATTTCCTTTTCGAACAACCGCAACGGCGGATACGTGCAACTGCTTTTCCGCCCGACAAAATCAGATGTCGAATACATCCGCAACCTGGAATTCGGTGTGCGGTTTGATCGCCTCTCCTCCTCTTTGGCCGCGCCCGGAGGCGATCGGGAAAATCGCGTCACCTTCGGGATCGATTACTGGTTCACGCCCAACATCGTGCTCAAGACCGCTTACGAGATCGATGACAAGAAGGTGGGCGAGAATCAGAACGCATTCCTCATTCAGCTAGGCATCGGCCTTTGAAAGGTAATCCCATGTTTCAACATCAACGCAGAAAAACTGCTTTAAAGCTCGGGGTTTTGGTGATTTGGTTGGGAAGTGCTGTCGTGCTTAGCCTGCAGGGTTGCCAATCCGACACCGCCAAACCCGCCGGCACCGCGGACTCCGCCGAGGCCCCCAAGGTCCTTGGGATTTTCCCAGCCGCACCAGATCGCCCCGGCGCTCAACTCTGGGCCGAGAACTGCAACCGCTGCCATAACGCTCCGCCGCCCGAGCGGTTCAGCGATGCCCAGTGGAACGTGATCGTCCATCACATGCGCTTGCGCGCGAACCTGACCGGCGAGGAAACTCGCAAGATCACGGAGTTTCTGCAGGCGAGCAATTGAAGATCGCTTGAAAAACTCACGTTGTTGTCGGTAACACCGAATAAACCCGCGGCGGCGCCGCCGTCGCGCGCAGTCCGGGGCACCTCGCTGATTCCCTTGCTCGCCGAACGGAACATCGATAACGTTAAAAATTGAGCCCACGTAGCTCAGTTGCACCTCCGGAAGACGAGGCGATCGAAGACGCGGCCGACGACGCCTCGGCGATGGGGCAAACGGTGACCGGCCCGGTGGAGATCCAGGCCAAACAGGTGAACGTTCACGTCGACCTGCCGATGCTGCTGGCCATGCCGGCCGGCAAGATCAAGCCACAAATTGAAGCCCGCGGCCGGAAGTTGCTGGAAAAGCCGCAGTCGTGATGGACGGTACGGACAGTGCGTTGACTGCCCACTGAGCAATGCTTGATGGTGACGGGTCGCTGCTAAATTCCTCTCAGTCGGGCCAGTGAAAGTCACATCCCCCCGCGGGCGTCTCGTACTCGCTTCGCCCGGCGACGACGCCATTGAAGGGACCAAAGCGTTACGATCGTGATCGCGTCGCAGGTGATGTGGAACGACTTCACGCCGTCGGCCGGCGTGCCGTGGAGCGTGGGCAAAATCTTCTGCTGAAATTCGTGGATGCCGCTGAGGTCCGCCGGGAAGGCGGCGGTGGAATCAAACTGCTGAAGCGTGGTGAGCGTTGCCTCGCGGGTTTGCGTGAGATCGCGAATTGCGCCCATGTTTTTGTACGCGAAGGCGCAATAGAGAATCGTCGCCAGCACGCCGCCGAGACGGTCGGGTTCCGTCCGCAACGCCGCCACGGCGAGCAGGCCGCCGATGACGACGACGTACACTGTCCAGTATGTCTGCAGGGTATCGGATTGCTGAAAATAGAGTTGGACGAGCTCGGCGTATCGCATAGAGGCGTCTCCGGAGTTTTGCGAAATGGTGATCGACCTGCAGTATGATAAGCTAATCCCGCGCATCGCGTCGAAAAGAAATGCCAGTCGGCGAGGATAACTCGATTGCCTGACTCACAAACCCCATCATACGAGCCCACCTCGCGCCGGCCAATCGCGGGCATCTTTCGGCGGACGGCAAACCAGGCGGTCAAGCTCTGCCTGCGTCTGAACATTCATCCCGACGCGGTGTCGTACGCTTCAATGGCGGCGTCGGCGCTTGCGGGCGCGTGCTTTTACGGTGCGTGGTGGTGGCGCTGGCTGCTGCTGATCGGGCCGCTTTTTTGCTATCTCCGGCTGTGGTGCAACATGCTCGACGGCATGGTGGCGATGGCATCGGGCTTGGCCAGCCGGCGCGGGGAGATTTTGAATGACCTCCCCGACCGATTTTCCGACCTGATCGTCTTCGCCGCCGTCGCGGAAAGTGGATGGTGCCACTCATCACTCGGATATTGGACGGCCATCGCGGCGCTACTGACGGCCTATGTCGGCACACTCTCGCAAGCGGTCGGCGCGACCCGGCAGTACGGCGGATGGATGTCCAAGCCGTGGCGGATGGTCGTGCTCCACCTGGGCGCGTGGACGACCTGGCTCGCGCTGGAACTCGGCGGACGGCCAATAGCGGGGACTTGGCTTTCGCCGCTCGATTGGGCATGCATCGTGATCATCCTCGGGTGTGTCCAGACGATCGCGATTCGTCTGCGGCGCACGATGAGCGTTCTCAACGCGAACGCCCCCCGCGACGCCAGGATTGAGTCGGCCGACGTTTCGTAGGAAACAAAATCGGGAAAACAGTTCGAGACAGTCGATTCATCAAACGCTATTCTCAAGGATCCTTTGGACGGGCAAACAACGCGGAGCATATTCACGATGCTTAATGACGTCAGCATTCTCAACGAAGAGCCGGCCCCGCGAGCGCCGGCGACGGTCGACCTGCCCCCGGGCCGGCCGCTGGTGCTGAATGCGATGGGGACGCTGCGATCCGTCTCCTCGCTGGTGCTGCGGGGGTATCTTTCGACGTACCATCGCCTGGAAATTGTCGGCCGAGAAAAGCTGCCGGCCAACGGGCCGTTCATGATCGTTTCCAATCACACCAGCCATCTCGATGCAATTTGCCTGCGTGCCATCCTGCCGCGGCGGAGGTTGGCGGCGTCGTTCACGGCCGTCGCGGAGGATTATTTCCTGGCCAACACGTTTCGCCGGACTGTCGCCAAGGTTTTCGCCAACGCGGTTCCGTTCTCGCGACACGTGCGCGTCCGCGGCGGCATGCGGCGGTGCTTATCCCTTTTGAGCGGCGAAGATGCCGTCCTGATTTTTTTCCCCGAAGGAACGCGCACCACCACCGGCCAGTTGGGCGCTTTCCGACCGGGAATCGGGGCGCTGCTGGCGGGTTCCAGCCTGCCTGTCGTGCCGTGCGCGATCCAAGGCGCCTTTGCGGCTTGGCCAAAAGGGCGGCGGCTGGCACGGCCGAGGGCGATCAAAGTGGTCATCGGCGATGCGCGGAGTTATCAATCGCTGCAGCGCAATCGACAATCGCATCACGCGGTGGCCGACGATCTGCGACGGGCTGTGGAGGCCCTGCTGTGCAATTGACCGAACACGCGTTCCCCACCTGGGACGGCGCGAACATTTTTTTCCGGGCCTGGCTTCCGCCGTCGCCGGCCTCGCGGGCAATTCTCCTGTTCCATCGCGGGCACGAACACTCCGGCCGATGGGAGTCGTTCGCTAAGTCATTGGCGATGGAAGGCGTTGCCCTGTTCGCGTGGGACCAGCGCGGTCACGGCCGCAGCGACGGCGAACGCGGGTGCGCCCCGGACCTGGCCGCCGTCATCCACGACGCCGACCGATTCGCCCGCCACGTCGCCGGCACGTTCGGAATTCCCACGCGCGACACCGCGGTGGTCGCCTCGAGCCTCGGCGCGGTGGTGGCTACCGCGTGGGTGCATGACTATGCCCCGCCGATTCGCGCGCTGGTGCTGGCCGCCGCAGCGTTTGAGGTCAAGCTCTACGTACCGCTGGCGATCCCATTCCTGAGCATCAAGGAAAAGCTGCTGCCCGGCGGGCAGGTCACCAGCTTCGTCAAATCATCAATGATCACCGGCGTGCCGGCGGAGCAAGAGGCTTACGACAGCGATTCGCTCATCTTTCGCCAGATCTCGATCAACCTTCTGCTAGACCTGCACTTCACCGGCCGTCGCTTGGTGGATGATGCGGCGGCAATCTCCACGCCGTCGCTGCTTCTGGTGGCCGGGAATGACTGGGTCGTGCGACGCAGACCGCAGCTTGAGTTTTTCCGCAAGCTCGGCTCGCCGGTGAAGCAGTTGGAACTTTTCCCGACCGGCCGGCACGCACTGTTTCACGACACGGTCGCGCCGTCGGTCGTTGCGACGATCCGAACATTTTTACAGCAGCGATTTGTGAGCGACGAGAAGAACGATCTCACGCAGGCCGACAAAGGCGGCGCGTCGCGCGCGGAATACGATCTGCTGCGCACGCCTTCGAGCTTGAAATGGCGGGCACTGCAGGGCGTCGTGAAGATCGGCGGATTTTTTTCCAAAGGCATCCGCCTCGGCTGGGCCGAGGGGTTCGATTCGGGCCAGACGCTCGATTACATCTATCAGAACAAGGCCGCCGGGCTCACGCCGATCGGGCGGATGATCGATCGGGGCTATCTCGACGCGATCGGCTGGCGCGGGATTCGCGTACGTCGGCAAAACCTGAAGGATCTGCTCCGCCGCGCCATCGAACAAACCGCCGCCGCGGGTCGAAGCGTTCACATTCTCGACGTCGCCGCGGGCGCGGGTCGGTACGTGCTGGAAGTGCTGGCGGAGTCGACCGACGCCGCAAAAAGCGCCTCGGCCGAGCTGCGCGACTATCGCCAATCCAATCTCGATGCCGCCGCCGCGCTGGCGCGGTCGCTCGGCGTGAGCAACGTTTCGTTCAAACTCGCGGACGCGTTCGATCGCGCTAGCCTCGCCGCCGCCGCGCCCCAGCCGACGATCGCGATTGCCTCGGGGCTCTTCGAACTGTTCCCGGAGAATGAAGTAGTGCTGCAATCGCTCCGCGGCTTGGCCGACGCGGTGGTGGACGACGGCTACTTCATCTACACGAACCAGCCGTGGCACCCACAGGTGGAATTCATCGCCCGCACGCTGGTCAATCGCGAAGGCAAGCCGTGGATCATGCGCCGCCGCAGCCAGGCAGAGATGGATGCCCTCGTCGCGGCCGCCGGGTTTGAGAAAATCGATCAGCTGGTCGATCGCTGGGGGATTTTCACGGTATCGCTGGCCCGCCGGATCAAGTCATGAAGCCGGCCGAAAATCGAACGACATTGGCGAAGCGAGTCGCGGCATCGATCGGCCTGTCGATCTACTTTCTGATCATCTATGGCTCCTGCCTCGCTGTCTCGGCCGGGCGGGCGAACGTTCCTTCGTTTTATTTTCCGTGGGAACACCGCATCCCGTTCGTAGCGGCGATGGTCGTTCCGTATTTGTCGATCGATCTTTTCTTTATTACGGCTCCGCTGCTGATCGCGGGCAATCGCCAACTGCGGGCACACTGCTCGCGGGTCCTACTCGCGATCTCCCTCGCCGGGTTTTTCTTCCTCGTCCTACCGCTGAAGTTCGCGTTCACCCGGCCGCAGGTGCACGGGTGGGTTGGGCAGGTATTCGACCAATTCCAACGCGCGGATCGGCCGTTCAATCAGCTTCCTTCGCTGCACGTTGCACTGCTGGTGATTGTGGGCGACGTGTTCCTCAGGAAGACGCGCGGGGCGATGCGGACGGCGCTGGTCGCGTGGTTCTGTCTGATCGCGGCCTCGCCGCTGCTGGTCTATCAGCACCACCTGGCGGATTTGGTCGCCGGCCTCGCGCTGGGGTTGATCTGCGTGACCCTGATCAATGCTGACTCAGAGCGAATCGCGTTCGATCGCAGTATTCGCGTCGGCTTCTACTACTTTGCCGCGGCGATGGTCATCGTTGGAATCAGCGTGTGGATCGGCCGGGCGTCGTGGCCGCTGTGGTGGCCGGGGCTTTCGTTGGCGCTCGTGGCGGTCGGGTATTTTTTTGTCGGGCCGGCGATCTTTGCAAAACGGGATGGCCGGCTGCCGGTGACGACTCGGCTGCTGTATTGGCCCACGCTTTTGGGGCAGGCCGCCTCGCGCCGATGGTACGCCCGCTTCTCGCGGCCGTACGACGCTCTCACACCTCGGCTGTGGATCGGGCGATTGCTTTCGTCCGCCGAAGCTGCCGCCGCGCGCGACGCCGGGGTGGGCGCGGTCATCGATTTAACCTGCGAGTTCGACGAGCCGCCGGCGTTTCAGGCGCTTTCGTACCTGAATCTGCAGACATTGGACTTGAGCGCGCCCACCGCCGCTCAAATTGCCCGAGCCGTCGTATTCATCCGGGAGCACGAGACGCGCTCGATCGTCTACCTGCACTGCAAGGCCGGCTACTCGCGCACGGCCGTCATCGCCGCGGCGTATCTGCTGGCGACCGCCCGCGCTGCGACGGTCGACGAAGCGATTGCCCAGCTGCGCACCGCCCGGCCGGCAATCGTAATCCGTTCAGAAGCGCGCCGGGCAATCAATCGCTTCGAACTATCGCTCTGGCAAGACGGTGATCCATCTGCTGCCTAAGACGTCCGCTGATCGTTTTACGCGTTCAACAGCGCCTATATTTCCGTGGCCGAAAGTGACCGATTGTAGACACGTACGTCGTCGATCAATCGGTTGTAAAAAGTCCTCGCCGGCGCGAAAAAGTCCCTTCGCTTTCATCCAAATCAGCATAGCAATCAGCGACATCGTGCATGACCTTTTACCTGTCACCACTTCTACCAAACCGTTTACAGCCCCGAGGGCCTAAAGAGATTCCATGCCACTTTCCATCAAATGCCGGTCTGACCCGAAAGGCCAGCAAGGACTTTCAGTCCATCGGCGTCACGACCGACGCTCCGAATGAGCTGTCGGAGTGTGTAAATGTTGGAAAAATTTTTTTTCCCGCCCCGTCCCGACGTGGCTCGTCCTGTCGCGGGCGACGACACGTTGGATGTCCCCTTCGACCCGGCGCAGCTCCGTGAAATCATCATGCGTTACGGCACCACAGTCGCGTCTCGTCTCGCGTTGTCGCTGCTTGACTTGCTCGGGGAGTGGAACGTCGATAACGTTGAAATTTCCAGTCCGCGTAGCTCAGTTGGATAGAGCACTGGTTTCCTAAACCGGAGGTCGCTGGTTCGATCCCAGCCGCGGACAATGAAGTGAACAGAAGTGAATTTCAGTGTGACCGATCAACCATCTTCAGATATGGCAAACGATGCTCACCACAGGTTCCCGCATCCCTTGGATTGAACTATCCCGCCGATAAACGTAACGTCGATCCACCTTTTTTTCGCAATCCATCCGCCGCCGGCCTTCCAGGAATATTCATCAACCTTTCTTCCATCGATCGTGCGGCTCGTATCGAATGTTCCCTTTTTCCCGATGATTTCTTCGACCTCTTCCATCGACATGCCAGGCTGAATCTTGTCGAACGCTTCCTTCGTGACACCCAGCGGTTTTTCTTTTTCGACTTCATCCGCACGAGAATTCGTGGCGGCGGAGGCAAGAACCAGTACGAACATGCTCAATATCGATACGTAACGGCGAAGAATCATAGGAGTGCCTTTTTCTTTCGATTCACAATTTTACTCGTTGCAGGAGGATGGTCAAAGCTCCGCGGAAAAGATCCGCCGGGGTGCCAAGACACGGGTGCGCCGCCCGTGCCGCAAAAAATCAATCCGCATCCCCCGTGAGCGTCACAAGTCGATCTTCACGTTCGTCACCGCAGGTGAATTCTCCACGATGACGTTCCCCTTCGACACCACGTACCACGCGGCCGACCGCGTGCGGATCGCGTCGAATCTATTTTTCGCGTCGAGCACCACCAGGTTCGCGGCGTTGCCGACCGCTATGCCATAGTCTTTAAGACAGAGCGTTTTCGCGGCGTTCCACGTCACCATGTTGTAGCAGGCGGCGATTTCTTCCTTGCCCATCATCTGGCAGCAGTGGACTGCCATGTGCGCCGCATCGAGCATGCTGCCGGTGCCGAGGGCGTACCACGGGTCCATGATGCAGTCGTACCCGAGGCTGACGTTCAGGCCGGCCTGCCAGAGTTCTTTCACGCGCGTGAGCCCGCGCCGCTTGGGGTACGTATCGCCGCGGCCCTGCAGCACGATGTTGATCAGCGGGTTGGCGACGAAGTTGATTTTGCTCCGCTTGAGGAAGCCCATCAGCTTGTTCGCGTAGCCGTTTTCGTACGAGCCGAAGGCGGTGGTGTGGGACGCGGTGACCAACTCGCCGTTGCCCTGCCGGATCGCGCAGGCGGCCATCACTTCTAAAAATCTCGATTGCGGATCGTCGACCTCGTCGCAGTGGACATCGATCATTCGCTTGTACTTTTTCGCGAGTTCGAAGATCAGGTGGATCGAGTTCACGCCGTCTTCGCGGGTCATTTCGTAATGCGGAATTCCGCCGACGACATCGACGCCGAGCTTCATCGCCTGCTCGAAGCGCTTGGGCTGATCGGGCGAACTGAAGATGCCGTCCTGCGGGAAGGCGACGACCTGCACGTTCATCCACGGCCTGACGATCTCGCGCACCTTCAGCAGCGCCTTGAGCGCGATGAATTTTTCCTCGGACACGTCGGCATGCGTGCGAACGTGAAGAATGCCGTGGCTGGCCTGCAGCTTGAGCGTCTCGATCGCCCGCTCGATGACAGCATCAACAGACAGCCCGGCCTTGATCTTGCGCCAGTTTTCAATCCCTTCGAAGAGCGTGCCGGACTGATTCTCGCACCGGCCGCCGTCGATCAGGGCGCTATCGAGATGAATGTGCGATTCCACAAACGGCGGCGAGATGAGCAGGCCGGGGATATCGATGATCCGCTTGGCGGGCGCGTCGATGCTCGCTTCGATCGCGACGATTTTGCCTTTGGTGATGGCGATGTCACTACGGACGGGTTCATGCGTCGCGGTGTCTTGCTGCAGGAGCAGGCCGCCGCGTAACAGCAAGTCGAATTGGGGTTTGGCCATCGGCCGACAGTATATGAGCGCGGGGTGGAATCGCGAAGTGAGGAACAGTCCTTACGGTTGACGTGAGCCTTCAGCCTGCGCGTGAGCGGAAGTGGGCGTGTAGAAAGTCCAAATGACCGTCATTCCGAGGTACTCCGAGGGATCTCGGAATCTCGAAGCCGCTCGAAAACTCGAGATCCCTCGGAGTACCTCGGGATGACGTCGTTCGTCAAATTATGTCGGGAGGATTTCTTAATCACTCTTTGAGGAATACATGCGGGCTGAGGTCCTCACGCCGGGGCGCTACGCAGCTGGCACTTTAATCGCTTCGGGCGCTTCGGATGAAGTCGCGCGTTCCACGCGATTTCGCCCGCCCCGCTTGGCGCGGTAGAGCGCCTCGTCCGCCTGGCGGAGCGTGGTTTCTGCGTCCGGCCCGGCGGTGGTGACGCCGAAGCTGGCGCTGATCGCGATCGTCTCGCCGCGGACTTCCAGCGGCTTGTCGCACAGCGAGCGGCGCATGCGTTCGGCCACGATTGCCGCCCGCTCGCCGCTGGTGTTCGGCATGATCACCGCGAATTCCTCGCCGCCGTACCGGCAGACGACGTCTTCCAATCGCACGCACTCGACCATGACTTGCCCCACACGGCGGATGACTTCATCGCCGGCCGGGTGGCCGAAGCGGTCGTTGATCTGCTTGAAGTGATCGATGTCCGCCATCATGCACGACAGCGCGTCGCCGGTGCGACGGGTGAGCGAGAGTTCGCTCGCGAGCCGCTGATCGAAGTAGCCGCGGTTCCACAGGCCGGTCAGGCCGTCGATCTGCGCCTTCTTGCCGAGCAGGTCGAGCAGGTATTTGGTTCGGAGCGAAGCCCGCACCCGCGCCCGCAGTTCGGCCGGGTCGAACGGCTTGGTGATGTAGTCGATCGCGCCCAGCTCCAGGCCTTTGATTTTTTCTTCCGAGGAGGAAACGCCGGTGAGGAAGACGACCGGGATCTGCATCGTCTCCGGCCGCTCTTTCAACTTGCGGCAGACGGTGAAGCCGTCGGGATGCGGCATCTCCACATCGAGCAGTATCAAATCCGGCTGAACTTCCAGCGCCATCGCCAGCCCCTGCTCGCCGCTGATGGCGACGTGCACGTCGATCGGCTCATCCGCGAGGCGCGATTGCACGAGCGACGTGATGAGGCGTGAGTCGTCGATGATGAGCACTTTTTGGCGCATGCAGCTACTGGGAGATCGGACGATCTGTGAGGTGACATAATCAGATTAGGGGACGTCAGAACACTCGCAGATGAATGAACACAGAGACACAGAGGCACGGAGAAGGCGCAGAAGTTGATATTATTGGACTCCGTCGCTTTCTCTGTGCCTCTGTGTCTCTGTGTTCATATCGAATTGAATTCAAAACATGCGTAACTGATCGCGCTCGAAATTGAATTTCGTCGTCACTTGATCGATCGGAATTTTGTACTGCCCGCTCCAGCAGGCGGTGCAGTAATGCTTGGCTTCCAACTTCTCGCAGGCGAGCATTCCTTCAAGGGAAAGGTACGCAAGACTATCGACTTCGAGGAATTCGCGAATCTGCTCCACCGTGCGGTTGTGGGCGATCAATTCCTCACTCGTGGGAAAATCGATCCCGTAAAAACAAGGATGCCGGATCGGCGGGCATGAAACCCGCAGGTGGATTTCCTTCGCCCCGGCCCGGCGGATGGCGCGCATCTTTGATCGCGTGGTTGTTCCTCGCACCACAGAGTCTTCCACGATCACGATCCGCTTATCTCGCACCACGTCGGGGATGATGTTGAGTTTCATCGCGACGGCCTTATCGCGCGCGGCTTGGCCGGGGAGGATAAACGTCCGGCCCACAAACCGGTTCGGCACGATGCCTTCTTCGAATGGAATCTGCGATTCCTTCGCGAAACCGAGCGCGGCAGACCGCCCGGAGTCGGGCATCGGCATGACGAAGTCGGCGTCGATCGGGGCTTCGATCGCCAGTTGCCGACCCATCTTTTCGCGCACGATGTGCACGTTCTGTCCGAAAATATTGCTCGCAGGATTCGAAAAATAAACGTGCTCGAACACGCAATGTGCCCGCTGTGGCGCCGGCTCGGCGAAGCGCCGGCTGGTGAGCCCGTTGTGGTCGATCCGCACGATTTCGCCCGGCTCGATCTCGCGGACGAACGTCGCGTCGATCGCGTCGAACGCGCACGTCTCGCTGGCCACGCAGTAATGGCCGTCGTGCGTTTTGCCGATCACCAGCGGGCGAATGCCCCACGGGTCGCGGCAGGCTTCGATTCGATCGACGAACAAAAACAGCAGGCTGAACGCGCCCTGCAGGTGCTGTAGCACGTGCAGCAGCGGATCGGATTTTTCGACGTGGCTCGGCTTGGCCAGCAGATGCACGATCATTTCCGTGTCGGTCGTGCTCTGGAAGATGTGCCCGTGCGCTTCATACTCGGCCCGCAGTAAATTCGCGTTGACCAAGTTGCCGTTGTGCGCGATCGCCACCGGCCCCATCGAATACTGCCGCAACAGCGGCTGCGCGTTGCACAATTTGCTCGACCCGGTGGTGCTGTACCGCACGTGCCCGATCGCGGCATGCCCGGCGAGTTCTTCCTTCAGCATGCGCGGCTTGAATACCTGCGAAACCAGCCCCATGCCGGTGTGGCCGTTGAGGTCTGTCCCGGTCGTAACCGCAATGCCGGCCGACTCTTGGCCGCGGTGTTGCTGCGCAAAAATCCCCTGGTAGCAGATCTCGGAAGACTCCTTGGAGCCCCAGATACCGAAGACGCCGCACTTCTCTTTCTTTTCGTATTCGTCGTAAGAATCGATCACCGGCAAGGGGTGGGCCATAACACTCCGTTGGCAAAAGAGAAAGATAGTGACCGAATCGTCGCGGGTCAAACGGAGGGGATTTGGTGCCTGAAAACGAAGATTAATGCGACACAGAGGCACGGAGGCACAGAGCAAGACACAAAGTAAAGAGATTTCCTCCGCGCATTGCTCTGTGCCTCCGTGCCTCTGTGTCGCATGTCTTCTTCAATAGAACACGGTAAGATCGCCCCACCGCATGCGAGCACCCAAGAAATCAGGACGAGAGAAAGACCTCACCGGCAGATACTTCTCCGGCCACTTCGACGAAGACGCCCACAAGCAAGGCGAGCGCTTCGGCGGCAAATCCAAGCACTACCAGCAGAACAAAAACATCCGCACCGCCGAGCTGCGCGCGAACGAAGCACAAAACGTCGCCGACATCGACGCCCTGCCGCTCGGCGAAGTGGTGCAGGTCTTCTCGCTCTTCAGCGAGGTGCAGTTCGAAGGAAACAAATTCCTCTGCGTCGTCCGCAAGACGATGGCCAAGCTGCGCGACACGCAACTCGTCGTCGGCGATCGCGTGCGCTTCTCGGCGATCATCGCGACTGAAGGCAAGGACATTCAGAATGAAGGCGTCATCGAGCGGATCGATCCGCGCGAGACGGTGCTCACACGGGCCGACAGTTTTAAGGCGGTAGTGCAGCATCCGATCGTCGCGAACGCGAAGCAGATGCTGATCGTCGTCTCACTCGCGCTGCCGACGGTGAAGTGGGGATTGATCGACCGAATGATCGTCGCCGCTCGGGCCGGCGGGTTGCTGCCGATCGTCTGCCTGAACAAGGCCGATCTGAAAACCGAGTTTCCCAAGGAATACGCGTTCGCACTCGAGGCGCTCGCGCACTACCGCTCCACCGGCGTGCAGACGCTCGAAACATCCGTCACGCTCAACATCGGCCTGGATACGCTCAACGCGTTCCTCAAAGACAACGTCACCGTCCTCGCCGGCCACAGCGGCGTGGGCAAGAGCAGCCTGATCCGAGCGATCGAACCGAGCCTCGATCTCCGCGTCGCCCCCGTCAGCGGCTACAACCAGAAGGGCCGCCACACCACCACGAGTGCCCGCCGATACCTGCTGACCATCGGCGGCACGGTGATCGACACGCCGGGCGTCAAACTCTTTGGATTGTGGAAGGTGACGAAAATATCCCTCCCCGACTACTTCCCCGACATCGCCGCCGGCACCGCCCCGGCTTGGCGGCAGGAGAGTTACGATCGGATTCTGGAGTCGCTGCCGGAATCTGAGTTTTAAGAGACTCGTATGAAGCGAGTGCGATCCATTCTTGGGTTTCTCACGTGCATCGTACTGCTGATCATCTCGCTGACCGCGACGACATTGTGCGTGCGGAGCTTCTGGACCGAGGACGTATACCTCAAGCGATTTGCAAGTGACTCGCCTCGCCTGCATCGGGTTCTGAAATCCCACTCCGATAGTGACAGCGACGACGGGCTCTTCATACGCGACAAAATGATCGGCATATCCAAGGGCGGAATCCGCTTCACCTATCGGCGGCGCGACTGGCATGTACTGAACGGTAGGTGGTTCAGAAGTCATGGTTGGGAGCCCGACGACTGGTCGACGGATCGCGGCCACTATCCCTATTACAACGGAATGTATTATGTTCCAGACACGCGCTTCAACGAACTGCGCGGCCTGGGCTTCCAAGTCGTCTGGCCGGCGGGTCCTGACGCGAACGGCGACTTGGACGACGAGAAACCGTACAGCCTCACGCTGCCGCTTCCCTTGATCGCCCTGCTGACGGCCATCTCCCCGTGGCGGAGAGCACGACGCTGGCTGAAAAAACGTCGAGGTGCCAAGTTGGGCCTATGCCCCGGCTGCGGGTACGACCTCCGCGCCACCCCCGATCGCTGCCCCGAGTGTGGGCGTGCGGTTCCAACGCCCGCGGGCGCGCCTGACGCGCGATGAATTCGGTTTTCAATCCATCGTCCGAACGTTGTAGACTTTTCGCTTTACCGGGGAGGTGCCTGTGTCAGCCAAATCACGCATTCTCGGAATAATAGCGGTGGTCGCGATATTGCTTCTGGTTGCCGGCGGCTATGTCTGGCTGCACCGGGCAAGCGCGCCGTCAGCGATCATTCCTCCGCCGAAAATCCACAAAGGCCACCGCGCCGACTGGACGCACCTGCCCCTTGTTTACCAAAGCGATTTCGCTCACACGCCCGGCGATGCGTGGAGCAGCCAGCAGATTGACGAATCCCCCAACGGCCAGCTATTCCTCGGAAAGTGCGGCAATGAAACGGTTTCGCTTTCGATCGCGCAGTTGCCTCCGCACGCACTGCTGAAGGTGAGCTTTGACCTGTACATCATCGGGTCGTGGGACGGGATCAATCGCGGCAGCGGCTCGCGTGGGCCGCTCGGGCCCGACTTTTTCATCGTCGATCTCCATGACGGCCCGAACCTGCTGCGCACGACCTTCAGCGGCCTGCCAAGCAAGGCCGGCCTCGGGTACGCCCCCGACGGAATGCTGCAGAATTTTCCCTCGCCGATTCCGACGGTACCCAATCCGTCGTACACCGGGGCGGCCGCCACCAACAGCCTTGGGTTCATCATGAATTTCGGCGGAGGCGATACCGTGCCGATGGACGCCGTTTATCCCATCTCCTTCACATTGCCGAACACCGATGAAGACGTATCGTTTGATTTCACCGGCGCGGGCCTGCAGGAAATGATCGACGAATCGTGGGGTATCGCGAACGTCAAAGTGGAAGCGCTCCCCGCCGCAGCGCCGCCGAGCGAGGCGAGCCTCACCGAGAATTGGAACCTGCTGCTCGGCAGCGACCCGGTCGCCGCTCACGACGCCTTCTGGAAGCTAGTCGCCGCCGGCGACGCGACGGTTGCGATGCTCGACAAAACCGCCGGCGGGTTCGGCCTCCATCGTGAAACACTGAAGGCGATGATGCAGGCGTATCATGAAGACACTTCTAATGCCGGCGCGTTATCGCAACTCATCGCCGCCGGTCCCGCGGCCGAGCCGATGATGCGCGAGCTGGCGCGGACCAATCCCGACCTGTCCTGGCCGTGCGAAAAGGCGCTGCGCGAAATCGAGTTGCACGCGCTCGGCTCGCCAATCGCCGTCCGAACCGCTGCAACGGCGCGGCTGCTGTACGTCATCAACACCCCGGCTGCACGGGCACTGGCGACGAAACTTTCATCGCAACCCCTGCCGGTCATTTCGCCTGATTCGCCACTCTACGCCGCAGATTGGCGAACGCGGTTTGATGCCGCTTACAAGATTGCCCCCGGCCACGTCGCCACGTACATTCCCCCGCCGCTGCCGCCGGAGCGGGATTTATTCTGGCGCGCCTGGCGCCAGGAGCAAGACCGGCGCCATCACGGCCAGATCTATCAGGGCGGCCTGCCGATCACTTCGCCGATCGCCATCTACACCGCCGATCAGCCGTCGCTGGATTCGTACATCAACATTCCCAATCACACGTTCCATTTTGAAGGCAAATCGCTGCCCGACAAAGGCCTCTCTCGCTTGCTGATCATCCTTAACGCGCAGGGGCGGCGGTACTACCCCAAAGTCTCGCGGGTGATCGTTCCGCCGGCGCTGGAATCCATTGACCTCCCGGGCGATTGGACGATCCTTCAAGGGGCGCCGCAGGACAAGATGCTGGCCGAGTTGGCGCGGATTGTTGAAGAGCAGACGCACCGGCGGATCGTCTTCACGCCGCAGACGATTCAGGAAGAGGCCATCGTCGTCCGCGGAAAATATGCGTTTTACTCCGAAGACCCGGAAGCGACGAGGCCGGTCATCCAGTTCTATGCCGATACGAAGGACGATGCGACCGAAAAGCCGTACGTGCAGACCGATCCGCTCTCGATGTTGCTCCATCTGGTGGGCGAATTTGCGGGCATTCAGGTGATCGACGAATCCGAAGGTGCCCCGCCGAAGGTCAGTTGGCACATGCACAACTCGGTGGTTCCACCGCTCAACCAGCCAAAGGTCGATCAGATGCTCAGCCACCTTACCGAGCAAACCTCGCTCACCTTCACCCGCGAAATTCGCCCGGCCAAGGTGTTCAACGCCTCCGAAGCGACCGATCCGGAAAAATAGTCGGTCCGCCTGTAATTTCGGACGGAATTCGCATCGATTTCCCCGGCTACCTTGTCGCCTTGCCCGATAACCCGTACAATTCGCGGCTCGAATCGAAGAAGTCCCTGAACCGAACCGGAGTGTGCTTGTGGCCAAGTCTGAGCCGATTGAAGTGGAAGCGACCGTCACCCTCGCGTTGCCTAACGCGATGTTCAAGCTGCGCCTCGACAACTCCGAACGGGAAATCCTCGGCATCGTGAGCGGCAAGATGCGCAAGCATTTCATCCGCATTCTCCCCGGCGACCGCGTGCGCGTGGAGCTTTCGCCGTACGATTTGACCAAGGGCCGAATCGTCTTCCGCCAGAAGTAAGTTCACCCGAAGTAAGTTTTTAAGTTTTCATTTCACGAGATAGAACGCGCGGGCCGACCGCGTCCACAACAGCAGCAGCATCAGCAGCGGATACCCCAGCCCGAAGAACGCGGCCAGGACCATCATCGTCATTGCGACGTGGTCGACCGCCGCCGAATTCTGCGCCGCCGTCGCTGCGTCCATGTTGCTCTTGAAGGTCTGGAACATCGACCAGATCGCGACCGACGTGAGCAGCGTGATCACCACCTTCGCCGCCACGTAGATGAGCATGAGCTTCCGCGCGACGAGCGAATTCCGCAGCGTGATGATCCCGATCGTCAGCAGGAAAATCGAGAGCAGCACGTCCAGCCCCGCGTCGATCCAGATCGTGTCTGAAGACGGCGACTTCACCCGCCCCGCCGCTACGCCGGCGCTGGGATGAGGATTGAAGCCGGGAGTTACCGTCGCGCTGCCGTCGGGATTAAGAACGATCGAGCCCTGGGTAAATGCGACCATGACCGTGTTGTTGCCGAGTGAAGTCACGGCCGCGACTTGCCCAAGCAGCTGGGCCATGTCGGTCGCCGGGAAAATGATCGTCGCGCTATTCGATTGTATCTGATTTTGCAGCAAGTTCAGCTGCGCCGGCGTAAGCGGTGACGCACCGGCGTACTCCTGCACGCGATCGATAACGGCCTGCAAATCGGCGGGGCTTAACGGCGTGACACTCGTCGGCGTGGGATTCGAACGGTAACGCGTTCGCGCGAGCATCGGCGTGGCCGTGCCCAGGCCGGGCGTGAAAGTGGCAGTCGTATCCGTGAGCGTGATCGTCCCGATCGGAACGGTGTACCACACGCCGCCGTCGTTGTTCATGCCCGTGGCACCGCCGAGATTCTGCGTGAGGTAATCGGCCGACGGTTCGCCGCCCACGCCATTGGGGTTGATCGCCGGCGCCGGAATGATCTTCTGCCCGACGTCGGCCAGCAGGAACTCGAGCTGATCCTTCTGCGGCTGCGACATCCCCTGCTTGTTGGCAAAGGCCTGGAGGATCACCGTTCGATCGGAAATCAAAAATCCGTTCGGCCCGCCGATTTCGGTCGCGCCGCCGGGCGCGCCCGTATGCATCATCATCATCGGCGACATCGCCGTCACCAAGATGAAGATCACAGTGAAAAACCCGCTCACCGCCGCAACCACTCCGCCGAGCGCGCCAATGACGATGTTCAGCACGCCGAGTGTCGTGATAACGCCCGGCCGGCTCGCACCGTACGAATCATTAAACGGCAGCGCCTGCACAGGCTGCGGAATCATCGGCGGCGGTGGCGGCGGAGCCTGCGACATGCTTCGCCATTATGGCGATGTGGGGGGAACTCTCCAAATCGAATTTCGGCAATCAACTTGTGGTGATTGGCGGCTTGAACTCAAAACGCGTCGTCATCCTGTGAGGGAGCCGGAAGAGTCCGCGTAGATTGACTTACTCTACGCCGTCATTCCGAGGTACTCCGAGGAATCTCGGGACTTCAAACAATTTGCGCGGTTTCGAGATCCCTCGGAGTACCTCGGGATGACGATTCACTTCTAAGAGGTATGCTGAGGTTCGCTCACCCCACGTTCAATCCCTCGAGCGATTTTTCAAACTCCGCCTGCTGGGCGGCGCGCTTCTTCTGCAAGTCCTGGACTTCGGCCTGCAGGGTTTCGATCTCCGTCTCCTGCTTGTCCAGCTTCGTCTGCAGCCGGCGGCGGGATTCGCTGTTGGGGTCGAAAATCTTGATGTTCTCGCGAATCCGCTGCTGCTCGCCGGGGTATTGGTTGAGGCGATTGTTCTTCAGGTTGATCTGGTTTTCGGTGTCGACCATCGCCTGCTTCTTGGCGATCACGTCGGCGAGTGCATCACGTACGGCCTTGGGAATCTCCGCCTTTTGCGAGTAGTAAACCAGCTGGTCGATGTTGTTGTTCAGAATGCCGACGACCTGGTCGTTCACGAAT
>JBBQNK010000065.1:0-23991 GCA_038329865.1 Tepidisphaerales bacterium | reverse complement strand
CATGATCTCGTCTGGTACAACCGCGCTGGCCACCAGCGGCGATACGGCGGTCGAACTTCTCCCAGCTACGGGTGCGGGTTTTTATTCCAAGCTCGTTATCATCAACGAGAGCGGCACCGCCGGCTTCTTCTCGCTCGACGGTGGCTTGACTTGGGCCCGCTGGCCAACCTCATTCAAAACACTGGAACTGGATACGCCCGTTCGGAATCAGTCGATCAAGTTCAAGCGAGTCGCCAGTGGTACCGATGTCACCGGCTTGTACGCGTTCGCGGTTTAACGTCATGCCCACCGACTCCGAAACACCAGCCGAAATCGACTCCGACGCATGGGGCGAAGACGGCCTGACGCTCAAGCAGCGTCGATTCTGCGAGCTGTATGTCGGCGAGGCTGCAGGAAACGCTTCAAAGGCTGCTCTCCTCGCGGGTTACAGTGAAAACTGCGTTTCTGAGCAGGGACACGAGAACCTCAGAAAACCTCACGTCAGATCCTACATCGGCCGGCTGCTCGCCAAGCACGCCATGACGCCGGAATTTCTGAAGAGCCGGCTGGCCCAGCTCGCGCAAAGCTCGCTCGATCACTGCACGCGAATTGACGACAACGGCGAGCTGGTGGTCGACCTGAAGATGGCCGCGGAGAACGGCGCGCTCGGCCAGTTCCGCGAAGTCCGGCCGGTGCTGATGAAGATCGACGGCAAGGAAGTCGTCAGCTATCGGGTGTCGACTCACGACCCGCTGAAGGCGATTGAGACGCTCCTCAAGATGTACGGCACGCTCTTCGACAAGCACGTGGTCAGCGGGCCGGACAACGGGCCGGTCCAAGTGCAATCGAATGGTCCCGATCTCACCAAGCTTTCCGAGACCGAACTGCTTCAAATGACAGCGCTGCTCACTAAGGCGGGGGCGTGAATGAATGACGCCGCTCCGATTGATCGACTTAAAAAACGAGTTGGCTCGCCGGTCGCTGCGCCACTTCACTGAGCAGGCGTGGCCGATCCTCGAGCCGGGCACCCCGTACGTTCACGGCCGGCATATCGATCTGATCTGCGAGCATCTGGAGGCGGTCACCGCCGGCCAACTTCAGCGGCTGGTGATCAACATCCCGCCCGGGCACATGAAGAGCCTGCTGTGCAACGTGCTCTGGCCGGCGTGGATGTGGTTGAAATTCCCCAGCCTGCGAATGCTCTTCGCGTCGTACGCGTCGAATCTGACCCGCCGCGACAGTCGAAAGTTTCGCCTGCTCATCGGCTCAGAGTGGTACCAGCAGCTCCGCGATCCCGTGATGCTGCTGAAGGATACGGAAGACCTCATCGAGAATGAGAAGACCGGGATCCGCCAGTGCATGAGCGTCGGCGGTGAAACGACCGGCAACCGCGGCGACGGGATGGTCATCGACGACCCGATGAACGCCACCGAAAGCCTCTCGGAAGCCGCGCGGGCGCAGGTGCTGTGGTGGTGGGATCAGGGCATGGCGAATCGCCTGAACGATCTCACCAAGGGATTTCAGGTCATCATCATGCAGCGCCTGCATGAGTTGGATCTGGCCGGCCACGTGTTGGCACAAGGCGGATGGGAACACCTCTGCCTGCCGACGGAGTTCGTCGCGGCGAAGAAGTGCGTGACGTCGATCGGCGAGGACTGGCGGACGCAAGACGGCGAGCTGCTCTTCCCCGCGCGGTTCCCGGCGCCGGTGATCGCGGTCGAGAAGAAGCGGCTCGGCTCGTACGGCTACTCCGGTCAGCACCAGCAGAATCCCGCACCAGGCGACGGCGGCAAGTTCCGCCGGCAGTGGTTCCAGTATTTCGAGAAGGTCGGCGATCACTACATCCTGCATTCACCGGATGGCGACAAGCGCATCTGGGCCGGCGACTGTTGGATTTTCCAGACGTGCGACTTGGCGATGTCTCTGAAAGAGACCGCCGACTTCACGGTGATCGCGACGTGGTGCCTGACGAAGACCGGCGAGTTGCTGCTGCTCGAGGTTGAACGGTTTCGGCAGGAAGCGCCGGAGGTGAAGGCTGCGTTGAAGACGTCGCTGGGCAAGTGGCAGCCGCGATTCCAAGGAATCGAAAAGGCCCACTACGGCATCGAAGTTTGCCAGGAGTGGTTGCGATTCGGGTTCCCGCTGAAGCAGCTCGAAGCCGATCGCGACAAAGTCACGCGGTCGATCCAAGCCTCGCTGCTGATGGAGAATGGCCGGGTTTACTTCCGGCAGGGCGCGGATTGGCTGGTCGATTACGAGACCGAGCTGCTCTCGTTCCCGAATGGCGCGCATGACGATCAGGTCGACGTCACCTCGTACGCGGCACAAGTGGTTTCTGAACAGGCGGCCACGACGATCGATCCTTCAGAGTCATTGAAACTTCTCCAATCGCTGAGCAACTGAATATGCCGATCGTCATGCAATCCGAACTCATCCCGCCCGACTCGAGTGGTGGCTCGCTCGGCCGGATGGGGATTCAATCCACCGAAGGCCTCGGCGGTCGGGTCGCGACGCTCGAAACGCTGTGGGATTTCTTCATCGACATGGTGAACGATCCCGACCAGGTGCTGCAGAAGGATCCGGGCTCGCTCGAAAAGATCATGCGGCACCCGCGCGTGTCGGCATGCATGAACATGCGGGAGCAGAATGTCGCGTCGATGCTGACGCGCGTTGAATCGCCCGAGGATCCCGTCCAGAAGGATCTAGCCGAGGCCGCCGCGAGGTACGTCGGCCGTGTCTGGGCGGGCATCGGCAACAAGGATGCGCTCTTTCAGCAGATGCAGGCGGCCGTGCTGCACGGTGGCGTCGGACATGAATGGACGTGGGAGAAGCGGCCTGACGGCACGCAGCGGCCACGCGATTTCATGCCGATCCATAAGACGCGGTTTACCTTTGATCGCCGCGGGCAGATGTGTTTGCGGACTCGCCGGCAGATGGTGTGGGGGGGTTACATCGGCGTGACCCCGTCGGAATCCGGCCATCCTTCGAATCTTCCGCCCGGCAAGTTCACGTATCACGTGTACGAGCGCGTGCCGGGTTCGTGGTTCAAGCCCCAGGACGAAGGATTCATCTACTACGGCCGGGGTGAGGATGAAGACCTGTTTGATCTTGTGATCCGCGATCTCGCGACATGGTATCTCGAGCAGCTCTGGCTGAACCAGTACGGCGTGCCGCCGCGGATCCTGTATCACCCGAATCCTGTCGCGCAGTGGGCGGACGTCATCAAGCAGTTCGCCAAGCGGCTCCGGACGGATTCGCTCATCCCGCTGTTCGGCGATATGTCGAATAACGTTCGGATGTTCGAACTGGTCAATGCCGAGGTGCCCGCGCCGACCAATGACGCCTTCGGCGCCGCCCGCCAACGTCACTACGACGACATCGAAGCCATCCTGCTCGGCACGGTCGGCGCGCTGAGCCAACAGGACAAGGGCGGCTACGCTTCGCACAAGAGCCGGCAGCAGAGCGGGCCGGACCTATTGGCCCTGCGCGACGCCACGCGGATTTGCTCGACGATCAACTCGCAACTGGTGCCGGCGATCCTTCGATACGGACCGCCGGAATTCCAAAAGATCGATTTCGAAGATATGCCGAAGATCGCGCTCTACAACGAGGACGATCTGGACGCCGACACATTGGACAAGGCAACGAAGCTCGTGCCGGTGCCGAGGAAGTTCATCTACCGCCGGCTGAAGATCGACGAACCGCAGGAAGGCGAGAAAACCGTCTTCACCGGCGGCCAAGAAGATCCTTACGGCAGCCTCGACGAGCTGAAGGACGGAAAAAATCCCGGCGAACCCGGCGACGAGCCGCGCAAAGCAATCGGCGAGGATGACAAGGAATGATCGATAACGTCATTCTTGATTGTGCCGCCTGCCATCAGACACAGGACATCGGCAAGCTGGATTTCGGTGGGATGCGGCGCATCGAGCAGTGGGCGGCAACCGTCGAGCCTGCGGAGAAAGCCGGCTGGAGCATTCGAGTCTCCCTCAATGGACTGCGGGAAGCATTCTGCCCCACCTGCACCGCGCGGCAGCCCGAACAGACATTGCCTCAATATTCCGGTGCCGACGTCGCCTGTGCGAAATGCCGTCACGCCACTCCGAAAACCGAATACCGGCAACGCGGCAAGATCGAGTTCCTCGCGCGCATCTGTTCGAACTGCGGTTTCGGCTGGGTCGAGGCGCCGGCCGATGCGCTGCCGTGGTGGAATCGACTGCTTCGCCGATGAAAACCCGCAAGCTGATTCTCACCGCGCTGTTCTTGTGGTTCGCCACTGAATGGGCGGCGATCGTGAAGCGGTGGGCGATCACCGGCCAAAAGCCGCCGGCCGCGGCCTGGGTGAAACTGGAATTGATGGCGGCGACGCTGTTGTGGTGGTTTTCGTTCGATGCCACGGCGCGACTGAACTATCGCGCCACCGGCCAGCAGCTCGTGCTGCCCAATACGCCGGCGGGCAAGTCGCCGGGTATTGATGCGACGATCCGAGCTAATCCGCGCGTGACCGATTTGCTCAAGACGGCGCGGGCCCAGTCATTCAACCTCGCCCGAGAATGGCGTAAGTCGGAGCAAAAGCAGGCCGAGCGACTCGTGATCGATTTCCGTGGCGCCGCTCCAGCCAAGCCGGCGACACCACGGTTTCCGCCGTTCGATCAGACGCTCTTCAAGAAGTCGATCGACTACCGCGTCCGTCGGTTTCGTCGCGATCGTGCCTCGCGCGCGGTAGTGGCGGCCGAGGAGCAGCTGCTCGCCGATCCTGAAATCGGATCGTTCTTCCCCTTCGCGGAGTACCACACCCGCGAGGACTGGCGCGTACGACCGACGCACGCCGCGATGCTCGGTTTCGTCGCCCGGCGTACCGATCCGGTGTGGCAGTGGATCATTCCGGCCAACGGCTACAACTGCCGGTGCTATCGAATTCTCCGCACGGCGCGAGAGTCGATCGCCCGCGGCTGGATGAGTAAGTCCGGCAAGCCGCTGTTTGCGATCAACTGGCCGAACGAAACCGCGCGAGCGAATTATCGGCGGGGCATCCCGTTCCACGGCAACGGCGATGCCCGGGCCGTGCCGAAGTCGCTCCGTAAAAAAGTCTTCCCGGATCCCGGGCCATGGATGCTTTCTCGCGAAAGTGCGATCACTGTATGAACTTCGATCCTAAAAACGCTCCTGCAGCCGTCGCGCGGCTGTACACCGACGCGATGGAGATGGCCACGGACAAAGGCCACTCCAAGCCTGACGCGCAGAAGGCTGCGCTCCGCCAGGTGCAGCTCGGCGGCTGGTATCGCACCGACACTGGATGGAAGCGCATCGGGCCCGACATTCGCGACAAGGTGAACATCCGCCAAGCTCACCACCAGCCCGACGGCCGGTATCTGATTACCGATGTCGACGTCTTCTACCCGAACGCGACAAAGGGCCCGGACTGGATCTTCAACGATCAATCGATCCCTCGCTTGTGCAAGAACACGAACCGGATGATCGAGGCCGGCGGGCAACGGCCGGCACTCGTCGAGGGGCACCAGCACGCCATGATCAAGATGATGGGCGTCCAGCAGGATGCTCTCGGCTACGCGATCAATTTTCGCCCTCATCCCTCGAAATCGGGATGGGCGCGGTGTGACTTGGTCGACGTGCTGCCCCAGGCCGTCGATCGCATGCGCGACCGGAAGATCACCGGGCTGTCGGCGGAAATTTCCTTCGACTTTGGCAAGCTCAATGGTCGATTCGCGCGGGTGTCCCTGCTCGGCGGGTCCATTCAATCGCTTTCACACCTCCCGATGACGGAGGTTTACTCAGTGTCCGATCAATTGTGCTTCAGTGCCGAGGGGATGTTCCCTTCGCGCGGACAGGCACGTTCTACCAATGGAGTATCTCATATGCCGTTGAAACCAAACCAAGCCAAAGACATGGCAGAGTGCTTCAGTGCCATGTCCGCTGCCTACGCCGCATGCGCGGCTGGCGAAGAAGGCTCTGAAGCCAAGCTCGAAGAGGCCAAGAAGCAGCACGACGAGATGGAGGCCAAGTACGGCGCCGTCACGCCGGCTGCCGCTGCCGTCGAACCCGGAATCGAAGACCCGGGGATGGCCGGCGACTCCACCGCGCAGTACAGCGTGGACGAAGTGACGCCCGAGCAGATGACGACGGATCCCGTCGGCGTGCTCATGGCGTTCCAGTCCGAAATCGTTGGGCTTCGCAAGGAATCCAACCAGCACAAGGAGCAGCAGCGCGTCGCCACGGCCGCCGCCAAGAAGGCCGGCGATCGCAAGACGTTCGAAGCGTTCTGCGGCGACCTCCACAAGAAGGGCCACATCTTCGAAGACGCCGAGGCCGTCGCCATGTTCGAATCGTCTGGTGACGACGAAGGCCGCCTCAAGGCGCTCTCGTCGTTCCTGAAGAAGACGCCGACGAAGAAGGAGACCGGCCCGGCCGACATCTCCGCGATCTTCTCCGCCGACGACATCGCACCGGCGTCGACCACGGAAGCCGCGAAAAAGACTGCCGCCACGGCATCCACCGGCGCACTGAGCTTCTCCGCCGAGGAAAACCAGCTCGGCCAGGACGTCGCGGACATGCTCGGTCTCAAGTAGCTCCCTTGGTCTCACGTAGCTCAGCAGCTGCATGAGTCCCGCGTCAATTCATCCATTTACTTTTCACAAGGACTCTCATCATGCCAAATTCTTTGGTTCTCGTTCGCAGTTTCCCGCTGCCGCTGGCGGCCTCTCTCGCGTTGTCGGCGGAGGATCACGTCATGTTCAACAGCGCCGGCGATCTGGTGCTGCTCGCCGACACCTCGGGCGCGGTCTATGCCGGTCAGCTCGAGCAGGACGCCGATAACAGCGCCGGTATCGCCGGGGCCGTCAACGGCAACGTCAGGGCGCCCGCCGGCGAATATCACCGGTTCGTCGCGTCTGGCGCCAGCAAGGCCTGGCACGGCAAATCGCTGTTCGCGGTGAACGGCACGACGCTGGCGCTCGCGGCCACCACAACGAACGACGTGTGCGTCGGTCGATGCTGGTACTGCGAATCGGCGACCAGCGTGATCGTCAACACGGCCGATCGTGCCGCGTTGCCGTCCCCTGCGTAATCGATCGATCCTGAACAGGCCCGGCTGATCCCCGAACGCCGTCCGCACGCGGCTGGCCTGTTCTTTTTTAACTCTGAAAACGTGCGGATTCCGACACTGTGCGGAGCGTCCTGACATTCAAAAAGGACATTCTCATGCCAATTTTTGGTTTGCAATCTTCTCTGGTGCGCGACGCCAACGCTACGCTGGCATCCGCATTCCTCACGCGACAGTCGGAGCTGATCTACCCGAAGCTTTCGGGCAGTGTCACCTCGACCCGACTCGTCGAGCCCTTCACCATCTACGGTGCCTTCCCGCTGACCCGCCGCTACAAAGGCGTCGTCAGTGCCGAGACGCTGAAGTCGTGGAAACTCCAAGTTCCCAACCTGCTCCACAAGAGCGTGGCGGACGTCTCCCGCTTCGACATGGAGTTCGATCAGGCGAATGGGCTTCGCCAGCTCGTCGCCCGCGGTGGCGAATCCATGATGTACTCGCCCGATTACGCGTTTGCCACGCGGCTGAAGAGCGGCCACTTGGCGGCGTCGTGCACGGAAACCGGCGATGACGGCATCGTCTACAACACCACGTTCGAAGCCGGCGTGCCGTATTTCTCGGCTGCTCACAACTTCACGGGGACGAATCAGTCCAACATCGTCACGGGCAACCTCCCGACCACGGCCGCCGCGATCATTGCGATGGACGTCGCGGCGGTGGCGCAGTTGATCTTGCGGGACTTCTCGGCGGTGGTTCAGCAGTTCCAGTCGTTCACGAACGACAAGGGCGCGCTGATCTACCCGTCGTTTGATCCGAAGAAGGATCTTGTTGCGCTTGTCCCGCCCGTGCTGGCCGACGCCTTCCGCCTGGCCTTCCAGTCGCCCAACGCCATTTTGGGTGGCACCGGCGGCACTTCAGGCGGCAGCGGCTCGACGTCGAACTACAGCCGGATCAAGGATGTGATCTCGTTCGCGCAGCTGGCGACGGCGGCCGACGTGCTCAGTTCCCTGCCCGGCGCGACCACCGCCCCGACGGCCACAACGGCGTACTACTACATGCACGTGAACGATGTGGTGAAGCCGATGTACATCCAGACCTACCGGCCGAAAAACGCCTCGGAAATCCCCGGCGCGTCCGAAGCCAAGGTTCCGGCCGAGTACAGCCCCGAAGGTGTCGCCAAGGCACTCGTCGCCAAGGGGTACTCGGTGCCGGCGGCCGATCTGTACGCGTCGGCCATCGTGGATCACAACCTCGGTGCCGTCGGCGCCAGTGCTACCCGTGACGTGGTGGAGAGCGAACAGTTCTTCGTCAGCCCGCGGATGCGCTACAACTTTGTGTATGGGCCGTGGTTCACGTCCATCAAAGTCGCCCCGGTCGGTCAATCCCTCTAAACACGATTTTCGTCGTGACTCTCTCCCGTGCCGCCTAAACCGCGGCGCGGGAGTCTTATCTCTCGTCCGAGGAATGAATGAATCGCGTCATTATCAACACCCATCGCTACGGCGACATCATGTTGAATCTTCCGATCGCCAAGGCGTGGGCAGACGCCGGCGACAGGGTCTGGTGGTGTGTTCATCATCACTTCGTTCATCTGCTGGACGGCGTCTCGTACGTCACTCCGATCGTCTTTCAGGGCGATATGAACGACCGGGAGGACGCCGAACGCGCCGCCCGCAACATCGCGCCCAAGGATTCCGAATTCGTCTGCCTGCAGGCGAAGATGCTGAAGGCCCGTGGCGTCCAGTGCCATCGATTCAGCCCCGAGCCGTGGGCGAACGTGGGAATGCTCGATCAATTTCACGAGCTTCCCCTCGTGCTCGACCGTCGCGATACCTCGCGCGACATTGAAACCCTGCGGCAGCATTGGAAGCACAACGGCCGCCCGGTGCTGGCGCTGTGTCTGAAGGGTTACTCTAGCAATCCTGAACTGTGCGGTTGGGGCAAGGACGGCGCGATCGACTTTCGACAGTGGATTGTCTTCCACGCGCGCACCGTGTTGGGATGGGACGTTGTCGACATCGGCGAGTTGAAACTACCAAGCATTCTCGACCTGGTGCCCCTGCTGGAATCGGCCGTGGCGCTGGTGTCGGTCGACACGGCCGTCGTCCACCTCGCGTACGCGACGAACACGCCGACCATCACGCTCTCCGCCGGATCGGAATGGGACAAGAGCGAGCCCCGGCACAATTGGATCGGGCAGTTCACCTATCCGAAGGCCATGACGCCGGATGGGCGCGAACGCATCGTCAAGCTGCTCGGCCAGAAACGCCCGTACAAGCTTGGGACGATGGTGCGGACGCCGGCGGAGATGCGGTGCACGCCTATCCTGCACTGCTACGACAGCACGCCGGGCAAGGATGCGGTCATCGAGCATCGACTGGCGCTGGCCCGCGGCTCCTGGGACATGATCGACTGGTCGGGATGGCGGCAACGGCCCCTTCGAAAAGAAGATCCCGCGCGATTCAAAGATGTGATCGAATCGGCCATCGTCGGCGCGGATCCTTCTGACATTGTCTGCTTCACTGCGGCCGATCGCGCCTTGGTGCCCGACGTCGGGCACGTGCTCGCCGCGACTTTGGAATCGACGGCGTGCTGCTTCTCGCCAACGGTCGACATGGAGCGGGTCGAATTCATGCACAGTCGGGCGAGTCTCCCGAAGCCGAACGGCGCACCGGGTGTATTCGCATTTACCGTCGACTGGTGGCGCGGCTATCAAGATCAGCTGTCCAATCGGGTTATCAGCGAAGACGGGTGGGAATCTGAACTTCGCCGCGTGATGCTGGCGTGCAACCCGAAGGCTGAACTCACACCGGCCATCGCCTACCGACAGTTCCGCGGGCCCGCTGCACCCAGTCCGATCATCGAAACTTCGCGCGTAAAGTGCGGCGCGATCATCCAGGTGGTGCACGTTTACGACGCACCGCCGGATGAGAAACGCCGAAACAGTGCAGCGCGATCGACGTGGGATGTTGCAGTCAAAAACGACGGGAACTGGTTCATCGCCGAACACCACACCATCGGCGGAGGTCGCTCCTCGGCCGACGTCGGTGACTCGCGTGAGGTTCCCTACATCCGCGATCTATTCGACTACGCGGCGAGCTGGGGTGACGACTCCGACATTCTCGTGCTGGCCAACGCGGACATTCACCTTGTGCCCGACGCCGGCGCCGCCATCCGCGATGCGGTCGAGCGGGCTCACTGTGGCTACGCCTGGCGAATCACTGTTCCGGCTGAGCGCATGACGCTCGATCGTGCGAAGCTGGCAGCGGTCCGAACGGATTTCGGCATCGATCTGTTCGCATGCCGAAAATCGTGGTGGATGGCGATTCGAGACATCTACCCCGACTTCTTCCTCGGCTGCACTGGCTGGGACGTGGTGATGCGAAAGATGATGGACCGGCACAGTGCCTTCTCCTGCATCAGCCCACCGATTTACTGCCATGAGCAGCACGACAGCTTCTGGAAAATTCACAATCAGAATCCGGCCAACGCCCACAACCAAAAACTGTGGGATGAGTGGGAGCAAACCAAGCAATGGCAAACCCGTACTGCGATTTGATCAAGCTCGCGTGGTTCCTCGACACCCGTTCCTTCGGGATGCTCGGCAACGACGTGAACGCCACCACCAACGCTGACACCACGATCGCGCAAGGTCAATTGGACGCCGCAGCGGGTGAACTTGAATCCCACCTCTCGGGCCGAGTGACTCTGCCGCTGACATCCGTCCCGCTGGTACTGACGCGCTGGGTGGCGGTGAAAGCGGCTGAAACGTTCTACGGCCGCCGCGGCGATCTTCCCAAGCAAGTGAAGTCCGCTGTCGACTGGGCGGATCAGTGGATTAAGGATTTCGACGCCGGTCGAACCTCGATCGACGGCGCTGCTCGCCTCGGTCCCGATGAGTTGCTCGATGAGTTGCTCGATGATCAGCACCACGCGAACTGCCGGCTCGAGCGGGTGAAGCGTGAATTGACGGAAGGGCTATGAACCATTCGGCCACGACATTTTACGAAGTGCTGCGGGAGTCCGTCGATCGGACACCACGCCTGCGCATCGTGAACGGACGATTCTCGCGCGTGGCCGGCGGTGAAGTCGTGGCGGTATTCTGCGCATCAGAAGAAAGCCTTCCTCGGCCGAAATCCAAGATGTTCGCCGGCCTGAAGGTGATGATCGAGAATCCCGCCGGCAGCGTGCGGAGCGGCGTCGATCGCGACGGCCACGCCGCCGCAGAACAGCAAATTTCCGGGAAGATCACATTCGAGTCCGCTGACTGGATGCAGTCTCATAACTCGCAGGGCCATCTCCACTGGATCACCATCGGTTCCGAGGCCGGTGCCGACGGCAAGAAGCATGGAGGCGTCCACGTCCAGATCGGCGGCGACGGGCGCATCGACAAAGGCCCCGCCAAGATGGAGGGCAAGAAGGTTTCCGACCTCAAATCGGAGAAGAAGCGGCCTTCCCTCGACGAAATCATGAAGCCGGTGCGCGACCGCCAGGCGAAACCGGACTCCACCGCCACCGATGACGACCACGAAAAACGCATGGAGCCGATGAGCCGGCTCACGGGTAGCGAGATCCGGAAGGATGCTCAACGAGCTGGTATCGCCGGCCACGACTCCGCCGGCATGGGCATTCTGCACGAGCGGATGCACGATCAGGAGCGGAAGACGCCCGGCAGCGTTTCGTCGCACTTGGAGCAGATCGAGAACAATCGCCCGGGCTCGCCGGTGCTGAAGAAAGGCCCCGCCGCGTACGAGGTGAAACATCCCGACGGCCGCGTCGAAGGCTTCGCCAGGCGCGAGCAGGCAGTCCAGCACGCGAAGGATCACGGCGGCACCGGCAAGGTCGAGCCGACCTCCGCGGCAAAGCCCGATCCGATGGCGACGATCAAGGCGATGGGCGGCGTGAAGCCGGTGGCGACGAAGGTCGAAGCGCCGAACCTGCCCGACAAAGACCCTTCACTCGATTCCGACATCCTGCTCAATCAGCCGCGCGGCCCGCTGCCGACGCATCAGGACGTCTACAACCAGTTGGCCGGCCGATTCGGTGATAACGGCGTGATCGACGCCTCGGCGATGAAGAAGGCGGAGAACACGTTCTACCCGTCGTCGGTGATCGCCTCGCGCATGGGCATTCCGCAAAGCCGCGTCGACGAGCTGGCCGACGCTGGCGTGCTGACGAAGGATGGCACCCTCTACAAACTGAACCGGCCCGCCGGGATGGCCGTCCCTGAAAAGGGTTCGGCCTTGAAAGATTCCGGCGCGGCCGAGTTCACCAAAGGCGGGGTGCTGAAGACGATCACCGATCGATACCTGGCAGAAAATCCCGTACACGATGAAATGCAGTACACCGAGCACGAAGCCGAAGTCATGGGTCGGTACGGTTCGAAGACGTTCTACAAGAAAAACGGCAGGGCGTCGGAAGATGTGCTGCAGGAACTGGCGGCGCGCGGCATCCCGGCAACGGCAGTGAAATGGACGGAAGACGCTACGCAAGCTGGCGGAGCGGATGCCGCGGGTGAGTTGGGCGACAAGTATTGGGACATTCTCGAAAGCCAGTACGGGAGTCCGACGCGTCGCGCGTTGGAGTACGCTCGAAAGAAAGGCGGCGAAGATGCCTGGCTCGCCGGCCTGCACGATTCGTATGTGACCGGCGAAAGTGCAGCAGCGTTAAAAGCCAAGGCGACGAAGCTGGAGAAGCAGGGCGAGCACAAGTGGGCTCAGCAGGTTCGGGAGAAAGCCAAAGACACGGCCGTCGGAAAACCCAAGGAAGCCACGTTGCGGAAAAACCTCAAGGTCGGCGATGAGTTTGAAGTGAATGGCATTCCCGTCCGGATCGAAGAAGAGGACGAGGGCGAGCTCGTCGCGAAGGACCACGGAACGATCCCCGACACGCCGGTCGAGCAGCTCCCCGACAAAATACCCGTCGACAAGGGGACGATGACGAACAAGCCGCCGGAAGAGGCGGACATCGGTGATGATCCGTTCGGTGATCTTCCGCCGGCGGATGATGCTGGTGGGGAACAACCGCCAGAAGAACCGCCAGTCGCAACGGCGGGCGAGCCCGAAGATCCCGAACGGAGCGATCACGAACCGATGCGCGGTGAAGACGATGTCATCAGTGCTCGCCGTCGGAAAACCGACGCGGCGAAGCCTATTCATGATCCGAATCAGTTGATCGCTGAAAAGACGAGCGACACTGCAGCCGTCGACAACAATCGCCAGCTCGGAATGTTCCAGAAGGACGCTGCGGGCAACCCCGTTGAGATCGGCGCGAGTGCGGGCCAAGGCGATCTGTTCGGGAAGCAGAAAGCCGTACCGCCGGCCGAGCCCGTAAAGGCCGATCGTGTCGGCAGCCCGGCCGCGAATGATCCGAAGCACACTTCACCGATGTTCCCGGCCAAGCCCGCGGATGACGAGCCTGTTTCTGTGTCGCCAGCCAAGCCGGCTGAAAAGCCGGGAGAGCGGATCCCGCCGAGGCCCACGATGGCCGACATTCAGGCGCGAGCAAAAGAGCAAGTCGCGGACCTTCAATCGAAGATGAAAGAGCAGGTCGCCGCATCTTCACCGGCACCGACGACACCGCGCGAAGCCGCGGAGCAGCACACGAAAAAGGCCCTCGCCGATCAAAGCGAATACGCCTTCGCGCGGAAGTCGGCCGTCGCCAACGCGGGTGAAGATATGTTGAACTCCGCTCGTCACACTCGGAACTCATGGCGCGGGCTGGCTGATGCTGAGGAGAATGGTACGGCGGCGAATTCTGTCACGCGGGCGAACCTATTGAAGAACGAGCCGCATTCTCTGTCCGGCACGATCAAGCCGCACTCGGCCCTCTCGCACCTGGCCGCGCATCTGGCGATCAATTCCTTCCCGGCGAAGGTAGAGGAGTACCCCTCGAACTATGAGCAATACAAGAACCGCAACGGCGGGCCGCTGTTCAGGACACCTTCAGCGAAGCTGCGCGAGCAGTATTACAACGCCTACAAGTCGGTGCAGGATGTCGCGCAGAAGGCCGCCAACGAGACGCATGATCCTGTCGAGGTGAATCGTCGCGTGCTCGATGAGCTGCGAAAGCACATCAACACCGCGCGCGGGGCGAAAGCCGATGCTGCCACGTGGGGTGACGACCCGTACAACCCCGTTGCCAATTCGCTTGCAGTCTCGTTCAAACGAATCAACGGCCGCGGTCCGGCCAGCGTCGTCGGTCGGGTGCGCGAGTTCTCGAACGAGTTGGGAAAGAAGTACGCCGGCGGCGGCAAGCTCACTCCCGAAATTCTGGATCACGCCGTTCACCACGCGACGGACGTCATGGAGGGCCAATCCTTCAACGAGACGTTCGGCAAGGAAGCCGCAGATCGCGGGAAGGTCTTCAACCCAGCCGACGCGTACATCAAGACGCAGGCGACACGCAAAGGAGGTCGCACCGTGGACGCTTCAACGGCCAAGGCCGCGACGGATCATCTCATCCGCAACATGAAGTTCCGCGGCCTACAGCACGGGAACAGCGTCAGTGACGACGAGCGCGTTCACCACCTGCAGAAGACTGCCGAGGCGATGACCGACCTGGCGGACGCCACGGGCCTGCCCGATGAAGCGGTGTCGCACAATGGAAAGCTGGGCATCGCCTTCGGTGCGAGAGGAAGAGGTAAGGCTCTCGCGCACTACGAGCCCAATTTGAAGGTTATCAATCTCACTCGGAAGAACGGCGTTGGGTCTCTCGCGCACGAGTGGTGGCATTCTTTTGACCATGAAATCGGATCTGAAGGTCCGGTCACGGCAGAGACAAAGCCGTACGCGTCCCAGTTCAATTCCAAGCCGGAGTACAAAGACGCGATTCACAATCTGATCGGCAGCGAAGGGATGCGCAGCTTCAAGACTCGCGCGAATCAGCACATTCGCGAATTGAGAGAGAAGGGCATCAAGGTCTACAAAGGTCCGGAGTATTGGCTCTCGCCCGAGGAACTGACCGCCCGTGCCTTCGAGCGTCACGCTCATCACAAGCTAGCAGGCCGGGGCCAGGAGAATACTTACCTCACGTCGGACAACAAGCATCCGCTGTGGCCGACGGATGACGAGGTGAAAAAGATGGCGCCGCATTTCGATGAGGTGTTCAACGTCGCTCGGCGCCAGCACGAGGCCCGCAAAGCAAAGCCGCGCGCCACCATCCCATTCGCGGCCGACTTCTTCCACAACCTCACTCACTACGCTGGAGCTTTACTATGAGCAAGCGAACTTGGACCGGCAACGCCACCGCGGTTGCCCAGGTCGATGCGGCCACGCCCGGCGGCACGATCGAAGCGGGCGACCTCTTCGTCCTCACGTTGACCGACGAAAGCGGCGCAACGCAGGTGCTCTCAGTGATCGCCAGCGGCACCACGGTTGCCACCACCTGCGCCGACATCACGACGGCATGGAACGCGTCGACGTTGTCGATGTTCGCGCGCGTGACGGCTGTGAATAACACCACCTATGTCGGGCTGACCGCAGACACTGCCGGCACACCGTTCTACCTGGCATGTACGACCACCGAGTCGGGCGGCGGCGCAGCGGACGGCCAAACGTTCGCGCGATTGTCGATGACTCCCAGCTCGGGGCCGTCCGACTGGAACGTCCAAGCCAACTGGGTCGAAAATACCGTTCCTGTGGCTGCTGATGACGTGCTGCTGACCGGGTCGACCTCGATCCTGTATGGGCTGGACCAAAACGGGTTCACGCTCGGCCAGTTCTCGACTGACGTGAATTTCCGGGGCAACATCGGCTTGGCCGGTGCGCCGTTGAGCATCGAACCGACGTCTTGCCGGGTCAACGGCGGCGGCACGATGTACACCAACCTGAACGGCGCGGCGATCGCGGCCACCGTCGCCGGCGGTACCCGGCTGAGCCTAAATGGTTCGGCGATGACGACCGTGACGGCCGAAGCCGGCACGCTGCTCCTGGGCGTGGATCCGGGTGACACGCCCACTCTCGCCACGCTGTACGTCCGGCAAGGCGCGACGGCCACGGTCGGCTACGGCGCGACGATCACCGCCTACAAACAGAGCGGCGGCACCGGCAACCTGCATGTTGGCGCCACGACCGTGGAAATTCAGAGCGGCACGCTCACGACGTACAGCACCGGCGCCATCACAACTCTGTCCAATGACGGCGGGACGCTCAACTGCAACTCCACCGGCACCATCACCACACTAAACGCCAACGGCGGCACGACGGACTTCACGCTTTCCCGTGCTCCTCGAGCCGTCACGACGCTGAATCAGAAGAAGAGTGCAACGGTCAAATTCGATTCGACCGTTGTCACTGTGACGACCTACGCGCCGTCGGGCCTGCTGTCGCTCGCGGCCAACTAAGCCATGGCTTTTAATTACAAAGATGTCCGCCGCGTTCTTCGCCGGTTCTTTCCTGACGAAAAAGTCATGAAGGTTGGCGCACTGAAGCTCGACGCGATGACGAAAGACCGGTTCGCCTCGCAGGGCGCGTCGGGTGGCGCCGCCTGGGCACCGAAGAAAATGAAGTCATGGGGCTTCGATGACGGCCGTGCGATTCTGACCGGACCGACCGGGCTGCTGCAAAAGGCGTGGGGACAGAATTGGAAGTACGGCGAGGCGACGAACGGCTGCTTCGTCCAACACTCGTTGGTGCAGCAGGTTGGCACCGTCGGCAAGGGTGGCCAGCTCCCCACGATCAAGCCGAAGACCGCGAAGGCGCTCTTCATCCCGATCACCGACAAGGCGGTCAACTCGGCGCGGCTGGTCGGCGAGGAGGCGGATTTCCATCGCCGCATGACCGGCCAACTCGGCTGGGGCCAGCCGGCGAACACGGGGCCGATGCGGTTCGGCGTGAAGGTCAGCGGCGGCTTTAAGGGGAAACCCTTCGCGGTAGAGTATGGCGCGCTGGTGAAGGGCCGACTCAAAGACGGCCGCCTGCAGCGGTGGGACGCCAAGCTCGGCACCTACGTCGACGGCGTGCCCGATTTCATCTTCCTTTCGAAGATCGACATTCCGCCGCGGCCGATGTTGCCGACGGCGGCGAACGAACGAGCGGATCTGATTCGAACGATGATGGATTTCATGCTCGGCCGAACGGCTCCGCGATTCTGAGATTCTGATCAACCCCGGAAGTTTCAATGGCTGACACGATTTCTCCTCGACAACTCGCGGAGCGGGCATCCGCAGGCTTGAAGATCAAGCTCGGCCTCACCGACGCGCAGGTCTATGTCAGCGCCTTCGGCGGGTACGTAGAAGGCCAGAATCTCCAGACGATTCAAGTCGTCTTCGGCGGCACGCAGCCCAAAGGCGCTGGCAGTGGCGCGCAGGACGGCGGCGGGCTGCTTCGCGATGAGCGGATCGTGCTGTGGTGTTGGTTCACGCTGAACCTGTCCATGCACGGGTTGACCCAGGCGGAGCTGATCACGGTCTCCGCCGGCGTGCTCGACCAACTCGAAAAAATCCGGGCCGTCTTCGCGCTGACCACGCTCGGCGGCGTCGCGATTGAGCCGCTCGTTTACGGCGGAACATCGCCGGTGACAGTTTTTGACGAAGACAAAGGCGTCTTCTTCGCAACCATCGTTTACACCGCGGCGATCGGTGAATACTTGCCCGATGCGGCAACACTGACCGCCGCCGACTTCGCTTAATTTCAACCAGGAGTTCAATATGGCAGCCCCAGTCTTCATCGCCGGACAGTACACCGCCACGCTCGGCGCGGCACCGATCGGCATGACCCGAGCCGGTTTTCACCTCGCCACCACCATTCATGAGGATCCGATTCAGACGGACGAGATGGGACAAACCACGGTCGACGCCGTGAACGCCGGTGCCGACACGCTTTGCACGCTCGATTGGTGCGAGTACAGCAAGGTCCTCACTGCCCTCGCGACGCAAATTACCAGCGACGGCCAGTTCCAATCGTTGGTGGGATCGCTCAAGAGCCTGATCGCCAATGTTCTGGTGCTCACGCCGGTGTCCGGTCTGGGCAACACGCTCGTGTTCACTGCGACCAAGGCGGTTGTGGTGAGCAACGTGGAGTATTCGATCTCCCGCGGACTCCGCCAAGGTCCGCTCACCCTCGCTCTTCGCCCCGACCTGTCGCTCAGCGGCACCGACTACGCCCGCGCGTACAAATGGGCGTAAACCATTGACCCACTTAGGCCCTCGCTCGTCACTGTGGCGGGCGGGGGCTCTTCTTTGTTCGAAAGGAATCCCGAATCATGCCGACCGAAGCCCCGATCAAATTGGTAGATGCGTCCGAACCGAAAATCGTTCTCGAACTTCCGGACGGCGCGACGCGCAACCTCGACCCGTGGGAAGTGGCGGAAAAGATCGAAGCTGGGATCCGCCAGGCGGTGAAAGAAGAAGCGGCCACGCTGGCGCGCACGTTCGATGTCATTCGCCAGGCCGTCGGCCTTCCGACACAGGCAGAAGTAGACGCCGCGAACGATCCCAAGCCGATCACACTCTCTCGCAACGCCTGCATGAAGCTGCAGGGCGCAGTGAACCGATTCGTGGAGGGATTTGAACAGCAAAAAAAATAGCATGGGTCAACGCTCAGTTGCTGCGGTTCTATCCCGGCTTGAGCCTTGACGCACTTGCGAAGATGGATGAGGACGATCGGTGGCTTTTCACACGGTACATCGAGCCGCTTCGCGCGAAAGAAATGTGGGATATGCGAAAGTGCCTCGTTTCCGTGCGTGCGAAGCCAGACGACATTCGAGACTACCTCACCGAACTCGCAGAAAAAGCGTTCTGGAATGATGACGTGACAAGGGCCGCCGCGATCGAATCGGTAGGTCGGATCGAATAGCAGGATTAAACCATGCCCGAAGGCGCGCAATTTGAAGAAGTGATTCGAGTCAAGCTCGCCGTTGATTCGCGTGAGTTGGAAACGGCAGAGGCACGCTATGCGCGTCTCCAGAAGGAAGCGAAAGAGCCTGTGGCACCGCGCAGCTCGCCGACGAAGCCCGGTGTTGCTGGCCAGCCGAAATCCCCGAAGGATGTAGGCCAGAACTTCGCCCGGGAGGCACTGTTCGAACTTTCACGCGGGATGCAGGCGCTGTCCGCCGGCTATTGGGTTCGCGGCATCATGGCGCCTCGGGTGCTGCGAAAGGTATTCGGGTATGCCAATGAGTGGGGGAACGACGGCACCACATACAATCGATCATCTTATCCCAATCGATCGATTGGCTCGTTCCGATCCTATATGTCGGGCTTAGGTGGAGGTTCTCCGAAATCTCCATCCTCAGGCCCACCTCCGTTGCCTTCGTCGGCCGGCGGAGCCGGGATTAACGGCACTGCCGCCGCCGCTGGCGGGAAGTCCGGTCCGCCGCCACTCCCAGGCTCTTCCGGCTCGAGTCTCGGTCCCGTTCTGGCAGTCACGGCTGTCATCGCCGGTGCTGTCCTGTGGAAGAAGGCCATCGGCTCCACCGCCGACGTCTTCTACAAATCCGCCACGAAGATGGTCGAGGCGTCAGATCACTTCATGCAGGGCGTCGTCAAAGCCGACGCCACGGGCATCATGCGCGGCGTACTGGAAGGCCGCGTGGCAGGGGCGTACTTCGGCCAGGGCAAGATGATGCTCCGTTACGGCGCGATCGCCGCTGGTGTCGGCGGAGTGGCCGGCGGCGTGGCTGGTGGGATGATGGGCGGACCGATGGGCGGGGCAAGTGGTGCATTGCTCGGGAGCGGAGTTGGTGCGGCTGCGGGCGTCGGCATTGGATATTTGAAGGGTCTTCCCGATGTCTTGTCCGCACGGTTGGAATCGTTCGTCTTTAACAAATTCGCAAGTCTGATGGATTCGCTGGTCGACACGGCAAAGAAGTACAACGGTGTCGCTGCAGCGTGGTCTGCTCGTTACGAGGTCGCGCAGATTCAATTCACGATCAAGATGGCTAAGGCAGCGGAGCCACTCATCGCGTCATGGATGCAGTTGAAGCTGCGCGTGCTTGAGGTGGTCGGGCAAGCGCTCCCGAAACTCACGCCGCTCATCGACTGGCTCGCCAAGAAAATCGACGAGATGAAGGGTTCACTGGATAAACTGCCCGAGCAACTGCTTGAAACTTCCGCCGGATTTCTGGAGTTAATCGCAACGACACTGGAACTGATCGACGCTTTCAAGCAATTCATCGCCTGGATTGAAAAACAAACCGGGAAAGTGGTCGCTGGTGCGGTAACTGTTGCGACGGCACCTCTCTTAAACGGCATAGGAAATGTCACGAGTGCTGTTAAAATCGGTCGGGCTTTTCTCGGAATGGGCGGAACGCCTGGACCATCGCCGATTATCACTCCGCCTGCGGCTTCCCCCAATTCCACATCAACTGGGCTAGCGAATAGCAGTACTGCGGGCTTGCTTAGGGAAGCAGCCGCAGCGATGCGCAAACAAGCCGACGTCTTCCGCCAGCAACGTGAAGTCGACGAGAAAAGCGGAAAGAAATCGGTCGATGCTGGTCTCGGCGATCTCAAAAACATCATGTTCATGTCCGACTGGCGGGCATTCGATAAACTTCACCGTGATTCCTTCCGCCACCTCCTCTCTACGAACAGCGAGTCGGTCTTGCGCCGTCAGAACGCCGCGCGCCAGCCGATGAAGTATCCCGTGCTGCCGTCGCTGCTGGACAAGCCGGGAGACTCATCGCCCAGCCGATCGCCGAATTGGCGCGGAAACTCGGCCGGGAAAACCCATCCCACCGCCGGCCTCATTCCGCTGAATCCGTCTGGTGGTGGCACCCTTTCGCCCACCGATCAAGCCCTTGCCGATCAGGTCCGCGCTCTCGGCGGCAATCCAACGCAGATGAATAATCTCTTGGTGGACAAAATCATGTTGAAGAATCTGGCGATCTACGGCACCGCGCACCCACATCCGCTGTCCGACCTGAACGCCATTGCTCGTGCCAACATTCACTTCGGAAAGTCGAACGAAAAAGTTCAAGGCATGTATGACGATGCGAAGGCTTTTCTCTATCCCATCGCGGGGGCTGCACCGGACCAGAAAGCGCCGACGTGGATGAGCTATCAGGATTGGGCCAGCAAACGCGGCGCGAAGCCTCGGGATCCTGATTCCGGGTACGCACCGATGAACGCGCCGGCCGCACCGAAGCTCAAACTCCCGCCGGGTGCGACGTACGACAACTTTGCTCGGCCGATCCTGACCGACGCAAAGCCGCTCGGCGAGAACCGTTACGGCGTAAAGAGTGGGACAGGTATCTTCGCGGTCTTAACAGATCAGCAAAAGCAGAATCTTCAGCAGGCGGATTCAGAGGCGCGTGATCCATTGTTTCGCAGCGAGTTTGTCGATTGGAAGAAAGCGCATCCATCCAAAGTTCCTTCACCGGCCACACCTTCAGCAAAATCCACTCCGAGCAAACCACCGGGCCCGTCATCGCCTCAGAAGACGGCGAAGCAACCCCAGCCCGCGAATCTGCCGATGCCGCAGATGAATACTGAGAATAACTTTGAGATGCGGCTACAGAATGACCGGTTCATGCACGAATCAATCGCCGAAGTACGCGATCACTTGGTGGGGGCCAGCAAGAAGATGGAGAACGAGGTGCGCCTGCACGTTGCGATGCTCGATGGAATGACGCTGGGGGCGCTACTCTAACGATGTATGTGAACAGAGGCTCGGTGCAGTTGATCGAATCGCCTCAAGTCCTCCATCGTTTCGATGTTCTTCGGTCGTTTCTTTTCGTTTTCTTCATCCTTCTTTGCCTGTGCCCTCGCCGCGGATGCTTCCCGTCGAAGTTGGTCGAGGGTTTGATCGATCATGTTTTGAAGGCCGCGAAGATCGAATGTCGCGACTTCTTCCTTACCGCCGACCACGGTAAATTTGACGGCTAATTTATCTAGGTTTGCGACGGCTCCGAGAATCGATTCGCTCTCGTCGCCCACGAACCCGAGGATGGCAACAGCATGTTCGCGAACCTGGCACTTGCTGGTAAAAAACTCTTCGCTGTCGAAACTTAGTTGAAGATTGGTCTCTGGATTAGCATCCTTCTTCTCGGGCGGGTCCGTTCTAAGGTCAGGATGGCTGACAAAGACAACCTCTGCGTATCGATTGACGTACAGATCGACCCTCAGTACAGGTTTTTTGTATTTTGCCTCCGCAGCCTCAAGTGTGAAGCTGAGCATTGGATTGCCTTGGTGCGATTGAAGTGAATACGTCCACCCACCGTTGCCAGCGAATTTGGGAACAGGCTTTACGGCTGGCTCGGGTGCGGGTTGGGTCGCTGCTGCTTTAACGCGCTCGTTGAGCTTTTCGTAGGCCGCATCGCTCGCTGATTTCGAAATTGCTTCCTGACCGTAGGTGGAAGTTGAAAATACGATCAGCAAAAAAGTGGCAAGAAAAGTACGCATGGATTGCGATCCTTTAGTAGGTGTTGGCTGGAAAGCCTAATCCTGAGCGAGCACCGCGCCAAGCAAGTTGGCAATAGCCCAATCTCAATGGCAATGACTTACTTGGCTCACCAGATGCCTAGCGAACGCGAACCAACTTGATTTCGTAACGCAACGCCTTCGCCAGTTGTTCAACGGTTTCGATCGACAGACCACGTTTGCCGTGCATGAACGCGGAGAACGTCGCCGGGTGAATGCCGGCCTCTGACGCTATCGCCAGCCGTGTCCGATCGTCCCGTGAAACCGCCTCACGAAGCTCTGCCAGAATTGCCATGAAATCCATGATGATCGAATGTTAGTCAATTGACGAAGGTTAGTCCAATCGGCTAAGATACAGAAGGTACCGCTTTACTTGACTCACCAGGGCATTGAATCGAAATGACTCAGATCAACACCTATCAACCTCCCTTCCCGTGGTTCGGCGGAAAATATCCCGTCGCGGATCGGGTGTGGGCTGCGATCGGCGACGTGTCGAATTATGTAGAGCCGTTCTGTGGAACCTGCGCCGTCCTGCTGCTTCGTCCCGGTGGTGCGGGCCGCTTTGAAACCGTAAACGACGCGGATGGGCTGCTCGCAAACTTCTGGCGCGCGATGAAACACGACCCCGATACCGTTGCCAAATATGCCGACGAGCAGGTCAACGAATGCGAGCTCCACGCGAAGCACCTGTGGCTGATCGGAGAGAAACCGCGCATCGCTGAACTGCTAATGGGCGACGCGGATTTTTTCGACGCGAAGGCCGCTGGCTGGTGGGTATGGGGTCAATGCTGCTGGATTGGTTCGGGCTGGTGCAGCGGCAAGGGGCCGTGGCAATCCGTTGACGGAAAAATGGTTTTGGGCAACCGCGGCCAAGGCGTCTACCGGAAGCGTCCACACTTGAGCCGCAGCCAAGGCGTCAACCGGCAGCTTCCACACTTGGGCCGCAACCAAGGCGTCAACCGGCAGTTTCCACACTTGGGCGACCGCGGAAAAGTGCCAACCGGAAACGGCGAATGCGCCAGGCGCTTGGCGTGGCTGCGATCGTACCTTCAAGAATTCACCGACCGCCTGCGTAGCGTCCGCGTCTGCTGTGGCGATTGGTCGCGCGTCTGCGGCCAATCTGTCACTTTTCTGAATGGCACGACCGGTGTTTTCCTCGACCCGCCGTACGCCGATACCGCAAACCGCACGAAGGGGCTGTACGCCAACGACTGCGAGCAGGTGGCCCACGCCGCCCGCGAATGGGCAATCGATCAAGGGCACAACCCGCTGATGCGCATCGTGCTGGCAGATTATGGAGAGTCAGAAATGCCGAGCGAATGGACGCGGCACAATTGGGAAGCCATGGGCGGATACGGATTGGCTGGTAACGGGTTGGGAAGGGAAAACAGAAAGAGGGAAACGCTTTGGATGAGTCCACACTGTCTCGAATCATCAAACACAGACGGCCTTTTCTCGTCGCCCGCGAGCGCGCCCGTAAGAGTCGATCGCGCACAAACTAGTTAGTTCGTTTTGCTGTCAAGTACATTCCAGTTAGTGCGAAGATTTTTAGACCGCGTTTTTGTCGCATAGCGGCGTATTTCCGATGCAAGCAGTAGCG
>JBBQNK010000064.1:0-24810 GCA_038329865.1 Tepidisphaerales bacterium | reverse complement strand
TTCAGCATGAACGCGCCGCCCAACAACAGCACCGACAAGCTGGTCGGTTCAGGCACGGTCGTCGTCGCGAAGACTTCGAACGCCGTTCCGCCGGTATTTTCGACGGCGTCGTACCCGGCAAAGCCGGTGAAGACCAATTCGCCCGGCGAGAACGTGCTGAGGAACGCCAGGCGGACGGTATTGTTGCCGGTAACCATGAGCCGCTCAGTGCCGTTGCCGGCATCGGCGATGCCGCTCCAGTTGGCGATCGTCAGCGTCGAGCCGTCATTCACCTGCACCGGCGCCGAACTGAATGTCAACACCACGTCCCCGCTCGTACCGAAGTCGATCGTAGAGTTCTCGCCGGAGAGGCCCGACAGGGTCAAGCCCTTCAACGTCTGCGACGTCGTGCCGTCGGTGACGGAGGTGTCGACCGTTATGGTCGAGCTGGCAACGCTGTTCAGCCGCCCTGTCCCATAGACCAGCGTGTCCGTGGCGCCAGGAGCGTCGATGGCAGTGATGTACGTCGAGCCAACGAGAGTGCCTCCCCCGCCGGTCTTTGTGAGCGTCAGCAACTGTCCCACGACAAGCTGGCTGGCCACCGCATTGGGGAGAGTGACGAAGTGCGAGTTTTGGGCTATAGCGACGCCGGTTTGTGAAATCGCCCCGCCGTCTCCGCGTCCTTGAATCGCGAACGTCGTGCCGTTACCCATCGTCACGTCGGACACGCTACTGAAGTAGTTGGTCGGTGCAGAAGTCTGGGAAGTGCCGAAGAGTGTGTAATCGATCTTGAGAGTGCCGCCGGTGATATTGGTGGCCCCGGTGTAGGTCGAATTTCCCGATAGCGTTTGCGTGCCCGAACCTTTTTTGGTCAGGTTCAGCACTCCGGTGCTGCCGTTCTGTATGAGGCCAATGAACGTGGCGGTGGCATTGTTGTCCCCCACAGTCAGCGTGCTCGGGGTGGCCGCGCCGTTCTGAATGACCTGGTTGTTCGCGCTGCCGGCGGATCTGGGGTTGTTCGACGACAACCCGTTGATCGTCTCGTTGTTGCCGTTCAACTGCAGGTATATGGAGCCTGCCTCACCCGTGGTCGCCATAAAGAGATTTCCCTTGCCCGCCCCGTTGGGAATTACCTCGCTCGCGTCGAGGCTTAGGTACTGGGTGCGGCCGCTGGAGCTGCTCCGGGTTATCTGCGTGTCTCCGGTGTAGTCATTCAGCGGATTCGTGAGGCGGATGAATGTCAAATTGTTGCTGCCAGGGCGCACAAACGTCACGCCGAAGTTGCCGGTGATCTTTCCCGAAATAGTTGAGTCCGTCCCGCTCCCGTCGGTGAATACCGAATCTCCCGAGAGGGTGATGTTTCCGGAAATCGTCGTGTTTCCAAGCTGAATCGTCCCCGCAAGGTTCCAGTTGTTGCTGTACGTCGTTCCCGCCGCAAAAGCCTGCCCGGACGTGATCGTAATCAGTCCCGTGCCGAAACCTTCCGAAACCGTCGACTTCAGAATGCCGCCGGAAATGGTCGTTCCGCCGGAGTAGGTATTGGCGCCGGTCAAAGTCCATGCACTCGCGCCGCTCTTCGTCACCGACGTCATGCCGGTGACCACGTTCTGATCGCTGATGAGAGGGGCAAACGTGCTGAATACGGTGGCGTTCCCGGCAAAGCTCCCGGCAAAGTTCATCGTATGGACTCCCGCGGTCCCAAACGCGATAGCGCCGGTATTGGTCCAACTGAAAGACCCGGCCGTGGTTCCCGATGCGTCGAGCGTTGCCGAATTTCCGGTGGCGTCGCCGATGGTGAACAGCCGATCCGTGGTGGTGGCCGTCGTACCCTTGTATTGCAGTGTCCCGCCGCCAAACACAAGGTCGCCGGCGTTGAGAACGGCTGATCCCTTCCCAAGGCTGCTCGCAGTGTTGACGGCCCCCAGCCCACTGATCTGCAGAATCCCGCTGTTGAGTGTCGTGACCCCGGTATAAGTGCTTGTGATGTTGTTAAGGAAAATCGTGCCTGACCCGCTTCCCATCGTCAGACCCGACGCCCCGCTGATCGCCCCCGAAAGCGTCGCACTCGTCGTAGCCGTAAGCGTCAGCCCATTGGTCAGTACCAGGTTATTGCTGATCGTCACCGTCGGCTTGATCGTCCCGCCCGTGGCGAAAACCATCGTCGGCCCCGTCGCGCCGTCGTTCACAAATTCCAGGGGATTCCCCGAGATCGTCAATGCCGGCGCCGCACCCGTTGCCGGCCCGCTGTAGTTCAAGTTCAACTGGTTGAGCTGGAAATTGCCCGCTATATCGTCGTTTGTGAAGATGTTGCGGGTTGCGGCAAGCGCTCCAGAGAAGGTGAGAGTGGTATCCGAAGCGCTCACCGGAACGGCGTCCCAATTGGTTCCGGCCGACCACTGATCGGCCGTGCCCGCCGTGTTGCTTGCTGTGCGACTGTAAGTGAACGTCGTACCAAACGCCTAAGCGCTCCCCGCAAGCACTGCCGCTGAAATCATGGCCACCACAGCCTTCGAACGTTTCTGAATGCGCATTAATTTCTCCCTGCCGATTACGAGACGATTGCGATGTATGCTTCGTGGTTCTAAATGAACATTAAGAAATGCATGAGCAACCAAAGGGAATTATGGCCCCATTCCGATAAAAGACAATAAAAATGTATAAATTTTAAGCAAATGATAGGAAATTCGCTGCCGCGGCCCAAATACCGAGCATCAACCCCCACCCTCTGACGGCCCACTCGTAATAAAGGGGCGGATTAATATTGCAAGCGCAACGCGACCCCGCTGCTAAAATCCCCACCATTCACAAAACAGCTTATTCCCCAACGCAGTTCCTTGGAACAACTCGTTGTTCCACGCGTTGAATCGCCGGCACTGTGGACCGACTTCTTTCCCGCATCCCCCCGTGTCCCCCGCCAACCCCCTTACGCCCGGCGACGACGCCGAGCCAGAAGTCCAAATCCACCTAATGCCAGCAGACTTAGCGACGTCGGCTCCGGAACGGGCGCCGCCACTACCTCGTACGTCCCTGAATAATCGATCAGTTGATATCCCACCCCGTACCCGGCAAAAATAATCTCGCTCTGGTCGAACACGCTGCTGAAATCCGTCGTAATCCCGGCGAAAATCAACTGGTTCGTCCCACCGCCCACCCCCGCCGTCCCGGCCCAGTCCGCAATCGTCAGCGTCGATCCGTCGTTCACCTGCAACGGCGCCGCAAGGATCGTCAGCACAACATCGCCGCTCGTGCCGAAGTCGATAGTGGCGTTCTCGCCAATCGCTCCCGACAGCGTCAGGCTCTTCAACGTCTGCGACGTTGTGCCGTCGGTGGCGGCGATGTCGACGGTCGCGTGCAGGTTAGACCCATTCGAACCGCCCCGCTTGTTTATCCAGACGGTGGTGGTGCTGGCGCCGGGAGCGTCGATGGCTGTTATGAAAATAGGAGAAGAGGCGATTACATGTGTGGCATCTTGACCGGTGACATTCGAAAGTGTCAGCGTCTGACCCACCACAAGTTGACTCGCGGAAGCGTTGGGGATCAAGATCCCTCTATACGCACCAAACGCTATGTTGTCTTCCGAAATAGCCCCGCCGTCTCCGCGTCCTTCAATGGCAAATGTCGTACCGCCAGCCATGGTTACGTCGGAGGTCGTGCTGAAGTAGTTGGTCGGAGCGGAGGTCTGGCTGGTGCCGAAGATCGTGTAATCGATCTTGAGTGTGCCCCCGGTGATCGTGGTGGCACCGGTGTGGGTGGAAGCGCCGGAAAGAACTTGCGTGCCCAAACCTTTCTTGGTCAGGTTCAGTACACCGCCGCCGCTGCCGTTCTCGATCAGGCCGACGAACGTAGCGCTGGTATTGTTGTCGCCGACAATCAGCGTCCCCGCGGCGGCGTTGGTGTTCCGGATGCGCTGGATATTCGCCGGACCGCCGGTGACGCTGCCGGCTGCACCTGGAACATTGGACGAAAGACCGTTGATCGTCTCGGTGTGTCCATTCAACTGCACGATGAGCGTCCCTTGCTCACCGGTAGCGGCCAGATAAAGATTCCCACGGCCCGCCCCGTTGGGAATCACCTCGTCCGCACCCAGGCTCAAGATCTCGTCCCGACCGCTCGTGCTGTTTACCGTCAGTTGCGTGTCTCCGGTGTAATCGTTGTTCGTATTCGTAAGGCTGTACGTCACATTCTGGCCGGCCGTGCCGGTAAAGTGCAGGATGAAATTGCCGGTGATCGCTCCATTGAGCGTGATCTCCGGGTGGGCCCCCTGAATGCTCGCGTTCACGGTGAGGTCGCTCAACAGAATAATGTCGTTGTCGATGATCAATTGCGGACGGGAGGCCAGATTGGTAGCAGTTTTACCTCCGCCAAGGGTTGAAGTGGTGTAGGTGAGCTGCGCGTTCGGTCCGTTGAATTCCAACGGATTACCGGTCAAGGTGACGGTCGGCGCCGTCCCCGACGTCGGGCCGATATAGGTGAAAAGCAATTTGTTCAGATCGAAGTTGCCTGCGAAGTCATTGTTGCTGACGACGGCGGTATCGGCGACCAGTGCCGTGGCGGTGCCGAAATCCAGCTCCGTATCCGTCGCGCTTACGGGCGTCACATCCCAGTTCGTGCCGGTCTGCCAGTTGTCAGTCGTCGAACTCGAATTGGTGTAAGTGAACACCGTACCAAAAGCCGAAGCGCCGCCCGTGAGGAACGCCGCCGAAATCAAGGCCGCCAAAACTTTCGAACGATTCTGAAAACGCATCTATCTCTCCCTTCAGATGACGAGACAACCGCGACGTGGTGAATACTTCCTGATTTTTAATGGGCCTCAAGAAATGTGTGAGCAACCGGAGGAAATTATGGACCCATTCCAAAAAAGGACAATAAAAAAATGCAAAACTTTTAAGCAAATTGCAAGAAATTTTCTGTCGAGCGGATGATGGGGACTTTATTACGACGGTGGTGCTTGGATAGCACCAGCCTACGTAAGGCGACGGAAGCGAATAGAGAGGACACTACGATGGCCATTGCCTAAATTCGCAACTCCACGCCGTAGCTGTATTTACAACACTCTCGCGGAACGCGCCCCTTCTGTCAGAATACTGGTGCTGTAATCGCACCAACCAACGGGAGGCCGCGGATGGCCAATGTCTCGCACGCTCTGGATCGGGCGCGAATACGAAGGTCACTCCTGATTCTTTCTACGCACTCACCATTCAGGCGTGATGTCAGCGACGATTTCTCACCTCCATTCCATCTGCAATCCAACTCGTTGCTACAAAACTTTGATCGGCAGAGAAATTACGGTCGATACTTGCGGCCCAACTCCCGGCTTGGCCATCGGTTGTAACAATGTGATCGATCGGCCGAAAAAATCGCGGAATTTGGCCGACTTTTCTCGTCGGCCGACGTATAGATGTGGGTGCGAATTCGCGGCAGCGAAATCGCGTTCGGTCCCTCTCCCCGCGAGGGGAGAGGTTAGGTGAGGGGCGAGAGGTCGTTCGTCGAATGGCGCCGAATGGGCGAATACGCGACGTGTTGCGTTTTCGGCAGTCGGCCGCGGATCGACGCGGGGCTTTTCTCCCCTCACCCCGGCCCTCTCCCCGCTGGGAGAGGGAGTTCGCTTTTTGACCATCGGACGTGCGGCAAGAAGGGAACCGCACCTCGCGAGCGAGTGGGTGCAACCAACTCGTCCCTTTCCGGACCTTTCCTTACCTTTTTGTCCCATTTTGCACGTACACGATCGGCCGAAGTGTTGGCGGGGCCGGGAGTTGGAATTTTCGTCCTGGCTGGCGTGAAAAAACAGGGCGTGCGAAACCCCAAGCGGCGGGAAGCTGGGGCGCGCGTTCGATCGATCGCGCAATCGCTCATAGCACCCGCACCGCGAATCACTATACTCTTTCGTCCTTGTGTCGAACGCGACTCGCAACGTCTGTGAATAATAAACGGGAGCTTCAATGGCTGATAAATCCGATCCGAAAAAAATTGTTCTGGCGTACTCCGGCGGGCTGGATACGTCGGTCATTCTGCCGTGGCTCAAGGAGCGTTACCCGGGCGTGAAGCTCGTGGCGTTCGCGGCGGAGCTGGGGCAGGGGTCGGAACTTAAGGGCGTCGAGGAAAAGGCGTACAAGTCCGGGGCGGATGAAGTTATCGTCGCGGATTTGCGGCAGGAGTTCGTGGAGAAGTACTGCTGGCCGATGCTGCGGGCGCATGCGATTTACGAGCAGGATTATCTGCTCGGCACGAGTATCGCAAGGCCATTAATTGCAGCCAAACAGGTGGAGGCGGCCCGCACGACCGGCGCCGACGCCGTTGGGCACGGGGCCACCGGCAAGGGGAATGATCAGGTGCGGTTCGAGCTCACTTACATGGCGCTCGGGCCGGATTTAAAGATCATCGCGCCGTGGAAGGATCCGAAGTTTGAACTGCGCGACCGCGAAAGCGCGATCGACTACGCCGACAAGCACGGCGTGCCGATCCCGGTCAGCAAGACGAAAATTTATTCTCAGGATCGGAATCTCTGGCACATCTCACACGAAGGGGCCGAGATCGAGCACCCGGAGAGCGAGCCGAACTGGGAGAAGTGCCTGACAATGACCACCCCGCCGAGCAAAGCGCCGAACGAAAGCGAAGTGGTGGAGGTGGAGTTCTCGGCCGGCAATCCGATCGCTGTGAACGGCAAGAAACTGCCGGCCCACGAGCTGCTGGCGACGCTGAACGAGATTGGCGGGAAGCATGGAGTCGGCATTTCACTGCTGGTGGAGAATCGGCTGGTCGGCATGAAGAGCCGCGGCGTGTACGAGACGCCGGGCGGGACGATTCTGTACGAGGCGCACAAGGCGATCGAGCAGTTGTGCATCGAGCGCGACACGCTGCATTACAAGCAGCAGATCGCACTGAAGTACGCCGACTTGGTCTACAACGGCCAGTGGTTCCATCCGCTGCGCGAAAGTCTGCAGGCGTTCATCGACGCGACGAACGCGACGGTGACAGGCATCGCGAAGGTGCGGCTGTTCAAGGGCCGAGCCCAGGCGATCGCCGCGACCAGTCCGCACACGCTGTACGACCCGCAGCTGGCGAGCTTCAGCATGGAAGGCTACGACGTGACGGCGGCGCGAGGGTTTATCGATTTGTTCGGCCTGCCGATGAAAGTCGCGAGCCAGGCGAAGCGTTGGTAGAATTGGGCGTTCGCTTGTGGGAGGCAGCTTATGACATTGCCTGTCGAGAAAAAGCGTTTGTATACCCTCACCGAGTACTTGGATCTCGAGGTCGAGGCCGACGAACGCCACGAGTTTCACGACGGCGAGATCCTCGCGATGTCGGGTGGGTCATATCGGCATGCGAAGATCGCGATGAATGCGTCGATTGCGATTGGAAACCGTTTGAAAGGCAAGCCTTGCCAACCGCTCGGCAGCGACATGCGTGTCCGCATTCCCAAACGTCTCAACTATGTTTATCCGGACATCAGCATCATTTGTGGGCCGCCCGAGTTTGATGTCGATGATCCAAGGAAGCGAACGATCATCAATCCCAAAGTTATCATTGAGGTGCTATCCGATTCTACCGAGCGCTACGACCGTCACGGCAAATTCGAACTTTACCGCCGTAACCCGCCGATCGAGGAATACGTGCTGATTTCACAGGCCAGACCTTCGGTCGAGGCCTTCCTTCGCCAGCCGGAAGGAGCATGGTTGCTTCATCCCTATTCCGGCATGGAAGCACAGGCGATTTTGCGATCGGTCGATTTGACGATCCCGCTGAGTGAGATTTTTGAAGGGATCACCTTCGACGAACCGCGGTGAGTTCCAACACCAGACCGACACCCCGGCCTTCACGAGCATGAAAGGCGGGAAACAAAAAACAGACCGAAGCCGTCGCTTCGATCTGTTCAAGTCGGTCGAGTTGTGTGAGCTCAATCGCCGAACTCAGTGTGCTTCGGTGGCCGCCATGCGCTTGACCTTGGTGGCCTTCATTCCCTTTGGCCCGTCTTCGAATTCGTATTCGACCGTTTCTCCTTCCTGCAGCGTTCGGAAGCCTTCGCCATCAATCACTGAGTGATGGACGAACACATCCTTTCCGCTGTTGTCGGCGATGAAGCCGAAACCCTTTTGGTCATTGAACCACTTGACCTTTCCTGTGGCCATGGAAGCCACTCCTTTCCGAGACGTGAGCGGAGCGTACAAACCTTCTCCGCAATTACTACGGCACCACTTGTTTCAATCAGCCCTCGCTGACCGAAACGCGTCCCTCGTGCCAAGGAACGAAAGATTTGGAGAACGAACGATACCATCCGAACGTTGCAAGATGAAAGAAATTCTGATTCAAATGTCATTTTGTCGATTTGATCAACTCCAACGAGTTATCCACAATGTCCTGCACCTGCTTGACAATTCCGCCCTCACACCATCTTAATTTGATTCCTTCAATTTTCCCGAGGAATCCGCAAAATCATCGATTTGGCGATCAATTGATTGGTGCTAACTACTGAATATAAAGGAGATTATGAACAAGATGAGGAGCTCCGAACTCATCCATAATCGTAAATCCCGATTCTGCACGAGTTTGCGTCCTGAAGTCGGGCGATTTTACAAGGCCTTAACTAACGGTCGGGCGAGTTCTCCACGCGTTATCCACAAATCCCGGCAGCTTGATTTTGCAACGTCATCGGCTCATTATGTCCCGCCTTGTCGGCCGGTTACACCTCGACCCGGGGCTTAGCTGTTTGCAAACCGCATGAATCTGCTCGAAACCACCAAACTCGTCAAAACCTACGGCGGAAGACGCGTCGTCGATGAAGTCAGCTTCGTCCTCGGGCAGCAGGAAATCGTCGGCCTGCTCGGGCGAAACGGCGCGGGTAAGACCACCACCTTCCGCATGATCCTGGGCATGGTTCAGCCAGATAGCGGCGCGGTCGCGTTCGACGCCCGCGACGTCACCCGCCTGCCGATGTACAAGCGGGCGCGGCTCGGCATGGGGTATTTGCCGCAGGAACAGAGTATTTTCCGTACGCTCTCCGTCTGGCAGAACCTCATGGCGATCCTCGAAACTCGCCCTTACACGCGCAAAGAACGCAACCGAAAGGCCGAGGAATTGCTCGACCAATTCGGCCTGCAGAAAGTCCGCACGCAACCGGCCTACAAATGCTCTGGCGGCGAGAAGCGTAAGATCGAAATCGCCCGGGCGCTGATCACCAATCCGAAATTAATCCTGCTCGACGAGCCGTTCAGTGCCGTCGATCCGCTGGCCGTTGAAGACCTGCAGCGCGAAGTGCTCCGGCTCAAGCACGAATTCCAGAAGAGCGTGCTGATCACCGACCACAACGTCGCCCAGACCCTTCGGGTGTGTGATCGCGCCCTGATCATTACCGACGGCCGGGTGCAGTTTGAGGGCACGCCCAAGCAGGTGATCAACGATCCCGGCGTAAGGGCGGCTTACCTGGGCAGCATTTTCAAAGGCGACGAGTTCGGTTGATGCCTGACCGCCGGTTGTTACTCGATAAAAATGGCAATCGATCCTATGCTTGGGAATCAATTGCCCGCCCGAGCGGTTGATTCGGCAATGCGACTAACAGGAGAATCCATGATTCGAAATAAACTGGCTGCATCGTTGAAGGTCGGCGTCTGCTGCATGGCGATTGCCGCCGGCGTGGGGCTGCCGATGGCGTTTGCCGAAGAGCCCGCGACCCAGCCGTCGACTCAGCCTTCCGCCAACGCCGAAAGCGTGCACCGCGCGGCCAAGCCGAATATCTCCGCTGAAGCCCAGACGCAGCTCGATGCGATCACCGCCGCGTACAGCAGCGTCAAGACGCTCGGCCTCGACGGCACGCTCGACGTTCAAACCGACGTCGGCGGGCAAACCAATAAAAACTCATCGACCTTCACCAGCACGTATGAAGCGCCGATCAAGTTCCGCCACGCGATGAAGGACGATCTCGTCGTCGGCTGCACCGGCGATAAGAGCTACGTCTTCGTCCCCGACCGCAAGATGTACGTTCAGGTCGATGCCCCCAAGACCAAGGCTGACTTCATCAAGACGCCCTCGCAGGCATCCAAGGCCATCGAGCAGCAAAACCCGGCCATGTACCTCGCGTTGTCCGACAACGCCGGCAAAGCCCTCATCGAAGACGCCACCGACGTTTCAACCCTCAACGGTGAAAAGATCGGCGATAAGGCTTACCCCGCTCTGGCGATTAAGAATAAGGACAGCGACATCGTCGTTCTGCTCGAGCCGGAAACACACCTCATCCGCCAGATCCGGATCGATCTGAGCAAGGCCCTCATCGCTCAGGGCGCACCGATGGTGAAAAAAGCCACCGCCACTTTCGATTACACCAGCGTGCTGCCGAACAATGATCAGATCAAGCAGGACGCGTTCGCCTGGGCGCCGCCCGAAGGCGCCAAAGACGCCGCCGCCGCTCAGAAGGAAATGATGCAGGACGCCGGCGCGACTCTCACCGGTAAGCCGGCCCCGGCGTTCAGCCTCGAAGGGCTCGACGGCAAGAAAGTCGCCACCGCGGATCTGAAGGGAACGGTTTACATCCTCGACTTCTGGGCCACCTGGTGCGGGCCGTGCAAGATGGCGCTGCCGCATCTCGACAAGCTCTACCAGGCCAAAAAAGGAGCCGGCCTGAAAGTATTCGCTGTTGATGAGCAGGAAGAAAAAGCCGCCGTTCAGGACTTCGTGACTGCGACCAAGCTCGGCGTTCCGGTGCTGCTCGATAGCGACGGAAAAGTCGGTGCCGACTACGGCGCCAACGCCATCCCCGAAACGGTCCTCATCGGCAAAGACGGCCTGGTGAAGAAAGTCATCGTCGGCTACGACGAATCCGACGCGATGGAAAAAGCAGTCGAAGCCGAGCTGGCTGTGAAGTAATTAGACAAAAATGCAGAATGCAGAATGATTTTTTCATTCTGCATTCTGCATTCTGACTTCTGCGATTAAGCATCGCCTACTTGTTCGTGACTTTCGTCGCCTTCAATCCCTTGGGCGAAGGTTCGGCTTCGTACGCCACTTCCTGCCCTTCCTTGAGGCTCTTGTAACCTTCCATCTCGACGGCCGAGAAGTGGACGAACACGTCCTCTCCGCCGTGATCGTCGGCAATGAAGCCGAAACCCTTTTGATCATTGAACCACTTGATTTTGCCCGTGGCCATGGCCACTCCTTGGTGTGAAGGCGAAGCACCGACCGCCGCCATCGATTTTCATCGATCGCGTGGCCCGCATGTTCTCCACCTTGATGAACTGGCACCTGCTCGTTTCTTCCTGACTGTGCAACGTGCATCAATCGGCCGATGACCCGATGCCCGATCATCGACCCGCAGAAAATCATAACGCAATGAAAGTCACTGGCAAACAATCCGCCGATGCCCATCGCCGGACTGGCCGCTTCAGCGGCCAGTTGCTAGTTGCCCCGCGATCAGTGCAGGCAGCGCCGCCATCCGCTTTGCGACTGCCTTGATCGATTGCTCATGAAAATTCGCCAGCGTCGTGAGAATCCGATCATGAAACGGCGCCAGCCACCGATCCTCCAAATGCCCCGGCCCGAAGAAGCACCCGAGCATCGAGCCGACCGTCGCACCGTAGCTGTCGGCGTCGTTCATCTGCATCACCTGCTTGCAGATCCCATCGCCGACGCTCGTGGCGAACCGCATGGTATTCACGAGCGTCGCGGTTTCCTGGTAGACGAGGCAGTGGCCGAACTCGCCGTACTTGGCGTGGATTTTTGCGTAACCGTCTTCGAAATCGCTCGAGGATTTCACCATTGCGATCGCGTCGCGCACCACGGCCGCGAACCGCGACCGCTGCGGCACGTACGCCAGCGCCTTCTCCATCACCTGCATCGGATCGCGCTCGACCATTGCCAGCGCGATCGCAGCCGAGGTGTACATCGTGCTGTACACGCCGGTCAGGCGGTGCGTGAAGCTCGAGTCGCGCCACGCCAATTCCGCCGCCAGCATCGGCCGGCCGGGGCAGGCGTAGCCGTACGCGTCGGCGCGAATCTGCGCGCCGCACTTGCCGTCGCCGGGGTTGAGAATCTGAACCCATTTGTCCATCTCGGCCGGATCGACATCGCCCCACGCACCCAGCGACGCCAGCGCCGTGCGGATGACCATCATCCGCTCCGGCCCCCAGCAATAGCCGGCGGGGATGTTGCGGAACCAAAGCGATCGCAGCTGATTTTTCGTGAAATTCACGCCGAATGCTTCCAGCACCATCATCCCCATGACGGTGTAGTTGATGTCATCATCCGGCGCCACGTAATGAATGTTCTCGCGCACGGTGATCGGCGCATCGGGGTGAAGCTTGATGCCCACCTCACTTTCCAGCCGCTTTGAAACGTACTGGTTGAGGGGCCATTCGCCGATTTTCTGCAGCGCCGGTTTGATCTGTTCGAGCGTGCCGTGGATTTCCAGCGGCTTGCCGAGGATGCATCCGCAGATCGAGCCGAGGAACCCTGCCTCCACGCGCTTGGCCGCATCCGCCAAATCGATTTTCGCGACAGGATCGGCCGGGCGATTCGGAGCCATCTCCGCCACGATGTCCGCCCATGTTTCCGGATGGACCCATTTATAGTCCGGGCGCTTGGGCAACTTGGGAACTTTCTCCGCGAACCCGATCAGCGCGTCGTAACTGTCCGGCAGCCCAGCCAGCTCCGCCTCGGCGGCGGTGGTCTCGTGCCCCTGCGACTTCCGGTCGGCCAACACCTGTTTGAGAGTGCTGTGCAGCAAGCCAATCGTTGGAATCATTTTTTCCCTCGAATTTGAATTGAAGAGCTTTTAGGAATGCAGACTCTAGTAGCAGGATCATGAATTCGCCAGAGGGTTACTGTGCCGAGATTTGTCCCTCTCCCGGTACGCCGGGAGAGGGTAGGGTGAGGGCTCTGATCCCGCGCCTGGCCGTTACATCATTTGAATTTCGTTCGCGTCCGTTACAACCTGCCAATCGCCAATTGAATCGGCGTCGCGGCAGAACCCTCACCCTGCCCTTTCCCGGAATACCGGGAGAGGGAAAAAGCAACCCGCTTTTACACGACCGCTGCCCGCCCCTATAATCAAAGGTCCACCAGTAACGAAAGGACGACCTCTTGAGTTCAGCCACGGGATTGCATGCAACAGCGCCGGCCGGCACGGGCGCGACGCATTTTCTGCTCCGACGACTCCACTCGCTGACGGGCATCGTCTTCGGGCTTTACATCTGCGTGCACCTGCTCGTTAACGCCACGCTGATCGAAGGCGCGCGCGTGGCCGGCGAACCGACCGTCTTCCAGCAGCAGGTCGATAAAATCCACTCCCTGCCTTTCCTGGAAGCGGTGGAGTGGACGACGATTTACATCCCGATCCTCTTCCACACGTTTTACGGCATCTATATTGTCGTGACCGGCCAGCCGAATGTCGGCACGTACACCTATGGCAAGAACCTGGCGTACTTCTTCCAGCGCGTCAGCGCGATGATCCTCGTGCTGTTCATCGCCTTCCACGTGCTGGCGATGAAGGGATTGTTCGCCGGTGCTCTCACTTTCGATCCCGGCAAGGCGACGGAAACCGCCGTCGCGCACTTTCATTACAACTGGTGGGTCGGGTACGTGATTTACCCGATCGGCATTCTCGCGGCCTGCTTCCACCTGGCGAACGGTTTCTGGACGGCCGCCATCACGTGGGGATTGACCGTCAGCGCCAAGGCCCAGAAACGCTGGGGCGGCGTCTGCCTGCTGATTTTCGTGGCGACATTCGGTTGCGGCATGACCGCGCTGGCCGCGGCGCTGATGAAGTCGCCGGCTCCCATTACGGGCCCGGAAATTCACTACATCGGAGTTCACTAACGTCCATGAGCGACCTGCCCGAACAACCTTCGCCCGAGAAGTTGATCGCCGACTACGTCGCCGGCACGGGAAAAATCCGCGCCGCCGTCGCAGGCATGACAGAAGAACAGCTCCGCGCCCGGCCGGTGCTTCTTAAGTGGACGACGCAGGAACTGGTCATGCACGTGGTCGACGCCGAAGACGCGTTCGTCGACCGCATGCGGCGGATCATCGCCATGGACACGCCGTCGCTCGAAGCGTGGCACGAGACCAAGTTCGTCGACCGCTTGCACTACGAGAAACAATCCGTCGAAGACGCGATCCTCCGCTTCGAAGCCGGCCGACGGAACATGACGCGGATTCTGCAGGCGCTACAGCCGAAAGATTTCGACCGGGCCGGTCTGCACAGCGAGCGCGGGCTGCAAACGCTGCCCGATGTGATCGGTTTTGCATCGTGGCATTTGGATCATCATTTAAAATTCATTCCCGATAAGCGCAAGGCGCTCGGCATTCCGTTGAAAGCGTAAAACTATGGCTGCAGCAGCAAAAAAATCTGTGATCGTGGTCGGCGGTGGTTTAGCGGGGTTGTCGGCCGCCATCAAGCTGGCGGAGCACGGCGTGCATGTCGACCTGATCTCGATGGTGCCCGTCAAACGCTCGCACTCGGTCTGCGCACAGGGCGGAATCAACGCCTGCAACGAGATCGCCCGGCAGCAGGGTTACAGCGAGTGGGTTCACTTCGACGAAACCGCGCTCGGCGGAGATTTTCTGGCCGACCAGCCGCCGCTGCTGGAGATGGCGAACTGGGCGCCGAAGATCATTGACCTGCTCGATCGCATGGGCGTGCCCTTCAATCGCACGCCGGAAGGCCAGCGGGCGCTGCGACTCTTCGGCGGATCGCTTTTCAAACGCACTTTTTACGCCGGCGCCACCACCGGCCAGCAGCTGCTCTACGCACTTGATGAGCAGACCCGCCGATGGGAGGCCGAGGGCAAAGTCACCAAGTACGAGTTCTGGGAATTCCTTTGGCCGGTGCTGCACGACGGCAAATGCGTCGGCATCGTCGCGCAGGACATGCGGACGATGCAGATCAAAGCCTTCCGCGGCGACGCGGTGGTGATGGCCACCGGCGGCAACGGATTGATCTTCGGCAAGAGCACAATGAGCGTCATCTGCACCGGCGGAGCGGCCGCGCGCTGCTGGCAGGCGGGCGCGAAGTACGGCAACCCGGAGATGATGCAGGTGCACCCCACCGCCATCCCCGGCGAAGACAAGTGCCGCCTCATCAGCGAATCCGCCCGTGGCGAGGGCGCCCGCGTGTGGGTGCCGCGCAAGCCGAATGATCCGCGCGGGCCGAACCAGATTCCCGAGGCCGAGCGGTATTACTTCCTCGAAGAGCGCTACCCCAAGTACGGCAACATCGTGCCGCGAGACATCGCGACGCGAGAAATCTTCTCCGTCTGCAACGACGACCACCTCGGCGTCGGCGGCGGGAACATGGTTTATCTCGATCTCGGCGATGAAGTGAAACGCATCGGCCGCGAGGCGATCCTGCACAAGCTCGAAGGCATTCTTGAAATCTACGAGAAGTTCGTCGGCACGGATCCGCTCAGCGAACCGATGAAGATTTTCCCGGCCGTCCACTACAGCATGGGCGGGCTCTGGATGAGCTTCAAGAAAGACGAAAAATCCGGCGGCCTGAAGTTCGGCGACCCGGCGAACATGATGACCAACATCCCTGGCCTGTACACGATGGGCGAGGCTTCCTTCGCCTACCACGGCGCCAACCGCCTGGGCGCCAACTCCCTGCTCAGCTGCATCTTCGACGGCCTGTTCGGCGGAACGTGCATCAAGAACTACATCAACGACGTCGGCCCCGCCGCCGCCGACGTGCCGCAGAGCGCGTTCGATGCCGTTGTCACGCAGGAAAATGACCGCCAGAAGTGGCTCATCTCCAGTAAGGGCGACGAAAATCCTTACCTGCTCTGGCAGGAAATGGGCAAGTGGATGACCGCCAACTGCACGGTGGTTCGCCGCAATGAAGACTTGCAGAAAACGCTCGACAAAGCCCAGGAGTGGAAGGACCGCTACACCCGCATCAAGCTCTCCGACACCGGCATGTGGAGCAATCAGAATCTTTCGTTCGCCCGCGCCACGCGCGACATGATTTTGCTGGCCGAGGCGATTCTGAAAGGTGCGTTGATGCGCAACGAAAGCCGCGGCGCGCACTACAAGCCGGCGTTCCCGGATCGCAACGACGCCGAGTTCCTCAAGGCGACGATCGCCACGTACAACGTCGCGAAGAACACGACGGACATCACGTACGAGCCGGTCGACACGAGCTTGGTCACGCCGCGGGCGCGAACGTACGGAAAGACGAGTTCCCCGAACGCCGCGGCGACTGCTCCTGCGACGACGGTTTGAATTTATTCTTTGGTTTGAATTTATTCTTTGGTCCGTCCCGCTTCAGCGGGACCTTCTGAGCGTCCCGCTAAAGCGGGACGGACCATTCAATCGCGCACAATCAATTCCCTGACTTTTCCTTCGCCCGAACCGCAAACGTCCCGCTCGCCTTTACTTCCTTCGTCTCATCGCCGTCGCGCAGAAAAGTTCCCTTGAGCGAAATCGTCAAATTCGGATACGCCCCCACAAACGTAAGCTCCACCGTCTTAGGCTGCAGTCGGATCGCGTCGCCGCCCAGGAAAATGCCGATCGAGCCGTCGATTTCTTCGTCCGGGGCAAACGTCTTCCGCCAGACTTTGCCCGGCAGCGATTCCGGCTCATCGCCATCCACCGAAAGATCGAGATAAAAACTCGACTGCGACGGCTTGGCCAGATCCGACCCGTAAAGCTGGAGGTGGAGCGAGGCTTCGTCGCGCGTCACGTTCAGATGCGTGACGGCGAACTCCGTCGGCTCGCCGCCGACGGTGAGCACCGCGGGGCCGGGCTTTGATGCGGACGGCGCGGTGGTCGCGGGCTGCGTTGCGGGAGGTGCATCTGATTTGTTGCATCCCGCGACGATCGTCAACGCGAATACACTAACGAAGCACGAGAGAGCCATCGGCGAGCGGGCTTCAGCTCGCATGGATTTTCCAATTTCCAGCAAAGACTCATGCAGGCTCAAGACCGCACGCCCACCAGATCGAACTTCCCTGTTCGCCAAGACTTTCATACGCGATCCATCATATCATACGTCATGCCGCAACACGCCGACGCGCCGCCCGAGACCGACATTCTCTGCGAGCACTGCGGCTACGGTCTGAACGGCCTGCCGACGGGCGGCCTCTGCCCCGAGTGCGGCCAGCCCATCGCCGACAGCACCGTCGCCGACGGCCGCGTGCTGCCGGCTTGGGAATCATCCGGCCCGGCGATGGCGCGATTCGTCCGCACCGCCCGCGCCGTCATTCTCTCGCCCGCCGATTTCTTCCGCCAGCTGCAAACCCGCGCCGCGATCGACGGCTCGCAATCCTTCGCCTTTCGCGCCCGCATCCTCGCCGCCGTACCGCTCGGCCTGACGGCGGTGCTCCACGCCGACGCGATGCGGCAACTCAGCTTTGACAGCCGACATAATGAATTTTTGACGGTGATGGTCCTCGCGCCGTTCCTGATACTCTTGACATTCCTGGTGCTGACAGGCGTCACGCGTCTCGCGAGTTACCTTTCGAGCCTGGAGGGGAAATACTGGGGCTACCGCCTGCCCAAGCCCGCCGTCCGCCGGGTGTTGAATTACCACGCCGCCCAAATCCTGCCGGTGGCGGCGGTCGCGTTCATCACCGTCGGCGCCTACCGCCTGCTTCGCGGCCTCGGCGTCTTCAGCGGATTGGCCGACATCAAATACCTCGTCGTGCTTTGCATCGAAGTTCTGCTGGGGGCCGGTTATCTTTTTCGAACGTACTGGATCGCAATGAAGAACATCATGTACGCGAATCGATGATCGCTACATTCTCCTTCTCCCGGTGTTCCGGGAGAAGGTTGGGATGAGGGTTCTGTTGCAAAAGTCGAACCGTTTGGACGATGCAACAGAACCCTCACCCTACCTCTCCTGGCGTACCGGGAGAGGAACAAATCGAATCTGCCTGCTCATTGCGGCGTATCGAAGTGATTCAACCATGAGCCAACCGCTCGACAACGAACCCGCTCCGCCGACTTCGTCGCATCCGCGGCGACTCGTTTTTCTCGGCATGTTGCTCATCGCAGCGGCCGCGTTCGCCATTTTCTGGTACGGCACGGCGACTGGTTCCGATCTTCGCCATCGCCATGTCGTGCACCTGTGGATGAATGCACATCCATTCCTCGCGCCGCTGGCGTTGATCGGCCTTTACATGCTGCTCTCGCTCTCGATCGCGTTGCCCGTCTGGCCGCTGCAATTGATCGCCGGGCGGTCGCTCGGGCTGATCGAAGGAATTATCGTCTGCGAGATCGGCAGCACGCTCGCGGCCGGCTTATCTGCGTGGATGGCGGAATGGGCGATCGGCGACGTCTTCCGCCGACGCGTCGAAAGCAAAATCAAAAAACTCCGCGACCTCGAGCAAAAACTCGATCACAACGGCCTGCTCGTCGTCATGGCCACCCGATTGCTCCACGTCGTACCGTTCGGCCTCAGCAACTACCTCTTCGGCCTGCTGGGCATCACCGTGCGGCAAGTGATGGTCGGCACGTTCCTCGGCAACCTGCCGGCCGTCTGCTGGTACGTCGGCCTGGGCGCGTATTCCGATCTCGGCTGGCGGAATCTCTCGCATCATTGGATATTCTTCTCAGCCCTCCTGGCCTTGAATCTCCTGCTACTGGGGCTTTTACGATTGCGCTATCTTCGGCCGGAGTGGTTTCGTAAAATCGGCGTGGAATAGGGAGAAAGTCAAAATGCAGAATGCAGAATGCAAAATGAAGAACGGATTAATGCATCTGCCTTTTATTTCGCATTTCATTTTGCATTCTGCATTCTGACTTCTGCATTTCTATGAACTCCGTCGTCTTCTCAACCTCTCCGCGATTCGTCGAGCACGAAACCGGCCCGCATCACCCCGAGAGGCCGGATCGTATCCGCGCGATCGCTCGCGCCGTGCGCGAGGCGGGACTGATTTCCTCGCCGGATCCGTTTCCCGATTTCAAGATCGATCTGGGCCTGCTGAAGCGGGCCGGACCAAAGTTGATTGAACTCACTCCCGCTCTCGCCGATCCGAAATGGCTCGCCCTGTGTCATACGCGGGCGATGATCGATCAGGCGAGACAAATCTGCGCCGCCGGCGGTGGCGTGCTCGATCTCGGCGATACGCCCGTCTGCCCGGCGAGTTACGAGATCGCGCTGCTCAGCCTCGGCAGCCTGCTCGGCTGTTGCGACGCGGTGATGACCGGCCGAGTGCTGCGCGCCTTCTCTGCCGCCCGGCCGCCGGGGCATCATGCGGAGCCGGACAAGTCGATGGGGTTTTGTCTTTTCTCCAACGTCGCCATCGCGGCCAAGTACATTCAGCAGCAGTACAAGATCAGCAAAGTCGCGATCGTTGATTTTGACGTTCACCACGGCAACGGCACGCAGGCGTGCCTGGAGACCGACCCGACCGCCCTCTTCATCAGCCTGCACCAGCACCCCAAAACCTGCTACCCCGGCACCGGCCACGATTGGGAAACCGGCACCGCCGCCGGCCACATGTTCACGATGAATATCCCGTTCAATCCCGGCTCGGGCGATGAAGCGTACCTGGCCGCTTTTCACGAAATCATTCTGCCGGAGCTCGACATTTTTAAGCCGGAGGTGCTGCTGATCTCCGCCGGGTTTGACGCGCACCGCGACGATCCGCTGGCGCAGATGAACCTTTCCGACGATTGCTATGAAGAGATGACCAAGCTGCTGGTAGAATCCGCCGACCGCCACTGCGGCGGCCGGGTGATCAGCGCGCTCGAAGGCGGGTACAGTCTCCGTGCGCTCGGCCGAAGCGTGGTGCGACATCTGATCGGCTTGGCCTGAGCTTTCATGGCAGATACGCCACTCACAATCTGGACGAGCCGCCTTCGCGATTTTCTGCCGGGATTCGCCCAATCCGTCCCGGAACTTGCGTCGCTCGCGGGACACTCCACCGTTTTGCTGCACGGATCGACTACGCGCGGAATTGCCGACGACTGGTCGGATCTGGACGTCTGGATGCTCCCGCCCGGCCAGCACGAGAGCTGCTTCATCGTTTTCAAGCTCGACGACAAGGCCGGCCATGTCACGATCGAATCTCGCAAAGATTTTTCCGCTCGCGTGCGGCAGTGCGATTTCAATCTGATCTACGAGTTCCGCCACGCGGTGATCTTGCAGGATCCAGACGGCTGGGGCGACAAAATGCTAGCGCTCGCGCGCCAGCCGATGCCCGCCGCGGTGCGGGCGGCGTGGTTCGCCCATCACTACATCGAAATGCGGAGCGAGCACCGCGCCTGCGACAACCCGATCTACCGCAACGACGCCGTCGCGCTGCTGCAAGCCATGACACCGACAATTTCGCACTCCCTACGGGCCGCGATGGTTCTCGACGGCCAGCCGTACCCGTATCACAAGTGGCTCGCCTCCGCCGCCGCCAAAACGCCGACGGGCGCCCAGATCGTGCCGCTAGTCGAAGGCGTGATCGATTCGATCGGCGCCGGCACGCTCCGCCTCACCGTGCCGGAGCGACAACACCCGCTCAATCTGCTGCTGAAGGAAATCCGCATCAAACTCATCACCGCCGCCCGCGCCGGCGGGATCGACGCGGAATGGCTCGACCTGTGGTATCTTCACCTCGACGTGCGGAATCAGATTCACGACGTGACTTGGGACGGCGGCGACGCAGTCTGAACTCCGTCGCACGGGCGGCCCGCCCGTGTCTTGGATTGAACAATATTGAATGGGAGCCGATCAAGGCCAGGTATGTCGTCATCCTGAGGTACTCCGAAGGATCTAGCCTGCACTTGCTAACAACCTAGATCCTTCGGAGTACCTCAGGATGACGTCAAAGAAAGTCTCGCAATACACGTGGCATTGAAATGCTCGCTGAATCCAAACTGCGTCGTACCCGGGAGATATAATTGACCATCATCGACGCCCATCTCGACCTCGCCTACAACGCCCTCAAAGGCCGCGACGTGCTCAAGCCCGCCGCGGAGCAGAAGCCCGACCCCGACGACATACCCACCTGCGGCCTGCCCGACCTGCACGCCGGCGGCGTAAAACTCATCTGCGCCACGATCTTCGCCGAGCCGTCTTTCAACGGTAAGCCGGGCTATCACGATGCAGCCGAGGCGCACGCTGCCGGATGGGCGCAACTGCAGTGGTATCTCGATCGCGAGATCGAAGGGCATTTTTACATCGTGCGATCACGCGATGATCTGGAAGCAGTCCTTCCAAACCTCGACTCCGCCGTAGCCACGAACGCAAGTTCGTGGTCCGCCCGCAACGCACTCGCGCTCAACTCCAAGAAGCTGACTCCGCTCCCCGCCATCATCCTCCTCGAAGGCGCCGACCCCCTGCGAACCCCGGCAGACGTGCAAACCTGGTTCGACGCAGGGCTTCGCATGGTCGGCCTGAGTTGGAAGCAAACCCGCTACGCCGGCGGCACCGGCATGCCCGGGCCGCTCACCGCTGACGGCGTCGCGATCGTCAAAGCGCTCGACCGCGTCGGCATCATTCACGATACGTCGCACCTCGCCGAGGAAAGTTTCTGGCAGCTCCTGCACCTCACGCGCGGCCCGGTGATCGCCAGCCACAGCAACTGCCGCAGCATCGTGCCGACCGACCGCCAACTATCCGACGACATGATCCGCGCCCTCATCCAACGCGGCGGCGTGATCGGCATTAACTTCTACGACAAATTCCTCATCCCCCCCGCTGAGCAAGGCCGCCGGGCCACGCTCGACGACGTCATCGCCCACATGAAGCACATCTGCGACCTTGCCGGCAACGCCAACCACGTCGCGATAGGCACCGACATGGACGGCGGGCTTGGCCGCGATCAGATTCCGAAGGAAATCACGACGAGTGCCGACCTGCCGACGCTCGCCGAGGCCCTCACCGACGCCGGCTTCGACGCGGCGGCGGTGACGAACATCATGAGCGAAAACTGGCGCCGATTTTTCGCGGCGAACCTGGCGGAAACGTAAGACCGGTTTCAGCGTGTCCTAGAGTGTTCGGGGAATTTCTGTTGCCCGCGATCGAGCACGCAACAGCACTTTGTAAATTTTGATCGACACCAAAACGTAAACCGCCGCCAGCGTCAAAGGCACGGCGAGCCACGGCCATGCGCTTGGATAGTTCACAAAACGCCGCAGCTCATGGAAGAGCGAAGGGCAGCCCAGCATCGGCAGCGGCAGTTCCATCAAATAGCGGAGAGAGCTCTGATCATAGCTCGACGATGAATTCAACCCGAGCTGAAAAAGCATATTGAACGGTGCGATCGCGAGGAACAATTCGAGCAGCCATGCTCTGTTGAAATAGCCCGCGCGGCGAAACCATTTGCTCCAGATCGAGAGCATCACCGAAGGAATGATCAGGCCGTTGATGGCGCACAGCACGAACAAAGGCACTGAAAGTGCATTGCTGTAGACCGAGTCGATCCATCCGAACAGGTAAGGCGTGCAGAAATACAAAAAGATCAGCAGCCTAATCACATTGCGTGAAGTCTGCGGATGTTTTGCACGCCGTGCCATTTTCCAGCAGCCGTAAAGGCCGAGCACCCACGACGTACACACCAGACCCAGCATACACTGTCGCCCGAACGTATGTCGCTCGAACAACCCATCCGGCAATACGATCAGCAGCAATGTCAGCCCGGTCGAGATCAGCGTGAGCAGCACGCCCTCGCTCGCCTGCGTCAGCCAGGCGACGCCGGAATCTTCGAGCGGCACGCCCATCTCCTGCCGGCGGGCGTGGAGGGATATAAACGTGCGCATAACGCTTCGCCCGCACTCGGGGCAGCAGCCGGTCTGCTGCAGGCCGCGCAGGTCGTACCCGCACTCGCTGCAAAGAATGCCGGGGAGCACCGTGCCGTCTGCAAAAACCTCGTCGGCCATGCGAGCATCATACCCGCAGCACGATGCGGCGTGCGCGATCGAACGGTATAACAGCGGGCATGGAAATCCGCCCCGCCACTGCCGCCGACGTGCCCGGCGTGTTGCCGATGGTCGAGAAGATCAGCGCGCTGCACGAAACGTGGGACCCGGCCAAGTACGGCAAGCTGCCGAACATTGCCGAGCGGTACCGGCGGTGGATGACTTCGCAGGCGGGCAACCCCGCGAGCGTTTTCCTGGTGGCCGAGCGTGACGGGAATCTCGTGGCGTTTCTGATCGCGACCACCGAGCGCGAGATTCCAATTTATCTCGTCGAGCAGTACGGCTTCATTCACGATTTGTGGGTGGACGAGGCGTACCGCCACGAAGGCATCGCCCGGCAGATGGTGATGCTGGCCGTTGAGCGGTTCAAAGCGATCGGCGTGCCGCAGGTGCGGCTGGAAACCGCCGGCGCGAACGACGCGGCCCGCACGCTCTTCACCGCCTGCGGGTTTCGACCGAGCGCGGTGAGCATGTTGCTGGAGATTCCGAAATGATTTTCTGCCTGGGCACCACGCCGGCGATGTCGCGGAGCATGACGTTTGCGTCGCTCAAGCTCGACGACGTGAACCGCGCGGCGGCCGTCGGCGATTACGCGGCCGGCAAGAACGTGAACGCCGCCCGCGTGCTCGCCACGCTCGGCGAACCGGCGATGACGATCGGCTTCCTCGGCGGGCCGCGCGCGGCCGAGATGCGGGCGGACATGAACGCCGCCGGCATCGTGCATGATTTTCTCGACGTGACTTCGCCGACGCGATTGTGCGTCACGGTGATCGACCGCGCCGCCGGCACGGCGACGGAGTTGATCGAAGAGCCGTCTGCCGTCACGAAGGAAGGTGTCGGTCGATTGTTGAAGCAGTTGGCTGATCTAGTGGCACGGGCGGCCGGCCCGTGGTCTGATTCCAAAAAGCAAAACACGGGCGAGCCGCCCGTGCCACCCAATGCGCCGCCGCCCGTAGTTTCCGAATCGTTTGCCAAGAGCGCGCTGGCCGTGCCGCTCGATTCAGCGCCACCCGACTTCTCCGGCTTGCGCCCCACGGGCGGGCCGCCCGTGCCACTTGGTGCGCCGCTGTCAGCCCTCTCCAGCTCGCACCCCACCGGTGGGGTGCCCGTGCCATTCGGTGCCTTGCCGTCCGTACTTCCCGAGTCACTCGACACAACCGGTCTGACGGCGCCGCGATCCGCACCATTTGGGTCGCTCACCCCGGGCGATGGAACAAGCCAGCCGCTCCTACTTCTCTCCGGCTCGCTCGCCCCCGGCGTGCCGGTCACGTTTTATCGGGACTGCGTTGCCCTGGCGACCAGCGCCGGCGTGCGAACGATCGTCGACGCCGCCGGCGAGCCGCTGGGCAAAGCGCTCGCGGCCAAGCCGTTTGTCGTCAAGCCGAACCGATCGGAACTCGCCCGCACGTTGGGCCGATCGATCGAGAGCGATGCGCAACTTCGCGAAGCGATCGCCGATCTAATTTCAATGGGCCCGACGTGGGCCGTCGTCACGCTCGGGCGCGATGGGGCGATCGTTTCTGACGGCCGCGAGTTTTGGCGCGTCAACGTGCCGACGATCGAGCCGGTGAGCGCCATCGGCTCCGGCGACTCTTTCGCCGCAGGCTTGGCTGCGGGCATCGCGCGCGGGCAGACCGTGCCAGAGGCCGTTCGCCTCGCCGCCGCGTGCGGCGTGGCGAACGCGCTGACGGAGCGCGCGGGTCATCTGTCGCGCGAATCGGTCGATCAATTCTTGTCGCAGATTGAATTGGTTCGGATGAGGTGAACCATCGCGATTTCAATTTGTCTGAATCGCAGGAATCAACACGATGCCATCTTGAGGTACGCCGAAGGATCCAGCCTCCACGGCATCGCGGCTAAATAGGAGCGCGCGAATCTCGAAGATGTATTAAAACTGGCATCCGCTTCACACAAGGGCCTCGCGTCAACGAGGCCGGAAGGGATGCCAGCCAATGGAACAGCGACGGATCGTACTTCACCCGCAGACGCGGGCCA
>JBBQNK010000063.1:0-26640 GCA_038329865.1 Tepidisphaerales bacterium | reverse complement strand
GTGCGCCATCGCCTGCTCCGCCGGCGATAGCGCGCCCTGCAGGGTGACCACCAACGTATCGCCGTTGAGGACGACATTGACGGACCGCGGTTCACGTCCGGTTCGCTGCTGCTGAAATGCAGCCGCGGCCTGTGCGATCTGCTCGGCCATGGTTGGGGGAGGCGTCACCATCTTGCTCATTCCCGACCTCGCCTTTGGTAAAAACCATGGCGAAAAAAAGCCGACGTGATTGAACACCTGCAAGGTGTTCAATCACGTCGGCTTACTCTTCAACCGGCCCTCCGGCGGACCGGGGTGCCGTTCATTTAGTCGTCCGACGACTCGAATTTGTTCATGGATGCCGGCATTGTGTTGCCCGCATGCTTGTTACACCGTAGACCTCTCCACGCCCAATAGCAACAAGCAAAAGTTAAACTTACTTCGATCCGCGCGACTGTCTCATTTCTTTTTCGTTTCACGACATACCGGCGACTCCGCCAGACTGAACAGCACAACTTCTTCTCCAGTAACGGTACTGATGTCGTGATGAAGGCTGACCACTTTCACGCCGGTGATTCCGGTCACCATAGCCTCCATCGTCGGCCTCGCGATTTCAATCAAATGGCTACGAACCTGCTTAAGAAGATCGCGACCTTTCTCAGCCGGCAGCGTCTTAACAAGATGTTGCTCGGCGGCGGTTAGCACGTTGGTCAAGCGAACCACAAGCAGGTCGTTAATCAAATGGGCATGGACATCTTTCGGGCCTCGGCCCATGTATTCCTGTTCGAAGCGGCTCATGCCCTCTGAAATGGCACTCTCGATTTCTCCTTGCGTCTTCATTGGATGACCAATATAGCAATTATCTTCGGAATCGCTTGCTTCACTACGATGAAACGACCTACGATTGAAATAGCGAGGCCTTTCGACATTTTGTGCCCCGCGATCAGCGAGTTTCGGAAGACTAGCTAAAGCGTAATTCGGCCTTGGGCCGAAGGACCCGTTAAAGAGTAAGCCGGCGCGTTTGAACACTCCTGTGTTCCAAGGCGCCGGTTCTTTTTTGAGATTCATGAAAGCGACTTACCATGGCCACTGACCCGATATGCGGCATGACAGTAGACGAGACCTCGGCGATTCATGTCGAACGTAATGGGAAGTCTAAGTATTTCTGTTCCGAGCATTGCAAACAAGAATTTCTCGCAAAACCTGCCGCCGATAAGCCTGAAGCAAAATCTGAAACGAAATCCGCGGCCAATGTCACTTACACCTGTCCGATGCACCCGGAGGTCCAGCAGGACCACCCGGGCAGCTGCCCCAAGTGCGGCATGAAGTTGGAACCCGAAACTCCAACCGCGGGAGCAGATCAAACAGAGAACGCGGAATTGCGCGACATGACACGCCGGTTCTGGATCGGTGCCGCGTTAACGGCTCCCGTGTTCGTGCTGGCGATGGCACACTTGCTCCCCGGGAAACAATCTTGGGCTGAAAGTGCGCCCTCGCGGTGGCTACAGTTCGCGCTCGCGATTCCCGTTGTCTGCTGGGCGGGTTGGCCGTTCTTTAAACGGGGCTGGCGATCGATCGTCACGCGCCACCTGAACATGTTCACGCTGATCGCCATCGGCGTGGGCGCGGCGTTCGTCTTCAGCACCGTGGCGATGCTCGCGCCAGGACTGTTCCCGCCCACGATGCAGCACGACGGAATGGTCCCGATCTATTTCGAAGCAGCCGCGATGGTCGTGGTGCTGGTGTTGCTCGGCCAGGTGCTCGAACTCCGCGCCCGCAGCCGCACGGGCAGCGCGATCAAGGCGCTGCTGAACCTTGCCCCGCCCACCGCGAAGCAGGTCGCCGACGGCGGCGACCACGAAGTGCCGCTCGATCAAGTGAAAGTCGGCGACTGGCTACGCGTCGTGCCAGGCGACAAAGTGCCCGTTGACGGCGAAGTGGTCGAGGGCCATTCGAGCGTCGAAGAGTCGATGATCACCGGCGAACCGTTGCCGGTGGAAAAGGCCGTCGGCGACAAGGTGACGGGCGGCACGGTGAACGGCGCCGGCAGTTTTGTCATGCGGGCCGATCGCGTGGGCAGCGACACGCTTCTCGGGCAGATTGTGGACATGGTTTCGCAAGCCCAGCGCAGCCGTGCACCGATCCAGGGATTGGCCGACAAGGTCGCGGGCATCTTCGTGCCGGCGGTGCTGGCGGTTTCGGTGATCACGTTCATTGTGTGGATGTTGATCGGGCCGGAGCCGCGATTCGCGCACGCCATCGTCAACGCGGTCGCGGTTCTCATCATCGCCTGCCCGTGTGCGCTGGGGCTCGCGACGCCGATGTCGATCATGGTCGGCGTGGGTCGCGGCGCCCAGCAAGGCGTGCTCGTTAAGAATGCCGAGGCGCTCGAATCGCTAGAGAAGGTCACCACGCTCGTGGTGGATAAGACGGGCACGCTTACCGAGGGCAAGCCGAAGCTGGTTGAGGTGCTTCCCGCTGATGGTTTTGACGCCGATGACTTCCTGCGCTTGGCCGCATCGCTGGAGCAGAACAGCGAACACCCGCTCGCAGCGGCGATCGTTCGAGGTGCAAAAGACAAGTCGCTCCAACTCGAATCGGCAGGCGATTTTCGATCCGTCACCGCCGGCGGTGTCGCGGGCACGATCGCCGGGCGGAAAGTGCTGGTCGGCAAGCCGGACTTCTTGAGGAATGAAAAAATTTCCGATTTGGATTCTCTCGTAGCCTCGGCCACCAAGCTTCAGGAAGACGGCAAGACGGCGATGTTCGTCGCCATCGACGGCAAGCCCGCGGGAATCCTCGCCGTGGCCGATCCGATCAAATCCACCACCGCCGAGGCGGTCAAAGACTTGCACGCCCTCGGCCTGAAACTCATCATGCTGACCGGCGACAACCGCCGCACCGCTGCCGCGGTCGCTAAGGCGCTTGGACTTGATGCGGTGGAGGCAGAGATCGAACCGGCCGGGAAAGTCGAGAAAATCAAGAAGCTACTCGCCGATGGCCAGCACGTCGCGATGGCCGGTGATGGCATTAACGACGCGCCCGCGCTTAGCGAGGCAGAAGTCGGCATCGCGATGGGTACGGGGACGGATGTCGCGATGCAAAGCGCCGGCATCACCCTCGTGAAAGGCGACCTTCGCGGCATCGCGCAGGCCATCCGCCTCAGCCGCGCGACGATGTGGAACATCCGCGAGAACCTGTTCTTCGCATTCCTTTACAACTCGGTCGGCATTCCGATCGCCGCGGGCGTGCTCTACCCGGTCTTTGGATGGCTGCTCAGCCCGATCATCGCAGGAGCGGCCATGAGCCTGAGTTCCGTTTCCGTCATCGGCAACGCCTTGCGGCTGCGGAACGCGAAATTGTGATTTGTACAACAATGATAAATGTGTCCGGCGATTTCTAAGAAGGAGTAAGGCATGGAATTAGGCATGATCGGATTAGGCCGGATGGGGAACAACATGGTGCACCGCCTCATGAAGGCCGGGCACCAGTGCGTTGTTCACGACGTTCGGCCCGAAGCGGTGGCCGCGCTTGCGCAAGACGGAGCGGTCGGCACGACAACTCTCGCGGACTTTGTGTCGAAGCTGAAAAAGCCCCGCGCCATCTGGATGATGGTGCCGGCGGCGGTGGTCGATTCGACACTCAAGGAGCTTGTCCCGCTGCTTGAACCCGACGATGTCGTCCTCGACGGTGGCAACTCGTATTACCATGACGACATTCGCCGCAGCACCGAGCTGAAATTGGCGAACATTCACTACGTCGACGTCGGCACCAGCGGCGGCGTATGGGGAGCAGAACGCGGGTACTGCCTGATGATCGGCGGTGAAGAGGCGGTGGTAAAACGACTCGATCCGATCTTTGCGGCACTCGCCCCGAGCATTGATTCCGCCCCGCGCACGCCGGGCCGCGATAAAATCGGCGGCACTGCGGAACACGGGTATCTGTACTGCGGACAGAGCGGCGCAGGTCACTTTGTGAAGATGGTCCACAACGGCATTGAATACGGCATCATGGCGGCGTACGCGGAAGGATTTAACATCCTTCGCAACGCCAACATCGGCCATCAGCAGCGAGCCGTGGATGCAGAAACCGCTCCGCTGCGCAACCCGGAACATTACCAATACGATCTGAATCTCTCGGACATCAGCGAAGTCTGGCGGCGCGGTACGGTCATTGCCTCGTGGCTGCTCGATCTGACGGCCATTTCGCTGCTGGATAGCCCAGATCTGTCGAAGTTTGCCGGCCGAGTCTCCGACTCCGGCGAGGGTCGCTGGACGATTGCCGCGGCGATCGATGAGGCGGTTCCTGCTCCGGTTCTCAGCGCGGCGCTCTACGCGCGCTTCAGCTCGCGCGGCGCTGACGACTTTGCCGACAAAGTGCTTTCGGCACTTCGCTATCAGTTCGGCGGCCATGAAGAAAAGAGCATGACCCAGAAGGGAGGCTTCCAATGAAGCTCGACCATTCTGATGCTTTGGTCCTTTTCGGCGTGACGGGCGATCTTGCACACAAGATGATCTTTCCCGCGCTCTATGCCCTGGTGAAACGAGACGCGCTCAAGGTACGGGTCATCGGCGTCGCGTTTCCGAAATGGAGCCTCGATCGCCTGCACAAGCGCGTGACCGACAGCATCAAGCACGCCGGCGGAATCGATGACAAGAAAGCGCTGAAGAAGCTTCTGTCCAAGCTCAGCTACGTGAGCGGCGACTACAACGACTCGGCCACGTTCGAGAAGATTAAAGACGCGATCGGCAGGGCAAAGCGGCCCGCCCACTACCTGGCCATTCCGCCATCCCTCTTCGCGACAGTGATTAAAGGGCTCGGCAAGGCGAAGTTGGCGGAGAATGCGCGCGTGATCGTCGAAAAACCCTTCGGCCGCGACTTGTCGTCGGCCCGAGCGCTGAATAAGGTCGCGCGATCCGTGTTTCCCGAGGACTCGATCTTCCGCATCGACCATTTCCTCGGGAAAGAGTCGATCATGAACATCCTCTATTTCCGGTTCGCCAATTCCTTCCTCGAGCCGATCTGGAACCGCAACTTTGTGGCCAGTGTGCAGATCACACTGGCGGAGAGTTTCGGCGTGGAGAATCGCGGCGCGTTTTACGAAACCGCCGGCTGTTTGCGCGACGTGATCGAGAACCATCTTTTCCAGGTCGTAGCACTGCTCGCCATGGAACCACCGGCCGGCCGAGATTTCGGATCCGTACAGTCCGAGAAGGCCAAGGTGTTCGAAGCCATGCGTCCGCTGAAGCGCGACGATTTGGTTCGCGGCCAATACGCCGGGTATCGGCAGGAGGCGAACGTTGCCAAGAATTCCGATGTCGAGACGTTCTGCGCGCTGCGACTTTACATCGACTCCTGGCGTTGGGAAGGCGTGCCTTTCTACCTACGCTCGGGCAAATGCCTGCCGGTGACCGCGCATGAAGTGCTGGTGGAACTCAAGCCGCCGCCGCAACACCTCTTTGCCGATTCGGCACCGACGACCGGTCGGCCGAATTATCTGCGATTCCGCATCTCGCCTCATTCGGCCATCGCGCTGGCGGCGCGGGTTAAGAGCAAGGGGAAGGATTTTGTCGGTGACCAGCGGGAGCTTTACATGGTCGAAGAAGAGCCGGGCGAAGAATCGCCGTACGAGCGGCTTTTGAGCGACGCGATGGCCGGCGACGGCGCGCTCTTCACGCGTGAAGACGCCGTTGAAGCCGCATGGAAGGTGGTTAATCCGGTTCTCAAGAAGCACAACCGTGCCCGCCGCTACAAGCGCCACAGTTGGGGGCCGAAGGAGGCCGACGCGCTGATCGCTCCGGACGGAAATTGGCATAACCCGAATACCAGAGATGCTTCGGAGCATTAACCGGCATTTTCGATCCGTATGATCGATTCCCATCGAAAGGGCGGCTGCAATGATGTTAAATCGACTAAATGATTTGATTCGCCATCTGCGCGGCCTACGATCAGGAGTGGTTGCGCCTGGTTCAAATTAATTCCTCGCACAACTCATTGCCCTTGGATGACTAAGTAAGAGGTAGTCCAGCTTCGGCCGGAAGACCTGTTAATGAGTAAGCCGGCGATGTCGAACCCGTTTGGGTTTGGCAGCGCCGGTTTCTCTTTTGGCCGACCAATCGCTTAAGCAATCTGACGGCTTCGCCGACCCGGGAGAACATGAGCAGTAACAAGCACAGTGTGGAGAGCGAAGGCGCCAAGGCACGAGATCACGAACATCCGCGCCATCATTTTCTCAGGCACGCGCACAAAGACTGGCGCGTCTGGGTCGTAGCCATCGTGATGATTGCTCTCATCATGGTGTACGTGATGTCGGACAACCTTTCCCTGCGGCCCGGACGTCCGGTCTTACAACCGACGCCGGAAGCTCTGCCTTAGCACACGGATCGCCGTTCAATTGAAGGAACAGTTATGTCATCCAATTTCGTTGATGAATACGTCCGGCCCGAAGACAACGACGCAAATACAGCGAGCGCCGACGCACCGCTGTCACCGGAAACGCTGCATGCGATTCACGCCTACTGGCGGGCCGCGAACTATTTGTCCGTCGGGCAGATTTATCTCTACGCCAATCCGTTGCTGAAACGGCCGCTGGCGATCACGGACGTGAAGGACATGCTGCTCGGCCATTGGGGTACAACGCCGGGGCAGAATTTCATTTACGCGCATCTGAACCGCGTCATCAAGAAGTACGATCTGGACATGATCTACGTCTCCGGCCCCGGCCACGGCGGGCCGGCGGTGGTGGCTAATACGTATCTCGAAGGCACGTACAGCGAGGTCTATCCGAACATCAGCCGGGACGAGGAAGGACTGCAGAAGCTCTTTCTTCAATTCTCGTTCCCGGGCGGGATTCCGAGCCATGCGTCGCCGGAAACGCCGGGCTCGATCCATGAAGGCGGCGAACTCGGTTACTCCCTCAGCCATTCATTCGGCGCGGTATTCGATAATCCGGAATTGATTGTTGCCTGCGTTGTCGGCGACGGTGAAGCGGAAACCGGCCCGCTCGCGACGGCGTGGCATTCCAATAAATTTCTCGATCCCGCCACCGACGGCGCGGTCCTGCCGATCCTGCATCTCAACGGCTATAAGATTTCCAACCCGACCATCCTCGCCCGCATCACCCACGAGGAACTGGATCAGCTATTACGAGGTTATGGCTGGACGCCGTTGTACGTGGAAGGTCACGAGCCGGACAAGATGCACCAGGCGATGGCCGCCACGCTTGATCAAGCGGTCGAACAGATCAAAGCGATTCAACACAACGCCCGCACGAATGGCGATCTCACGCGTCCGCGATGGCCGATGATCGTGCTCAAATCGCCCAAGGGTTGGACTGGGCCGAAGTTCGTTGACGGTGTTCAGTTCGAAGGCACCTTTCGTTCGCACCAAGTGCCGCTCTCCGATCCGGCGAAACATCCCGAGCACCTTAGAATGTTGGAAGACTGGCTCAAGAGCTACCGACCAGAGGAATTATTCGACGACGGCGGCCGACTCAAACCTGAACTCGCGGAACTCGCGCCAAAGGGCAACCGTCGTATGGGCGCCAATCCGCACGCCAACGGCGGCAAGCTGCTGCGCGATCTGCGAATGCCCGATTTCCGCGATTACGCCGCCGCCGTGCCGCACCACGGCGCGCCCGGCATCGGCGACACGCACGTGCTCGGGCCGTTCCTGCGCGACGTCGCGAAGCTCAACATGGAGCAACGCAACTTCCGAGTCTTCGGGCCCGACGAGACACTGTCCAACGGTCTCGAGGCACTCTTCCAAGTCACGAAGCGCCAATGGGACGCTGCCGTCGTGCCGAACGACGAGTTCCTCTCGCCCGCCGGGCGCGTGATGGAAATGCTCAGCGAGCATCAATGCGAAGGGTGGCTAGAAGGCTATCTGCTCACCGGCAGGCACGGCCTTTTCAATTGCTACGAAGCGTTCATCCACATCATCGATTCGATGTTCAATCAGCATGCGAAATGGCTCAAGGTCACAGCGCACCTGCCGTGGCGGCGGAAAATTGCATCACTCAATTATCTGCTAGCCTCACACGTGTGGCGGCAGGATCACAACGGCTTCACGCACCAGGATCCCGGTTTCATCGATCACGTGGTGAACAAGAAGGCCGAGGTCGTGCGCGTCTATCTCCCGCCCGATGCGAACTGCATGCTTTCCGTAATCGATCATTGCCTGCGCAGCCGTCACTATGTGAACGTCGTCATCGCCGGAAAACACCCGGCCCCGCAATGGCTATCGATTGAAGATGCCACCAAGCACTGCACCGAGGGCATCGGCATCTGGCAGTGGGCGAGCAACGACCAGAATGCGTCGCCCGATGTAGTGATGGCCTGCTGCGGCGACGTGCCGACATTGGAAACACTCGCCGCTGTTTCGATCATGCGCGAGCACCTGCCGGACCTGAAAATCCGAGTGATCAACGTCGTCGATCTCATGCGACTTCAGCCGAAATCCGAGCACCCGCACGGCCTGAGCGATCTCGACTTCGACGACCTCTTCACCAAGAACAAACCGGTCATCTTCGCCTTCCACGCGTACCCATGGCTAATCCACCGGCTGACGTACCGCCGCACCAACCACGCCAACATCCACGTGCGCGGCTACAAGGAAGAAGGCACCATCACCACGCCGTTTGATATGACGGTGCTGAATGAACTCGACCGCTTCCACCTCGTGATGGACACGATCGACCGTCTGCCCCAAACCGGCGACAAAGGCGTTTACCTCAAGCAGCAGCTCGAAGACAAGCTGCTCGACCACAAAGCGTACATCGACAAGAACGGCCAAGACCTGCCTGAAATCCGCAACTGGAAGTGGAGCAACCCAAAATGAACGCACAACGCGCGACTGCTGAGACTGAACAAATAATCAAGTTGTTGAAGAACGCGATCAGAATATTCATTTAACCCCGAAAGGGACATTCCTATGAGTGAAACCAAGACCGTGACCAAAGACCCCGTCTGCGGAATGGCCGTGGACAAAGCAACTGCCATTCACGCCGAACGCGATGGCAAGACATTCTATTTTTGCGGCACCGGCTGCAGGAACAAGTTTCTGTCCGCGCCTGCCGGTGTCGCGCCCAAGGGTAAGTCCGGAGGATGCTGCGGATAGATGCAAGCTGAAATTCGCCATGATTCACCCGACGGCCCGCCGGGCCGCCACGAAACAATCCGACCTAAGCAAATAGGAAACTGATAATGAGAAACCAAACGAATTCGAAAATATTAATCCACTCGATTCTCGCATCGTCTTTGATCCTCGCCCTGTCCCTGGCCATCTGGGTTCCAGCCCAGGCACAATCTGCCGCCCCGGCGGAGGCTAAACCCAATCCCGACGCCCAGGCGACCGAACCATCCATGGCGATGATGGAACATCACCAGAAAATGATGGCAGACATGAAAACTCAGGACGCTCAACTCACCGAACAGGTCGCCGCCATGAACAGCGCGCCCGAGGGTAAGAAACTGGACCTGCTCGCAGCTGTCGTCACCAAAATGGTGGAGCAGCGTACGGCCATGACGGCGCGAATGGAAAGCATGCACGATGAAATGATGAAAAACATGAAGCCGCAGATGATGAAGCAACAGATGCAAATGGGCCAGAACCCCATGTCGAAGCCTCCCATGATGAACGGGATGAAAGGCATGGATGATAAGCCTGCCGATGCCCCGAATGCCAAGCAGTGATTGCTGAGCGCCACGATGTCCCGCAACGAATGGTTATTGCGGGACATCGCGGCGGATTTTTCACAACATAATAAAAGGACCGCCATGATGAATCATACTGACGGATCGATGAACGGCTGGATGGGTGGAGGAGGAATGTGGATCTGGACGGCGATTGGCGTGCTGGTGGTAGTCCTGCTGGTCGTCATGATTGGCAAATTCTCCAGAAAATAGTTGCGGCCCAGATGGCGAGGATCCGAAGTGAATCGAAGGAGTCCCCAATGACAATTCAACTTAAAGAAGTCGGCCAAATCGGGAAGACATAATGAAAGAACTGATTGTTTTCGATCTCGACGGCACGCTTGCCGAAAGCAAAGCATCTCTCGATGCGGAGATGGCGGTGCTGCTGGGCGCATTGCTGAAGGTTGTGAACGCGGCTGTGATCTCCGGCGGTGGATGGCCGCAGTTTGAGAAGCAGGTGCTGGCGAAACTGCCGGCGGACGCTCCACTGAAACGACTTTCGCTGCTGCCGACATGTGGGACGCAGTTCTACCAGTTTAGTAACCACTGGGAGCAACTCTATGCGGAAAACTTCACCGCTGAGCAGAAGCAGAAAATCACGAGTTTGCTGAAACAGTCCATCGACGAATCTGGATTCAAAATCGAAAAAACCTGGGGCGAACAAATCGAAGACCGTGGCAGCCAAATCACCTTCTCGGCGCTCGGCCAGCAAGCGCCGATCGATGCGAAGAAGAACTGGGACCCGGACTTCAAAAAGCGGCAGAAAATAAAGGCGATTCTCGACGGCTTGATACCGGAATTCGCCCTCAATCTCGGGGGCACGACGTCCATCGACATTACCAAGCCGGGAATTGATAAGGCGTATGGAATCAGAAAACTCCGCGACACGCTCGGCATAGCAATCGCTGACATGATTTTCATCGGCGACGCGATTTTCCCCGGTGGAAACGACTATCCGGCGAAACAGGCAGGAGCCTTGTCGATCAAAGTCCGAGATCCTGACGAAACCAAACGTGTGATTGAAGCAATCATTGCCTGCCTGGAGAAAGAACCGGTGCCGCAATGACGCCGGCGTCATCGCAAGCAAATCTTGGCTCGGTGGTCTCCATTCGAGGCAGCGTTGTCGAAATTCGATTCGATACGCATTTGCCGGCGATCTATTCCGTCCTGCATGCCGGGGCCGACGATCGGATCGTTATTGAAGTGCTGATGCAGATTGACACCCGTCACGTACGAGGCATCGCGCTCACACCCACGCAGGGGTTGGCCCGCGGCATGGCGGTGAAAGACGCCGGCGAGCCGCTGCGGGTGCCGGTCGGCAAAACGATTCTCTCGCGCATGTTCGATGTATTCGGCAACGCGATCGACCAACAGCCGCCGCCGAAGGACGTGGAGTGGCGTACGATCCATCGCGATCCGCCGCCGCTGCTAAGCCGCTCGACCAAGTCCGAAATTTTTGAAACGGGCATCAAGCTGATCGACGTGTTGGTTCCATTGGAACGCGGCGGCAAGGCCGGACTGTTCGGCGGGGCGGGCGTGGGCAAAACCGTGCTGCTCACCGAGATGATCCACAACATGGTCGGCCATCAGAAAGGCGTGAGCATTTTCTGCGGCATTGGCGAACGGTGTCGCGAAGGGCAGGAACTGTATCACGACATGAAAGAGGCCGGCGTGCTTCCGAACATGGTGATGATGTTCGGCCAGATGAATGAACCGCCCGGCGCACGTTTCCGCGTCGGTTTAGCCGCCATGACGATGGCGGAGTATTTCCGCGACGACGAGCATCGCGATGTACTGCTGCTGATCGATAACATCTTTCGCTTCATCCAAGCGGGCATGGAAGTGTCGGGACTGATGGGGCAAATGCCTTCGCGGCTGGGTTATCAACCGACGATGGGCACGGAACTTTCAGGATTGGAAGAACGCATCGCCAACACCGACGCGGGCGCGATCACCTCCATCCAAGCGGTCTACGTGCCCGCCGATGATCTAACCGATCCGGCAGCGGTCCATGCCTTTTCGCATCTGTCCGCGTCGATCGTTCTTTCCCGCAAGCGGGCCAGCGAGGGCCTTTACCCGGCGATCGATTTGCTGCAATCGAACTCCAAGATGGCGACGCCCACGATCATCGGCGAGAAGCACTATCTGCTGGCCCAGAACGTTCGCAAGACGCTCGCCCATTACGAGCAACTCAAAGACATCATCTCGATGCTCGGCATGGAGCAACTGTCCCCGGATGACCGTGCCGTCGTCGGCCGGGCGCGGCGATTGGAACGGTTTTTAACCCAACCGTTCTTCGCCACCGAGCAATTCACCGGCATCAAGGGAAAAGACGTGAGCCTGAACGACGCACTCGACGGTTGCGAGCGAATCCTGGCGGACGAATTCAAAGATTTTCCGGAAAGTGCGCTCTACATGATCGGAAAAGTGGATGAGGCGAACAAGTCGGCGAAGCCTGACGCGAAAACCGATTCGAAGCCCGACGCGAAGCCCGATGCAAAGACCGATTCGAAGCCCAAGCCGGAGGTCGCCCATGCCGGCAGCGCTCATGAAACTTAAGGTGTTGCTGCCGTTCCAGATCTTTGCGGAAAAGGCAGACGTGAAGCGCATCGTCGCCGAGACGCAGGAAGGTTCGTTCGGACTTTTGCCTCATCGGCTCGATTGTGTCGCAGCGATCGTTCCGGGGATTCTGGTCTACGAGTCCGAAGCGGACGGCGAGGTGTTCGTCGCAATCGATGAAGGCGTTCTCGTCAAAACCGGGCAGGACGTGCTGGTGTCCGTTCGCCGTGCGAAATCCGGCACTGATCTCGGGCAACTGAAAGAGGCGGTTGAGAAGGAATTTCTAACGCTGGACGAACAGGAACAAAATCTCCGCACCGTGACCGCGAAGATGGAGACCGGGCTCATTCGCCAGTTAGTGACATTGCACCATGAATGACTTACCGGACAAAACATCCGCCAGCGACAAGGCATTCGCTGGTCAGATCGGAACCAAGTCGGCGCGAAAGCTGAAAGCGCGGCGTAATCCCGACCAAGGCGTCTGGTTCGGTCTGGGAATGATGGGATTGATCGGCTGGTCGGTCGCAGTGCCGACCGTGCTCGGCGCGGCGATCGGCATTTGGTTGGACAAAAATTACCCCGGCCGGCACGCGTGGACACTCGCGTTACTCGTGGCCGGGCTCGTGATCGGCTGCCTGAACGCGTGGCGCTGGGTCGCCGGGGAAGAGAAAGCCATGAAGGAAAACGATGATGAATGAAACACTCAGTCTATTGTTCGCGGGGATGGCCGGCCTGGCTCTCGGCACGATTTTCTTCGGCGGCTTGTGGTGGACGATCCGTAAAGGCGTTTCATCCGAACGCCCGGCGTTGTTGTTCCTTGGCAGCCTGCTGGTGCGGATGAGTATCGCGCTCGTGGGATTCTATTTCGTCGGACTCGGAAATTGGCAACGGCTGATGGTCTGCCTCGCCGGATTCATCCTCGCACGTCTGCTCGTTACGCGGCTCACGCGCCCGGCCGTGGAGGAAACACGTGCATCTTAGTCCCGACCAGATCATTTTCTGGCAGCACGGCTTTCTCAAGCTCAACGCCACGATTGTGTACACGTGGGGGCTGATGCTGATTCTGGCCGTCGGTTCCAAGCTGATTACACGCAAGCTCTCGGTCGATCTGAATCGTTCGCGATGGCAGAACTTCTTTGAGATCATCGTGACCGGCATCGTGAAGCAGATCGAAGACGTCGGCCTTCGCAATCCCAAGAAGTACATCGCATTTCTCGGCACGCTTTTCCTCTTCGTCGCGATGGCGGCACTTTGTACCGTCATTCCCGGCTACGAACCGCCGACGGCGTCGCTCTCTACCACGGCGGCGCTGGCGCTGTGCGTTTTCGTGGCCGTGCCGCTGTTCGGCATTGAAGATCAGGGCGTTGGCGGATACCTCAAAACCTACACGCAGCCGACCTTTCTCATGCTGCCGTTCAATATCATCAGCGAAGCCTCGCGGACGATGGCACTGGCCGTCCGGTTGTTCGGCAACATGATGAGCGGGGCGATGATCATCGGCATTCTCCTGTCGATCACGCCGTTCCTCTTCCCGATCATCATGACGCTGCTCGGCTTGCTCACCGGTATGGTGCAGGCGTACATCTTCAGCATTCTGGCCGCGGTTTATATCGCCGCCGCCACGCGGCCTCGCAAACCTAAACCCGAAGCCGCACCAACCACTTGAACCATCCAAGGAGATTTTATGGACAGCATGACCCTTATCGCAGTCGCCTCGATCGCCACCGCCGGCTTAACCACCGGCATCGGCTGCATGATGCCTGCGCTGGGTGAAGGCCGCGCCGTTGCGACCGCCCTTACCGCGCTCGCACAGCAGCCCGACGCATCATCCACAATCACACGAACATTGTTCGTTGGATTAGCGATGATCGAATCCACCGCGATCTACTGTTTCGTGGTGTCGATGATTCTGATCTTCGCCAACCCGTTCTGGAACCACGTCATCGCCCAAGCGGCCGGAAAGTGATGTTATGCTGATCGACTGGTTCACCGTCGGGGCGCAAGCGTTTAACTTCCTCATCCTGGTGTGGCTGATGAAGCACTTTCTGTACAAGCCGATCCTCCACGCCATCGATGCGCGCGAAAAACTGATCGCCAAGGAACTCGCCGACGCCGCCGCGAAGAAGAGCGAAGCCCAAAAGGAGCGCGACGACTTCCAGCACAAGAATGAAGACTTCGATAAGGAGCGTGCTGCACTGTTGAGCAAAGCGACCGACGATGCCAAGGCAGAGAAATCTCGCCTGCTCGATGAAGCCCGCAAGGCCGCCGCCGATTTGAGTGCGAAGCGGCAGGAATCGATCCAGAAAGAGGCGAAGTCGCTCTCTCAGGCGATCAGTCGCCGCACGCAGCAGGAAGTATTCGCGATCGCCCGCAAAGCGCTCAAAGACCTCTCCGGTGCGAGCCTGGAAGGCCAGATGACTGACGCGTTCACGCACCGCGTGCGAGCAATCGACGCATCGGCCAAGAACGCGCTGGCCGAAGCTTTCAAGTCGTCGTCCAATGCTGCTCTGGTTCGCAGTGCGTTTGATCTCACTCCGGAACAACGCGCGGCAATTCAGAAAGCCTTGAATGAAACGTTCTCCGCGGATCTGCATCTCACATTCGAAACCTCGCCGGATCTGGTCAGCGGGATAGAACTCACGACCAGCGGCCAAAAGGTGGCGTGGAGCATCGCCGAGTATCTTTCGACATTGGAAAAGAGTGTCGCTGAATTGCTCGATAAGAAACAAGCCAAGGCCGAGCCCGCCAAATCACCCAAGCCCGAGGCGGCAACCACAACGTAAATCAAATGCCTACCGCACCCGATAATCTGCAGGCCACCTTCGACGGGGCATTCGCTGGCATCAGTGAGGTGCTCGATCGTTTTGCGCCCGCGTTTGCGCCGCGCGAAGTCGGGGCGATCAAGAGCGTCTCCACGGGCGTCGCGCAAGTGTCCGGCCTGACAAGCGTCGGCTTTGATGAACTCCTCCAATTCCCCGGCGACGTGTTCGGCATCGCTTTCAACGTCGACGAACACGAGATCGGCGCGGTGCTGCTCGGCGATTACCGCCACCTCAACGCCGGCGACGAAGTTGAACGCACCGGCCGGGTGATGGACGTCGGTGTCGGCGACGCATTGCTCGGCCGCGTCATTGATCCACTCGGACGGCCGCTGGATGGCAACGGACCTGTCGCCACCAGTGAGCGCCTGCCGATCGAACGACCGGCCGCGCCGATCATGGACCGCGCGCAGGTCACCGTGCCGCTGCAATCGGGGTTGAAAGTCGTTGACGCCCTCATCCCCATCGGTCGCGGCCAGCGCGAGCTGATTCTCGGCGATCGCCAGACGGGCAAAACCACCATCGCGATTGACACGATCCTCAACCAGCGCGGAAAAGACGTGATCTGCGTCTATTGCGCGATCGGCCAACGCTCGTCCGCCGTCGCCAAGGCGATTGCGACGCTGCGCGAACATGGCGCGATGGAATATACGGTCGTCATGGTCGCTGAAGGCAACGAATCGCCCGGCTTGGAATACATCACGCCCTACGCGGCGACAAGCATCGCCGAGCATTTCATGGACGCCGGCCGCGACGTGCTGATTGTGTATGACGATCTCACCCAACACGCCCGCGCGTATCGCGAACTCTCGCTCCTGCTCCGCCGCCCGCCAGGCCGCGAGGCGTTCCCAGGTGACATTTTCTATATCCACTCTCGCCTGCTTGAGCGCTCGACCCACCTCAGCAAAGAGCGCGGCGGTGGTTCACTCACCGCCCTGCCAATCATCGAGACCGAGGCGCAAAATATCTCCGCCTACATCCCGACGAATCTGATCTCCATCACCGACGGCCAGATCTACCTCTCCCCCTCTCTCTTCCAGCTCGGCGTGCTCCCCGCGGTCGACGTCGGCAAATCCGTCTCGCGTGTCGGCGGAAAAGCGCAGCGGGCCGCGTATCGCGCCGTCGCTGGTGATCTGAAACTCGCCTACGCACAGTTCGAAGAGCTCGAAACTTTCGCCCGCTTCGGTGCTCGCGTTGATGATGACACGCGAAAGATCATCGACCACGGCCGGCGCATCCGCGCCTGCCTCAAGCAGCCGGAAGCAGATCCTGTTTCGGTCCCGCAACAGATCGCCGTGCTTCTCGGGCTCACCGCCAACCTGTTCGATACGATTCCCCTCGAAAAAATGCCCGACGCCGAGCGCGCCGTTCGCGACGCGGCCGCGAAAATACCGGACGACATGACCGGCCGATTTGAAACCGCAAAAACGCTCAGCGACGACGATCGAAAGGCGATCATCGAAATCGCCCGCCAGGCGCTCCCTCCGTTTCTGCCAAAACCGAAAAAGCCAGGCGATCCGCAGAAGCCGGACAAATCTGGCTCAGCCAAGCCCGCATCAACCGCAGCGGAGAAGAAATGAGCGACACCACCGCCAGCCTCCGCCGCAAGATCGGCAGCGCGGGCGATCTGCAATCCGTCGTGCGCACGATGAAGGCCGTCGCGGCGTCGAGCGTGGGGCAGTATGAGAAATCAGTGCTGGCGCTGGCGGAATATTACGCGACGGTGGAACGCGGGCTCGGCGTTTGCCTGCGGTTGGCGGGGTCCGCTTCGGTGCCGGCCGGAGCGGCGAAGAAGAAGGAAGAGGCGACGGTCGGGGCAATCGTCTTCGGGTCCGATCAGGGACTTGTGGGTCAGTTCAATGACGTCATCGCGGATTACGCTGAAAAGACACTCGCGGCGTTGCCCGCGAAAGCGGAAGTGTGGGCCGTTGGTGAACGTGTTCACGCACGGTTGACGGACGCGGGATTGAAAATGATCGGGCTGTACGCGGTACCGAACTCGGTGCAGGGGATTACGCCGCTCGTCGGGCGGATTCAAATTGATAGTGAAGTGCACCGTGCAAAAGGCGAATACTCGGCCGTTTACGTTTTTCACAATCGGCCGACGTCGGGGGCGATGTATGAGCCGGTGAGTCAGCGTATGCTGCCGCTCGACGCATCGTGGCAGAAAAACCTGGTCGAGACAAAATGGCCGGCGCGCGTGCTGCCGGAGGTGATCGGCAGCGCGACGACCACGTTGCGCGCGCTCATCCGAGAGTATCTGTTCATCTCGCTCTTCCGGGGGTGTGCCGAATCGCTCGCAAGCGAAAACGCCAGCCGACTCGCGGCGATGCAGCGGGCGGACAAGAATATCGACGAACTGCTGGAAGAACTGAACGGCACGTTCCACCGCTTGCGTCAAAGCGGGATCGATGAAGAATTGTTCGATGTCATTTCCGGCTTTGAAGCCCTCAACGCAATGGAGCATTCATGAATTCGACAAATTTGATCGACACAGCGACGGCGATGGTCGCGGAAGGCAAAGGTCTGCTGGCGATGGACGAAAGCACGCCGACGTGCAACAAACGGTTCGAGAAACTGGGGATCCCGACAACTGTGGAGGCCCGGCGGGCTTATCGCGAATTGATCGTCACCACGCCGGGCTTAGGTGACTCAATCAGCGGCGTGATTCTGTACGACGAGACGATTCGCCAATCGACGAAATCGGGCGTGCCGTTTCTCAAGGTGATTGCCGATGCAGGAATTGTCGCGGGGATAAAGGTCGATGCCGGCGCAAAGGCGCTGGCCGCTTATCCCGGCGAAAAGATTACCGAAGGCCTCGACGGACTTCGCGATCGCTTGGCGGAATACGCGAAAATGGGTGCCCGCTTTGCCAAGTGGCGTGCGGTGATCACCATCGGCGACGGCATTCCGACGCGCGGCTGCATCAACGCGAACGCCCACGCGCTCGGGCGATACGCCGCGCTGTGTCAAGAAGCGGGAATCGTGCCGATCGTTGAGCCGGAAGTGCTGATGGAAGGATCGCACACGTTGCAGCGTTGCCGGGAGGTAACGGAAGAGACGCTGCAAGTCGTATTTGACCAATTGCACAAGCAACGCGTCATGATGGAAGGAATGATCCTCAAGCCAAACATGGTGCTGCCGGGATCAACGTGCCCGAAGCAGGAATCGGTTGACGAGGTGGCCGACGCCACGATCGGCTGTTTACTACGAACAGTCCCCGCGGCTCTTCCGGGGATCGCCTTTCTATCAGGCGGGCAGTCGGCCGAACTGGCGTCGGCTCGGTTGAACGCGATGAATGTGCGGTTCAAAGCGCGCCTGCCGTGGGCGGTCACGTTTTCGTTCTCGCGCGCGATTCAGCAGCCTGCACTGGACCTTTGGAAGGGGAAGGATTCCAACGTCGCCGCCGCCCAAAAGGCGCTGGCCCATCGGGCGCGATGCAACGGCGCGGCCCATCGAGGGGAATACTCGGCGGCGGTTGAGAATGCGGTAGGTCATGTTGCGCCGCAAGTTGGGTCGGTGAATCGATGAGCCGTGCCGAGCAAAATACTGACGCCATGTTGGACCGACTTCAACGTGAGTCATTCAGTTATTTTCTAAATGAGACGAACCCGCTGAACGGGTTGGTAAAGGACAAAACTACATCAGAATGTCCGGCAAGCATTGCTGCGATCGGTCTTGCTCTGGCGGCATATCCCGTGGGAATCGAGCGCGGCCTTATTTCGCGCGCGGCGGGTGTGGAACGAACGCTGAATACCCTGCGTTTCTTTTGGAACAGTCCACAAAGCGACGATCCTGATGCCACGGGTTACCGGGGATTTTATTACCACTTTCTGGACATGCAAACAGGACGTCGAGCTCAGCAAAGCGAGCTTTCGACGGTCGACAGCGGCTTTTTTCTCGCGGGTGCGTTGGCGGTTGCACAGTATTTCACGGCTCAAACTGCAGAAGAACGTGAAATCCGCGATCTGGCCGACGCGCTCTATCGCCGCGCGGATTGGCAGTGGGCGCAGAATCAAGGCGAAACTCTAACGCACGGCTGGACGCCGGAAACCGGCTTTATCAAATATCGATGGGAAGGATACGACGAGGCGATGCTCATGTACGTACTGGGGCTGGGTTCGCCCACACATCCGCTGTCCGAGAGCAGTTACAAGGCCTGGACGTCCACTTACAAATGGGTGCAAAGTTGCGGGCAGGAGTACCTTTACTGCGGGCCGTTGTTCACACATCAACTGTCTCACATCTGGATCGACTTTCGCAACATTCAAGACGCGTTCATGCGCGACAAGGGTATCAATTATTTCGAGAACAGCCGACGTGCGACGTATGCGCAACAACAATATGCGATCACCAACCCGCTCGGCTTTAAGGGGTATGGCCGCAATTCCTGGGGAATCACCGCGAGTGACGGGCCGGGCGCTCAGACGATCAAAGTCGATGGAATCGAGCGGCAATTTTTTGCTTACCTGGGACGTGGAATACCCTATGGTCCCGATGACGGAACGCTGGCGCCGTGGGCGGTGGTATCGTCGCTGCCTTTCGCGCCTGAAATTGTCTTACCCGCAATCGAGTATGCGATAGATGAAATTCATTTAACGGACCGCAACCCGTACGGCTTCAAGGCGTCCTACAATCCGACGTATCCGAGCCAATCCGGTAATTCCTACGGATGGATTTCGAGTTGGCACCTGGCGATCAATCAAGGCCCAATTGTTTTGATGATTGAGAATCACCGTACGGAATTGTTGTGGCAGGCGATGCGAAGCTGCCCATACATCGTTAGCGGCCTGCGGCGTGCGGGCTTTCACGGAGGTTGGCTTGAGAAATTGTAGGAGGCGCTTTGTTGATCACGCCCGCGCTGCGGCCATTTTCAGAGCCGAGCACACCGGCGAACGGATGATCTCTCGCACGGCGCATTGCTGAAGGAATAAACATGAAAATTCATTCCGAAGAGTTCCGCGTTTGTCCCGGGGAAGCGATAGAGCTCAGCAAGCGGCCGACCGATATGCAGCCGATCTGCAAATCGAAGAAGCGCTATAAGAAAGCACTCGACCACCAGGTTCAAGAGCTGAGTGATCTGCAGCGGCTGCACTATGCGTCGAATCGCTACGCGTTGCTGTTGATCTTTCAGGCGATGGACGCAGCCGGTAAAGACGGGGCGATTCGACACGTGATGTCAGGGGTGAATCCGCAAGGCTGCCAGGTCTTCAGCTTCAAACAGCCCTCCGCGGAAGAATTGGAGCACGATTTTTTGTGGCGAACGGATTGCCGTCTGCCCGAGCGCGGCCGAATCGGGATCTTTAACCGGTCGTACTACGAGGAAGTGCTCATCGTGCGCGTCCATCCGGAAATTCTCGTCGGGCAGGGCCTTCCAGTTCCGTTGGTCGATCACAATACGATCTGGCAAGAACGATTCCGCTCGATCATCGATTTTGAGGCCCATCTACACCGCAACGGCACACGGGTCATCAAGTTCTTTCTGCATCTTTCGAAGGACGAACAACGAAAACGTTTTTTGGATCGCATCGATGAGCCGGAGAAGAATTGGAAATTCAGCCTTGCAGATATACACGAACGGAAATACTGGAAGCAATACATGGAGGCGTATGAGGCGTGCCTCAATGCGACCAGCACAAATGATTCGCCGTGGTTTATCGTGCCGGCTGATGACAAGGAGAACGCCCGGCTGATCGTTTCGCAAATCATTCTCGATTCGCTCAGCGATCTGAAAATGTCCTATCCCGAAACCACCGCAAAGCGGATGCGCGAACTCAAGGCCATTCGCAAGCTTCTCGCGAAGTAAGAGGGTCGAAAGGAACGCAATGACTTTCCCCAGCTCAAACCCGCTTCCGCGGCTATTTCTCATTCGCCACGGCGATACGGATTGGACGGACTCGCACAAGCATACCGGCCTAACCGATATTCAGCTGAATTCTCATGGCGAAGATCGTGCCCGCCAATTGGGGGCGCGGCTCCAGCACGAAAATTTTTCCCGAGTGATAACGAGCCCGCTCGTTCGCGCAGAGCGCACTTGTGAACTGTCGGGGTTTGCGACGCGGGCCGAGAGAAATGCTGATCTGGTCGAATGGGATTATGGTGATTACGAGGGTCTGACGACCGATCAAATCAAGCGTGAACGGCCCGACTGGGAACTCTTTCGCGATGGAGCGCCCGGCGGCGAATCACCCCAGCAGGTTGCCGCCCGGGCCGATCGATTCCTGAAGTCCATCCACCCGATCACCGGCGACATTGCCGTATTTTCCAGCGGCCATTTCAGCCGGATGTTCGTCGCCCGCTGGCTGGGCCTGGCGCCGATTATTGCGAGATGTTTCTATAACGAGCCGGCGAGCATCGGAATTCTGGGCTTTGAGCACAACCTGAGCGAGCCAGTCATCTTGTTGTGGAACGAGACGCAATGACGCGATGCACCCATGTTGTTGCGGATCGGACTTCAGTTCACACCTGATAAATCAAACGGCGCAGCTGCAGTTGTTTTGGCCGGGGACTAAAAAAGGGGCGATGATCATGACTGCCCGTGAAGCTTTAGTACCACATCCATGACACCGACCGCGGCGAGCATCCGACGACTGCAAGTGGCGGCAAGTATTTGAATAGTCTCATGAGCGGCACTAAAGCTGACGAGCACCGCATCTCCGTCGCAGCTCTCCGGGCGGAAACCGAACTGATGTCTCCGGTTTCCAACTATCCCATAATTTCATGTATACTTGCTTCTAATTTCATGAATGAACAAGACATGAACATTCACAATTCGCCTGCCTCAATCGGGCGACGCGATTTTCTCAAGTTTAGCACGGCTGCTGCGGCGGCGGTGGCGATGAGGACGCTCGGCGAGAGGCAAGTTTCGGGTCAAACGCAGTCGGCGAAGCGGCCCAATATCTTTTTCATCTTCAGCGACGAGCACCGCTGGTGCAGCCTGCCATTCACTGAAATGCCAGAATTGGTCGCGCCGAATTTGACTCGCCTCGCCAAGGAAGGAACGCGTTTCGATAACTGCACCAGCACTTCGCCGATCTGCGTGCCGTACCGCGGGATGCTGCTCACCGGCCGCTGGCCGCACGAAAGTTCGTGCATCAGCAACGACTACTTCGGCAACAGCAAGGTCATGGGAGTGGAAGGCCCGACGATCGCGCAAACCTTCAAGAAGGCCGGCTATCTCACTGGGTACGTGGGCAAGTGGCATCTCGATGAAGAGTCGGTCTACAACGCCGGGTTCGATTATTTCAAGCACTGGCTTTATGGCGATGAGCACTGGAATTCGAAGTATCGCGACGTTCCCACGCACGAAGAGTACCGAGTCTACAAAGGTTACAACGCGATCGGCATGACCGATCAGGCGCTGGAGTTTCTCGGCCAGCACGCGAAGGATGATCAGCCGTTTTTGCTGATGCTGTCGTTGAATCCGCCGCACTATCGGTGGGATGACGCGCCCGAGGAATACGTCAAACTCTATCCGCAGGAGAAGCTGCCATTTCGCCCGAACGTCACCGATCCGAAGTTCAAAGCCGGGCTGAATCTGCGCAACTATCAACACTACAATGCGCACATCACGGCCGTCGATCATGAGATCGGCCGGCTGATGGATTCGCTCAAGCAGCTCGGGCTCGATGACAACACGATCGTCATCTACACGGCGGACCACGGCAGTTCGTTCGGGTCGAATGGTGAATCGAACAAGAGCAACCCGTACGACGAAGCCACGCGCGTACCGTTCCTGGTCCGCTGGCCGGGCCATGTTCCGGCCGGAAGGATCGCCGACAACCTCGGGACGATCGACCTGTACACGACGCTCTGCGGCTTTGCCGGCATTACGCCGCCGGCGAACTGCGGCGGGCAGGATTTTTCGCCGGTGATGCTCGGCAAGCCCGGGCCCGATCCTTCGTCGCAGCTCATGATGGTCAACAATTTTCAAAGGAATTACTTTCGCACGCAGCTCGATCCCGGCGGTGAGAACAATGTCTATCCTTATCGCGGCGTGAGAAGCAAACAGTATACGTTTGTCGTTTGGGCCCAGGGCGACTGGCTGCTTTTTGATAATCAGAAAGATCCGTCCCAGATGCACAACCTGGTCAATGATCCGGCGTACGCCGAGGTGAAAGCAGGCCTGCGAAAGGAGCTTGCCGCCTGGCTCGCCAAGGCCGAGGATCCGTTCATTCCCGCGGAATGGCTGAAGTTATCGCTGCCCGAGCGGATCGCTGTTGAAAACCGGCATTATTCGATCATGCCGTACAAGAAGCAGTGGGATAAGTACAAAACCGACGCCGTCGCACCGTATCTTGCCGGCGCCACCGACGTCCAGCAAAAGGAGCTACACGCCGCCGCCGATCGCGTCTTCGACGAATCGTTCTTCAGCACGTACCGCGCTTACTTTCAGGACGTCCACACCGTCATCCACTACAGCAAGCGCCCGACGGAACAACTCCGCGATGAACTGGCGACGCACGAAAAGAAATACGCGGACCTTTTCAAATCCGAAGCGGACAGGATTTTAGCGGCCGGACGTTGAGTCTGGAGCAAATCAACTTCGACCGTAGCGGATGACGCTACACCAGAAGTTGATTGGATCTAGCCGCTACGGGAGCGATGGATTTCAAACTCAGAAAGTTCACCTCCGTTCCTTCTTCAATTTTTAGTCGATTGCTTTTCCACGATGGCTCTGAGTTCATCGAGCTTGCGATGCAGTTGCATCATCTCGACATGGGCCTTGAGGCTCACCTGGTAATCCAAGTCGGCGCGGACGCGGTCTTTTTCGCTTTGGCGGTTCTGGCTGATCAGGACGAAGATGGAGAGGAAGATCGCCTCCAGCGTGCCGAGCATCGTCAGGAGTTGGAACGGGAACGGATCCCACCCGTTTCGCCCGCGGATCAGGTTGCAGCTCACCCAAAGCGTGACGAACACCAGGTGACTCAGCACGAACCCCTTACTGGCGCTGACCCGGGCGATGGTCTCCGAGATCCGGGCCCAGGGCGTCAGCGTCTCGTTGATCGCCTCGTTGGCGTTGGTCACGCCGCGGAGTTTGTCGACCATGTCGCGCTGGCGGCGGCCGAGTTCGGCGATGATCTGCAAAGTGGCGGCGGGGTGCTTGAGCAGGAAAGCATGAAACGCCTCGCGGTCCAGCGAGAGCAGGAGCGTATCGGTTGCCGCGCGGGCGGTGGCGGTGCGGCGGGCGCCGTCGAGCAGCGAAAGCTCGCCGAAGAACTGCCCGGGACCGAGCTGCGCGAGCGTGATCTCCACGCCGGATTCATCGGGGCAGGAGAGTGTGACGTGCCCGCTCTTGATGATGAAGAAGCTGGTGCCCGAGTCGCCGATCCAGAAGATCGGCTGCGTGGCGGCAAAGGGCTGTTGCTGCATCGCGGCAGCCAATTCCTGCCGGTGCTCGGCGGTCAGATCGCCGAACAGTTCGATGTTCGTCAGTAATTCAGTTGACATCAGTGGCCCGATCTCGATTGCGGTTGGGAGTAAAGATAACCGGGGGAGAGTTGTAGACAAACAGCATTCAGATCGCGCGAGGTGATTTTCGGTGGTGGATCAGTTTCAGAATTCAATCTGAACCACTACTCGTTTTTCATTTCCCATCACTACTCGTACCGATGAATCGCCACGATCGTCTGATCGTCGTTCGGCTCTTCCCTGGTCTGCCAGTGATTCACCGCCTCGCGGATCGAGCTCACGGCCTTCTGCGGCGATCGGCCGAGTCCGCCCTGCAGGAGATCGACCACGCGCTCGTGGCCGAAGAGATTTCCGCCGGGGTCCATCGATTCAAAAATCCCGTCGCTCGCGACGAACAAGCTGCCGCCCGGCTTGAGTTGCAGCGGCGCGCCCGGCGCGCTCGGCCATTGCGCGGTGAATCCGAGCGGATAACCCGGCGTGTCCAGAATCTGCACGGCTTCCTCCGGCGAAGGATGCGCCAGGATCGGCCCCTGCCCCGCACTGGTCCATTCGAGATTTCCCGCACTGTCGAGATACCCGAGAAACACAGTGATGAACTGCCCGTCCTGCAAATCTTCGTACAAGCGCTCGTTCACGCGGGCGAGCAGCGCGCTCGGGTCGGATTCGTAATTCACCATCGCGCGAATGAGCGTTCGCACCTGCGAAACCACCAGCGCCGGCGCGATGCCGTGGCCGGAAGCATCACCCAGAAAAATCGCGAGCCGGCCGTCCGGCAGCGTCCACAAATCGTAGCAATCGCCCCCGGTGACCGACGCGGCCCGTGTCCAGCCCACCACGTCAATCCCCGAAATCTTCGGCGGATTCTTCGGGATCAGCGCCTCCTGCACGCGCTTGGCCAAATCCATCTCGCGGCGAAGTTCCACGCTCTTGATTGCGTCTTGCTGCAGATGGAATCGCTGGATCGCCACGCCGGCATGGTCGGCCAGTAGCTGCAGCAGGTCGGGGTCATTTTCGTCGAACGAATCGCCGCGCTTGTTCACCGCCTGGATCACGCCGACCGGTTTTTGATCGAGCCCGACCATCGGCGCGGTGAGCAAGTTGCGCGTGACGAACCCCGTTCGACGATCCGGCTCAGGATTGAACCGCTTGTCTTCGTACGGCCGCGGCACGTGAATCACCTGGTTGGTGATGAACGCCCGCCCGACGATCCCCGCGTCGGCCGGCACGCGAATTTCCGCCGACTGCATCGCGATCTTCGTCCAAAGCTCGTGCGTCTTCTTGTCGTAAAGAAAGATGCTGGCCCGCTCGCAGTCGAGCAACTTGGTGGCCGACTCAACCAGGTGCGCGAGCATCGCGTCCAGATCGGTCGTCACGGCCAGGTGGCGCGAGACGTCGAGCACGCGCTTCAACTGCTGGTGTGAAATTGTGTCGTTTTGTAAATCCATGACGTGAGAATTCGCTGAGACTATCCGGATATCAGGTAAACGCCAAAACTTGGGTGAGGATTTCGCATTTCAAAACGAAGAAACGGAGCAGGCGGCCGATTTTTTGTTGTCGGACGCACGTCCGCCGCGCAACTCGAGTGCGGGCCGGGGCTTGAATCGATCCGCCAAGGTGCGATCAGGGACGGAAAGGTTCGAAAAGGGACGGAAAGGTACGGATAGGTACGGATAGGTACGGGAAAGGTCCAGAGTCCGAACGCTCCTCGAGGCACATCCGTCCAGGCACTGGCTGGGCATTGGCTTGGCCGTGAATGACCGATCGAAACGGATCGAGATTAATCAATCCAATGCGCATCATGTCACAATCTATACCGCCGCCGAGGAGAAAAGTCGGCCAAATTCCGCGTTTTTTCGGCCGATTGTTCACGTTTTTGCAATCCATGGCCGGGCCGGGAGTTGGGCCGGGTGGAACGACCTGAATTCCTCCGACGGGTACAATTTTTCTTGCCATGAGTTGAATTGCTGATCGAATAGAAGCAAGAAATGATCGCGGGCGGTGGCCGAACAGTGAGCGCGGGAAAAGAATCAGTAGTGACGCGAACGCCATTAGCTTAGTGTTTTTCTCCTTGGTTTTCCGAGCGTTTCCACGTCGATCTGGGTTGGGTCATCAGTTTGTATTTCTTAGGTCGCCGACGGACCACTCGCGGGCTCGAACGGCCGGGACGGTGGGGATTGAGC
>JBBQNK010000062.1:0-27288 GCA_038329865.1 Tepidisphaerales bacterium | reverse complement strand
TGAGGTACGCCGAAGACCCGGATCGACCGCGGGGAAAATCCGGGTCTTCGGCGTACCTCAGACACCGGCGTGGAAATGCTCTGGAAAAATTGCGGTCGATTCGACTTTTCCCTACTCGCCTTAAACCGCTCCCCGCGTTTTGACTCTCCCTCCGATCCGATTAGCATGTCCCACCTCTTGAAAACAACGGAAAAACGCCCATGAAAATCAGTCTCCAATGGCTCAACGACTATCTCCCTGGCCCGCTCGATGCGGCCGCGATCGCCGAGGCGCACACGCATGGCGGGCTTCCGGTGGAAGTGATCGATCGCGTGGGGGACGACACTGTCATTGATGTGGAAGTCACCTCGAACCGGGGGGATTGCTTGTCGCATCTGGGGGTGGCGAAGGAGCTTTCGGCGCTGCTCAATCGACCGTTCAAAGTGCCCGATGCGCGACCCGCTGAAGCGCGGCGACCGGCGAGCGGGGTGGTTGGCGTTTCGATCGAAAGCTTGGCGCTTTGCCCGCATTACGTCGCTCGCGTCATCACGGGGGTGAAGATTGGGGCGAGCCCGGCGTGGATGGTCAAACGCCTGGAAGCGATCGGCCTGCGGTCGATCAACAACGTTGTCGATATCACCAACTACGTCATGTTCGAAATGGGCCAGCCGCTGCACGCGTTCGATCTGGCGAAAATCGGCGGTGGGAAAATCATCGTCCGGCCAGCGCGCGAGAACGAAAAAATCACCAGTCTCGACGGCCACGAGCGCAAGCTCACGCCGGGCATGCTTGTCATCGCTGATGCGAGCAAGCCCGTCGCGCTGGCGGGCGTGATGGGCGGGCAGGACAGCGAAGTATCGGCCGGCACGACGAGCATTCTGCTCGAGTCGGCCAGGTTCGATCCGCTCTCGATCCGTAAGACGGCGCGTTCGCTGGCGATGAAGTCCGACAGCTCCTACCGATTCGAGCGAGGCATCGATCCGACGCTGCCCGAGCGAGCGAGCCAGCGGGCCGCCGAGCTGATCCTGCAATTGGCGGGCGGCGAATTGCTCGCGGGATCCGTCGTTGCCGGGGCGAGCGGTTATTCGCCGAAAAAACTCTCGCTACGGATGGCGAAGATCAAATCCGTCCTCGGTGTGGAAATCTCCAAGGCCGACGCGATGGCGGCACTCAAGCGCGACCACCTAAATCCCGTAGACGCCGGCCAGACGATCGACGTCACCATTCCCTCCAACCGCCTCGATCTGAACATCGAAGTCGATCTCGTCGAAGAAGTCGCCCGCGTGCTCGGGTACGACATCATTCCTGTTCGCGACGAAATCTCGATCCGCCTTTCCCCGCCCGATCCGAAGCTGGCGGCGATGGAAGTCGTGCGTTCGACGCTCGTGGCAGCAGGTTTTTTCGAGAGCTGGACGGCGACGTTTGTCACCGATTCGCTGGCCGGCGATTTTCTGCCCGCCGGCGCGAAGGGGCTGCCGCGGGTCGATCCGATCGTGCGGAAAGCCGACGGCCAACTCCGGCCGAGCATTCTGCCGGGTATGCTCGAAGCGGTTCGACGGAACGAAAACGCCGGCACGTCGGGTGCACGATTGTTCGAGACCGGCGGGGCGTTCTGGCTGGATGCGGCTGGGAAAGTCGTCGAATCCTCGCGCGTCGCCCTCGTCGGCTCGGCCGGCCTGCGCGAACTGCGTGGCGCAGTCGAAACGCTTCTCGCCAAGCTAGACGCGAAGCGACAAGTGAAAATCGTCCCCGCGCCCGCCGCCGGTTTCGACGCCGGCGCGTCCGGCCGGATCGAGTGGGCGGGCCAGCCCGTCGGCACGATCGGCAAGATCGACCGCAAGGTGATCGACAAGCTCTCGCTAAAAGAATCGCCCGCCGCCGCCGAGCTGGATTTGGCCGCCCTCATTGCCGCCGCCCAACTCGTGCCGCAGCAATCGCCCTTGCCGCGTTATCCATCGGTGCGTCGCGATCTCTCGCTCGTAGTGGCCGACACTGTGCGCTACGAAGCGATCGACACCGTCGTCCGCGAGATCAAGCCGGCCAACCTCGAAGAGATCGAATACGTCACCACCTACCGCGGCAAGCCGCTGGAGAAGGGGAGCAAGAGCGTGACGATCACACTCGTCTTCCGCTCCCCGACCGGCACGCTCACCAGCGAGCAGGTCGAAGGCGCGGTTGCGTCGGTAGTGAGTGCGGCGAAGGAAAAAGTCGGGGCGACGCTGCGGATTTAGGTATTAGGTAGTAGGTATTAGGTATTAGGTATTTGGTACTACAGGTTTGACGACTCTAAATACCTAATACCGAATACCCAATACCGATTCATTCACTTCATCACCACAAACTTGCTGCGAATCTGTTGCCGAACGTAGGTCCTCGTGATATCGACTGTACCTTCATGCTCCACGCTGCCGTGCGCCGCGAGCCATTGCTGGCCTTTGGTGAAGAATTCGTCGAAACTTATAGGCGACATCGGCTGGGCGAAGTAGGTGTCCCGCCGGACGGGGATGACTCTCGCCAGCGGCTCGCCTTTTTTGATTTCGATTTTTTTCTGCGTCGGGTCGAGCTCGATCACCGTGTGCCACGGGTAGCTGGCCGGGTACCAGTCGGTATCGATCAGGGCGGTGACGGCCCGCCACGGCCGGGGGAAATTGGGCACTTCGGTCAGGTAGATCAGCTCGTTCGGATCGGTCTTGAGAAACAAAAAACTGCTGATCTTCACCTGGTGTTTAATCTGCTCGTAGACGTTGTCGGAAATTTTGTGCGGCAGCGTTTGGCCCTTCTCCCAGAACCACGCGTACTGCTGGTGCAGCGGCGCGCCGGGCGAATCCATCTCGCCGGCGTAGTCGAAATCGGATTCGATGGTTGTGTCCGGCTCGGTCCGCCAGCCGGTCTTGGTGCGGACGAACGTCACGTCAAAATTCGCCAGCAGATCGAAGCCGAACGCGTTGGCCGCCCGAAGCGGGGGGCATTCCTCGGGCCAGCCCTTGCCGGGGCCGCGCTTGAGGTAAACGTCCTTCGCCGGCTCGGGGTTGAACAGGTCTTGGCGGAATTTGAAGTAGTGGAGCATGGTGCGGAGAATACCGCAGAAATGCAGAATGCAGAATGCAGAAGGCAGAATGAAGAAATTCGTCCGCTGTTTTCATTCTGCATTCTGCATTCTGCCTTCTGCATTGGCTTCATTGACTCCCCCCAAACATCCGCATACTGTTCCACCTCCTAGGCAGACCGTATTCCTGATTGCAGGATCGGCCCTGTCGTCTAGAGGCCTAGGACACGGCCCTTTCAAGGCCGCGACACGGGTTCGAATCCCGTCAGGGTCAATTCGCGAGAAAGCCCATGAACCTTTGGTTCGCGGGCTTTTTTGTTGGACGTAAAGGAGCAGGGATATTGCGGACAGGAAATTACGAAGCCACGAAAGGGAGTTCGTGAAGTCGATCGAGGGACCCATCCCGCGAACTTGCGTTCGCGGCTACGTAAGGCGGAAACTTCTCGACTAGGCTTTCCACTCGATCTTCTCGCCATCGCCCCAGAGATTGTCCAGGTCGTAGTAGCCCCGCGCCTCGGCGGAAAAGACGTGCACGACGACCGTCACGAAATCGACGAGAATCCACGTCTCTCCCTCATGCCCGGCCCGCGTGAGCGCCCGGAATCCGATCGGCTTGGCCATGTCTTCGATGTCGTCGCAGACGCTGCGCATCTGCCGGGCGCTGGTGCCGGTGGCGATCACGAGGTAGTCGGTGATCGGCGAGACCTTGCTTACATCAAGCAAGACGACGCCGGTGCAGCGCGTGTCGGCCGCCATGCGGGCGGCGGCCAGGGCGAAGTCTCGGGCGGACTGCTGGGTTTGTTTTTCAGTTGCGGGCACGGCGGATTCCTTGGGTGATTCTTCGTCTCTACGATGCAGTTTGGCGGCAGAATTGCAAGCGGCTTTAGTTGTTTGGCGATTGCAAAATGCCAATTGCCGATTGGAAATGCGTTTGGGCATTCCAATTGGCAATCGGAAATCGCAATTCGGCAATCCAGCGACTACTTCGCCGTCACCGCGTTGTTCGCGGCCAGGTCTTCGTGGATGTCGTCGAGTTCCTTCGAATCTTTTTTGCTCGTCCACACCGCCCACCAGATGGCGAGGAAGCAGACGGCGGAAATCGTCAGGCCGATCTTCATTCCGCCGGCTTCGCTCGGGTCGGCGATGTTGTACTTCAGCACCATGCCCAGCGAGAGGAGGCAGACCATATTCATAACCTTGATCAGCGGATTAACGGCCGGGCCCGCGGTGTCCTTGAGCGGGTCGCCGACGGTATCACCGGTGACGGCCGCCTTGTGCGCCTCGCTGCCCTTGCCGCCGTGCAGGCCGTCTTCGATCATCTTCTTGGCGTTATCCCACGCGCCGCCGGCGTTGGTCATGAAGACCGCCAGCAGCTGGCCGACAAGGATCATGCCCGCCAAAAATCCGCCGAGCGCGTACGGCCCGAGCAGGAAGCCGACGATCAGCGGCGCGAAAATAGCCAGCAGTCCGGGGCCGATGAGCTCGCGCTGTGCTGCCTGAGTACAGATGTCGACGACGCGGCCGTAGTCGGGTTTCTTCGTGCCGGCCCAGATTTCCTTATCGCGGAACTGGGCGCGACATTCCTTCACGATGAGGAACGCTGCCCGGCCGACGGCGCGAATTAGCATGGAGCTAAAGAGGAACGGCGTCGCGCCACCGATCAATAGCCCGATGAACACCATCGGGTCGGCCACGTTCAGGAATCGCGCTTTTTCGAAATACTGCATCGTCGACATCGTGTTGATCTTCTCTTCCGAGCCTACCGCGAGCATCGCGATGAAGCTGGCGAAGAGCGAGACCGCCGCGATGACCGCCGAGCCGATGGCGATGCCTTTGGTCTCGGCCTTGGTGGTGTTACCGACAGCGTCGAGGTCGGAGAGGATTTGCCGGGCGGCCTTGTAGCTGCCGGGCTTGGCGAGTTCCATCGCCTCGCGGTCGTAACCCATTTCACCGATGCCGTTGGCGTTGTCAGCGACGGGGCCGAACACGTCCATGGAGATTGTGTTGCCGGTGAGCGTGAGCATGCCGATGCCCGCCATCGCCACGCCGTAGGCGACGAAGAGCGGCGGCGTGTGCATGAATGTCATGACGCTGAGCAGGATCGCGCCGCCGATCACCAGAATCGCCGCGACCGAGCTTTCGTAGCCGACTGCGAAGCCTTGAATAATGTTGGTCGCGTGGCCGGTGGTGCACGCCTTCACCAGCGATTTCGTCGGTGCAAAACTGGTGTGCGTGTAGTAGCTGGTCACCTTGTTAAGCAAAATCGCGAGGATCACGCCCACGAGACACGCGATGGCCGGCCGCATATCCAATCCACTGATACCGAAGTTCGCCCAAATCGGCAGATGCATGACATCGGTGCCGGTGTACTTGGCGATATCGGCAGCAGTTTCTTTCATCGGGGAAAGCAGGTTGCCGCTGAACCGCATGTAGAAGTAGCCGAGGATAAAGAACCCGGCGACGGAAATGATCGACCCGATCCAGAAGCCGCGGTGGACGGATTTGAGCGCGGTATCGCCGTTGTCGTCTTTGCCGGCCCGCACGGTGTAGGTGGAGATGATCGATCCGATCACGCCAATGCCGCGGACGAGCAGCGGGAAGATCACGCCCTTGTGGCCGTAGCTGGCCAGGCCCAGGATCATCGCGGCGACGATGGTGACTTCGTACGACTGGAAAATGTCGGCAGCCATGCCGGCACAGTCGCCGACGTTATCGCCGACGTTGTCGGCAATGGTCGCGGCGTTGCGGGGGTCGTCTTCGGGAATGTCTTTTTCAATCTTGCCGACGAGGTCCGCGCCCACATCCGCGGCCTTAGTGTAAATGCCGCCGCCCACTCGCATGAACAGCGCGAGCAGCGTGGCGCCGAAGCCGAAGCCGAGGAGCGCTTCGTACGCTTGTTCAGAGAAGATCAGGAAGATGAGCGTGCCGCCGAGCAGGCCGAGGCCGTCGGTCAGCATGCCGGTGACGGTGCCGGTGCGGTAGCCGAGCTGCATCGCCTCGCCGTAGCTGCGAGTAGCGGCGGCGGCGACGCGGAGGTTGCCGCTGGTCGCCAATCGCATGCCGACGTAACCGACCATCCAACTGAAGAGCGAGCCGACGAGGAACGCCACCGCGCGCCCGACCGCAAACGCCTGATCGTGCCCGCCGTACGTGAAGTAGAGCACTACAGTCAGGCCGACGATGAGGATGCCGATTTTCTTGAACTGCGCCTTGAGGTACGCGTTCGCCCCTTCGCGAACCGCGGCGGCGACTTCCTGCATCTTGGGCGTGCCTTCATCGGCGGCCATCACCTGCTTCACGAGCATCAGCGCGTACGCGAGCCCGAGAAACGCGATGCCGAGCACCACGAGCAGCGAAACGCGTTCGGCCTGCGAATAGGAAGGATCTTTAAAGAGGGAGAACGGAGAGAAAGTCGGTGCGACGACTTCCGTGCTCGGAATCATCGTTTGAACCGTTCCCGGGGCGGGCGTTTCCGTCATCTGGGCGAACCCCGGCCTCCAGAAAAATAACCCGCCGAACACCACCAAAGCCCCGATCAACACCGGCGTCCTGGACATCAACGAACGACCCTTACGACGCGCCGCCCGAACCAAATTGACAAGCATACAACTCCTCAACTAATCGCCCGTCGCGCCGCCGCTGCTTTGCAGTCGTCGCGAATGAATTGATCTACCCGACGAGCCTGACTCTTTCCTCCGGCCCGTCCCGTGAAATGTGACGGGATTATCGAGAGACGTCGATCAGAATGCAATCGAAATCGCAGTCTGATAATGAACCTTGCCATCCAGGCACGAACTCCGCGCTCGCTACAGGGTCTATCGCGACCCGGCGCAGACCGAATAAACCGCACAAAATCCGGCAATCCCCGCCAGTGCCGTGCAAATTCGTCGCCGGGCGTTTCGCAATGGAGGTAGGGTTCTCCCTTGCTCGCAGAAGCGGTTATCTGCGATGGCGATTTGCGTTAGATGATGTCATCCTGATCTTCGGCTCGGCCGCTTGTTTTTAAAAGTGTGATGCGAATGAACCGCCGGCATACTACAGTTTGGACATGCCGCAAACTCCCCACACCGAAAAGCATTTCACCTCCGGCGATTTAATCCGCGACATCGTGATCGGAATGTCCGACGGCCTGACCGTCCCGTTCGCGCTGGCAGCCGGGCTTTCCGGCGCAGTCGCGTCGACGAGCATCGTCGTCACCGCCGGCTTAGCTGAAGTTGCCGCCGGCGCGATCGCGATGGGCCTTGGCGGGTATCTCGCCTCGCGCAGCGACACCGAGCACTACACCAACGAGCGCCACCGCGAAGAGCGCGAAGTGATCGAACGCCCGCTCGACGAGGAAGAAGAAGTGGCCGTCGTCTTCCGCGAATACGGCCTGAGCGAGCAGCAGATCACGCCGATCGTCGCAGCATTACGGGCGAACCCCGAAGCGTGGATTGAGTTCATGATGAAGTTCGAACTCGGCCTGGAAAAACCGCAACCCACGCGGGCCCGCAACAGCGCGATGACGATCGCCGGCAGCTACGTCGCCGGCGGGCTCGTTCCGCTGCTGCCGTACATGCTGATCAAGGAGCACCAAACGGCGCTAATCTGCTCGGTGATCGTCACGCTGCTGGCGTTGATGGTCTTCGGTTATGTGAAAGGCCGTTTTACTGGCAAAACGCCCGTGCGGAGCGCGATACAAACGACGGTCGTAGGCGGCCTGGCGGCAGCGGCGGCGTTTGCGATCGCGAAGGCGATCGCGTGACGGTTTTGAAACTGACGAGTCGAGTTTGCATGGGTTTTGCAAACCCGAATCGAGAATCGCACTGAGCAATTCAGTTCGTGGTCAATTCTCTTGAATTCCGTTCCGTTTTTCAGCGCCACGTCGTACGCTATTGATTCCGTTTCATTTTTGGCATCAGGGCGTCAGGAAAAACTTCTTTAGCGCGGTCTTTTAATTTCGGCGGTGGATATGGATTCGGATAAAGCCTTTATCGGCTCGATTCCCCAACTCTACGACACCTATCTGGTGCCGCTGATTTTCCAGCAGTATGCGATGGATATGGCGGCGCGGCTGAGTGAGGCGGCGCCTTCGCGCGTATTGGAAATTGCCGCTGGGACGGGCGTCGTCACGCGGGCGCTCGCGTCGGCACTGCCTGCTGACACTACCATTGTCGCGACAGACTTGAATCAGGGAATGCTCGATCGAGCCGCCGCGGTTAGAACGAATCGGCCGGTGGAGTGGCAGCATGCCGATGCGATGTCGCTGCCGTTCGCTGATGGAACATTTGACGCCGTTGTTTGTCAGTTCGGAGCGATGTTCTTTCCGGAGAAATCCAAGGCCTATTCAGAGGCCAGGCGCGTCCTCCAACCGGGCGGCGTTTTCATTTTCAGTGTGTGGGATCGGATTGAGGAGAATGAGTTCGCCGACGTGGTGATCAATGTTCTGGCGTCGCTGTTTCCGCAGGATCCCCCGCGATTTCTTGCCCGCATTCCGCACGGCTATTTCGATACGACCGCCATCGAACGCGATCTTGCCGCGGGCGGCTTCAGCGCATCGCCGAAAGTGACCACACTATCCGAGTGCAGCCGCGCTTCATCGGCACGCATTCCGGCCTACGCTTACTGTCAGGGCACGCCGCTCAGAAATGAGATTGAAAGCCGAAACGCCTCCATGCTTGATGAAGCAACCGATGTCGCCGAAAAAGCCATTGCAGAACGGTTCGGGCGCGGCGCTGTCGAGGGTAAAATCCAGGCACACATCATCAGCATCGAGCGATAGTTCTTGCCGCGATTTGTTTGGTCGAAATGAACGCAGCAAGTCTCGAAGCGAGTTCTGCCGCGAGCGCGGAAAAGTTCTAACGGTGTTCAATCCTCGCCGGTTGCGTCGCCGGTCCCGCGGCGGGGAGATCGCGGTAGGCCGTCCACATGTTCCGAACGAACGGCGGGGTGGATTTGTCGGCGTGGGGGAACGCACGGTCCAGGTAATCAAAAAACGGAGGCCAATTCCATGCTTCGACTGCGCCGGGGGTGAGTCTCGCGGCGAGGCAGTGGCCGAACATCGAGTTGTAACAGATGTTGCGGTAGTAGCTGTCCCAGTTTCGCCCGTCGCGCCGGGGTTGGCCGGTGTGTTGCTCGCCCCATTCGGCCAGGCCGATGTCGGCCTCGATGTATTCCTCGCGCGGGCGACCATCCACATGATAAAGCGGCCGGCTGACGTCTTCCTTCGTCACGTAAAACGTCTGCAGATCGTCTTGAAAGATCATCCCTTTCGGATCGGTCGACTTGGCATTTCCGTACGCGAGGATTTTCGGATCGTTCAGCGCCAGGCCAGCGAGAATCATCGGCATCTTCCGGCCCATGTTGAAGCCGCCCAGGTCTGCCCAGTACCCGCCGTTCTTGGCCGCGCCGTAAACGTCGATGCCGAACTGCACGAGCCTCACGTACAAGTCGCGCTTCTTTTCCTTCGGGAAATTCAGATGGAGCAGCAGCAGGCCGTCCTGCAACTGGTAAGAAAGATCGCGCCCGTACCCGGGCTGGGTGCTCTTGGGGTGAAGGTATCTGCCGCCGGTGCTGGTTTGCACTTCGATCCACGGGCGGGCGAAGTTGTCGGCCGATTTAGCGATGTCCGGCGTGTCCTTCACCGGCGCGAGATTGCGGAGGATGCCGTAATTGAGTTGGCTCTCGTTCCAGTCGCCGGATTTATCTGTGCCGCAGTAAGGTGGTCGAAACGCGCCGGGAGCCGGAACTTTTTCGACGACGGTGAGCACGGCGATCACGTCCAGTCGCGGCGCGTGCTGCGTGGAGTCGGGCTTTTCGATCGACGCCGCTGACATCACCGACGATCCGGCCGGCACGTCGAGCGGGAGATTCAATGCCACATTTAATTTCTCATCGTATGTAGTGTTCTGGACGTTCGAATCCCAACCTTCGGCCACTTTCGTGCCCGCCATCGGGTTGATCATCGTACCGTTAATCTGTCTCTCGCCGATTTTTTTCGTCGCGGGCGTGATGGTGACGATCTTCACCGGACCGACGACCCACGAGTCGCCGTTGGCGTATTGGCCGGTCGGGTAATCCTTGTCGAACGTCCAGGTGATGCCGAACTCGCTGACCGAGGTGGCGGCCGCTGCGTGAGTCGCTGCAATTGCAATCACGAGAGCGAGAACAATCGCGCAGAATTTTGATCGGTTCATGTTGATTCCGGAATTGTGAGTATCGAGATCAGGATAAATCGCTCGGTAGTGAAGTCAATTGCTTCTTGTACAATGTGACTGGAGAAAAATCCGTCGTTCAGGTTTGTCGTCGCGAAATTTCAAGAGAGGCACCCATGCGTTCGATCGGAACTCGATTGACTGATCTGATATCTATCGCAGTTTCGGCCATCGTTTTGATCGGGCAGCCCGGTTGCGCGCGATCCGGGTACAAAGCCATGACCGCAGAAATTCCGACCACGCAGCCGTCTTCGGCGGCGGTGCATGTGACAGTCTCCCCAACCGTCCTGCACCGAGTCGATGACAAACTCTTCGGCCAATTCCTCGAGCGCAACACCGGCGAGCCCGGCCCGGAGGCGGCGATCATGCCGGGGCAAAAAACGCTCCAGCCGAAGGTGACGGAGCTGATCAAAGAGATGCACGTTCCGATCATCCGCTACCCCGGCGGGACGGAAATCGACTACATGGATTGGACGGACCTGATCAGCAACGCTCCCGGCCGGACTTCCACCACGCGGCCGGTGAGCAGGGGGAAGGCCCGCTCGATCACCAATGAGTTCGGGCTCGACGAATACTTCCTTCTGCGCGACGAATTGAAGTGCGAAACGATTCTCGTCGTGAACTTTCTCGACGCGCTGAACGGCAAGCGAACCGTCGAAGACGCGGCGATGCACGCAGCGGGTATGGTCGCGTACGCCAACGCCCCCGTCGGCGCCAAGCTGCCGCCAGGCATGCCGGATTGGCCGACGATTCGCGAGAAGAACGGGCATCGCGAACCGTTCGGCGTGAAGTATTTTCAGATCGGCAACGAGTGGTTCGGCTTCGCCAAGGAATTCCGCGCAGAGGCGACGGAATCTGAATTGGCGGAGTCGGCGAAGAAGTACACCCGCGCGATTACCGCATACGCCGACGCGATGCGGGCGGTGGATCCGTCGATCGTGCTGATCATCGACTCGCCGGGGAACAACAATCGCGAGATCCTCAAGCGCGTGGTGAGCGACCCAGCCATCCGCGCGCGGGTGCAGTACGTGGTGCTGCATTCGTACGGCCCGGGCGGCATGGATAAGCTCAAGAAAGACCGCCAGCCCTGGCCGGCCGGCAGCCTTTCCGATCGCGAGTGGTGGGAGATGAGCGTTGCCATGCCCGGCGTGTACGGCGATGACGGCCAATGCCTCGCGATGGGCCAGCGCATGGCGTTCGCGCGGCAGCTCGGGTATCGCACCGCCTGTACCGAGTGGAACTGGAATGGATTCAACGCGAACCGGAATAATTCGCCGCCGACGATCGGGTTCAACCTCGCCGCCGGGATCGGAGCGGCTGGCTTCCTCAACGGGCTGATGCGCGGCGGCGACGCGCTCGACATCGCCACGCAATCGAATCTCCTCGGCGCATCGTGGCGAATCGGCGCGATTCATGTCGACGCCACCGGAAAAATCGATCCTTACCGAATGCCCACCGGCCAGGTGACGACGCTCTACAACACGCACCACGGCCCGAACTTTCTGCAATCGAGCCTGACCGGCGTCAAAACATATCACCAGCCCTACGCCGGCACCTGGGAATCTCCCCCGGCGACCGTGGCGTACATGGATGTCGTCGCCACCGGCAGCGACTCCATGGTCTTCGTTCACGTCGTCAACCGAAATTTCGAAGACGGCGTGCCGCTGACGATCGACCTGCAGGCGTTCGACACCGTCGCAGGCACTGCAACTATCCACCAACTCACCGGCCGGCTGAACGACAAGCCGACCGACGGCCAGCCGCAGGAGACTTGCCGCATCGATGACCACGCCGTGAAGTTCGACGGCAAGACGTTGCAGGTCACGATTCCGTGCCGCTCGGTGAGCGTGATCGAAATCCCGCGGCGAGCGAAGTAATCGGATGCGAGCGGGAATAGGTTCCGCTACACTTTTCCAACCATGAAAGACGACCGCCCGAATATTTTATTGGTTATGACCGACCAGCAGCGCTTCGACACCATCGCCGCGCACGGCGGGGCGTTCGGCGCGAAAACGCCGGTGATGGACAACCTCGTCCGTCGTGGCGTGACGTTCGATCAGGCGTTCTGCACCACGCCGATCTGCTCGGCCTCGCGGGCGTCGATCATGACCGGGCTTTTTCCGACGCAGACAGGCGTGTTTGCCAACCTCGGCAATCCCTGCCAGCCGATGAGTCCCTCGATCGACACCATCGGCCACCGCATGCAGGCGGCCGGTTACCAAACCACTTACTACGGCAAGTGGCACATCGGCGCCGTGCCCTCGGACTACGGATTCGAAAAAGTCTTCAACAGTTCGCACGACGAAGCCACCACCTACGAGGCCACGCGGTTTTATCGCGAGCGCGACTGGCTCGATAACAAGCGGCCGTTTTTCCAGGTGGTCTCGTATCTCAATCCGCACGACGTTTATTTCTTCGACCCGGAAGCAGAAATCCGCGAGCCGCGCCTCGCGCCGCCTGCCGTTGTTTCGACGATGAACGACACGCTCGAGGGCAAGCCGTTTCCGCAGCAGCATTACCAGGCGAAGAACTGGTCGGCAGACCGGTGGCAGCGTTATTGGCAGTGGTACGCCAAGTGTCTGGAAGACACCGACGCGCAGATCGGCAAGCTGCTGCACGAACATTTGTGCGGCGGGTTCGCGCCCAACACGTGGATCATCTTCACCGCCGACCATGCCGACTCCTCCGGCGAACACGGCCTGCCGTTCAAGGGGCCGTGGATGTACGACGGCGTGCTCCGCGTGCCGCTGATCGTCATGCCACCGCAGATGCGATTCACCGGCAAGGGGAAGGGCGTCGGCGAAGATCCAGAACCCGAGCCGCGCCGCACCAGCCGACTGACCAGCCTGATCGACATCGTGCCGACGATCATGGAACTGGCGGGAATTCCGGCCGACCCGGCGCTGCCCGGCAAGAGCCTGCTTCCTGAAGTTCAAGGCAAAAAAGACGGCCAAACCCACGAGGCCGTTCACGCCGAGTGGTACCGATCCGGCAAGTTCACCACGCCGATCCGCACCGTCCGCACCGCCACGCACAAGTACAATCACTACCTCGGCTACGGCGAAGAACTGTACGACTTAAAGTCCGACCCCGGCGAAATGAAAAACCTCGCCAAAGACGCCGCCGCCGCCAAGCCGCTGGCTGATCTGCGGCAGACGCTCGCGTCGCACCTCAAGCGCATCGACGATCCGTTCCTGTCGCATCGGCCCACAGATCCGCAAGGCGTTGAGCTTCCGTAGATTGCTGGGTCGGCGAATCTTTTTTAGATCGCCAGAGTCTCTCGATGAGTGTCATCCCGAGGTACTCCGAGGGATCTCGAGCGCCTAGAGCCGCTCGCAAGTCCGAGATCCCTCGGAGTACCTCGGGATGACATCACTCGCCGGTTTCACCGCTCGCTGAAGTCCGCAACCATTGGCACTGCGATAAAAATTCCGGCGAGGCACGCGGTGATTTTCCGTCCGCCGCATTGACATCCATGCGAGGATCGTGGATTTTCTGTCCACTCTTACGAAAGGATTCGTTTATGCGTCACACCGTTCTGATCGCTTTATCATTCATCACGCTCACCATCGCCGGCACCGGTTGCTCCAACGGCAAGGCCGAGCGCGAGCAGCTGATGGCCGAAAAGGCCGACCTGCAGAGCAAGCTCGACACCACCACGCAGGAGCGCGACGCCGCGATGTCGCTGGCGGGGCAGAATCAGCAGAAGATCGAAGTCGCCAAGGCGGAAATGGAAAAGACCAAGCTCGATCTCGCTACGCTTTCAGAGCGTAATGACGCCGACAACAAAGCCGCCGCCGACAAGATCAAGCAGCTTGAAGCCGCCCAAAGCGTGGCGATGCAGAAGAACCAGGTCGACGCCAAAACCGCCGCCGCCAACCTGCAGGCCGCCCGTGACGAACTCGCCAAGGCCAACAGCAACACCGCCTCGCAAGCCACCGCGATGGCGGAAAAGCTGACGTCATTGCAGAAGAAGATTGACGACTTGACCCTGGAAAATACCAACCTGAAGGCCGACCTCGCCAAGGCCGCGATCACGCCGTCAACCAGCCAGCCGACGACAATGCCGTAAGGCACTTCGCCAGCTGAATGAAAAGGCGCGAAGCAAAAGAAAATGAAATGCCGGCGACGAAATGTCGCCGGCATTTTTTATGCCTTGGCGTTGGGCAGTTCACTTGGTTCCACCACGCGCTGGAAGCCGACGCGTGTCGGGGCGGGGATGATTTTCGGCTCGGCCTCGCCGGCTTCTTTCATTCGCCTGCAGAGGATGGCGCGCAGTTGGATCGCAACCTTCTCGTGCGAATCCATGCCGATAAGGTTCTTCAACTCGTAAGGGTCGGCGGCTAAATCGTACAGCGTTGTTTCGGTGTACTCGTCGCTGCCGGAGTCCTTCACCGGATTCTTGCCGATGGCTTCGACAGAATACTTCCACCGCGCGGTGCGGATGCATCGGCCGACCTGCGATTCGCTGATCTGCACGAACACTTCCTCCGGCCAATCCACTTTCTGGTGATTCACGAGCGGCACGATCGATCGGCCTTGCATGGTATCCGGCACAGGCAGGCCGGCGCCTTCCAGCAACGTCGGCGGTAGATCGACGAGGCTGATCATCGCGGATAAATCGCCGCCGCGATCGAAGCCCGGGCCCCAGATGGCGGTCGGGACGTGGATGGACGCGTCGTGGCACGATCGCTTGTACTCGTCGTTGCGGGTCTTGAAGTGGCAGCCGTGATCGCTGGTAAAGAGCACGATCGTGTTGTCAGTAAGGCCGAGCGATTTAAGCGCGTCGGTCATTCGGCCGAGCGCTTCGTCGAGCCGCTTGACCATGCCGTAGTACCCGCCGAGGTGCTGATGTGTGGTGCCCCCAAGGGCCGCGAGATCCGGCGGGATCCATCGCCCGGTGTACTTTTCGCGATAGCCGTCCGGCGGGGGGTAGTCGTCGGCGTCGTTCTGGTGGTGCGGTTCGATGTACGAGACGAAGAGGAAGAAAGGATTTTCCTTTTCGCGATCGATGAACCGAATGGCGGCGTCGGTCAATGCGTCAACGCGATAGCCGGGGAATTGGTGGGGTTTGCCATCATTGTCATACACCGTAGTGCTGTACGCGCGGGAGGTGAATTCCAACGCATGCGACGCCAGCCAACTCTGGTAGCCCCCGCGAAGCGCCGGCTCGACCGGGCCGATCGGCGCCTGGCCCGCCAAGTGCCACTTGCCGATGTAACCGGTCTGGTAACCGGCCGCGTTGAACTGCTTGGCGAGCGTGACGGCATCGGTCGCCATCGCCAGGCCGTTACGCCACACGCCGGTGCGCGTGGCGTACTGCCCGGTCTGCAGACACGACCGCGCCGGCCCACAGACCGGCTGGCAGGTGAACATGTTGCGCAGATGCGTCCCGCGCGTCGCCAGCCGATCAAAATTCGGCATCAGATCGAGCGGATTTCCTTGCAGCGATGAGCAATCCCACCGCTGCTGATCGGTGAAGAAGACAATGACGTTGGGCTTGCGGGCGGGGGTGGTATTCATGATTTAATCCAGATGCGCCCACTCTAAGTTGATAGAAGTCAGCATTCAATCGTGAGACACTACTGAATTGAACCAGGAAGGCACGAAGCACACGAAGAAGAGAAAATCTGATCAGAATGTAGTTTGAAGTGGCATGGGCGGCTCGCCCATGGGTTTCATTTCAAATCAAAGGCACGGGCGGGCCGCCCCTGCCACGAAAGATTAAACCGCGCCGGTAAAAATCTTCGTGCTCTTCGTGGCTTCGTGGTTCAATTTCTGATGAATCCGCGCGATTCAATCAGCTCGCCATCGTAGCCTTTTTATCGACCGGCTTGCCATCGTGCGTTTTATTGGCTTCGCAGAAATTCACGTCGCCATTGCGGTAAACGCCGATGCACGTGACCGTGCTCGGCGTGCCGGCCGGAAACGCGCGGAAGTTGATCGACGTGCGCGGCTTGTCGTTCAAATTCGGCGTCACGCGGTGATAGACGTGCCCGTGCAGCAGCACCAGCGTGCCCGCCCGCGGTTCGAGCACGCGCTCGCCGGCGATCGGCTCCTGGTGTCCGCCCGGCGGAATGCGCCCGAACTTGTGGCTGCCGGGGACGAAGACGATCGCGCCGTCTTCCAGCGAAACGTCATCGGTGTAAAAAAGTCGATTGAGATTGAACGCCTTCGGATCGGGATTGTCCGGCGGGCAATCCTGGTGCCATGCCTGCCCGCGCCCGCCGCCTACGGAATACATCACCAAGCCGCCCAGCGACCAGGTGTAGTTCGGCCCGATGGCGGCCTCCGTCACGTGGTGCAGTGCGGGCGAATTGTTTAGCTCAATGAACGCCTGATTCCTATCCGCGAGCGGAGCCCAAACCATCACGTCGCACTCGTACTTCGCAAATTTTCCAACGCCGTTGTGCGTGGTCGAAGCGGACGCGGCGCGCGGGGCGTATTGCTTATCAAGCTCGCGGCGGAGATCGACCATCACCGGTTCACTGAGGAAGCCTGGCAGGATCACCACGCCGTCGCGCTCGAAGCGGGCGAGGAGTTCTACGCCGGAAACTTCGAGCGTTTGCTTGGTCTCGATGTCGGTGATTTTGAAGGTGGACTTGGCGGTTTTGGCCGTGGGAGCGCCGAGTGTACTCATGCTCAGAGCCTAGTAGGCGTGTCTTGATTGTCAACTATTTTAGCGGATATCAAAAATTGATTAAAATCGTAAGATACTTTGCATAAGCAACTTAGGATTCCAAGGCAGTCGCCAGAGCGCCTAAGACCGTGCCCGGCCCGTGGTGGTCGCCGGGCGGGAATGTCTGCTTCCGCCACGGTTCAATTTCCGCCAGCGGCCCGGGGCCGTAGCAGGTGTTGTGGACGACGCCATCGGCATCAACGCAGCCCACGACGAACGTCACGGCCCGGCGGGCTGCGTCGATGAATTTTGCATCGGTCAGCACGCCGAGGCGAACGCCTTTCATCATCCCGGTGGCGATCAGCGCCGTGCCGCTGCTCTCTGGTCCCGATTCTTCCAGCGGCAGGTGCGGCAGCGCGTGCCACGCGCCGGCGGAGTCCTGCCGAGGCGGCAGGGCGGTCGCGAGACGGGTGAATGCGCCGGCGATGGTGGATCGCGCGGCGCTGTCGGACTTCAGCGCCGCCAGCGCGTCGCTGAACCCGCGCATCAACCAACCCTGCCCGCGCGACCACGTGCCCGGCGAGAGCGAGACGCGATCCGCCAGCCACCCGCGGCCTTGCCGCCACAGACCGGTGCTTTCGAAGAGGAGCAGTTTCTCGTGCAGCGCGACCTGCTCGGCCGCATCGTCGGCCAATAACGGATCGCCCGCCCACGCCGCCGCCCGGCACAGCCGGCTGACGTATTCCTGAAACGAGTCGATGAGCACGCCCATCCCGCCGCCACGGATTTCCCCGCGCGGGTGCTGCACTAAACCTTCCTCGCTCCGTGGCAGAAGCTCCTTCTGCAACCCGTAAGATTGCTCGATCAAGTGCGCCTTCACGGCTGCGTCGTTCGAGTGTTCAGCCCACGCATAAGTCAGCGAAACAAACGGCTCCTTCGCCCAAGGCTGCGGCTGCCGCTGGCGGATGACACCGGCGACATGATCCACCCACGCCGGCTGATTCATCACCACGCCGGCGTTCAGGAGCGATTCGAGGGCGAGATCATTCGTATAAGAAATCGGCACGAAATCACCGGCGATGATGCGATTAGCGATCCGCGTCGCCGCGGCGGTGATGGTCTGGCAGTCGGCAGGAGAAAATGAAATCGAAGGCATGCTGCGAGTTTAATCCAAAAGACCGTGGCCGGAATCCTCACTCGGTGAACCACAGGTGCATCGCAATCAAGATCGGCACGACGATTACGACAATCCACCCGATCGGAGCAAGCACGCCCACCGCCGCCAGCAGTTTGTGTCGGGTCGGCGTATCGATCGGCATTCGATAACGCACAACGCATCCAAAAACGAACGGCCCGCCGAGCCCGATCACCAGAGCAGCAGTCACCCAAAACACAAAGACCGATTCAGTCAAACGAAGGATTCCGCCGAGCAAGATCAACGCGAGCGCCGCCGGGCCGCTGAAAATGCCGAGAAAACACGCAGGCCACGCGTGCGAATTGTCACGCGTCTGCGGTCGGACATAATCGAGGGACGTGGGCATGTTTAGTCCAGAAACATCGGCAGGCCGTAGCCTGCCCTACGTACGCTTCTTCTTTTTCGGAACCGGTTCCGAAAGCGGAAGCTCCGCCGTGATCAAACCGGGTATGTACGCCCAAATGACGACTTCCGGATCGGCCCAGGCATCGTCAACCGCTTCGAGCGCGTCGGCCATCGCTCGCAGCACGCTCGCGAAAGCGCGATTGTAGACCTTCGGCGATTGATGAAGGTCGCCAGTGTATTGCTGGCGGAAGTGAAGAATGCGATCCGTGCGTGTCGTCCGGCGGATCGAAGGTTTTCGAAAATTCAGTTTGGCCATGGCGTGAATACTAGTAGGGCAGGCTTCGCTGCGAAAATCAATTTTCGTACCACAGCACCACGCTGCCGTTTTTGAACGTGCGGGACTTCGTCAGCTTCAGCGGCAGCGTGGCGTTCACGCCGTCGAAGAGTTTTTTGCCGCCGCCGAGGATGATCGGGTTGATGACGATTTGCAGCACGTCGATCAGCCGGTGCGGCAGGAGTTGGGCGACGATGCTGCCGCTGCCGAGGAGGGTGATCGGCGGGCCGGGCTGTTGCTTGAGGGAGCGAACGCCGGCGACGAGTTCGCCGTCGAGCACGGCCGTGTTCTGCCACGCCGGCTGGGTGATCGTGCGCGAGACGAGGATTTTTTTCGCAGCGTTCATCCCCTCCGCGACGGCCGGCATCGCCTTCGCCGCCATCGGCGTCGGCCAGAACCCGGCCATCATTTCGTAGGTGATCCGCCCGAAGATCAGCGTCCCGCCGCCGGTGGCGTTGCCGGCGACGAAGGAGTTCCACTCGGCGTCATCGGGCGACTTGTGGAAGGCGCTCATGTCGTTATTCGGGTCGGCGTAGCAGCCGTCGAGGGTGAGCATAATGAAGGCGTTGAGGTGGGGCATGGAAACCGTCCGGTTGATTTTCGATCTACTCGGACTCGAATTCAAGAAGCCTTTTGCGTTTCATTTCATCCGAAAGCCGGTTAAATGCATCGAACGTGGCGTCGGGAATCACGACCTCTCCCATCCGGCGGCCGTCCCAGCGTGCCCAGTGATCGGAATGGCATTTCGGACAGATTTGCTTCGCGGTCATGCGCTGACCGTCCGCCAGGTCGGCAACGCTTGCGACAACATCGCACACGTGTTTATCTGAGTTCCTAAGCATCACCGACGCAGCCAACTCGAAAATCGGACAATCGATCGCATCCAAATATCTGAAGACCGTCCCTTGAATGCCGAACAGAAGAAATTGGCCGTATGTAAAATCGCCCAGGCACGGGGCCGCAAAGACTTCTCCGCAGTCGGCGCATTTTGCTTCGAAAGTGGCGATGGTTCGTGACTTCGTCAATTTCTATTCATCCTTTAGCTAAGCCAAGTTCGTCGGCCGAAACCGCTTCGCCGCCAGCACGATCAACACGCCGAAGATCGCCAGCAATCCCAGCTGCGCCACCGCGAACGGCGGCTCTGTGCCCTCCGGCGCCAGCGTGTGCAGGAACGGGATTTTCAGGAACGACTGCACCACGCCGACGAAGGCGTTGAGGTAGAGCGCCACGCCGGCCGACACGATGTAGATCCATCGCCAGTGGCCCTTCATGTCGAACGCGTACCGCGCCGGGATCGCGATGGCGAGGATCACCAGCGAGATGATCCCGACGACGTGCGACGGCAGGAGTTTCACGAACGGGAACAGAAACCCGGTAATGCTCGTCAGCACGGTGAAGATCAGAAAAATAGCCGTCATCCGGTCCATCCGGCTGCCGGTGAGTTGGCCGTAGAGCGCGACGAAGCCGGTGGCGAGGCCAATTAGGCTGATGACGACGTGAACGAGGGTGAAGGCGGGGAGGGATAGGCCGAACATGATGAAAAGTCCCGGGTAAATATCTCGCGGCGTTTTGTAGATGATAATTCGGCGGAGCGAGACCTCCAAAAAAACGGGAAGCGGTCGCTCGATTGGTGATGCTTCACTGGGAGAGCAGATCGAAAAGGATGCCGTCGAGGGCGGCTTGGAGCATCTGGTCTTCCGCGGCCTCGCTGCCGGAATCAAGCATCAGGTGGTAGATCTCTTCCACGTCTGCCGGCGAGTAGAGGTCGGCAAGTCCCGGCAATGATTCAATCGCTCTTCTGGTGATTTTGGCGGTGGACGAGATTCGGCCGCAGCCGATGAGAGTTGGCCCACCGACGAGGTAACCGAAATTTCCGGCCCCGCTCGCAACGATCCACTGATGAGTGTGCGGTGAAGTGATGAACCTGTCGAGATCATCTGATAATCCCGTCGATTCCTTCTCGTGCGAGGTCCATGTGTATCCGGCTACGGTTGTCGCTTTATAAAAGTGATCGCGGCCGCACTCGCGACAAATCTCTCCCGTGTATCGAGTTTGATATTCCACGTAATGACCGCCCACCCACGCGGCCGCCATTAGCACCGCGATCGTCACGACGATCGGATGTTTGCGCAACCACGCGAAGATTCGTTTCGTGAGAGCGGGGGCGGCGGGTGAATACTCCAGGACGGTCACGAGCCTTCCTTTCGTGGCTTCACTGTAACGTCGGCCGGCGGGCTACTCCAGCACGACCGAATCACCCGCCTTGATCGCCTTGATCGCGCCGGCCTTGGTTTTGAGCTGCGCCGGATTCGCGGCGAACAGCGGTGAAATCTCGATCGTCGCCGCTGGCTCTTCGCCGGTCATGGGGACTTGCACGCCGGCGGCGGTGAGCCATCGGGCGGCTCGGCGGAGCTGGTCGCGTTTGCACGTGGCGGGGCTGTCGCTGCCTTCGGCATTTTTTACCGGGCTGAATTCTTCTTCGCGCCGGGTTTCGTACACGATCGCGTTCTTGGCCAGCGGGATCGCGTCGAAGACGAATTGCTCAAGCTTGACGGCATTGGGCTTGTCGGGTTTGACGGTGTTGCCAGCGGCATCGACGTACGGCACTTTTTTTTCCGCCCGGTGCCACGGCAGTTGCAAGCTACCCCCGGTGGTGAGGCGTTCGATGAAGCTGACTCGCAGCGCGTGGATTGCGATGCTGCCGGCGTTGAATTTCAAAGAGCCGTCGGCGTTGGTCTGCTTGGCGAGGTCGTCGGGGAGATCGCTGTACTCGATCACCTGTACGGCCCCGTCGGCGAAGACGAAGTTGCCGACTTTTTCCAGGGCGTGGGCCTTGCTGATCGTCTTGCTGCTCATCTCGCTGCCGGTGAGATCGTGCAGGCCCAGGAACAGCGGGTCGAGTGTGTAGACGAGCGGGTTATCGACCTGGAAGTAGGAGAGATGCTCGACGCCGCGTTTTTTCATGTCGGCGAGCGCGCCGGTTTTGGCCAGCGCGCGGAGCGATCCGCCGTGACCGTCGGCGGAGAGGGCGAGGGAGTCCTTTTCCGCGAGCAGCATTTCGCCGGCCATGCTGAACGCGGGCATCATGCCTTGCTGGAAGAAGACGACGTCGGCGGGGTTGTAGCCGAAGTGGTTGTGCAGTTTGAAGAACGCGCGGGTCGGGCCGTCGTTTACGTCGCTGGTCATGATGTACCAGGGGATCGATTTGCCGGCGATCTTGCCCCAGTTGAGCAGCTGCTCGGCGAAGACCTGGAAGAGCGGCTTGTTCTTGATCGGCGTGACGGGGTACTCGCCCTTGGGGCCGTCGTAGCCGAGCCGAGTGCCTTGCCCGCCGGCCACGAGGAATGCGGCGACTTTGCCGGCTTTGATCAGCTCCAGGCCGCGCTTTTCGGCGTCGGCGTAAAGTTTGGCATGCTCAGCCGTCGGCTTGTTCGGGTACGCCTTCACCGGTGCGATGTTTTTCGGGATCGGGATGGCGGCTTTGACTTTGACCTGCGTCTCGATGAGCGATTTCATCGCGTCCAGATCGAGCCCCGCGAGCTGCGCGGAGAGGACGTTCTTGCCGGATTCGGAAAGGGAATCGAAGAACCGTAAAACATTGGATTGCCCGATTTGCTTCAATTTGTCCGCGAACTGATTGGCCATGTGTTTTGCTCCGAATGGGTTGGGGCCGATGCTAAACGCAAGAGGGCGGGGTTGGCAATGAGGGCGTGTCGGGCGGAGAGAAAATCAACCACGAAGTCACGAAGAGCACGAAGAATCGCAGGGCTTAACGATCAATTTTCGAAATCGGTAAGGTTCGGAAGCGAACACCCAAAAAACGCACACGAACCGGCGATTGCCGCTTCGTGTGCTTCGTGACTTCGTGGTAAAAATCTTCCGTCGCGCGATTACTTCTTCGCCAGCTCCGCTTCGAGGGTTTTGATGACCGCGTCGCTGTCGGGCTGGGTCTTGGGTTCGACGCGTGCGACGACCTGTCCGTCACGGCCGACGATGAATTTATTGAAGTTCCACTTGATGTCGCCTCCGAACTTCGGGTCGGTGTCCTTATTGATCAGGAAGTCGAACAGCGGGGTCTTCTCTTTGCCTTTCACGACGACCTTGGCGAACATGTCGAACTTCACGTCGTAGGTGCTTTTGCAGAACGTCATGATCTGCTCTTCCGAGCCCGGCTCCTGCCCGCCGAAATCGTTGCAGGGGAAGCCGAGGATTGCCAGGCCCTGGCTGGCGTATTTTTCGTTCAGCTTCTCCAGGGCGGCGTACTGCGGCGTGTTGCCGCACTTGCTGGCGACGTTCACGATCATGAGCACCTTGCCCTTGTACTTCGACATGTCGACCGGCTTGCCGTTGATGTCGTTGACGGTGAAGTCGAGAACAGAAGTAGGCTTGGTCGTCGGCCCGTCTGCCGCTGCGGCAAAGGCTGAAATTAGAAACACCGCCACCAATCCGCCAATCAAATGAATTTGCATCATCTTCCCTTGTTGAAGCCGGAGTATAGCCGGTGACGGATTCGAAAACGATTGGCGACCAACGAATTATTCCACGATTGAAAGCTGCTATTCCGGCGTGACGGTGAAAAGTGGGCGCAAAAAAAGTCGGATGGTGAAGAAGGAGGGGGGGAACCTTCTTCGAGGAATCCATCCGACATCCACATGATAGGAGTGCATTAGAATGGAAGTCAAATTGATTCTTGTTTCATCAGACAAAAATCGCCAAAAGTGCAGAAAGTAGTTGCAAATGATCCTGATAAAATTTTCATCACAGATGAATAGAACGCATCGATGATGATTTATTCGAATGGATTGGCAGCGCCGGTTTTAAACGATGAGCTTCGCGGCGCGATCGAGGATGTCGCGCTCTGTAACCATCTTGCCGTTCAACCCGACGGCGTCCTGCAGCTCGTCGAGGATCTCGCTTCGACGGGCGCGCAATACATAGCCGGGCGACGCGGCAATGGCTTGATCAACCGCCGCAACTTGAGCAAGCAGCGATTTTACCGCGGCCGAATTTGGTGATGGGTTTGGATCAGAGTTCATCGAGTTCGCCTGGAAAATAAAAAAGGGCCTAACTCGTAAAAAGTTAAGCCCCTTCGCAGTGGGCAGAGCCGGGATTGAACCGGCGACACATGGATTTTCAGTCCATGTGCCTTCTAACACAACTGCTGATTCAAAGGAAAGTTGCGATCCAGCCGAAAATCACTTGTCACCTGACTTGTCACTAAATCTGTCAAACCACCCACAACTGGCTGATTTGATCCGGGCGTGGCCGGACCTGCCGGAGGCGCTGCGCGCCGGCATCTTGGCGATGGTGAAATCAGCGAAATCAACACAAGGATGAACACCATGACCGCACTTGCGAAAATCGAAGCGAACCGCGAAAACGCGCTGGCGTCCACTGGACCTAAAACCGCAGAAGGCCGGGCCATCGTTTCCGGCAACGCGATCCGCCACGGGTTGTTGAGTTGGAAGCCTGTCATCCCCGGCTTGGAGAACGCCGAGGATTGGGATATCCACCTTGAACGGACCTTGGAATCGCTCGCCCCGGTGGGTTATGCGGAGATGCTGCTGGCGGAACGCGCGGCGCTGCTGCTTTGGAGATTGGGCCGGGTAGCGCGTTATGAACGTGAAGCCACGGCAATTGCCTTGGAGAATGCCGAGGTTCGCAAGCAGCCGAAGATTGAGGGGGCCGAGCACGCTGTCACAGAGGCCCAGGCGGTCGTGAATCTGACCGATGGATTGCGCACTCTGCCGCCGGAGACGGAGCTAGACAGCCAAGCGGCGGCGCGTCTTTTGGAAAAGGCGGCGGACGCTGCGGGACTTGACCTGTATGAAATGCGCGGCTGGCCGGCTTATGTCAACGATGACACGCTGGAAGACCTCGATTGGACGGCCGCGCGGTTGCTGGAGTGCGTTCAAGTGGTGGCCAAGCGGGCCAAAACTGACGTTGATGAGCTGCTAAACCAACTCGCCGATGATGCCCGTGGCGCGTCGCATGAAACTCAAGAACAGCGGGACAAGCTGCGCGCGAGCTATGACCGCGAGCGCCGGGGATTGCTGTTACCCGATGCACTCACGATGGAGAAGGTGAACCGCTACGAAACCACGTTGGAGCGAAGCCTTTACAAAGCGCTGTATGAGTTTGAGCGCCGACAGGCTGCTCGTGACGGCCAAGCGGTCCCGTTGCCTGTCGCCATTGAAGTAAACCTGTCCGGCGCGGCCCAGGAATAAGCCGGTGGCTTTGTTTGGCGAAAATCATGTAGTTGCCGGCTGTCCCCGGTATCGGGCCTGCGGCCAATGCCGATGATTTAGGAGAATCCGAGGGCGTAGCGACATTCGATTTTGATCGCGATTCGACCGTCGGCATCCAATCCTGAACCAGTTGCAGCGGGCCGGTGTTGCCCTTCTTGAATATATTCCCAGCCTTATTACACTTAAGCCGCCAATAGTGAAATAAGTCGAGCGATGTTGTCGCAGAGTGAAATACTGGGATGGTGCGGCGTGCAAGTCTCTGATTTTACTGCTGATAAGCCCGGCGAGCTGGTCCGCAATCTCGACGGCGAGTGGTGCTTTGTTCCCGGTGGACTACCGGGGAAACTACTGTGGACCGACGAGCTTGTCTCCGTCCTCTCGGCGGCGGACCGGGCCATGGGGCAACTGGCTGGCGTAGGCCAGCGCCTGCCCAATCCTGCTCTTTTGGTCCGCTCATTTCTGCGCCGCGAAGCGGAGTTGTCCAGCCGCATAGAAGGAACACACGCCGGCTTGAAAGACCTGGTGCTGTTCGACCAGACGCAATCGGCCGAACAGCGTGCCCCCGACGTGCGCGAAGTGGACAACAACTTCCGCGCTCTGGAATGGGGTTTGGAGCAGGTGCGGCATCGGCCCCTTAGCCTCGGGCTTATCCGCGAAATGCACCAGATTCTGTTGCACGACGTGCGCGGGCAAGACAAAACACCGGGACAATTCCGCTCGGTTCAAGCCCACATCGGGCGAACCGCCGACATTGCCCAAGCCACGTTTGTACCCGCTCCACCCCATGCCGTCGGTCCCGCTATGGAGCAACTGGAGCAATTCATCGGCTCGCCCAGCCTGCTGCCCCCGTTGGCGCGGGTGGCGATGATCCACTACCAATTCGAAGCCATTCACCCATTCGCCGACGGCAACGGGCGTATCGGACGTGTGCTCATCCTGCTTCTGCTGTGCTGCGAGAAAGTCTTGCCGGTGCCGCTGCTGAATCCCAGCGCGTTCCTGGAACGCCACCGCGCGGAATACTACCGGCAATTGCTCGCGGTCAGCCAGCACGGAACGTGGAACGAGTGGGTAACGTTCTTTGCCCAGGGCGTGGCACAGGAAGCATCTGATGCGATGGGCCGCGTTCAGGAATTGGACCGCCTGCGCGGCGAATACCAGCGGCGGGTGCAGACCGCCCGCGCGTCGGCGCTGCTGCCGAAGTTGGTGGACCAACTTTTCGTCAACCCGGCGATTACAACCAACCGCGCCGCCGAAGTGCTCAACGTGAAGTTCAATTCGGCGCAGAAAACCATCAACAAGCTGCTCGGTGCCGGCATTATCAGAGAATTGACCGGACAGAAGCGCAACCGCATCTACCTGGCAACGGATATCCTTGCGGCAATTGAGGGCAAAGCCTCGGCGGCGTTGCCGTAACCACGAGGAGGACGTATGGCCAAGCGACTGCGGCTCAGCGTTGTCCATAAGGAAGTGCTCATGGAGTTGTACAAGCGCACGGCGCGTACAGTGGACGACTTGCCGTACACCGATGAATTCGAGACGCTGTACGCTGGCTTTGTCGCGCGCACCGGCGTGACAATGACCCGGCACGATGTGTGGAAAGCCCTGGCTGGCTGCCGCAAACAGAGCCGCCTTGTGCGGAAAGTGCGAAGATAGCCCACGCGCCCGGCTGGGCACATCGCCAGCTACCGGCGGTGTGATCGGATAGGGAAACCATGGCCACAACCAACACTACGCTGGACTCGATCCTGACCCAATTCCGCGATGACGCGCGCAATAATCGCGACCTCGGCGACCGGTTCGAGCGGATGATCCAGCAATTCCTCCGCGTCGATCCGCTCTATGCGGCACTGTTTTCGGATGTCTGGATGTGGAACGAGTGGCCCGAAAAGGGCAACGTCGGCGATGTCGGTATCGACCTCGTCGCCAAGCACAGTGCAACGGGTGAATACTGGGCCATTCAGTGCAAGTTCTATCTGCCCGAACACACGCTCAGCAAGGCCAACCTCGACAGCTTCTTTACCGCCTTGGGCAAGCCGCTGTTCAGCAAGGGGATCATCGTCAGCACGACGGATAAGTGGGGCAAGAACTCGCTGGATGCGTTGCATCAGACCAAAGCCGTGGTCCGGATCGGGATACATGATCTGGAACAAAGCCCGATCGACTGGAGCATGTTCGACACAAAGAAGCCTGGGAAACTCAAGCGCACCGATAAGAACAAACTCCGTGACCATCAAAAGGCCGCGTTGAATGATGTCATCGCGGGGCTGGCAGAAGCTGATCGTGGCAAGCTCATTATGGCCTGCGGCACCGGCAAGACCTTTACCGCCCT
>JBBQNK010000061.1:0-28169 GCA_038329865.1 Tepidisphaerales bacterium | reverse complement strand
CTATACTTTCGCGACTCGCGACCAGGGATTGCCCGCAAGGCGATCCCTTTCGCATCTCGGGTGTGTACCGAAGTGGACAAACGGGACAGACTGTAAATCTGTTGGCTTACGCCTTCGTAGGTTCGAATCCTACCGCACCCACTATTTCGGCCTTCGTCGCATGACGTAGCGTCGAATGCCAATAAGTGACTTTCGCCCGGGAAATCCGGGCGATTTTCGTTTGAGGACTTTCCGGAATCGGTGGTTGGCACGCCGACGCTTCCGGGGACCGTTTCGTGTGAGCGCAAACGCACCGTCTGGGCAATGGCGTCTTATCCGGCGGCCGTAGGGCCGAATTGGCGCTTCGCAATGAGAACTACGCAGATAATTATGCCTAAACCAGACAAGGGCACCCCGCCGAGCACCAACATGCACAGTCCCATCGAGAGACTATGCGGAATTTGTACACCAAACAGGTACTGCGGCAACGTGATGTTCATCGTCGCGCGAAGCCCAGCGACCACGGTCCAGCACACGGCTTGAACGATCAACGAGATGATTAACACGGTCGATGATCGCACAGTTTCCTTTGCCGAATAACGCAATGCCGATCAGTGACAGAGCCGTTGCCGCGCGGACTCTGAACACAAGAATCTTACCCGCCGGCTCGGCCAATGCGTTGGCGGGTTATGTCCCCGCCGGACCGCCGCCGACTAATCGAAACGATTTGTTCAGCGTGATCGTATCGATGCTGAAGTAGTAGTTGCTGTAATACTCGTTTGCTCTCTCCTCGGCGGGGACAATCTGCTCGTGCAGTTCATCGTAGCGTAGCGGGTTGCAGTACACACCGTCAGGTCTGTCATTGTCGGGCTTATAGACGCGTACCTGCTCCCCCTTTGGTAGCACGGCCTTCCCGCCACCGGTGAACGGAGCATGGTGGGAGGTCATGTAGGTGACGGTCACGTCTTCGATAGATTCATAGATCTCGCCTTCGCGCGGGTAGCGGATGTCTTTCGGCATGGGCCGCCGCTTGTACGCTTTTGCCAACTCGATCTCGTCGCGGTTGATCATGCGACGCTTGCCCGCATTCATCCCCGCCATGAGATCGTCGAGCGTCTTGCGCCAGAAGAGCGAGTGTAACCAGAGTCGAGGGGACATAAGGTAATGCCGTTGAGCGGCCGCGGCGGCGCACACGCGACGCTCGACCGCGATTGAAGTATACCGCCGCTGCGGTCCGCTCCCGCGGTGGGTTAGTCGGCCCGCTCGGCGGCCGCAATCAACACCTGATCTTCAACGAGCGAATGCGCTTGTGACGTAAGCTCGGCGCACTTGCATCGAAGTGGCTTACCCAGTGGAAGTCGTTCCGATTCGATGTCTCCGCTGTACCAGTGAATCACCAGCGCGACGCTTCCGGCCGCGCGGCACAATGCCTCGATCCCGCTTAGCACATCTGATCGGAAGCCGGACGTCGCTCTGTGCGTTTTCGATTCCTTAACCGCGACTTGCTCCAGTGTCCGTGCAATCTTCGCCTCGCTCCAGCCCCGCTTTTCATACTTTCGCCGAAGGTGCATCGCTGGATCATGCGCATCCGCACTGTGCGGTCGGGCGTACAGATCGCACGAGCACATGCCGCTGGTGATCAATCGAGCGGAATACCCCGCCGGCAGCGCTGCAGTGACGCTTGGGTTTGCGGTCGAATGGGACTGAAACCCGCGCCCGAACACTGCGCCGATGCGCTCGACGTGTTTGGTGGGCACCGCGATGGTGAGGAAGAAGCACATGGCCGACTAACTAATGATTATCCTGACCGGCCATGCAACATAGCAAGCAGTCGGGGAATGAATGGTACTGCCCTAGTCTCGCGTGCCACAAGGCATTTCCAGCGCAGGGCGGGTCGTGCGGCGGTATTGTTAAACCGGACGGGCCGGCGCTCGCGGAATGTTATGTTGCGAAAAGTATCGCGAAAACTTGGTTCGCTGCTGGCTAAGGCAGATCGGGCGCAGTTGATCTGTTTTGCAGCGAGTCCGGCCGACAGGGTAAACAGCTGTGACCAATGTTGCCTACGCTCCCATCCTGCCGCACCCATTCCACCGACCGGCGGTGTTTCGATCGTGAAGTCGGCCTAATCGCTAAATTTATCCCATTTTCAGGCCTGTCTTCTTCGTCGGCTGTGTACTTTTGTGCAATTTATTGACCGGCCACGCGGGTGGGGTAGATTTGCACGCGGGCGTCGTATTCACTTCGCGAGACAGGGAAGAATCAATGTCGAACAATCGGTCCGGGTGGCGTAAATTTCGTTCACGAGGGTCTGCGCCTACGCAGAACAAGCTCGCCCGGGCGGTGGCGGAAGGGTTGGAGTCGCGCACGCTGCTCACGGCTGTGACGGCGGTCTCGCCGAATAACGGCGCGCAGGCGGTGGCGGTGGTGTCGAACATTCTGGTGACGTTCGATACTGCAATCAAGGCTGCCAGCGTCAGCAGCAGCACCATTCAGTTGCGCGACTCGTCGAACAACACGGTGGCGGCGGCGATCACAGTCAACGGCGCGGTCGTCACGATCGATCCGACGGCGAATCTCGCGGTCACGAATAATTTTTACTACGTGAAAGTAGTCGGCGGGGCGGCGGGAGTCATGAGCACCGCCAACATCGCCCTCACCAGCGATTTCAATTTCGCCTTCACCACCGGCGCGCCTACTTTTAATGACACGACGGTTTTCAGCGGCCTGGTCGCGCCGACGAACCTTCGCTTCTCGCCCGATGGCCGGGTGTTCGTCTCCGAGAAGAGCGGGCTGATTAAAGAGTTCGATAATTTCAGCGATACCACTGCCACTATCGTGGCCGACCTGACGACGAACGTTCACAACTATTGGGATCGCGGCCTGCTGGGGATGGCGCTCGATCCGCAGTTCACCACCGGCCGTCCGTACATTTACGTGCTGTACACGTACGACGCGGGCATCGGCGGGACGGCGCCGATTTACGGCACGCCGGGCGTGATCAGCGATCCGGGGACGAACGTCCCCTCAGGCACCGGGCCGATCGTCAGCGGGCGGCTTTCGCGGCTCACGATCGGCGCGAATAACACCGTCGTCGGCCAGGAACTCGTGCTGATCAACGACTGGGCGCAGCAATTCCCCAGCCACTCAATCGGCGATCTACAGTTCGGCCCCGATGGTTACCTCTACGCCAGTGCCGGCGACGGCGCGAGTTTCAACACCGCCGACACCGGCCAATTCCCCGGCATTAATGATCCGACGAATGAAGGCGGCGCACTTCGCTCGCAGGACCTGCGCACGCCGGGCGATCCGACCGGGCTTTCCGGCAGCGTGATCCGAATCGATCCGAACACCGGCGCTGCCGCGCCCGGCAATCCGAACACCACCGGCGATGCCAACGCGCAGCGCATCATCGCCTACGGCCTGCGCAATCCGTTCCGCTTTACGTTCCGCCCGGGCACGAGCGAAATCTGGATCGGCGATGTCGGCTGGAACAACTGGGAAGAAATCGACCGCGTCATCTCGCCGACCGACAGCGTCGTCGAAAACTTCGGCTGGCCCGCGTACGAAGGAACGTACCGCCAGAACGGTTACGAAGCGGCGAATAACCCGCTGATCCAGGCGCTCTACGCTGATCCGACGACGACCACCAATCCGTATTACGCGTACCAGCACACCAAGCAGGTCGTCGCGGGATCGGCCGAGCCGACGGGCGGATCATCCATCAGCGGCGAGGCGTTTTACAACGGCGGAACGTATCCGTCGGCTTACGACGGCGCGCTTTTCTTCGCCGACTACTCGCGCAAGCAGATCTACGTGTTCTACCGCGGCACGAACGGCCTGCCTGACCCGACGACCGCGCAAATCTTCAAGTCGCAGGCGAACGGATCGGTCTTTCTCACCACCGGGCCCGGCGGGGATTTGTATTACGTGGACATGGACCTCGGCCGCATCGGGCGGTTCACGTTCAACTCCAACAACACCGCGCCGGTGGCGCGAATCGTGGCGGATAAAACCAGCGGCCCCACGCCGCTCGTCGTGAACTTCGATGCAACCACCAGCTCCGATGCCGACGCCGGCGACACGCTCACTTACGCCTGGGATCTCGACGGCGACGGCAACTACAACGAATCCACCGCCGCCAAGCCGCAGTACACCTACACCGCCTCGGGCTCCAAGACCGTGAGGCTCCGCGTGACCGATCGCGGCGGGCTCACCAGCACGGCGACGATCGTCATCACCGCCAACGGGGTGACCAACACCGCGCCGGTCGTCACCATCGCTTCGCCGCTCAGTTCACTGAAATGGAAAGTCGGCGACGTGATCAGCTTCAACGGTTCCGCCACCGACGCACAGGACGGCACGCTCGCCGCGAGCAAATTGACCTGGCAGCTCAATCTCATCCACGCCAGCGCCACCGATCCGACCAGCCGGCACACCCACGTGATCCAGAGCTACACCGGCGTTTCCAGCGGAACGTTTACCGCGCCGGATCATGAGTACCCGTCGTGGCTCGAACTGACGCTGACGGCCACCGACAGCGGCGGGCTTTCTTCCTCGACCACGCTGCGGATCGATCCGATCACGACGGTGATCACCGTCACCTCCAACGTTGCGGGAGTTGTCCTGGGATTGAATGATGAATCGCTCGTCGGGCCGTTCAGCCGATCGGTCATCACCGGCGGGTTGGATAACGTCAGCGCGCCGGCCACCTTCGCCAGCGGCGCGAACAGCTACAACTTCACTGGCTGGTCCGACAGCGGCGCGATCAATCACACCTTCACCGCGCCGGCAGGCTCGGTCACGCTCACGGCCAACTACGCGTTGGCGACCAACGTCAAACTCAGCGGCACGGTGATCGGCACGACCGGCTCTTACCAGGGCGTCGGCAACACGCGCGACAAAGCCTTCGACGGAAGTGTCAGCACGTTCTTCGACGCGCCCGAAGCGCTCAACGGCAACGGCGCTTGGACTGGCCTTGATCTGGGCACGGCCCAGCAAATCAACCTGATCCGCTACGCGCCGCGCGCCACGTGGGAAGACCGAATGATCGGCGGGAAGTTCCAGGGATCGAGCACGGCGGACTTCTCGTCCGGCGTGGTCGATCTATACACGATCACCACCTCACCCACAGCCGGCGTGCTCGCCAGCGTTGCGATCAGCAACACCACTGCGTTCCGCTACGTCCGCTACCTGGCCCCGAACGGCGGGTGGGGCAACATCGCCGAGGCCGAGTTCTACACCCCGACCAGTGTTGTTCCGCCGACGCCGGCCGCGCCGACCGCCATCAGCGCGACGGCCGTCACGGCGTCGCAGATCAATCTGCTCTGGGCCGACAACTCCACCAACGAAACCGGATTCAAAGTCCAGCGCAAGACCGGCGCGGGCGGCACGTACGCGACGATCGCCACCATCGCCACGCCCAACACCACCAGCTACAACGACACCGGCCTGTCGGCCAGCACGCAGTACTACTACCGCGTGTACGCCTACGTGACCGGCGGCTCTGATTCGCTCGCGAGCAATGAAGTTAGCGCCACCACGCCGGCCTCCACTCCGCCGACGCCTGCGGCGCCGACTTCGCTCACTGCCACCGCCGTGTCGTCCGCGCAGATCAATCTCGCGTGGAACGACAACGCCACCAACGAAACCGGCTACAAGGTCCTGCGTAAAACCGGCGCGGCCGGCACTTACGCGACCGTCGCCACCATCGCCACGGCGAACACCAAGACCTACAGCGACACCGGCCTGTCCGCCGGCACGCAGTACTTCTACCAGGTGGTCGCCTACGTCACGGGCGGTTCGGATTCGGGATTGAGCAACGAAGCCAACGCCACTACGTCGGCCGCCGCGGGCACCGGCACGGTGGTTCGCGAATTCTGGTCGGGCGTGAGCGGTAACACGATCGACAAAGTGCCGGTGAACACCACGCCGACGTCCACGTCGATCCTCACCTCGCTGGAAATTCCCGCCACGTCCGGCAGTAACTGGGCCGACCGAATCCGCGGGTACATCGTCGCGCCGACGACCGGCAATTACATCTTCTGGATCGCCAGCGACGACGCGAGCCAACTCTGGCTCTCGCCGAGCACCGACCCGGCCGGCAAAGTGCTGCTCGCATCCGTCAGCAGCTACACCGCCGCCCGCGCGTGGACGAGCAAGCCGTCGCAGAAATCCGTGGCGATTTCGCTCGTGGCCGGTCAGTCGTACTACTTTGAAGTGTTGCACAAGCAGGGCGGCGGCGGATCGAACCTGGCCGTCGGGTGGTCCAAGCCGGGCGAATCGACCGCCACCGCCAGCGAAGTGATCCCTGGCTCGGCGCTGGCGCCGCTCAACGCCACGCCCGTCACCATCACCGCGCCGAGCGGTCTGACAGCGGCGGCGCAGTCGGCGTCTTCGATCCTGCTGAACTGGGCCGACAATTCCAGCAATGAATCCGGCTTCTACATCGAGCGTGCCACCGGCACCGGCGCGTACGCTGAAATCGGCACCGTCGGTGCGAACGTGAAGACCTTCACCGACACCGGCCTGCTCGCGGCCACCAACTACAGCTACCGCGTGCGGGCGTACAACGCCTCCACCACGTCGGGCTATTCCAACTCCGCGTCGGCCACCACCAGCGGCGCGGCGGTGGTTACCACGTACGTGAGCGATCTGGCGTACGCCACCACGCCGATCAACGCCTGGGGCGAAGTCGAGCGCGACCGCTCCAACGGCGAACTGGGCTCGGCCGACGGCGGGCCGATCAAGCTCAAGGGAGTCAACTACGCCAAGGGCCTCGGCGTGCACGCGTACAGCGAGGTCACCTTCAACCTCAACGGGCAGTACAAGAATTTCCTCACCGATGTCGGCTTGGATGACGAGCAGACCAACGGCTCGGTGAACTTCCAGGTCTGGCTCGACGGCACGCTCGCGTACGACAGCGGGCTGGTCACGTCGCTCTCGGCGATCCAGTCGATCAACCTCTCGGTGATCGGCAAGAACCAGCTGAAGCTGATCGTCACCGACGGCGGCGACGACACGCAGTTCGACCACGCCGACTGGGCGGGAGCGCGGCTGACGAATTAATCGTCACCGTTGATTAATGCTGCATGAAACTCGCGAAGGCGCCAGCGAACCGCTTGCGCCTTCGCGTTTTTCTTTTCCGAGGAGTTTCAAAACGCTTCTCCGTGACCGGAAAACTCGAATTTTTCGTCAACAACATAAATCGTTCATGACGACCTGTGCGGGAATGCATTCAGAAAATGCCGACTTAAAATGTCTGATTCGACGCTTTCTTGATCCTCACGCGTTATAATTCTTCGCAGCGGAAACGACGATCGATCACTTCCTTACCACGGAGATTCATTATGCCAGGCCACGTTTTTAAAATGCTCGAATTAACCGGCACTTCCACCAGCTCGATCGAAGACGCCGTCCAAACCGCTGTCGGGATCGCGGCCCAGACGGTTCGCAACATGTCGTGGTTCGAAGTGACTGAAACCCGCGGGACGATCAAGGACGGCAAGGTCAACGAGTGGCAGGTGACGGTGAAGATCGGTTTCAAAATCGAGGCGTAACCCGCTCTCGTAGGCTACAATCTGCCGGCGACGAACTTTAACGGCGGATGAACCATGACCCAAGCTCGCACCGACGGCACGGCCCTGATCGATCACGACCCGTGGCTCGAAAAATACGCGCAGCCGCTGCGCGATCGCCACAACTTCTACGAATCCGTCGCCGCCCGATTCAACGCCACCGGCGGGCTGCTCGGCAACATCAGCCAGGGGCACCGCTACTTCGGCTTCAACCGCGGCGAGCTTTTCGGCAAGCCCGGCGTGTGGTACCGCGAGTGGGCCCCGGGCGCGCTGCAACTCCGCCTCATCGGCGATTTCAACAACTGGGACCGCTACGGCAACCCGCTCGTCCGCGACGAGTTCGGCGTGTGGTCGCTCTTCCTCCCCGATGACAAATTCGCCGGCAAAATGGTCCACGGCAGCAAGCTGAAAGTCCACGTCGTTCACGACAACGGCACAACGCTCGACCGAATCCCCGCGTACATCCAGCGAGTGCTGCAGGAAGGGCATTCGCAATTCGTCGGACAATATTGGAACCCTGAACAGCCGTACCAGTGGAAACACAAAAGCCTATCGCCCCGCGATGGGAAAGAAGGCTTGCGCATCTACGAAGCGCATGTTGGCATGGCGCAGGAAGAAGGAAAAGTCGGATCCTTCGCGGAATTCGAAAAATGGACGCTGCCGAGGATTAAAAAGCTCGGCTACAACGCGATCCAGCTGATGGCGATCCAGGAGCACCCGTACTACGGCAGCTTCGGTTACCACGTCAGTAATTTTTACGCGGTGAGCAGCCGGTTCGGCACGCCGGAGGAACTTAAGAGCCTGATCGACACCGCCCACGGGCTGGGCATTAAAGTGCTGCTTGATCTCGTCCACAGCCACTCGGTGAAGAACACCCACGAAGGGTTGAATCTTTTCGACGGCACCGATCACCAATACTTCCACGCCGGCGCACGCGGCATGCACGTGGCGTGGGATTCGCTGCTTTTCGATTACAGCAAGTACGAAGTCCAGCGGTTCCTGCTCAGCAACGTGCGGTACTGGCTGGAGGATTTTCGCTTCGACGGTTTCCGCTTCGACGGCGTGACGAGCATGCTCTACCTCGACCACGGCCTCGGCAAAGCGTTCAGCGGCTACGACGATTACTTCAACGCCAACGTCGACCGCGACGCGGTGGTGTATCTGCAATTGGCCAATCGCGTAGCGCACTTGGTGAATGAAAATGCGATCACGGTGGCGGAAGACGTCAGCGGCATGCCCGGCATCGCCCGGCCTGTTGAAGAGGGCGGAATCGACTTCGATTATCGCCTGGCCATGGGCGTTCCCGATTACTGGATCAAGCTGCTGAAGGAGAAGACCGACGAGCAGTGGGATTTGGGCAACATCGTCTACACGCTGCTCAACCGCCGGTATCACGAAAAGCACGTCGGCTATGCCGAGTCGCACGATCAGGCGCTGGTGGGCGATAAGACCCTGGCGATGCGCATGATCGAGGCCGAGATCTACACGAACATGGCGCTGACGCACCAGTCGGTGGTGGTCGATCGCGGAATCGCGCTGCACAAGATCATCCGCCTGCTCACGTTCAGCCTGGCCGGCGATGCGTATTTAAATTTCATGGGCAACGAGTTCGGCCATCCCGAGTGGATCGATTTTCCGAGAGAAGGCAACGGCTACAGCTACCACTACTGCCGCAGACAGTGGCACCTGGCAGACGATCCGCTGCTGCGATATGCCGGATTAAACGCCTTCGACGCCGCCATGCAGCAGATCGACGTGAAGTACCACGTGCTGACGGATCCGCTGATCGAGCAACTCTACCTGCACGAAGAACACAAACAGCTCATCTACCGCCGCGGCCCGCTAGTCTTCGTCTTGAACCTGCACGGCCACAACAGCTACAGCGACTGGCGAATCCCCGTACCCGACGCCAAGAGCTACAAGGTGATCCTGAACACGGATGACAAGCAATTTGCGGGCCCGGGCCTGACCGCGCCGCAGATCACGTACCCGATGCAATCCGTCCCGACGGCCGGCCGCCAGCAGAGTGTGCAGGTGTACGTGCCGGCGAGGAGTGCGCAGGTTTTGGCGCCGGTGTGATATGGCCAAGAAGTTGGAATACCAATCGCTTGCGCCGACCGAGCCTACTCGCTTAAGATCTGTACTCGCGTCGATTCTGCTGTTCGGTGGAGCGGTCATAATTGCAGGCGTGTGTAGACTTGACTCTCCTTCCCCCAATCGAGTTCGCATTCAGTCAGTAACGCAAGGTGAAATACTCGCGTTGAGCGGAGCATGGATCTCGATAGTCGGTGGTCTCTTGTTCGGCTATCGCGGATTGCAGAACAAAGGCGTCTTGCATGTGGTCGCAAATATTGGATTGACGCTAAACATTGTCGGCGCTTTCGTTTTATTGATGACAACAGTTTTTCTGGTGGTTTCGTAGGTCCGGCTGAGCCGGACACTTCTGTCCGGCACAGCCGGAGATACGGGACTACTTGTTGGCGCCGGTGTGATATGGCAGAGATACTTCAATATGAAACTCCGAAACCCAAGCGGCCATGGCGATTCTCCGCGATGCGCTTTTTCTCGCTTGCCGTGACGGCGATGCTGATTTATTTCAGCGTGAGAGTTTATCCAATCGACCCAAGAACAATCGCGATGGAAGACCGGTTCATGCAACTCAGTGAAGGCCGAGCCGATCTTCTGGTGATCGGCCTTTTCCTAACGTCGGCCTTGCCGACCTACTTGGGCTGTCGAACTGATCGCCTGCCCGGCGGCTGTGCGCTTCCATTTCTCGCATTGACCGCAGCCGGCTTGTTCGTGACGCTGCTGATTGTCACGAGGCAGATTTAAGGAGGGCACGCAATCGCGTTCCGTGTGTTCCACTGAAGATGTAATATGGCCGAACCGCTCGAATATGAATCGCCGCGATCCGGAAGTCCTAAAAGCGGCTTGGGCATCATCGGCTGCATGATGTGCGTGCTCGCGTTCGCATTTGAGAATTGGTCGATGATGTTTCACTGGAACGCATTGACCAAATGTATAATTCCGATCCCATACCTATTCGGATTTGCATGTGGCATCTTCGCAGTCATTAAGAATCGAAGCGGCGTGTCCGGCTATGCGGCGATCATCCTTAATCTTTTAGGCCTAACTTTAGTCGTCATCACTTTTGTGAATGAAGCATGAAGACTCGCGATCTTGAAAACGCGGCATATCGCGAAGCTTGGGCCATCCAGGAGCAAGTCCACGCCGACGTTCTCGCCGGTGGCGAGGAGCAAATCCTTCTCGTCGAGCACCCGCCCGTGATCACGCTCGGTCGCCGGCCGGGGCAGGAGCCTCACTTGGTCGCTTCGGAGGCTTACCTGGCCGACCGCGGAGTGGAGTTGGTGCAGTCGGATCGCGGCGGGGACGTCACGTTTCATGGGCCGGGGCAGTTGGTGGCGTATCCGATTATTCGGCTTGCCGATCACGGGTTGTCGGTCGGGTCGTACGTGCATTTGCTGGAGAAAGTGATCATCGATGTGCTGGCCGAGTTGGGCGTGGCGGCGTGTGCGGATAAGTCGGCCGTTGGTGTCTGGAGCGAGCAGGGCGGGCAGCCGGCGAAAGTATGCGCGATCGGGGTTCGCATCAAGCGCGGCATTTCGATGCACGGACTGGCGCTGAATGTTTCGACGGATCTGAATTATTTCGGCCTGATCGTGCCGTGCGGATTGTCCAGGCCGGTGACTTCGCTGAGGCAGATGATGGGGGACGCGGCACCGCCGATGGATCGCGTGAAGCAACTGCTGGTCGAAAAATTCTTGAAATCAATTCCAGAAAAATGAACACAGAGACACAGAGGCACAGAGAAAGCGCAGAAAAATAATTTCCTTCTCTGCGATTTCTCTGCGCCTCTGTGTCTCTGTGTTCATCCCTTCTTCAAAGAACAAAAAAAGACGCCCGATCGGAATAAACCGTTCGGGCGTCTCTTAATACGAATGGATCCAGGGTTGCCGTGTGAGAGCGGTTGAGCCGAACCCTTCAAGTAGGTGGGTGATGAACGATCAGGAGCGTACTCCCGAAGTTTTTCGTTCTTTCACTTCCCGTCGTCCCGGCTAAAACAACCGCCGAGCCGCGGGCATGCGTTGGAACGAAGATCATCCCCAAGGGTCGATTATAGGTTCAGCCAAATATGTGCTCCCTAATCACGAACACCACAGAACATCCGTACATCGAACATCTTATCGGCGATATGGTGCGGCGACAAATAGAAAATGATCGGGGAATTGCTGAGAAAGTGCTGAGTGCTGAGTTCTGACTGCTGAGTTAAAAGACAAGAAAGACCGCAGATTTTTCTTGCATTTCACTCAGCACTCAGCACTCAGGACTCAGCACTGATTAGTACGGCGACGACTCGCCTCGCTTCCACCAGTCGGCTTGGCCGCGGTCGTCTTCGTTGTCATCGCGCGATTCGCTTTCGTTCTCGTCTTCGCCGCGCACGATCGTTGCGAGCGCGACTGCGAAGATCGGGCCGATCGCTTTGAGCATTGCGGCGTCGTCGTCGGTGAACGGCGAAGTCTCGTCGCGAAAGAACACAATCGTCGCGAGCGATTCGCCCAAGTATGTTGCGTTCAACCCCACGAACTGCTGGCCGGCCAGGTCTTCCTGCTCCTGGTCGGAGAGTTCGTCCGTGAGATCGTCGGAGCTGATGCGGAGCAGGCCCGCGTCCATCGTCGGCGGGACGACGGTTCGCAGCACGGCTTCAACGATATTCGGCTCGCCGGCGATCGTGTATTTCATGTACGCGCCGAGTTGCATCTCGCCGGTATCCGTCGCGAGCCAGACGGCCACGTTGCTGTAGCCCACCTGCCGCAGCAGCCAATCCATCGCGTGGCAGAGCATCTGCTCGAGGTCGGCCGCGTCTTTCAGGCTGTTTCGGAACGATTCCTGCACGCGGACGAGATCGAACTGCTTGGAAAGATCGCCGTACGCGCCGATCAGATCGTTGCAGAGCAGATCGACCTTCCTGGTGACCGTCCGTCGCGCCTTGTTCAGCCGGCGGACTGCGTCGCGCAGGCGTTCGATCCGCTGCGTCTGCTTTTCGATAATCGTATTGCGCCCGAGCGCCTTGCGCATGCGGTCGAGCAGCACTTCGCTGTTGAACGGCTTGGGCAGAAAATCAATCGCCCCTCTGCGGATGGCGGTGATGGCGCGGTCCACGCTCGGCGCGCCGGTCATGATGATGGCCGAGCCGGTCGGGTTGTGCTTTTTGTGGATGTCGATCAGCGAAGTTCCATCGCCGTCGGGGAGGTGAATGTCGACGATCAGCAGATCGACGTTCTGAACCAGCAGCGATTTCTTGGCGTCTTCAATCGTCGCCGCCGTGATGATCCGGCAGTTGATTCCATCGCCGGCCACGTCGCGAATCACCTCGAGCAATTGCGGCTCGTCATCAACAACCAGCACGCGGGGGAGCTGGGTCTGTTTCGATTTCGAACCTTTTACGACGGGGGCCATTCAAACCTCAGTGCTTAGGACTTAGGACTTAGGACTAAGTGGTCCGAACTAAGTCCTAAGTCCTTAGTCCTAAGTCCTCTCTTCACGTCGCTGTCTTACTCTCGCTCGCCCGCTGCGGCATTTCGATCGCCGCGGCCGGTAGCAGGATGATGCTTCTCGTTCCCTGGTTCGGGCGGCTCTCCAGCCGGATCGAACCGCCGCTGGATTCCATCCAGCGCATCGCCTTGGCCAGACCCATGCCTCGGCGTCGGCCGGCGGGTCGGCTGCTGAAGAACGGGTCGAACGCGTGCTTCAGCGTTCGCTCGTCCATGCCGCAGCCGTTGTCGGCGATCGTCAGCACAACCCGCTGGCTGTACTGGTCGTACGCGGCGTGGACGGAAATCTGTCCCGTCTTCACGTCCGTGGCGTGGATGGCGTTCTCGATGATCGCCGCCAGCGCCATTCCCACCTGCTCTGCATCAACCACCACCGGCGGAACGTCGCCCATGGTGATCTCCATTTTTCTATCGGCTATTTCGGAGTGCTGCTTGGCCTCATGAACGGCACGATCCACCAATTCGGCAAGGTCGATTTCCGCCGGCCGCGCGGGCACGGGCTGCGCAAACTCCATGAGCTCGGTGATGATGTCGCTCAATCGTCCCGCCTGGTCTGCGATGAGCGACGCGGCGTGCTTGTGCTTGGGATCGGTGAGCTGGCTCGCCAGAAGCTGCGAGCGTCCGCTAATCACGGCCAGCGGATTGTTCATCTCGTGTGCGGCGCCGGCCGCCATCTCGCCGACGCTGATCATCATCTTGCTCTTGTGGATTTCGTCCTGGGCGCTGTGCAGCTTGCGATTGGTCTCCGCGAGTTGCTCGGCCAGCGTGCGGGCCTCTTCGCGAATCTGCGCCATGCGCAGCGCGAGCCCCCAGCCGCCGCTGATCGCGGTGATTTCCTGCGTCTGCGTGCTGAGCCGCGTGGATTCGCCCGCCGGCGCGCCCCAGAAAACGCCGCCGATGCATTGGCCGTCGGATTCGAGGCAGATCCAGTACCGCTGATCGAACGGCAACCGCGGCGAGACGGCGGAGATGAGCCAGTCGATCTCCTCGCCGGCCGCGAGCACCGGGCCGTTGCCGCCGGGCGGGACGGGCGGGCGCGTCATGCAGTCGATCAGCGTGGTGTCGAACACCGTGCCGGTTTGATCGAAGAGCAGCGTCTCGGCGAAGTTCATCCCCGGCGAGAGTGAGAACGCGCCGGCGACGGTGACATCGAGCACGCTGATCGCGGTTTGGCCGATGGCCTGTAGGACGGTTTGCGCCGGAGCATCGGGCCGAAGCTCGGCCTGAAAGCCGCTGAGTGCGTCGAAGAATTTCGCGCGGATGGCGAGCCGGCGATTCTTGCTGGCGAGTTGGCCGCTCACTCGGCCGAGTTCTTTGTTCGCCTGCGATAGCGCCTGCTGATACAGCTCGCTGCTGCTGGTCTGCCCGAGGCCGAGGGCGGCGGCGCGGGGCTCGATTTCCTCGACAAGCTTCGCCAACACCGCGGCGACGTGTTCGGCGCTCAGGCCGATCGCGTCGAGCAGCGCGGGCTTGGGCGTCGTGAAAGCGTAGTTGCCGCTGTAGCCGAGATGCTGCTCGCGCACGAGCACGTCGGCCAGCGTGATCAGATTCACCAGCCGCGCGTTTTTTACGGTGTTCGGCAGGGCAGCTGGCAGTTGGCCGTGCAGCCAGATGCAGTCGCGTAGCTCCGTCGGCAACTGCCATCGCTCGGCCAATCGCTTGCCGACGACGAGATGATCAAGCCCGATGACGGTGCGTTCCACGTCCGCGATATTCCCGCGGAGCAGGTCGGTCGCTTCGACGACGCGCGAAAAACTCTTCGGCAAGGCCGCATCGAGCGCGACTTTGCCCAGATCGTGCAGCAGCCCCGCCGTGAAGGCGACGCCGGGCTCGACCCGGCAGTCCTTCCCCCAGATTTCAACGAGCGTCTCCGCCAGCAACTCCGCGCAGCACGCGACGGCGATGCTGTGCTTCCAGAATTCTTCGCGGGAAAAATTCCCTTCGCCGGCCTTGGCTTCCCCGCCCATCGTCTGAAACACGCTGATCGCCAGCACGGCCGATCGAACCGCCTCAAACCCCAACAGCAGGACGGCCCGATCAACGGAAGTCACTTCCCCGCGCACGCCGAAGTCCGCACGATGGACCAACTGCAAAAGTCGCGCGGAAAGGGCCGGATCGGAAGAAATAATCTCCCCGACTTCCTTAGCGGATGAATTTTCCTTGGAGGTTGCTTCAAGCACACGAACGACCACAGCCGGCAGCGTCGGCAATTCTTCCAATTGCTGGAGAATCAGCTCGACGCGCTTTTCGCGAAGTTGGTCGGGGGCGGAGGACATAATAAGTCGGCAGCGGGCAGCTGGCAGCGGGCAGTAAATGCCTGTTATGTCAGCGATTTCATTAGGCCGTTGATCAGTCTGCCTACTTCGGCAGAGACGTCTAGTAGTTTGTTGACGTCGCTTTCTTCTGCATAGCCGAGCCGTTGGCTGATCATCAATTGCGTCTCGACTTCGCGCAGAGAACCATAGGCGATCTTCAAGAATTGGCCAAACTCGCGCGTTGCGCCGCGGCCTTGACCTTCGGCAATGTTGCTTGGGATAGAGACGGCTGCGCGGCGAATTTGTGACAGTAGTCCGAATCGCTCACTGGCGGGAAATCGCTTGCTGATTCGATAAACTCCCTCGACCAAATCCATGGCCTTCTGCCAAGCAATCAGATCGCGATAGTTTCGAATCGCCATTGACTCCCACCTTCTTCACTGCCATCTGCCCGCTGCCCGCTGCCGACTTATTCACACAGACAGCAGCTCGCCAATCCGTTCGATCAGTTTCTCGATATTGAACGGCTTCTTCACGAATTCGTCGGCGCCGCTCTTGAGCAGGTCGTTGATCTCGTCCTGGTTGACCACGCCGGAGACGATGATGATCTTGATGTGCTCGAAGTTCGGATTTTTGCGGATCGTTTGGCAGACGACATTGCCGTTGATGTCCGGGAGCATGTAGTCCAGGATGATCAGGTCGGGCATGAAGTCCTGCGTCATCACGCCGGCGTCGTAGCCGGTGTTGGCGGTTTTGACCTCGAATCGGCCGTCGCGGCTGAGCACGTCGACGAACAATTCCACGATTTCCGGATCGTCATCCACCACCAGGATCTTCTGCTTGCCCGAAGCCAATGCGTCCGGCGGAATGCCGTTATCCTTCATGAAAGCGATGAGCGCCTCACGCGGGATACGCCGAAACCGGCTTCCCGGCACGCGAAAGCCCTTTAGTCGGCCGCTGTCGAAGCAGCGGATGATCGTCTGCTGAGAGACCTTGCAGACGTCAGCAGCCTCGCCGGTGGTAAATACTGTCTTCATAGGATTCCTTTAACTCAACTACCCATCTTATCCATTTATACATCGGACGGTGGAGTTTGCAACTTAATCCGAGAGACATACGTGAGTCCTATAAGTTGAGGATGTATTAAATCTGGGTAGAGTGGATGATTGCGCCGCTTGCGGCTGGCGAGTGGGGGAGGCTTCCGATCTCGCAAAGCCGCGATTGGCTCGAATAAATGGTGCTCTATATGCGTAAAATATTGATTTCACTGGCGTTACTGTCGATTTTCGGCCTCCCGCAGGCCACCTTCGCGTGGAACGACGTGGGCCACATGACGGTGGCCGAGATCGCCTGGCAGATCATGACGCCGGAGACGCGGACGCAGGTGTCGGCCGTCCTCAAGCAGCATCCACTCTATAAGCAGATGCTGATCGAAGGCATGCCGGCGGGGGCGAATGAGGATGAGTACGCTTTTCTCAAGGCCGCCACCTGGCCGGACCTTGTCCGCCCCTCCCGGCCGGGCGATCGGCAGTTTAAGGACGCCTCAATCACCCGCTACCACCACGGCTCGTGGCACTACGCGGACGACGCGATCCCGCTGCCGACCTCCACCACCCGGCCCAGCGACGGCACGCCGGCCAAGGACCTTTTCCTCCCCGAAGCGCTGGAAAAAAATCGCACCACCCTCGCCACCGCCGACGCCGACGCTGCCGATCGCGCGGTCGCGCTCTGCTGGGTGGAGCACCTCGTCGGCGATATCCACCAGCCGCTGCATTCCGGCGCGGCCTTCACCGAGAAATATCCCAACGGCGACCAAGGCGGCAACGCGCTGGCGGTCAACACGCCCTCCGGCGTTTTCAATCTGCATTCGGTGTGGGACGAACTGCTCGGCACGAACAACGATTACCGCGTGATCGATTTCCTCGCACGCGACATCCTGCTCGACCCGCGCTGCGACGTGACAAAGCAGCCGGGCTTCGCCGAGCATAAAACGGTCGACGCGTGGGCCGCCGAGAGTCGGGAGCAGGCGGTCGCCTTCGTCTACGCCAAAGGCCGGCTCGCGACGGGATCGATGAAAGATTTCCAGGCGAAGAAACTCGACGCCGTTGATGTGCCCATGCTCCCGCCGATGTATTTGCAGACCGCGCACGAGCTGGCAAGAGTCCGGGTCGCCGAGGCCGGTGCGCGGTTGGCGGAAGTGCTGCGGGCTTCGCTCGAGAAGAAATAGATGAACGCGGAGACGCGGAGACACAGAGAAGAGCAGACGAGCAAAAAACTCTTCTGCTCTTCTCTGTGTCTCCGCGTCTCCGCGTTCAATTTTTCCGCGCATTTTCCAGTTGAATTGCTAACAAATCTCGCGGACCGCCATTAGACTCCCGTCATCCTGAGGTACTCCGAAGGATCTAGCCGACTCGCCGTGGATGCTAGATCCTTCAGAGTACCTCAGGATGACAAGAGGTTGGTCTCCAGAAATTGTTGATTGGGCCGGCGCGACGTCTTCGTCGCAATCTACATTCGCAGAGGGTTCGCCGATGAAAGTTCTCTTCCTCGTTCTCGACACCGTCCGCCGCGATTATCTGCAAGCCTACGGCAACGACTGGGTCCGCACCCCCAACCTTGCCAAGCTGGCCGCCAAGGGTGTGACGTTCGACAACCACTGGGTCGGCAGCCTGCCGTGCATGCCGGCGCGGCGGGAGTTTATGACCGGGCGGCACAACTTCATGTTCCGGAATTGGGGGCCGATCGAGCCGTATGACGACACGCTCCCCAAGTGGCTGCGCGAGCAGAAAAAAGTCTTCTCCCACCTGCTGACCGATCACGATCACTACTTCGAGCTCGGCGGCGAGAATTATCACACGGCCTTCAACACGTGGGAGTTTTTCCGCGGGCAGGAGCACGACCCGTGGTCGTCGCAAGTGGATGCACCGGTTCTCCCAGAAGGATGGAACCGACTGCGTAACGAGCCAAGGCTCTCGCAGAACTTCGCCAACCGCGCCCTGCAACAGCGCGAGGAAGATTTCTCCGGCCCGCGCACCTGCGCCGCGGCCGTGCAGTGGCTGGAAACCAACCGCCACGCCAAGGGCGATTGGTTTCTGCAGGTGGAGTTGTTCGATCCGCACGAGCCGTTCTACACGACGAAGAAATACCTGGAGATGTACGGCGCTGATACAACGCGCACCGCGCTCGATTGGCCCAACTACGATTACGCGAAATTGGAAGACAAAGACGTGCAGCACCTTCGCAAGTGCTACGCCGCGCTACTGACGATGACCGACCACTGGGCCGGCAAGGTGCTGGCCAAGCTCGAAGAAATCGGCGCGTTCGACGAAACGCTGATCGTCTTCACGACCGATCACGGCAGCATGCTCGGCGAGCACGACGCGTGGCTGAAAAATTACATGCCCCTCTACAACCCGATCACGCGCATCCCGCTGGTGATGAAACTCCCCGGCGGCTCAAGGGCCGGCGCACGCGTGGGCGGCATGTCGCAGACGATCGATTTAATGCCGACATTTCTCGATTACCTCGGCGTGAAGAATCTGCCGCCGAATCTGCACGGCAGATCGCTCCGGCCGATGATCGAGCACGAAACGCCCGTGCGACAAGACGGAATCTTCGGCTACTTCGGCATGGCAACGAACATCACCGACGGCCGGCACGTCTACATGCGAATGCCCGTCCGCGAAGACCTCGGCCCGCTGCACGCGTACACAGCCATGCCCGTCGGCGGGCTCAATCAGTGGTTTCCGCGGGCCGTGAACGATCGCGTGGAAATGGGCCGGTACTTCGGCCACACCTACAACCTGCCGCTCTACAAAATCCCGGTGAAGGGCAACGTGACTCGATCGCGCCCGGGCGAGCAATCTTTCGTCGGCCGGCACTTATTGTACGACGTGCAGGCCGACCCGGAACAGAATGGCGTAGTGAACGACCCGGCGATGGAACGACACTTTATCGAACGCATGACGACTCACCTGAAAGCCTGCGACGCCCCGGCGGAACAGTTCGAACGGCTGGGGTTGTGAGGATCAAGATAAATGAACGCGGAGACGCGGAGAGAGGGAGAAAACACAGGGAATTTCCTTCCTGCTTCTTCTCCGAATCTCCGCGTCTCTGCGTTCAATCTGTATTGATGTACGGCCGTGACACGCCGCGATCTCACTCCTACCATTACCGCACATGACCGACTTCCAACGAGCCAAACTCTACTTCTACCGGGCAATGCGACTGCGCTGCCCGGAATGCGGCGTCTCGCCATTATTCGTGCCGCTGAAGAAAACCCGCAGCATCGACGACCTGATCATGACCCTCGACGGCTGCCCGCGCTGCGGCTACGCGTACACCCGCGAAAACGGCTACTGGCTCATCGCCACGTGGGTGATCAACTACACCATCGTCGGCGGCCTCGGTTTGGCCACGGCGCTTTGGATTGATGCTCATTGGCCGCTGCCGATGTGGAAAATCTGCGCGATCATCATCACGCCGATGCCGTTTCTAAGCCTGGCCATCGCGCGACACAGTAAGTCACTGTTTCTGGCGATCGATCACTACTTCGACCCGCACGTGAAGATCCCGCCGTCGGCGAATGTGTGAGTGGAATTCTTCGTTAGCTCGCTTCGACGCTTACTCCCAAACTCTACGTCTCCGCGTTCATTTTCTTTTTCGACTTCAAGGGCATGACTGCAGAGAAATGAACGCCCAGGCGCGGAGACGCAGAGGAAGAGCAGAGAACTCGCAGGAAAAAATGTTCGTGTTCAATTTGCAGTGGCATGGGCGGCTCGCCCATGATCTTCTTCAAAAAAAAGCAAAACACGGGCGAGCCGCCCGTGCCACAAAAAGTCAAACCTCATCCCTGCCGAAATAATTGGTTTTCTTCGAGATTTCTCTGCTTCTCCGCGTCTCCGCGTTCATTCTTTACGCGACTCAGCCCGCGGCCCGATGGTGGCCAGCAGCTTGGCCTGCACTTTCGCGAGGTTCTCGCGCATCGGGTGGAGCTTTTCCACGGTGAGCGTCACCGGCGTAAACTCCGCCAGCAAAGGGCCGCTGATTTTGATCAGCGCGGCGGCGCAGTGGTATCGGTTGAGATAGTCGGCCGGCGAATTCAGCACGTCGAACAAAATCCACCCCGCCTGCGGCAGCGTCGCCTTGGCCCCGATGACGTGCCAAAGCGAGTAGCTTTTTCCGAAATCCGCCTCGCGAACCCGATCAAGCAGCGTTTGAATCGGCACAGCCGAGAGCGCGGCAAACGCACGGTCCGACTCCGCTTCGTACTCCTCTTGAAATTTCTGGTAGCCGCTGGGGGGCATGGTGAATTCTCGCGAAATAGGTCGGGCAATCTGTTCGCCGCACGATCATCCCAAATCATACCGCCCGGCCACCGCGGCGAAATAGATGGCGGGCGTGAAGATCCGAAACATGAACGTGCCTTGACCATCGACCAGTACATTGGCGAACATCGCGCCACATGCTCCGAGAAACGCGACGAGCAGAATCTGAATCCGCGATCGAAAATAGAATCGTCCAAGCAGGGCGGCGAAAAGCATCGAGCCGAGTTGGGATAAATGTGAAATCATGCCAGACCGCCCCGATATGATCGTAGCAAGCTGCAGCATCAAACCGAGGCTACATTATTTACACACGGCCCTAATTCTCAAAGCGAATTCCAATTCCCCGATTCATCGCGACCATAGCAGCATCACCTCGCACGCGGCCGGCAAGAAAAAGCTGGCGAACAGCGTGAGCATCCACAGAAGACACCAGAGAATTCCCCGCCATCCGCGGCTGTACACCAGGTAAACCGGCCCGGCGATCGGCCAGAAGAGGAGCATTAGCAGTTGCACGATGCTGACGATCGGCCGGCCGCGAGCGCTGGCGTCTTTCGCGCACGTGAGCACGACGAGAATCGCGAACGTCAGCTGCAGCAAGTAGCCGACCAGGTTCGCGTCGCCCGCCACGCTATGCAGCCCGGCGATCGCGGCGAACACGTGCAGGAATATCAGGTAAACGAAGACCGGCATGTGCGGAATTCAACCCCCAGATAAAACCTTCTCGCCGGGTATATTCCCTAGTCACCGGCCTGCAGGATTTTATAAAGCCACTGCCTGACCAAGGCAAAATCACTGTCCCGCATATCGCGTTGAACAACCGCCACCGCCGCCAACAGTTGTTGCACGCGATTGAGGTTGCCGGGGTCGAGTGACCATAGCCGCTCGACATGAATCATCCGCTCCTTCGCGTCGGCCGGCAACGGTTTGGCTTTCTGCATCAGCCCGGCGTCAAGGCCGCCTATGCTTTTGTAACGCAGGGCGGTTTCGCGCAGTTCATGGTGCAGCGAAAGATTTGCCGGATCAGCTGCGATCTGATGGAGGAGGAACTCGATCGCGTAGAGCAGGTTGGCGAGATTGTCAGGCTGCGGCAAGGGCATGACGGTAATTGTTCACAAAGAGCAATCGCCTGCTCCGTTGTAACGTTGCCCCCTCCAAATCAGCGGCCAGCCCGAAGCCGTTAGAAATTCTCTAACCTTTGAAGGGCTGAACAGGCTATGCGTGATCATGATTTTCTGAATGCCGAGTTGAATATGCAGGGTGTTGTTGATCAAGTTTTTCTTGTCGATTTCGTAAATCGCATCGCGCGGAATGATGAGCACTGGGGTAGCGGGTTTGAACCTTCGTAATGGCCCGGTTTTTGGGGCACATAAGAACTGCGGAACATTGCAGACGGTGCCCATGGCTGGCGTTGATTGGCTGCCGTTCCGAATGATCGCACCCGCAATAACGCCTCCGATAATGCCGCCCAGCCCTCCTCCCACGCCTCTCATCAGAATGTCACTGCGACTATTGGCAATCCCCAACACGCAGTAAATGTGGTCAGCCATCGCAATGACCGGTCCGGCCCAGCGTTTTTTGTCGATGGTGGTTTCGTAACCGATTTTTTGAAATGACGTGTTGTTCAAAATATCCCCACTTTTGGCCGCAATGGCGGCAGCGTATGAAGCAAGTTCGACTAACGCATTGAAGCCCGGTACGACGAAGCCGCTGCGATGAACGCGATCAGGGCGGCGATGGCCATCGCGCCGTAAACAAATCTTGGCGGGGCGCCTTCGGTCATGCGCATTGCGAAAAAATCAAAAACCATAAATACGATGCCGAACACCAGCACGGCTCCGACGACGGCCATCAATCGCGTGACTAATCGAGGTGCTGCGGGCATGTCGTTTTATTCTCCGATCTGCGGCGCGAATGGCAAATCCCGACGGGATTTTCAGAATTTCGGCGGACTGACGCGGCCCAACTCCCGGCCCGGCCGGGGATTGTAAAAGTGTGAAGATTCGGCCGAAAAAGTGCGGAATTTGGCCGACTTTTTCGGTCGGCCGACGTATAGATTGTTGCGTCGTCGCTCGCGCGAGCGGGTGACGGGAGTTTGTGACGCGGGCCATCGGAGATGGCCGGTTTGTTCGGACGCATGGCGCGACTGAGCGGGAAAAACGGCCATCTTCGATGGCCCGCGTCACGAAGAACCGTGGCGCGGAAGCTCTTTGAAAAATGAATAGGTGCGTCCGTTTGCGACGGGCGTTTGGCGGTCGGAAGAGTCAGATGTGGGGGTTGGTTTTGATGCGAAATGGTTTGATTTGGGGTCGTCATTCTGTCGTCTTGGGGTCGAATGAGGGGCGCAATGGGGGCGCTTCGGGGGCGCTTTAGGGGCGCTTTTCAGGGGGTTCGGACTGTCTGAAATGGGTCACGATCGGCCGAAGCGTTGGCCGGGCCGGGGGTTAGCGAATTGGGGTCGGGTCGGGAGTGGAAATTTTTTAATTGCGAAATGCAAATTGCAAATTGAAAAGTGAAAAGTGAAGATTCAAAACTTTACGCGTTGTTCGCGCAAAAAAGGTCGGCGACAAATGTCGCCGACCTTTTGAATGTCTCTGAAAAAACGAAACCCGCGATCACCGATAAAATTCGATGATCAGGTTCATGTTCACTTCGAACGGAACGTCTTCCGGCACCGGCAACTGCTTGATCGAACCCGTGAGTTGGGCCGGGTTCCATTCCAGCCAGCTCGGAACATTGTGGCCGGCGTTTTGTTCCATGTTGTCTCGCAGGACTTTGGCGATGCCTTCCTTGAAGGTGATGGTGTCGCCGGGCTTCACGAGGTAGCTGGAGATGTCGGTCTTGATTCCGTTCACCATCACGTGCCCGTGGGCGACGATCTGGCGGGTGGCCCAGATCGTGCGGCCGGCGCCGAGGCGGCGGACGACGTTGTCCAATCGCAGCTCGAGCAGCTGCATCATGGTGCTGGCGGTGTTGCCCTTGGACTTCTTGGCCATGTCCAGGAACTTGCGGAATTGCTTCTCGAGCATGCCGTAGTGGTAGCGGAGTTTCTGCTTTTCGGTGAGGCGGATGCCGTACTCGGTGGAGCGGCGGCCGCGGTAGCCGTGCAGGCCGGGGAGCGTGAGCTCTTTTGCGGTGTGTTTGGGGATGTCGGCGATCGGAGCGCCGACGCGACGCGACAGTTTAACTTTCGGACCCGTGTAACGGCCCATGGGAATCTTCACTTTCCGACTGACTGAGTCAGCCGCTCAGGACATGCGAGGCGTCAACGAAAGGTGACGACTGATTCGCGGGTTCCGCGAGTCATGGTTCTGAGGCATGACTGGCGGCTCAACTGGAGTTGAGGGTCGAGAAGTGTAAGGAAATGCGGGGGAAATGCAAGAAAGTTGACCACGGAGGCACAGAGGCACGGAGGCGCGCTCGACAGATCTGAATGGGTTGCGGGATTCAAGCCCTAAAAGAGTGAGTTCAATCAAGCGAGTGGCATAGTAGTTCGAGCGCGCCTCCGTGCCTCAGTGCCTCCGTGGTTCACTCGCTTTTCTGCAGCGAGAAGAGCCGGATCGGCTTTGGACGGGTGCTGACCGGGATTTCCCGCGAGGAGAGTTGCCAACCTCGGAGGGTGATCCACGAAGGAAAATCGTCGCCGGTCGGCCTGCCCGGTTCGCCGAGGAGGACTCGGCCATTGTCGGCGAGGTGGGCTCGGAAGAACGGTTCGAGGAAGTCCCACTGCTTGCGGTCGTAGAGGATATCGGCACCGAGGATGAGATCAAACCGCTCGCCGAGATTGTCGCGCTGCCAGTTGAGGCAGCGGGCGCGGATGGAGGGGAGATGAAAGGAGGTGTGCCCGAGCGTACTCCCACGCTTTCGCCGGCTTGGGGGAAGGGCGGGGTAACAAAGTTTGGCCGTGTTCAGTCGGGCGAAGAGGAGGCAGTCGGCTTCCATGTCCGCGAACATCACGCGGCAGCCTTGCGACGCGGCGACGGTGCCGGTGAGGCCCATGCCGCAGCCTAAGTCGAGGACGGAGACGTGCGGGCCGAGGTTCGTGCGTTCGGCGAGGTACGTGGCCATGCCGATCGCGCTGTCCCACAGCTCGGCCCAGTAGGGGAGGTGCTGCGGATCCGACTCGCGCTGGCCGCTGAGACGCTCGCGCAGATCGGCAGCGGCGGCGACTTGGTCTAGCACACGGTCGGGGTCGGCGATACGGGTAAACGGCAGATCGAGCGGGCCTAGCCGCAGAGTCTGCTCGACTGTCTCGTACCGCTGCTGTATCCGCCGGCGGAGGGTGGCAATTTCTCGAGGAGGTGAAGCGGCAGTCATGCAACGGCCGATTGTAGAGGGGCGAGGCGTATCGACACAGGTGGGAAAATTCGGTAGGATTTTTGTGTTGAACGTGGCATGGGCGGCTCGCCCATGGTGTTCAATCGAAAGTCACTACACGGGCGGGCCGCCCGTGCCACAAAGAGGCAAGCAGCGATACCGTCAGTCGCGATTCCGCGGAGTGAGACTGGATTGATGAAGAAGTTGCTGACCATTTCGATCTTCCTCCTGCTGGCTGGCTGTGACAACGGCACGCTCGAGACCGGCTACACCCCGCGGAAGCTCACCGATTCGCCGGCGGTTCGGCAGTCGTACTATGCCGCGCCGTTTTCCCCCGAAGCCACCCAGGCCGGCCCGAGTGGGATTGACGGCGGCCAGCGTGGTCCGACTCGTTATTGATCGCATCGTTCCCGCCGGCAACTGCCCGATAATGCCCTCCCAAGTCCGAAATCGCGTTTTCCCGAGGATTTTGCGGGATTTCAAACATTCGGCACTTCAAGTTTTCCGCTAGATCAGCCGTTAGATGTGGTAGACACCTGTAGATGGGCCTCCTAAACTTGGGCAGCGTAGAGGAGCATTTCTGTCACGTATTGACCCAGACCAATTCGTTCAAGTCGTTCAGCCTCTGTTATGCAGCAAGGACCTGAAGGGGCTCTGTCACACTTTGAAAGCAAACTGGACGGAGAAGCAGATCGTCTGCCTGCTCAAAGGCAAGCATACCGATGCACGCAAGGTGGCGGCGTTGGCGCTCGGGCTGCTCGGCGATCGGAACTGCATCGAAGCGCTGGCCGCCCAGTTGGCGGATGCGGATCCGATGGTCAACCAGATGGCCGACTTTCAATTACCCACATCTCGGCCCAGACAGTAGCCGAGGTGGATGTCGGTCAGCCTGGCCATACCGCGCCACAACACCGTGTTGCCCGGTGGCGCGTCTCGCTTGCGGTTGAGGTAGCCGCCCAGTCTCGCCAGCAGCGTCAGGAATCGGCCCACGGTCTTCTTCGTTGCCCCATCCTTCGCCGGCACGAGGTGCTCCAGCAGTGTCATCTCGACTTCCGTGAACACCAACTTCGCCGGCAACTCAGGTGACGTGCGGTTCACCATCGTCAGCCACAGCACGCGCCACGCCAGGATGCACATCATCGCGATCAGGTTCGCCAGCCTCTCGGCCGTGCGCAATTTTGAATCCTCCGCTTTGCAGCCCGACTTGAGTACCTTGTGAAACATCTCGATCTTCCAGCGCAGCGCGTACCACTCCAGTTTCTCGATCGCATCCGCCTTGCGGGTGACCAGCAGGTTCGTGACCAGTTTCCACTCGATCCGTTCGCGATCCTTCGGCGTGCCGCGCTCGGTCGCGTGGATTACCGTCAACTCCAAGTTGCCGTACCGTTTCTCCTTGCCGATCGGAGGGCAGACCCGGATCTTCTGGTACTTGATCTCCAGCACCGCCGTCGACGGCCCGCCCTTGTTGTCGCGCACCTCGATGCGATGCACGCTCTGGACGCGCTGCTCCTCCATCACTTCATAGACCGTTCGCCCGTCGTCCTCCACGCGGCGATCGTTGCAGGTGCGGAAGAGGAACTGAGTGCCCAAGGCCTCACATTCGCAGAACAGTTCGTAGATGTCGCTCTCGCGGTCGCCCACGTGGACGATGCGGGAAGCGTCGCCGAGGGTGGTGGTGGCTTGCCGGGCGTTCTCCAGCCAGCGGATGCTCTCTTTCTCTTCGATCGGAATACGCGTGGTGTTGACCGAGTGCTTGCCGCCGTCGAGGGTCTTGCCCTGCAGCGCGTTGGTGCCCTTGAACTTCTTGCGCGTCCAGAGCTTGATGGCGGCGAGTCCCAGCGGCAGGCCGGCGGTGGTGACGACAAGGCTGGAGTGCATGAGGATGCCGCAGACCGTGTGCATCGCCTGCCGGCCACGCTCGTCCTTGTGGCCCTTGGCGACCTTGTGGGTGAGGCCGACCGCCTCGGTGTTCTCGCGAGTGAAGGAGAACTCGGTCGTGTCGTGCAGCACCAGCACCGGGCCGGAGATTGCGCTGAACCGCTCGCGCGTCGCCGCGAAGTGTCCGGCGAGGATGTCAGCCTCATTCACGCGGTCGTTGTCGAGGAATCGGTACGCCGCCTTGGTCGCCGCCCAGTCGCCGCACGCCAGCGGGATCGTCCGGCCGATGCCTGTGGAGAGCTGCTGCATCAACATCCCGAACCGCTTTCCCAGCCGCGCGTCGGCGAACGCGCAGCCCGCCAGTTCCTGATCGATCCATGAAGACATAACGGCTCCGCCGTGAAGGACGAGACGCCATCCGTGGCGTCGGACAGATATGATCTCGGGGTGCCGGCTTCGTGCGGCTCACTCCCGCGCATTTTCGAGTCACGACAAGTTGACGAGTTTACACCTCCAGCGAGGGACTGATTTTAAGTGCTCTGATCCATTGGCTTTGGTCTGGATCGAGTTCCATCGCGTCGTGTAAGTCGAGTATTTCCGCATGCTGCGCCGCTGTAACGGCCGTGTCTGCCTTCACCAGCAGTGCGATTAAAGTGTCGAGTGCTAGACCCCACTCGTCGTGCTTTAGGTATTCTTCTACTTCGACGACGGCCACCGGGGAAAGGCCTGACCGAAAGCCATTGAGGAGTACTTTAATCCGCACTTCCATAGGTTGCTGGTTCATTTGGGATTCCTCAACACGTTGGTCGGGGTGGCAGTCACGATGTTACCAGGCGGCGTGCCGTACCAGCCGTTCGGACCCGCGAGAACGACGCGGACGTTCACGCCGTCCCGCATCCCCTCAAGTACCAAGTTACCGTTCCCACCCACCCTCAAGTTATGCCACGCCAGCGGGTCAGTGGCCACATCGGATACATGAAACATTGCCGTCTCTGGCGACCAGTTTGCGGGGAAGGGTGATTTTCCAGGCCCTCCGGGCCAGAGGTGGTAGCCGCCGGAAGCATCACCGAACAGAATGTGCTGAGTTCGGGCACCGCTCGCGAGATTGATCGCATCCGGATGCAGGCTTGTAAACGCCGGTTGAAAAGTGGAGCGGTCGGCGGAACCGACGGTCGGTTGAAAAACGTAGCACCCAAGACTTTACCTCATGGACCCCGATCAGGTTGGCGGCCGCAGGCCGCTAATCTGATGGGAGGTTTTCATGAGGAG